>NZ_JBIVUQ010000016.1:0-190378 GCF_044757265.1 Streptomyces sp. NPDC091292 | reverse complement strand
GCAGGGCGTCCAGGTTGTTCGTCACACAACGATCTTGGACGCCCTGTCTGCGTTCCCAGACACACCGTCAGCATTCGGAATGACTCGTCTAGGGCAGATGGTTCATGGGGCCGATGCCGGGTTGCCGTCGTGGATGTGACATTCGGCGCATGACCGTTGTTGTACGGAGATCGAGGACGTCATCGCTCATGCGGGGGCAGTGTCAGCAGCCGCGCTTGGCAAGTTGGTTGGCGGTGGGGTGGGGAGTGGTCTATTGCGGCTTCGGCCTGACCTGTGCGGTGAGCGGGATCCCCCTGTTCCACCACGGTGGAGACCCGGGACCCGCCTCGCTGGGATGGGCAGCCGTGGCGGTGGGAGTTCTGACGGTGCTGTCCTGCGGGGCGACACTGCGGTACGGACTGCTGCCCGCACTGCTGCCCGCACTGCGCGGACTGCTCTGGCTGCTATGTGCGTTCGCCGGGATATTCGCCTTCGGCCTGCTGATGGACGTGATCACGCTCATGTTCGGTCGGGGAGTGGACAGTTGGGCGGCGGCGAACCACGCACTGGCCGCGGCGGGAATGCTGCTGCTCGCGGCCACCGCCCGGTCCGGGCACCGACAGGCCGATGGCGCCCGGGTGCGGGAACCGTCGGCCGCACCTGGGCGGGTTCAACTCGCCGCCTGGATCGGGACGGCGGCCTTCCTGCCCTACGCCGGGATGAAACTGATCTGGGTGTCCGGCGGCACTTTCGCCGGGATGTCCGGCGCGGAGATGCGGGCGGTCTCCCGGCGCAACGGGGCCTCGGACCTCTGGCTCACCCTGGAGTCCTGGGGGCTGGACGCCACCGTGCTGCTCGCTGTGCTCGGCGTGTTCCTGCTGTGGGGGCTGGTCCGTCCCTGGGGGCAGGTCTTCCCCCACTGGACGTTGCCCCTGCGCGGCCGTCGCGTCCCGCGCTGGCTTCCGCTGGCCCCGGCCCTGCTCGGCGCCGCCACCCTCGCCCCGTACGGCGTGTTCGGGATCGGCTACTCGGCCCTGGCCGCGGCGGGCGCGGTCACCATGCGCCAAGGCGACTTCCCCTCCTCGGGCGACGCTCTCCAGGTCGCCTGGATCGGCATGGTGGCCTTCGCCGGCTATGGACTCGCGCTGACCACCGCGGCCCATTCGTACTGGGTACGGACCCGCTGAGCGCGAACGAAGCCATTTACGCGACGGTCCAGCCAGTTTCGGTCGCCCACCGTTCGGCCGCGGCCATCAGGACCTCGGTGGCGGGAGCCTTGATCTGCCCGTAAACAGCCAAGTCGGACATGGACGTTGCAGGAGCGAGCCCCCACTGGTGGGGCGAAGACGAGTTTGCTGCACCGTCTGCCGCCAGAGATCTCGGAGCGGTTCCAGGACTCGGGCCGACAGCGGAAACCGATCGCGGCAAGCAGGGGAACCGTCCGTACCTCATCGATCGATCGCACCCGCATCTGCACATCGATGCAGTCCTTGGCGGGCAGCCCCGGAACCGAGGTGGATCCGATGTGATCGATCGCGACCGCGAGTTCGCCCAGCGCGCCCCGCAGGCGTGAGGCAAGCTCAACGAACTCCTCCGGCCACTGCGGCCGGTACTCGACAACGACAACCGGCCTGTGCTCATCGGGAAACGGCATGACCCCGAACGCTGCCGGAATCAAATCCGCTGTGACCCGATATGCATTCTTCTTGCGGTGGCACAAGACCGCTCAGGGCCGACCTGAGGAGCGCTGACGCCCTTTCGGCCACCCCCCCTTCACGACGCATTCGTATCCTTCGCCCGCAGCCTCGTTTGCTGGAGGCGCTTGAGCAAGTCCGCCTCAAGAACCTATTACGAGCCCGTAGGAGACGGAATGGCGCGCCTTCGCCAAAATGCCAAATATGGCTTGATCCAGAGGGTTGAACGGTCCTTCAAGGATGCTTCAGAAGGAATTCATAGAATGCGTCGCTACGCTCCGGGCTGAGCTTCCACAATGGTTGATCTCAACGAGGAGATTCATGCATTCCGATGATGAACCCGTAGGGCGCGTGCTGGGCAGGCGGCAGGCGTTGACCCTGCTCGGTGCGGCCGGGGCCGCGCTGACGGTGGGCGGCTCGGCGGGCGCAGCCGCTGAGGCCACACCCACCTCGTCCTCCGGTCCCGGCGGAAGTGCCCGCACAATCGACTGCATAGCCAGGCCCGAGCAGACCGAAGGCCCGTACTTCGTCGACGAAAAGCTCAACCGGTCGGACATCCGCCCTGATCCCTCCGACGGCTCCGTCGCCGCCGGCACTGCGCTCGCGCTGAACCTCGGAGTCCTGCAGATCGGCTCGCGGGGCTGCCGTCCGCTCAAGGACGCGGTGGTCGACATCTGGCAGTGCGACGCCCTCGGCCTCTACTCCGACGTGGCCGCGGAAGGCACCGCCGGGAGGAAGTTCCTGCGCGGTTACCAAACGAGCGACCGCGCGGGTTGGGCCAGGTTTGTCACCATCCTGCCCGGCTGGTACGAGGGCCGGACCGTCCATATCCACGTGAAGATCCGTACGGTCGGCACCGATGGCAACCCGTACGAGTTCACCTCTCAGCTCTACTTCCCGGAAGAGGTGAAGGCCGCTTACCTGACCGGCGCGCCGTACGCGGAGAAGGGGATGCCGGACACCACCAACGCCACCGACCGGTTCTACGCCGTCGGCGGTGAAGAGCTGCTGCTCAAGCCCCGCCGCACAAGGGCGGGTTACCGCGCCGACTTCACCATCGGACTGGATCTGTCCGACACCGAGATCGGGAAACCCGACCCCGACACCCCTGGAGACGGCCCGGGACAGCCCCCCACTCCGGCGTAGAGGGAACGCCGAACCGTCTGTCGGTATCTCCGGTGGCGGCCGGCAGCGGTACGTGGCCCGGATGGGGCCGTTCGGGGCTTCGTCCGGGCCACGTACTCGGTAACCAGGGACCCGGTCTGCGGCCCGCTGCCCGCAGAAAATCCCGGCGCTGTCGTGAACGTCGGGGCATGATGTCCGCTGTGCATGAGGACGTGAGGGAACGCGGGAGCGTGCGGTACACGCTGACCGGCACGGGGCACGGCCATGTCTGGGGCGTCTGCGCCGAGGCGGAGGGACTGTTCGGAGAGTCCGAGCGTGGCACGTACGAGCTGTTCGGCTGGGTTCCGGAGAAGACCGGCGGTGTGCCTGCTTGGGTGGGCAGCCGGGTGTGGCTGGTGCCGGACGACGAGGCACTTGACGCCTGGCTGCTGGAAGACGCGGAGAGTCTGGGGCAGCTCTCCGGGACGGACAGTCTGTTGCTGACGGGCCTGGACGACTACGAGGGTCCGCCCGAGGGGTACAGGGGGCGCGTTCGCTTGCACGACGGGCAGCGCCGGCTGGGCTTCTGTCGGGAAATCACCCGCGTCCTGCCGCCCGAGCAGGTGTCACCGCCGCTCGTTCTGCGGGGGCTCGCGCCGAGTGATCATCTGAGGACGGCCCTGATGAAGGGCACCCGGCGGGCACTGAACCTGGAAGAGGCCGCCCTGGAGATACGGGACAGCCAGGGGGAGTTGCTCACTGATCTGCTGCTGTGGCCCACAATCAGCGACTGGCGTCCGTCCTCTCTCGGGGCGGACCTGATCGACCTGGAGCTGCACACGGGCAACTTCACACCCGTCCCCGAATACGCCCGGCCCATCTGGGAACGCTGGCTCGCAGGGCCGCCCGACGCCGTGAACGCTTGGGTTGGCCTCGATACCCGCCGCCGCGGTGCCTGGCATGACCTCGTCCGAGAGCGGGGCTGCCGACGCTCCCACCGCGACCGGCCGACCGGACACGCCTACGAACTCGACGGCCGGCACATCACCGACGAACCAGCCCTCTACTTGGCGCTCGGCGAGGCGGTCAACGGGCCGGGGGGCTACTTCGGCGGCTGCCTCGCCGCCCTCGACGACTGCCTGCGCGGCACCTTCGGTTACACCGCCCCCGCCACTCTGCTCTGGCGAGACGCCACGATCGCACGCGAGCACCTGTCCCAAGCCCTGACACCGGAGGGCCGGCCCTACGACCTGTTCGCCGGGGTCCTTGAGGCCCTGGCGAGGGGCGGCATGGACGTCACCCTGACATGAGCTGCTGTCCGCCCGGTACTTGCGCCCCCGCCCCTCTGGTTCACACTCCGAGACCGGTCAGGCTGCCGGATGCTGCGGATAGCATCAGCGTTCATGGCGCTGACAGAACGGTGGACTTCGCGGGTTCTCCTGGTGGATGAGAACGATCGTCTGCTCCTGCTGTGCGGCCGTGATCCACGTCGGTCCGGGGCGAGGTGGTGGTTCACCGTCGGTGGTGGCGTCGAGCAGGACGAGGACTACCCTCAGGCTGCTGTGAGGGAGATCTGGGAGGAGACGGAACTGTCTCTTCCTGTCGAGCGGCTGGGTCCCGTTGCCTGGACCCGGCAAGCGATCTTCAGCGTCGACGGCCAAGTCTTTGACCAGTATGAGGAGTACCGTCTTGTCCGCGTCGCGGCCGACGAGGTTCGCGCAATGAACGTCCGTACGGAGGAGGCTCGTTACGGGCATCGCTGGTGGTCGACAGCGCAACTGGCCATGACCGCGGAGACCGTCCGACCGAAGAAGATGGCTGTTCTCCTGCCCGATGTGCTGGCAAGCGTTGGCCTTGACCGACGGCCTGTGCATCTCGGCAACTTCAACGAAGACACTGATCCGGAGTAACCGTGTCGTTCAACCAACCGCACCCTGTGTGCGAAGCCAGTGCCGGTGGTCGGTGATGGCGGGCGCCCACGTGAAGGTCCACTTTCGAATGGACGTGGACGAGGATGGTTGGCCCCCCGTGTCAGTCGAAAGCTTGTGGGCCGTGGACCTGGGCGATGGGACCGTCCGCTTGGCCAACACCCCGTGGTTCGTCCGTGGGGTCGCGAACGATGACATCGTCAGAGTCGAGGTCGACGACGAGGGCTTGTGGTGGGCCGGTGAGACCGTTCGTGCGTCGGACAACTGCACCATCCGGTTGATCGTGCTGAAGGACGGTGGTTCGGTGGCAGCCCGGCAGACGGTGCTGGACACCTTCCACCGGCTCGGCACGACAGGCGAGGGCATCGAGCAGTACCAGATGGTCGCACTGGGCATCCCGCCGACGGCGGAACTGTCCAAGATCCGCGAGTTGTTGGTGCACGGCGAAGCCGAGGAATGGTGGCACTGGGAGGAAGGGTGCGTCACCGCGGCATGGAGGGCTACGACCTCCTCGGGCTAGGGTCTGCGCCGAGGTGTGATCAAGTGCGGGGCGTCCCTTAGGAGTGGGGACGCTCGCTCGTTTCCATGAAGTCCCGGCTCAAGACCGTGGCGTCGCCGGCGGGGGTGGACCGGGGCAAGCGGGAGGCTTCGTGCCCGGTCTCCCCGGCGACGCCCAGATCACGACGCATCGCCTCTCTCATGGCGTTGACAAGGGGCCAGAGCGTCTGTTGCGCCTCAGCGGCTGATCGCAGGGTTTCGTCGGGTCGCGGATTCCCCTGTTCCAGGCGCTTGACCTGTCCGTGAACCCGGGTCAGCGTCTCGTTCATCTCGTGAGCCGGAGCAGTCACAGCGTCGGGGGCGATCATCAGGGCCTCCGACCAGCGGTTGCGGTAGGTGTCCTTGGTTTCTTCGAGCGCCCGGATGTCCTCGTCCCCGGGCGCACGGTCTCGTATGACGTACAGGTGGCGACTGAGGGCCGTGGCGAACTGCCGTGCATCCCGGTGCAGTTCCGCATAGCAGCTCCGTCGCAGCTCACGGTTCTCGCGGGCCTCCTGGATCGCCTGAGCCATCTCCAACTCGCGCCTCTTCGCCCGGTCGGCACCCCGCTGGGTGAGCAACGCACCCCCGAGTGTCCCCGCCACACCAGTCACCGCGATCAGCACCGACCCGACATCCATGGGATCACCGTAGACCGCACCCTCCGGTGAGCACATGGAGCCCTCAAGCCGGGAACCGCTCGGCCAACCAGCTCACGTGCGAACCCAGCGCTGGTAGGCGCCCAGGTCGACGTTGCTGCCACAGATGATGGTCGCCACGTGGCGGCCGGCGAAGCGGTCGCGGTCTTCCAGGATGGCCGCGACGCCGAGAGCCGCTGAGGGTTCGACGACCAGGCCCGCATGCTCCAGGAGCATGCGCATGCCCATGATGATGGACGCCTCGTGGACCAGGACGGCGTCGTCGGCCACGGTGAGGAGGTCGTCCAGGACCTCGGGGATGGGGTACCGGCCGGCGACGCCGTCGGCGATGGTGTCCGTCGAGTCGGTGGTGACGACCCGTCGCTGCTGCCAGGAGCGGGTCATCGCGGGTGCGCCGAGAGGCTGGACACAGATCACCTCGACATGTGGCGACAGAGTCTTGAGGACGTACCCCACGCCGGTCGCCATCGCCCCGCCCCCCAGGGCGATCAGGACCGCGTCGAAGGAGGATGCCCCGCTCGCCAGTTCCAGGCCGATCGTCGCCGCGCCCTCGCAGGTCTCGATGTCGAGACTGTCCTCGACCAGCCGGACGCCGCGCTGTCGCGCGATGCTGACGGCCCGTTCACGGGCCATCTCGAAGTCGCCGTCGACCAGCTCCAACTCGGCGCCCAGCGCCTGGATCCGATCGAGCTTGGCAGCCGGGGCAGCGCGTGATGCCACGACCGTCACGTCGAGGCCACGGCGGCGACCGGACCAACCGAGCGCCTGGCCGAGGTTGCCGGCGCTGGCGCACACCACGGCTGTGCGGCCCTGGCCGGCCAGCAGACCGGCGACAAGTTCGGTGCCGCGAGCCTTGAAGCTGCGCACCGGGTTCGCCGTCTCCAGCTTGACACTCACCGTGCAGCCGAGCGCGCTCCCCAACGCATCGCACTGGTACAGCGGACTGTCCAGAAAGACCGGGTCGATACCGCGGCGGGCCGCGCGGATCCGGGCAAGATCGAGGCGCGTCGTGAGCATGACCAGCAACGTACCGCACAGCGGCGCCGCTGACTCCGGCCCGGGACCGACCGGCGACCGGGCGGTTGTTGGCGGGCTTTGGTGGTGTGTCGGCGGGCGGGTTCAGTGTGTGGGGACGGCACTGGGGGTGGCGGGTGTGTGGTCCGTCCGCTGCGGGTGCAGGTGGAAGGTGATGTGCGGGGAGAGCGCGCGGAGGAAGTCGGGCGCGTCGAAGATGTCGCCGGCGGAGGCGACTCCGGTCGTTCTGGTCCGTCCGGTGAGGATGCGGTCGGTCGCTTCGACTGCGAGGGGCGCGGTGACGGCGTAGATGTCGCGGCCTGTCGCGACGGCGCGGCGTTCACGGCCGTGGGAGCGTACGACGGCGTCGACGAGGAAGGTCTGTGCGGATCGCCCGTGTGCGTCGGCCGGGGTCGGCGCGGGGGTGTCGGACGCGGACAGGTCCCTGGCCGCCTCGACGGCCATGTAGGTGCGTACTTCGGGGATGGGCAGGTGGCTGGGGACGGTGACGACGTCGGCCATCGTGAACTCCGCGATGACGTCCCGGGGACCCATCGGATCGGGGAAGGGCCATTGCAGGGTCTGCGGGACGTCCTGGTGATATTCGAGGCGCCCCTTGGTGTAGCGGATGCCTTGGCCGTCTCGCCGTTGCCGGGAGACCGCGCCTGCGGCCCGTGTCCCGGCGGTGGGGTGCCAACTGCTCAGCCCGTAGGCGATGTGTGCTTCGTCGGCCTCCGTCCAGTCGCCCATCGCGGCGGTGGTCAACAGGTCGCCGAGGCCCCCGTAGAAGGCCATCGCGGGAACGATGGGCGTTCCCGCGGCGCGGGCCCGGTCCGTGAAGTGTGTGAACGTGTCCGAGTTGGCCTCGATCTCGGCGGCCACATCCACATACGGGATCTCTGCGCGCAGTGCCGCCTCGATCACGGGTGCGGCCGTCACGGCGAAGGGGCCGGCGCAGTTGATCACGGCCGCCGCGCCGGCCAGCGCGCGGTCGAGCGAGGCAGGGTCACCGACCGCCGCCGGACGCACGTCCGACTCGGATCCCGATGCCGCCGCCAGCATCTTGAGCTTTCCGGCGTCGCGACCGGAGAGGACCGGGACGAACCCGCGTTCCCGAAGCTGTGCCACCACAAAACGCCCGGTGTGCCCGTACGCGCCGTACACCGTGACCGTGACCATGGGTCCCGCCGTCATGGATGCTTCCTTCGCTCGAATGTTCCGCTCAAGATCCGCTCGGATCCGTTCCGCTCGAATCCCGTTCCGCTCAGATCCGGCACGCTCATCCTGACGGGGGCCGGGCACCCCGCACGAGTGTCCGGAACGCCATGACCCGTACAATTCCGGACGTGAACACAGTCGCGCTGGCCGTCACCGACGGAATGCTGCACTTCGAACTGTCCTTGGCGTACGAGGTCTTCGGCTCCGCCCCGGACGGCGTGGCGGGCCCCTGGTACGACGTGGTCGTCTGCGGGCCGGGCGCCGTGCGGGCGGGCCGGTTCGGGCTGGAGCCCGACCACGGCCTCGACCAACTCCCGCGCGCCGACACCGTGATCGTCCCCGGCTGGGCCGACATCGACGAGGAGCCGCCCACCGAACTGGTCGACGCGGTGCGCGCGGCCCACGAGGCAGGCGTACGCGTGGCCTCCCTGTGCACGGGCGCGTTCGTGCTGGCCGCCGCCGGCCTGCTGGACGGGCTCCGCGCGACCACCCACTGGGCGCACACGGAGGCCCTCGCCGCCCGCTACCCCCGTGTGACGGTGGACCCGGACGTCCTCTACGTGGACAACGGCAGCGTCCTCACCTCCGCAGGGAAGGCCGCAGCCATGGACCTGTGCCTGCACCTGGTCCGCCTTGACCACGGCTCGTCCGTCGCCAATGTCGCCGCCCGCCGCCTGGTCGTGCCGCCGCACCGGGAGGGCGGTCAGGCCCAGTTCGTCACCACCCCGGTACCCGCCCCGGACAGCCACCCCCTCGCCGGACTGCTCTCCTGGGTCCTCCAGCGGCTCGACCAGCCGCTGACCGTGGAGGACCTCGCACGTCAGGCGCGGATGAGTTCACGCCACCTGGGCCGTCACTTCAGGGCCGCGACGGGTACCACTCCGCTGCAATGGCTGCTGGCACAGCGGATCCGGCACGCGCAGGAGTTGCTGGAAACCACCGACGACGGTGTCGACACCATCGCGACGGCTACCGGCATGGGCACCGCCACGACACTGCGACGGCACTTCAACCGCACGGTCGGCGTGCCCCCGGACACCTACCGCCGCACATTCCGCTCCAGGACCCGCACGCACCACGACGGCGGCGAACACCACCACCACCTCTGAACCGAGGGTGCATCGCCGCACCTGAGTCGGGATTGGTCGCCGCGCTGGATCGCCACGGCGAGCGCATCCACCGCGACGGCAAGGGAACATGGCGGCTTGAGCCCACCGGCACCAAGGTGAATTGGCGTGATGCCGACTATGCCGCCGCACTCAACACGTCGTACGCGACCCGACAACGCAGCGCACACAGCGCTCCCACCGCAGGGGCTGAGGACGGACCGGCACGCCACGTCGGCCGTCGCACCCGACTTGCCCTCGTCGCGACGAGCCCTCGGGCGGCCCGGTGCGCCCGCCGGTTCACCGTACGCCCCCTGATTCACGCTTCCCACGCCGTCGCAGCGGGAAGGAGCCAATCCGGCACGGCGGCCCACCGCACCACCCCGTGACCGGCGGGAGTGGGCCGTCAGCCAGGACGCGGAGTCCGGGTGCGCAGACGCTCGGCATGGTCAGGGGAGAGGGAGGTGCCGCTCGTGGGCGAGGAGTCAGGTACGGAAGCCGGGTCCGGCAAGGGGTTCGGATTCCGCAGGATCGAGCGTGGCGGGACCGCGTCGGAGTGTCCCGTCGCGCGGGGCGACGACGGGGTGTGGGAGGTACGCGGGTACGACGAGGCGCGGGCCGTGCTGCGCAGTACGTCGACCGTGCAGGCCGGGCTCGGGATCGAGACGGTGTCGAAGCTGCCGAAGAACATCCGGCGACCCGTCCTCTACCGGGACGGCCCCGAGCATCGCGAACACCGCCGCCAGACCGCGCGGTTCTTCACCCCGCGCCGCGTCGACGAGCACTACCGCGAGGTCATGGTCCGCGTCGCACAGGCCCAGATCGACCGGCTCCGGGCCGACGGCCGCGCCCGGCTGTCCGACCTCAGCTTCGATCTCGCGATCGAGGTGGCCTGCGCGGTCATCGGCCTGACGGACAGCAGGCCCGGCATCAAGGAACGGCTGGAGCGCTTCTTCCCGGAGCGGTTCGGCACGCCGGGGCTGACGAGTCTGCACGGCATCTACTGGACACTGCGGCAGAACACCAACTGGTTACGGATGTACGTCGGCGATGTGCGCCCCGCCGTCCGGGCCCGCCGCCGCACCCGGCGCGACGATCTCATCTCCCACCTCATCGACGACGGCTGTTCGGCGACGGAGATCCTCGGAGAGTGCCTCACCTTCGCGGCGGCGGGCATGGTCACCACCCGTGAATTCATCAGCGCCGCGGCCTGGCACCTGTTCTCCGACGCCGATCTGCTGGCGCACTACCGGGCGGCGGACGAGCCGGGCAGGCTCGCGGTCCTCGGAGAGATCCTGCGGCTCGAACCGGTCGTGGGTCTCCTCAGCCGCCGTACCACCGAACCGCTCGACCTGCCCGGCGCCGACGGCGGGAATCTCACCGTCCCGGTCGGCGACCGGATCGACATCCTCGTCGATCACACCAACGTCGACGAACGAACCGTCGGCGCACAGCCGCGCTGTCTGCGCCCGGGGCGCACCATGAAGGACGCCGCGACACCGGGCCTGGCCTTCGGCGACGGCCCCCACAAGTGCCCCGGGCTCCACATCGCGCTTCTGGAGACGGACGTCTTCCTCAGCCGACTGTTCGACCTGCCCGGTATCCGGATGGCGAGCCCGCCGACGGTCGGCTTCATCGACCCCATCGCCAGCTACCAACTGCGGCACTGCGTGGTGGAGGTGAACACCGGGGGCGGCGGCTGAGGGCCACGTGGGCAGGGAAAACGCAACTTCGACAGGGCCCGCAGGGGCAGCTACCTTCACCTGGTCTTCGGCGATCGCCCACGGTCGCACCGACCAGGGAGAGACGCATGCCCCCTCTTGCTCTGTACACATTCGGCGTCCTGAAGTCACCCCTCACCGATCCCTCACCTCTTACGCGCGAGTTCCACGAGAGCGGTGAGGCCGCCTACCGGGAGATCGGCCGGAACGCCGGATACATCGCTCGTGCTGAAGCGGTGGATCGCAGCCTGGGCGCACGGACGGATTTCGACTCGGACTGGGGTGAATGGGGAGAGTTCGCCGTTCCGGCCTGGTACGGGAAAGGCCGCACCGCGGAAACCATCGCCCTGGCCGCGACCCTCTCACTCTGGACCGACCTGCACCCCGCCTTCGACGCCATCTACACCGGTCTCCACCGTGAGGCGCTGAGCAGGCGTCACGACTGGTTCGAGAGGACCGGGCACCCGGGTTACGTGTTCTGGTGGGTCTCCGACGGCGAGATACCCACCTGGCAGGACGGGGTTTCCCGGCTGGAACACCTCCACGACCACGGCTCCGCGCCGCACGCCTTCACCTTCCACCACTCGTTCGCCCCGGACGGAACCCCGACCAGGATCAAAGGCATCGGGCCGAAGGGCGACCAGGTTCGCTGACAAGGAAGCCGCCACGTGGATGACGCTCCGGCCGGTGTGTCGGCTGCCCGGTCCGCGCGGTGGGTGTGTCGGAGTCCGCGCCCCCACGTAACCTCTCCCCGTGTCCGCACCCCGTCTGCATCGCGTAGCCGTCCTCGTGCTCGAAGGTGCGAAGCCGCTCGATGTCGGAATTCCCGCGCAGGTCTTCACGACTCGCGCGAGCATGCCGTACGAGGTACGGGTGTGCGGGGCGACACCCGGTCTCGTGACCGGCGGCGACGGCCTCGCGTACCACGTCGCCCATGGCCTCGACGCGCTCGCGTGGGCCGACATCGTCTTCGTCCCCGGCTACCGGTTCCCGGACCGCGACGACCCGCCGCGGGCCGTCGTCGCGGCACTGATCGCCGCGCACGACCGGGGCGCGCGGCTCGCCGCCATCTCGACGGGGGCCTTCGCGCTCGCCGCCACGGGCCTGCTCGACGGGAGGCGCGCCACGACGCACTGGCACTACACGCGGGCACTCGTGGCCAGGCATCCGCTCGTCCAGGTCGACGAGAACGTGCTGTTCGTCGACGAGGGCAGCGTGCTCACCTCGGCCGGCGCCGCCTCCGGTATCGACCTGTGCCTGCACATCCTGCGCGGTGACCTCGGGGTGGCCGCGTCCAACCACGCGGCGCGTCGTCTGGTCGCGGCCCCGTACCGCAGCGGTGGCCAGGCCCAGTACGTGCCGCGCAGCGTCCCCGAGCCGCTCGGTGAGCGGTTCGCCGCCACCCGCGAGTGGGCGCTGCACCGGCTCGGCGAGCCCCTCACCCTCGACATACTGGCGCGGCAGGCGGGGGTCTCGCCGCGTACGTTCTCCCGGCGCTTCGTCGAGGAGACCGGTTACACGCCGATGCAGTGGGTGATGCGCGCCCGTATCGACCTGGCCCGTGAACTGCTGGAGCTTTCGCAGCGCAGCATCGAGCAGATCGCCGCCGACATCGGCCTCGGTACCGGAGCGAACCTGCGTCTGCACTTCCAGCGCATCCTCGGCACCACTCCGAGCGAGTACCGGCGCACCTTCACCCGGGGCGAGTGACCTCCCTCCGGCACGGCGTGGCGGGATCCTGCGTGGCGGGATCCTTTTGAACCGTGGCGATCCCGCCACTGTCGGCCGCGCCGGCCACGGGCGAGCCTGGTGGGGAAGGAAGGGACCTCACTCATGACTCGCATCGTCACTCGCATCGCCATCAACGGATTCGGCCGCATCGGACGCAATGTGCTGCGCGCACTGCTGGAGCGCGACAGCGCCCTGGAGATCGTCGCCGTGAACGACCTGACGGAGCCGGCCACTCTCGCCCGGCTCCTCGCCTACGACAGCACGGCCGGCCGGCTCGGGCGCCCGGTCACCGTCGACGGGGACACCCTCGTTGTCGACGGCCGTCGGATCACGGTGCTGGCCGAGCGCGAACCAGCGCGGTTGCCGTGGGCCGAACTCGGCGTCGACATCGTCCTGGAAGCCACCGGCCGATTCACCTCGGCCAAGGCCGCCCGGACCCACCTCGACGCGGGCGCCAAGAAGGTACTCGTCAGCGCGCCGTCGGACGGCGCCGATGTCACGCTGGCGTTCGGGGTCAACACCGACGCCTACGACCCGGCCGTGCACACGATCGTCTCGAACGCCTCCTGCACCACCAACGCGCTCGCGCCGCTGGCCGCGGTCCTCGACGAAGTCGCCGGTATCGAGCACGGGTTCATGACGACGGTGCACGCCTACACGCAGGAGCAGAACTTGCAGGACGGTCCGCACCGCGACGCCCGTCGCGCCCGCGCCGCCGGTGTCAACATCGTGCCGACCACGACCGGTGCCGCCAAGGCGATCGGCCTGGTGCTGCCGAACCTCGACGGCAAGCTGTCGGGCGACTCGATCCGCGTACCGGTGCCGGTGGGCTCGATCGTCGAACTCAACACGAGCGTCGCCCGCGACGTCACGCGCGACGACGTCCTGGCGGCGTACCGCGCCGCGGCGGAGGGGCCGCTGGCCGGCATCCTTGAGTACTCGGACGACCCGCTCGTCTCGTCCGACATCACGGGCAATCCCGCCTCGGCGATCTTCGACTCGGCCCTCACCCGCGTCGACGGCCGTCACGTCAAGGTGGCCGGGTGGTACGACAACGAGTGGGGTTTCTCGAACCGTGTGATCGACACACTCGAACTCCTCGCCACCCGCTGACCGGTCGCCGCCCGTATCGATGAGGTCCCGGTGGGCGTGCGCTAGGTTGCCCGCCATGACTGGACTCGGAACCGCGCCCTGGCCACCTGCCCCGACAAGGACCGAACGGCTCGTGCTCCGGGAGTCCGAGGCCCGCGACCGCGCGGCGTTCATCGCGTTGTTCGCATCGCCGGAGGTGGGCACCTACATCGGTGGCCCCCGACCGCGCGATGAACTCGAACGCGCGGTGCCCGAGGTGCCCGGACGGCGCCCCGGCCTTTTCGTGATCGATCTCGACGGAACGATGATCGGCATGATCACGCTCGACCGGCGTGGGGCGGAGCGTCCGGGTCACGTCCGTCCGGATGCCGGGGAGGCCGAACTCGGTTACCTGTTCCTGCCGGAGGCGTGGGGATGCGGGTACGCCGCCGAGGCGTGCGCAGCGGTACTCGGCTGGTTCGCCGACGCACTTCCCGGTGAGCCGGTGGTGCTCTGCACCCGGACCGCCAACACCCGCGCGATGCGCCTCGTGGCGAAGCTGGGGTTCACCGAGGTGGAACGGTTCGAGGAGTACGGCGCCGAGCAGTGGTTCGGTATGTGGTCCCCGGTCGCACCGTCCGGTTGAGTCTGTGCACCTCGACTCGACGGCTGCTGGGTAAGTGCCCGTAATTGGGGCCGGTCGCCGATCCAGGGCAATCAGGTCCCTTCGGTCTCCTCGCCGAGCACCAAGCCGGTGAGTGTCCGGGCCGCGAGGTGCGAGGCCGACACACCCTGCCCCACGTACCCACCCGCCCAGCCGATGCCGGTGGACGGACCGAGGCGGACTGTTGGGCACCAGGCGCGGGGTACGGCGAGCACGCTCCACCAGGTGTGCGCGACGGGGACGTCGACAGCCGCCGGGAACAGCGCGGACAGGGTCGCTGCTGGCGCGGTGATTGTCCGGGTGCCGATTGTGCCGCCGGGATCGACGCGGCAACCGAACCGGTCGGGCACTCCCCGGCCGCCCAGGGCGATACGGCCCGTCGGTGGCGCGCTGCCCGTACAGGTAGGCGTCGGTCTGGTCGCTGAACAGCTCCAGCCGGACCAGGGTCTCGGCGAGGCCCGTCACCAGCCGGGCGGGGCGGATGCGGGCGCGGTGCGGGTCGAAGGCGGCGCCCAGGCCACCCGCGACCTCGACTCGCCTCCTCAACTCCGGCGGCCGACAGGAGTACTTCGTCCCTGTTCCCCCTTCCCTGCCGTGTGCGACGGAGGCGCGGCAGCCCGTCCGGCTGGGCCGGTGCGTGGGGGACCCGCAGACAACCTCTCTCCACCGCGTACGCCTTGATGCCTTCGCGCGCCGGGTGCGGGTTCTTTGTCGGCGTGGTCGGCGGCCATCTCGCGGGCCGGTCCCTACCGCGAACCGCCGGTCCGGCACCGTGGGTCTGACACCGCCGGGCACCTCCTCAGCCGCTACGCCACCGAACACCGCCTCGGACCGCACAGGCGAACGCAGTGCGGCGTGCTGTCCGTGCTACCGGATCCGCGTCGATGAGCCCGAGTTCCGGGTCAAGTGGATCGCCGTCGCGGTCTCACGAGGTCTGTCGGCGGCGAACCGTCCCGGCCTCAGGCGGAGGCCGGTCAGCGCTGTCCCGCTCAGTGGAAATCCGACATCCGCAGGGGCAGCGGGCTCGGCACGATGAACGCGTGGCCGGTCGGGAAAGGTGGCCGCGATCCCACGACGGCCCGTCCGCCCGCCCGTTCGGCTCCTGCCCTTTCCCGGGCCGGAGCGACGGGGCGGACGCGGCCCGACTCTGCCGGAGGATGCCCATGACGTCGACCGCAGCAGACGTGCAGGCGGCGATCGCCCGCCTGGAACGGGCACGTGTGACCGGACGGTCGTGCGAACCGCTCACGGACCTCATCGGCCGCACCGACATCGCGCTCGCCTATCGGGTCCAGCAGGCCGTGACCGAACGCCGACTGGCCGCCGGAGCCCGGCTCATCGGCCGGAAGATCGGCCTGACCTCCGAAGCGGTGCAGTCCCAAGTGGGCGTCGACCGACCGGACTTCGGTGTCCTGTTCGCGGACATGCTCTACGTGGACCACGAAGAGGTCCCGATGGCACGACTGCTCCAGCCGCAGGCGGAGGCCGAGGTGGCCTTCCTGCTGGGCCGCGACCTGACGGCCGAGGCCGACCTCGTCGGTCTGCGCCAAGCGGTCGAACTGGCGTACCCGGCCGTGGAGATCGTGGACAGCCGGATCACCGACTGGAAGATCTGCATCACCGACACGGTCGCCGACAACGCCTCCTCCGGAGTCTTCGTCATAGGTGAACAAGGTCTGCCGCTTGAGGCGTTCGAGCCCGCCGACACCGTCATGACGATGCGCCGCGACGGCGAGGTGGTCTCCAGCGGGACCGGTCGGGCATGTCTCGGCGACCCGCTCAACGCCCTGCGCTGGCTGGCGGCCACCGCGATCGAGTTCGGCGCGCCGCTCCGCGCGGGCGACCTCGTCCTGTCGGGGGCGCTGGGGCCGATGGTCCCGGTGCGGCCCGGCGACGTCTTCGAGGTGCGGATCGACCCTCTCGGCACCCTCACCGCGCGCTTCTCAGGAAAGGGAGAGTGATGACACAGCCCACGGGCGTGGCGATCGTCGGGTCCGGAAACATCGGAACCGACCTGATGATCAAGATCAAACGTGCCTCGGCACGGTTGGAGGTGCTCGCCATGGCGGGTATCGTCCCGGCCTCGGACGGACTCGCCCGCGCCGCCCGCATGGGCGTGGCCACCACCTCCGACGGAGTCCAGGGCCTGCTGGGCATGCCGGAGTTCGAGAACGTACGGATCGTGCTCGACGCCACCAGCGCCGCCGCTCACATGGCCAACGCCCGGCTGCTGGAAGGGCATGGGCGGCGACTGGTCGACCTCACCCCTGCGGCGCTCGGCCCCTTCGTGATCCCGCCGGTCAACCTCGACGAGCACCTCGACGCACCGAACATCAACATGGTGACCTGCGGAGGACAGGCCACGATCCCGATCGTCGCCGCCGTGTCCCGGGTGACCGGGGTGCCGTACGCGGAGATCGTCGCCTCCGTCGCCTCACGGTCCGCGGGACCCGGCACCCGGGCGAACATCGACGAGTTCACCGAGACCACGGCGCGCGCCGTACAGACGGTGGGCGGAGCCCGCAGGGGCAAGGCGATCATCATCCTCAACCCGGCCGAACCACCGCTCATCATGCGCGACACCGTCTTCTGCCTCGTGGGGAACGCGGACCACGACGAGATCCGCCACTCCGTCGAGCGGATGGTGACGGAGGTGGCCACCTATGTGCCCGGCTACCGCCTGGTGCAGAAGGTGCAGTTCACCGAGATCGACCCGGACGAGGTGAGCACCCTCCTGCCCGCGGGATCCGGGCCGGTCGACACCAAGGTGTCGGTGTTCCTGGAGGTCGAGGGCGCTGCCCACTACCTCCCGGCCTACGCGGGCAATCTCGACATCATGACATCGGCCGCCATGCGCGTCGCCGAACGGATCGCCGAACGTTCCGAGGCGGTGGCCCGATGACCGAGATCTACGTACAGGACGTGACGCTCCGGGACGGTATGCACGCCATCCGGCACCGGATCGATCCCGAGCTGGTCGGCAGGATCGTCGCCGCGCTCGACGGCGCCGGTGTCGCCGCGATCGAAATCGCCCACGGCGACGGACTGGCCGGCGCGAGCCTCAACTACGGTCCGGGCAGCCACACCGACTGGCAGTGGATCGAAGCCGCCGTCGCCAACGCCTCACGAGCGGTCATCACCACACTGCTGCTGCCCGGAGTGGGCACGGTGGCGGAACTGCGCCGCGCCTACGAACTCGGAGTGCGCTCGGTGCGGATCGCCACCCACTGCACGGAGGCGGACGTGGCCGCCCAGCACATCGCCGAGGCGCGCGCACTCGGCATGGACGTCTCGGGCTTTCTGATGATGAGCCACATGCTGCCCCCGGCGGAACTCGCCGTCCAGGCCCGGCTGATGGAGTCCTACGGCGCGCGCTGCGTCTACGTCACCGACTCGGCCGGCCGACTCACCTCGGACGACGTACGGGAACGAGTCCGCGCCTACCGTGACGTGCTCGGCGCGGACACCCAGATCGGCATCCATGCCCACGAGAACCTCTCCCTCGGCGTCGCCAACTCCGTCGCCGCCGTGGAGGAAGGCGTGTACCGGGTCGACGCCTCGCTGGCCGGACAAGGAGCGGCGGCCGGCAACACTCCCATCGAACCGTTCGTGGCCGTGGCCAACCTCAAGGGCTGGAAGACCGGCTGCGACCTGTTCCCGCTGGAGGACGCGGCCGACGACCTCGTACGCCCCCTTCAGGACCGCCCGGTCCGCGTCGACCGGGAAACCCTCACGATCGGCTACGCAGGCGTCTACGGCAGCTTCCTCAGGCATGCCGAGAACGCAGCACGCCGCTACGGACTCGACACCCGGGACATCCTCGTAGAGGCGGGCCGCCGCAAACTCGTGGGCGGGCAGGAAGACATGCTCATCGACATCGCGCTGACCCTGCAGAGCCAGCAGTCCTGAGTCCTCGCGCGGCCGTTACGTCCACGACGTGGGCGACCGGTCGCTGTGGTCTCGTTCCGGCAGGCACGAAGTGGCGTCGCACCCCGGGCACCGCTCCGGGCACCTGGGCCGACATCCCCAACCATCGCGGCGGCTGCACGCGGCGCCCAGGCGACGCGACCCGCCCCATCCCGCCGGAGGGCTCCCATGACGGAATCACCCCGCACAGCGCCGAGCGCACCTTCCACCGCGGACCGGGGCTGGACCCCCCGGCTCGTCTGGTCGACGATCTTCATGGCCCTGGTCCTTGAGGCGCTGGGTCTCGGCGCGACCATGGTGTCCATCGGGCTCCCGAGCATCCTCAAGGACTTCCCGACGACCCAGGGCGGCTGGCTGACCACGGCCTACTTCCTTGCGGGGGCCGTCTCCGCCCCGCTGCTCGGGAAAGCCGCCGACCTGTACGGGAAGAGACGGATCCTGCTGCTCACCATGCTGGTCTCGGGCATCGGGGCCATGCTCTGCGCACTGGCGCCGAGCTTCGGGGTCCTGCTCGTGGGACGGGCGCTGCAAGGACCCATCCTGGCAACGCTCTCGCTGGTCCCCTCCCTCATCCGGGACACCTACCCGCCGAAGCAGGCGGTCGTCGCCTCCGCCGTCGCGATCACCGGGCTGGGCTTCTTCTCGGTGTTCACACCTCTGCTCGTCGGCAAGCTCATCGAAGCCACGGGCTTTCGGGGGATGTTCTGGTTCGACACCGTCTGGACCCTCGCGCTGTGCGTGGCGATCCGGCTGGTCGCCGCCGAGTCACCCTTGCGCCGCAGCACCCACGTGGACGTCCTCGGCGGCACCCTGCTCAGCGCCGGTGTTCTCGCGGTGCTGCTCTACGTGAGCATGGGCCACGCATGGGGCTGGACATCAACGGCCGGGCTGCTCCTGGTACTGGGCGGCGCCATATTGCTGGTGCTCTTCCACCAGCGCGCGCACCGCGCGGACGAGCCGATCGTCAATCTCGCCCTGTTCCGCCGCAGGCCGCTGCTGTTCGTCGCGATCGGCGGCGCGACCGGCTACGGCATCTCGATCACGATCAGCCAGGTCGTCCCGATGCTCGCGATGACCCCGCGGGCGGCCGGGGGGACCTACGGGCTCGGCTACAGCACCTACCGGTACGCCACCCTCGGAACTCCGCAGGCCGTCGCGACCGTCGCGGCCGGTATGGTCGTCGGCCTTCTGGTCGCCCGCGGCAGGCACCCCCGGCTGTTCCTGACCCTCGGCCTGCTCGCGTGGCCGGTCGCCACCCTGCTGCTCGCCTACCGCAACGACAGCTTCCTCGAACTCGCCGTCGCCGCCTCGGTGGTCGGCGTCGCCGGCGGGTTGGTCACCGCGTCGGTTCCGAATCTGGTGATGCGGGCGACGCCGGCCGACGATCAGGGCTCGACCGCCGGGACCGTCCAGCTCTGTCAGACCGGGTTCTCGGCCGTCACACCCGTCGTGATGTTCGCGGTGCTCGCTCCGCACGCCAAGGTGTTTCCGGGGGGAGGCGTGGTGTACGGGGAGACGGGCTTCCGTACCTGGCTGTTGATCACGGCCGTGCTGGCGGTCGTCATCGCCGCGATCGGGGCGACGCTGCTGCGTGAACGTCCCGGTCAGGACGTGCAGGAGTTCGTTCTCGACGCGGCGCCTCCCGTGTCCGAACGCACCGGGAAAGCCGCCCCTTCCATAGGGCCTTCGGAGTCCCCGAACGTATGAGCGCCGGCCTTCGGCATGCCCTCCCCGCCCAGGCGGGGGAACCCACACACTTCACCGTTCCTTGGAGGTCGGCCCGTGGCCGAGCCAGTGATCACAGACATCCTTGTCGTCGGTGCCGGACCCGTCGGACTGTACGGCGCCTACTGCGCCGGCTTCCGGGGGCTGCGGACCGTCGTGGTCGACGCGTTGCCGCAGTGCGGTGGCCAGATCACCGCGCTCTATCCGGAGAAGGAGATCCGTGACATCGCGGCCGTCCCCGGAGCCCGTGGTCGCGACGTCGTCGCCGATCTCAAGCAGCAGGCCGACGCGTTCGGCCCGACCTACCTGCTCGGCCGTCAGGCGACCGGCCTCACCCACTCCCCGGACGGGCGCCCGCAGGTGACCCTCTCCGACGGTGGCGTCGTCGACGCCGGCGCGGTGGTGCTGACCGCCGGGATGGGCACGTTCACCCCGCGGGCGCTCCCGGCCGGAGAGGAGTTCCTCGGCCGTGGGCTGAGCTACTTCGTCGCCGACCCGACGGTGTACGCGGACCGGGACGTCCTGGTGGTCGGAGGCGGGGACAGCGCGGTCGACTGGTCGCTCGCCCTGTGCCCGATCGCCCGCTCGGTCACACTCGTACACCGCCGCAGCGCGTTCCGGGCGCATGCGGCGAGCGTGCGGGAGGTGCGCGGATGCGGCGCCGAGATCGTGACCGGCGCCCAGGTGGAGGCGCTGCACGGCGACGACCGCGTACGCGAGGCACACCTTCGGATCGACGGCGATGAGGAGGTCCGCGTGCTGAAGGTCGACGCGGTGGTGGCCGCGCTCGGCTTCCTCAGCAACCTCGGGCCGCTCGCCAAGTGGGGGCTGCGGCTGGAGCGGCGGACCATCGTCGTCGACACCCGGATGCGCACCACCGTCGACCGGGTGTACGCCGCCGGCGACGTCACCGCGTACCCCGGCAAGGTCCGCCTGATGTCCGTCGGCTTCGGAGAGGTCGCCACCGCCGTCAACAACGCCGCGGTCGCCCTGGATCCCGCACTCTCCCTGTTCCCCGGCCATTCGAGCGAGTCCGCCTGAACTGCCCGGCGAGCGATACCGGAACCGGAAGGACTCCGGAGCCCACCCGCCCACAGCCACCCGTCAGTTGTGTCAGGCACGACTCTTGACACCCCACAGAGCGAGTGTGAGCCTGCTTACATCGTACTGATTTCCAGGAGATTTCAGGCCCGATGCGCAGATGAGAGCCAGTCTCCTGGCAAAACGGTGAACGAGGGATAGGAATAGTGTCCTGATCTGGAGGGCGGCAGTCGTGTTGATTGACTCGGCAAACGTTGCATCGGTCAAGCCGGCGACTCCGGGCTCACCTCGGCAGACGCACAGCGAAGCCGCGAAAAATGACCGCGGCGGCCCGGAGCGCACCGTTCTCGGCCGGGTCGCGGCCGTCCTGGAGGCGTTCGACGAGAGTCACGAGGTACTGAGACTCAGCGAGTTGCACCAACGCACCCACCTGCCCAAGTCGACCCTGCACCGACTGGCGGAGCAGCTCTGTCAGGTCGGCTGGATCGAGCGCCATCTCGACGGCTATCGCGTAGGGATGCGGCTGTTCGAGCTGGGCAACCTCGCCGTCGAGGGGAAGGCGCTTCAGGAGGCGGCGTTCGCACACCTCCAGACGCTCGCGGCGAAGACCGGGATGGCAGCACAGCTCGCCGTCCTCGACCAGGCCGAGATCGTGTACCTCGAACGCATCGGCGGAACCTCGATCCGGCTGCCGACCCGTCGCGGCGGTCGCCAGCCCGCCTACTGCACCGCGCTGGGCAAGGCGATGATCGCGTTCGACGAAGAGGCCGTCCGGTCCGTGCTCGCCGCGGGAATGCCGAAAAGGACCGCGAACACCCTCACCGACCCCACGGCTCTGCGCAGAGAACTCGGCAAGATCCGCCGGGAAGGCATCGCATTCGACCGGGGCGAGGCCTACAAGGAGTTCGTCTGCGTCGCCACGCCGATCCGCCGATCAGGACGCACGATCGGAGCCGTCTCCGTCACAGGGCCGGCCGGCCAGATGCGGTGGGGCATGGCGAGTGAAGCCGTACGCAACACCGCGACCGCGATCTGGAACGCCCACCTCGCTTTTAAGTTCGGAGCCTTGGGCGCCACCCGTTCCTAGGTCGCATCCCACCGAGCGGAATCCCGCCACGACACGGCCGCCACGAACCGGGAGTGTCAACTCCGTAGGAATGGCACGCTCAATCCGGACAGGAGACGGGTCGCTGATGACAGAACTGACGTATGACGGCACCAGCAGAACGCTGGAGACATCGCGGGGAACCCTGCATTACCACGAGGCCGGCGACGGGCCGCCGCTGCTCCTGCTCCACGGTTCCGGACCGGGAGTCAGCGGGTGGGCGAACTTCGGAAACAATCTTCCCGTATTCGCCAAGCACTTCAGGACATTGGTCCTCGATCTTCCGGGATTCGGCACAAGCTATTCGTCCGGCAGCGACCCCATGTCCGCCGCGTTGCCCGCGGTCCTCGACTTCCTCGACGGCCTGCGGATCGGCCAACTCCCGGTCCTGGGAAATTCGATGGGCGGGGCCATCGCCGCCCGCCTGGCGGCCGGCCATCCCGACCGAGTGAGCAGGCTCATCACGATCGGGGGCATCGGGCTGCCGCTCTTCAGCCCGTCACCACCGGAGGGAATCAAGCTGCTCGTCCAGTTCGTCGAAGACCCCACCCGTGAGCGGCTTGTCGCCTGGATGGAATCCATGGTCCACGACACCAATATCCTTACGGACGAATTCGTCGAAATGCGCTGGCGGACGGCGATCAGGCCGGAAGCGCTCGCCGACGTCAGGAAGCTGTTCAACCGCCGGTCGCTGGCCGCCATGGGAAAGCCGGCCGCCAGAGCAGCCGAGGCGATCGGGATGCTGACACAGATCCAGACGCCGACGCTGGTCACCTTCGGGCGCGACGACCGGGTGACGCCACTCGACAGTTCACTCGTCGCGATGCGCTACATCAAGCGGTGTGAACTGCACGTCTTCTACGACTGCGGCCACTGGGCGATGATCGAGCGCAAGGACGAGTTCGAGAACGTCGCCCTCTCCTACCTCCTTCGCGACAGCAAGCCCGTGGTCAGCCTTTAGCCCCGCCCCAAAGGGGACTCCCAGCCGCCCCAGCGGTGAAAGTAGACTGCTTTCCCCTCAATCCCCGTCCCGACAGAAGGGATACGACCGATCCGATGATCATCGCCGAGGGCGGGCAGCGGGAATCGGCGGCGCCGGAGACCCTCGCGCCACAGGTCGCGAGGAAGCTGGAGAACGAGATCATCCAGCAGGGCTGGCCGGTCGGGCGGCTCCTCGGCTCGGAGACCGAACTGCGGGAGCGGTTCGGGGTCTCACGCGCGGTGCTGCGCGAGGCGATCCGGCTGCTGGAACACCAACTGGTCGCACGGATGCGGCACGGTCCGGGCGGCGGGCTCGTGGTGTGCGCGCCGGACTCGTCCCCGGCGACCCGTGCGCTGGTCATCTACCTGGAGTACGTCGGCACCAGCGTCGGGGACCTCCATCACGCCCGCCTCCTGCTCGAACCGCTCGCGGCCCGGCTGGCCACGGAGTCGGTGACCGAAGAGGAGATCGCCCGGCTGCGCGCGACCGCCGGTCCCTGTCAGCCCGTCGACGCCGATTTCCACGTACTGGTGGGGGAACTGTCGGGCAACACGGTGCTACGGCTGTTCACGGAGGTCCTGACTCGGCTGAGCGGCCAGTACGTGCTGACGTACAAGGACGCGCCGTCGACCGGGGTCGCGGCACCGTGGGTGCACGCGCCGGCCCGGCACCTCGAAGTGGTCGACGCGATGCTCGCCGGCGACGACGCCTCCGCACAGGTCCGCATGGTCGCGCACCTCACGGAGATCGAGGACTGGCTGCTCACCCACAGCCGTAGCTGGTCATCGGAGCGCATGCTGACTCGCCCCGTCGATCCGCAGCCGGGCCGCGACCCCGCACGCAAGGGAGCGGAGCTTCTCGCGGGCCGCATCCACGACGACATCGTCGGCGAGGGCCACCGGGTCGGCGAAGTCTTCGGATCGGAGCCCGTCCTCCTGGCCCGCTACCAGGTCGGCCGCGCCATGCTCCGAGAGGCCGTGCGCATCCTGGAGCACCACAGCGTCGCGCAGATGCGCCGGGGCCACGGCGGCGGACTGGTCGTCCTGGCGCCCGATCCCACAGCGAGCATCCACACGATCGGTCTCTACCTCAACTACCAGGGCCTGCGCCCCGAGCATCTGCTCGTCGTCCGTGAAGCCCTGGAGCTGGGATGCGTCCAGGCCGCCACCGCAGCGGCACGCGGTCCCGTGGCCGCCGCCCGGCTCCGTGCCATGCTCGCGCGCGAAGACATCGGCGAAGGATTCCACTCGCAGCTCGCGGAGATCGGCGGGAACACCGTACTGACCCTGTTCCTCAGTATCGTCACCAGGCTTTGGGCCAGTCAGGGCTTCGGCGAGAGCGAGCGGGCACCGGGAACGACCTGCGGTGGCGATGTCCACAGGCCGATCCTTGAGGCCGTCCTGGCCGGAGACGAAGGTCTCGCGCAGCACCGCATGCGTCGCCACCTGCGGACTTTCACCTCTCAGTGGCAATGACCACACCATCAGCCGAGGTCACGAGGCTTCCGGCCGGCGAGGTAGCGGCCGGCGCGATACCCCATCGTCACGCTGGAACCGATGCAGGCGCCCCCGCCGGGATACGTCGCGCCCAGGACCGCGGCGGACGTATTACCCACCGCGTAGAGTCCGTCGATCACCGGGACACGGTTGCCCAGGACACGCGCGTCGGCGTCGATCCGGCAGCCGCCATTGGTGCCGAGCGTCCCCGGCCACTGCTGGATCGCCCCGTACGGCGGCCCCACCACGGGCTTGATGGTTACGGTGTCGGGCCCGGTGAGGACGTGGGTCTGGAGCGGATCGGCCCAGTCCGGGTCCTCGCCCGTCTCGGCGTACTCGTTGTAGCGGTCCACCGTTTCCTGGAGCGCGGAAGGTTCGATGCCGAGTTTCCCGGCCAGCTCGCCGAGGGAGTCGGCCACCGCCAGCCAGTCCGGCGCCGGCCGGCCATCCGGACCGGTCAGGCTCATCTCGATTCCGGGTTTGGCACCCATGATTCCCTCCGCGAGGTGCTGGGCACCGAAAATCACCCAGGCCGGAGGCTTGTTCGCGAATCCGGGAAGTCGCTGGTCGTAGAAGCCGAAAGGGTGGGAGAAGTCGTTGTAGGTGTAGCCGCCGTGCATGAAGCGGCGGCCGGATTTGTTGACGATGATCGAGCCGGCGCCAAGGCCCATGATCATCTGCGGCAGCGGATTCCCGTCCCGGCCCTTCTCCCACGGGTCGTACACGACGCCGTAGGAGAAGAAGGTGGTCATCGAGCCCAGCTTGGCCCCGGCCTCCATCGCCATCAGGTGACCGTCACCGGTGTTCGACCACGGGGTCATGGGCTTGACCTCGTACCCGATGAAGGTTTTGACCATCTCCGGATTCCACTCGAAACCGCCGCAGGCCAGGACGACCCCCCGGCGCGCGCCGATCCGGCGCCGACCGCCGTCGCTGTCGCCGACGACCACGCCCACCACCGCCGAATCGTCGTCAGTGACCAGGTGGAGCGCCGGGGTACGTGTCCGCACTTCGACACCTCGATCCACCAGCGCCTTCAGCAGTGGGGCGATCAGACCACCGCCCTTGGCCCGCCAGCCCTCGCGCCGCCGCCTCGCCAACTCCTCCGGGCCGACCTCGCCGCGCCGCATCTCCGGGAAACTGACCTCGGCAGGCGGCACCCAGGGACCCCGGTTGATCAGCTCCGCCAACTCGCCCAGTTCGGCGCCGGCCGGATAGGGCTTGACCGACACCGACCGCGGAAAGTGCCGCACACCGGGAATCCGGTCCCCGATCACGGAGTAGTAGTCGTCCAGCGACAGATGCGGCTCGCATGCGTACCCGGTATGGGTCTCCAGGTAGTCCAGTGCCACCGGGGCGGTGTCGACGTAGACCTCGACCAGCGACGGATCGGCCTCCCGCCCGTCGGAGAGGCGATGGATGTACGCGATCGCGTCCTCACGGGAGTCCCTGTCCGCGATGTGGCGGTTGTTCGGGATCCACATGTCCCCGCCGGAGACCGCGGTGGTACCGCCGATGTACTCGTCCTTCTCCACGACCACGACACTCGCGCCGCCGTCCCGCGCGAGCAACGCCGAGGTGAGCGCTCCGCCCCCGCTCCCCACCACCACGACGTCGAAGATCTCGTCCCATTGCTGAACTTGGCTTCCAGGCACAGCGAACTCCCCAATGCGGTCGGCAAAGTAGGTGAAAGGCAGGTCATGGCGGGGAGGTCTCCGGACGAGGTGCGGCGTCGTACTTCGTCCGGAGATCCCAGGGGCGAACGTCGGGAAGCGAGCCCCGATCAGTCGTTCCAGATGAACCGGTCCGCGACCCGGTGGTGGTTGTAGATCGTCATCTCCTGCTCCTCGCTGAGCCGGTGTCCGTCGAAGCTCGGAGAGTGCATGCCGACCGTGACTTCCTGGGCATTGGCCAGATCCTGGTTGAAGACCTCACCAAGGTCGGCGTCGCGCCAGTTCTCGAAGTACTCCGGCTGGAACTGACGCTTCTTGTCGTAGTCGGCCATCGGGATCAGGTCCAGGCTGCCGATCTCGAAGAGACAACTGTCCGGGTCGAAGCCGTGGGGACGGGCCCGGTACATGAACATCGAGCCCTGGTTGGGCAGCAGGATGGTGTTCGGGAACACGTTCCACGCGGTGCCGGCCTCCGCCCACTGCTCGGGGGTGATCTCCCTCCAGTCGTAGCCCTCCGCGAGCGACAGGTTCTTGTACAGCTCAAGGAAGTACTGACCGGCGCTCATGCCCTCCGGAACCTCCGCGGTCTTGAGCGCCTCGGCCGCACGCCGGCTCCGCTCGTTCTCCAGGCCACGCATGTCGTCGGCGATGTACTGCACGCTCAGTGCCACCGCTAGGCGCTCGTCGGTGACGCTGTCGGTGCCCCGCTGGGCCGGGTCCTTACCGGCGCCGTCGCTGATGGTCTCCTTCTTGCGCCCCACGGACGCGTAGTACGCGTGCCGTTCATAGGCCGTCGTCGGCGCCCACACCCGGCTCTCCAGCTCCTGCATCGAGGCGATGTTCGTGTTCGACTTGTCGAACCGGTGCAGTTGCGGGTGTGTCCCGAGAACGTGGTACGCCTCAAGGAATCCGTCGAGCGCGGTCTTCCAGTTACAGGGCAGGATCACGCCCTTCAGCCACCGATACCGCATGTTCTCCATCTGGAACGGCTCGAAGATCCTCGGAATCGGGTCGAGGTAATCCAGCAGCGGCGCGGCGTCGGGATCCATGTTGATGAAGACGAATCCGCCCCAAGTCTCCGCCCGCACACCGACCAGGCCCAGATCGTCGTCCGACCTCGGCACGAACTCCTCGCGGTCGAGCACCAGCCGGATCGAGCCGTCGAGGTTCCACCGCCAGCCGTGGAACGGGCAGATGAGCGAGCCCACCCTGCCCCGGCCGCGGGCCAGGCGAGTGCCACGGTGCCGGCAGGCGTTGTGGTACGCGCGGACCGACGCCCGGGACTCCCGCACGATCAGGATCGAGTACGAGCCGATCTCGTACTCGACGAAGTTGCCGACGCCCGGAAGCTCCTCCAGACGACAGGCCATGAGCCAGGTCCGCCTGAACATCTTGTCGAGTTCGAGCCGTAGGAAATCGGGATCGAGATAGCGCGCCTTTGGTACGAAAGCGCGGTCGAGCCTGTACTTCTCGGGGACCAGTTCGGCGGGAACATCCCCCTGGAACCAGGGTGTTTTGCCACGTAGCCTGGGTTCAAGCACCACAGACACCGAAAATCACTCCTCCACCATTCGTTCTTCTGCGAACGTGCTTCAGCCCGCGTCCGGGCCGGCTATCTCCGCCCCGTCCAGGCGCCGCACCACATGGATGCAATTGCCGGGGCACTCGTCGGCGGCGTCGATCACGTCGAGGCGCAACCGGTTCGAGACATCGGCCTGGGCCCCCTCCGCCATCAGCAAATCCCCCTCGTTTCCTTCCTTCACATAGGCCAGCCCGTCGCCGCCGAATTCGAAGACGTCGGGCGCCACCTGCACACACAAGCCGTCACCGGTGCAGAGTTTCTGATCGATCCACACCCGTACTTCTTCCGCGTCACTCATCGACCTTGCCCCTCGCCCTTCGGAATTGCACGGCTGTCAGTGTCAGCAAAGACTTTTCCCCGGGCGGTCCGGGACGTCCACCGGGTATTCCACTAAACGGAACCAACCGTCCACGGCCACGGCCACTGCGGTGAGGTGGATTTCCCGCTGGGTGGGGGCAGTTCAGCCCTGGCTCGCGTTCGACGCCGCTTCGAGGTACGCGAATGGCGACGTGCCCTCGCCCGAGTACTCCATGATCTCGACGAAGTGGCCCAGCTCAGCCCTGAGGTCGACGTAGCCGAAGCGAATGGGGCCACTGCGCCCGTACTGTGCCCAGGACTTGCCGGCACCCACGACAAGCGCCGATGCCTCGTCGAAGTCCTCTACGCGAAAGGCCACGTGATGCAGCGTCGCCGGCGTTTCGGGCCGGACGCCGCGACGGTAGAGGGCGACCGCTCCCTCGACCGGGCGGATGATTTCGATGTTGGTCGCTCCCGCGTTGACGAGGGCCACGTCGATGACCCATTCGTCGGCCGGGACACCGTCCACCACCACGAAATCGGACGACCCCGGTTCACCGTCGGCCGGGGGGCGCCCGCCGCCCAGTGACGACTTGTAGTGCCTGACGCACTCCACGGTCCCCAAGCTCGACTCCAGGTACGACGCCGCGGCGTCGATGTCGTCGGTCACGTACCCGAGTTGGATGAAATCGCGGAAGAGGTCGCTGAATGATCGCATCTCGTGATCCTTTTCCCGGCGGCGGCGCCGCACGTCATTTGCTGTTCGTCACCACGACGGATCGCAACAACTCTCCCGTCCGGCGCCAGCGAGTTCCACCGGGCGTCCCGCCAGGTGGAATCCAGGGAGGAATTCGGGGGAGACCGTGTCAGGATGCCGAGGTGACCACATCGAAAAGCGTCGCCTTGGACAAAGAGACGATCGCGCACCGGCTCATCACGATGCGAAAGTCGATAGGGCAACTGGAATCGGCCGGACGACTCAGTGTCGCGCGCCTGGAGGAGAACCCGGCGACCGGGGCAGCAGTCGAACGGTTGCTGGCGGTCCTTGACGACCTGGCGTTCGCGATCAACCGGCATGTCGCGGCGGTGATTCTGGGGCAGGTGCCGCAGACCTCCGCCGCTTCGTTCTGCGCGGCCCGAGAGGCGGGACTGATCGACCAGCGGCTCGCGACCGCGCTTGTGCCGGAAGAAGGCCCGTACCACGTTCTCGTACAACTTCACCTGGACAGCGAGCCGGAGGCGATCGAAGCGATAGCGTCCGACGCGATTTACGGGTACCGCGAATATGCGCGGCAGGTCGCCGAGTGGGCGGGCTCACGTTCGTAGCCGACACGCAGAAGGAAGGGTTCCCCCCTGCCGGTCGACCGGTGACGGGAGGGGGGAACCCTTCCTTGCTCGCTCCTGATCAGGCCGGCGGAGGGGTGAACTTGTGCCCCCAGAAGGCACCTTCGGTGATCTCATAGGTCGGCTGTTCGCCTTCGACACGGAGGCCGTCGAAGCCGAACTCGATCGCGTACCGCTCCGGCGAGTACACATAGAACGAGACCATGTGGTCGTTCGTGTGCTTGCCGAGCGTGTTCATCAGCGGGACGCCCAGCTTCTCGGCCCGGTCCAGCGCGAGCCCGACGTCATCCAGACCGGCCGCTTCGAACATGAGGTGGATCAGCCGACCCGGTCCGGGTGCCGACGTCACACCGAGGGTGTGGTGACGGTCGTTGGAGCTGAGGAACCACACCGTGCGATCACGGCCACCCATCGTGTTGCGCTCGTAGAAGCCGAGCACATCGGTGTAGAACTCCTTCAGCGCCCGGCCGTTCTCGCCGGTGACGATGGCGTGGCCCATGCCCATGTCGCCGGTCACGAACGCGCTCACGGTGGGCAGCCGGACCGGCACGTGGTCCAGGATCGGTCCGTAGAACAGCTCGATCGGGTTGCCACCAGGATCGTCGAAGCGGACGAAGCCGGTGACCCGCCGCTCGTCGCTCTCCGCGTCCGACCCCTCCACCACCTTGATGCCGGTGCTCGCCACCTCGCCCGCGATCCGGCGCATGTCGCGCTCGTTCAGGACCTCCAGACCCAGTGCGGTCATCTTGCTCTCGGAGCCCCTGGAGACGACCATCCTGGCCGGATAGTCGTCCATCCGGTACCGCAGCGACTCGTCTTCCTCACCGGCCACCGGCATCAGGCCCAGGAAGTCACCCGCGAATGTCTTCCACGCTTCGAGGTCGGTCGAGTCCAGCCGCACATAGCCGAGCGAATGAATGGGCATTCATGAAATCCTCTCAGTAACAAGGAACTGATCAACGCGAACTGACCGTGATCTCATCGGCGGACCCAGTGCGAGTCGTCATGCCACGTGGTTTCGACCAGCGACATGGGCTCGTCCCAGCACTCCGTGTACGTCGCTCCTCGGAGACCCGCGGTAAGGACGTAGGGCGTGCCGGCATCCGCGGTGAAGAATCCGCCGGCACCCACGCGATCGGTCCGTTTGCCGTCCTCGGTCTCGACCGTGATCTCCCCGTCGACGACGATGAGGAGCTGGGGCAGATTGTGGTGTCGTTTGGGCAGGGTGAAGCCGGGCCGTATACGCCGTCCCCGCCATTTGAAGGCGGGTTCGATCCGCGCCGAAGCCCACATCGCCCCGTCGAAGGTCCTGGCGATGTCGACCGGCGCGGCCTCGAACTTGCCGCCGTCGTTCCAGTAGAAGCTCGGATCAGCCTGGTCGAAGTGGAGTGTTTCCCACCCGTCGTCATCGGTGAGATCGGTGAGATCCGTGAAGAATATAGGCACGAGCACAGGATTCGCCGTCCGCTCGACCACGGGCAACACGCGATCCCGCTGGGCGGAACGGTGCCGGATCGAACGAGGGTGTTCCATTCACCGGGATGATGCGGCGACAGATCCCAGAAGGCTCGCAATACCCTTCCTGCATGTCAATTTCCCTGGACAGCCTGGTGGACGCCGACGGGTGGATCCCGATGCCGTTGGACCAGCAGAACAATCCGTCATATCTGTGGGAGGACGGCCGGCCACTTTCCGACGCACCGGTGGACTTCGCGGCGACGTTCGGCGAGTCGATGTGGGTCACCACCAAACCCATCGATCTTCCCGTCTTCAACCGCAATCCCCTGCGGGTCGTGCCGGGATTCATGGTTCCGCGGCACAGTCACAACATCGACGAGACCGTACTCATCCTCAAAGGCGAATACCTCATAGAATTCGGCGGACCGGAGAAGCCGGAGAGCGTGCGCGTCGGGGCAGGCAGCTTCTTCACCAGCCGGGCAGGCACGCCCTACACGATGACGGCGGGCCCCGAGGGCGTCACCTACATCGAGACGTGGGGTGTGCCGGTCAGCAAGCTCAAGACCTTCTGGTGCGACTACGGCTGGGTCCACCGCTGAGGCCCTGAGGTGGCGGTGGGTGAGAACTCGGATCCACGGACCGTGCGTCGCTGACGGGCGGGGACACCATGACGGCGTCGATACGGCACGCCATGTACTGGGCCACCTCTTGGGCGAAGACGTCCAGAGGTGGCTCCCGCGTAGATGGCGGTCCTGCGGATCCCCGCGAAGTCCCGGCCGAGGCGGTCGCAGTGACGTCGGATTACGTCCAGTTCGAGCGCGGCCTCGGTGTGGGTGAAGGTGATGAGGTCGCAGGCGTCGGGCGTACTGAGCGACCAGCTTCAGCGTCTTCTTCCGGCGGCCCCGATCGCCGCCGGCTCCGGCCCCAGGGCACCGGGCCCCTTCGAGCCGTCGAACCCGACGATGTTCACCCCCAGTCGCACGTCAGCGCCTCCCGTCTCGGCGGTCGCGTCGTCACCGGCGACGGGCAGGCCGCTGCGGTCGGGCGCGTCGGCGGGTTCGGCCGAGTTGAACAGCCTCCCGAAGTCGATGTTGTTGAATGCCTCGACCACCTGCGAGTCGGCCAGGTGCCGCTGCACCAGTTCGCTGGACGTCAGTCCGTCGCCCGCCTCAGTTCGGCGAGGTGGCCGAAGCGGTCCGGGTAGTAGTTCATCGTGACGATGACGGTCTTGTCGGCGAGGGCGGCGGCTGCCCCGCACTGCCTGAACACCTCCCTCGGCCCCTGGACCGCGTCGGACGGCGAACTCGACCTCGTGGCGCTGTGGGGCGAAGCCTTCGCCGCACTTTCTCCGCGCTGAGTTGCGGAGGTGGCTCTGGCGGGCCGGTCGCCGGAGCATCTGTGGCAGTTCGCCACGTACTTCCCTTGCCTGTTCAACGGCTTCGTTGCCCTTGTACGTGCCCTTCTTCGGGTCGCCCGCAGGCCGCGGCTCGGATCCCGTACCCGCCCGAGGCCGGACCGGTACGGGATCCGCCGTATCAGGCGTCGGAGGCCAGAACCGCGGGGCGCGCCTCGGTGGCCGTGCTCGCGCCCGGTCGGATGAGCAGCGCGAGGACGAGTGCCGCGAGGCAGCAGACCCCGATGAGTACGAACACCTGCATGTACGCGCCGCGGGTGCTGAAGTGTGTGCCGGACACCACGGACAGGCTGAGGAACAGCGTCGCAAGCGACGTACCCACACCTGAGAAGGCCGTGCGGACGACCACATTGAGGCCCGTGGCCTCGCTGGTGTGGGCCGCGGGGATGACCTCCATGATCAGGTTCGGGAGCGAGGACAGCATGAACGAAGTCGCGACCGTCAGGAACACCGTGGAGATGATCAGGCCCAGGAGGGTCGAGTGGAGCAGCGCGAGCGTGACCGCGTTGATCACACCGAAGACGCTCCCGATGACCAGGACCTGACGGGCGCCCGCACGCGCGGAGATCCGGCCGCTGACCGGCGAGAGCAGGAAGCCGAAGATGGCGATGCAGAACGAGACCCACCCCGCGTCGGTCGCGCTCAGGCCGAGTCCGACGGGTGCGCTGGTCGGGGTCTGCATGATGATCTGGAGGAGGAAGCCCGTGGCGCCCATGGGACCGATCGCGAGCACGGCGGTCGCCAGCATCGTCAGGGTGAGCTTCCGGTCGGAGAACAGCCGAAGGTTGATCATCGGGTGGTCGGCGCGCAGCTCACGCCAGGCCCAGAACGCCAGCAGCAGAAGGCCGGTGACGATCGTGCCGACGGTGCGTCCGTCGCTCCAGCTCCAGGTCCGGGACTGGTTGACACCGAACAGCACCAGGCCGATCGCCGGGGCGAACAACACGCTGCCGTACCAATTGACGCGCCGCACCGCGGCGACGGCGGTCGACCGGGGAAGCAGCGCGCACCCTGCCGCGGCGATCAGGGCTACAGCGGCGGCGACGATGAAGATGTAGTGCCAGTCCAGCGAGTCGATGAGCGCGCCGGAGATGATGTTGCCCGCCGCGCCGGCGAGCATGGCCGCGCCCGCGATCATGGCTGCCGCCACCGGCACATGTTTCTGGGGGAGGACTTCACGGACGACCCCGAAACACAAGGGGAGGATGCCGCCGGACACGCCCTGGATCGCCCGGCCGATGATGACGCCGATGAGCGTGCCCGTCGAAACGCTGACGATCGACCCGACGGCTGAGATCAACAGCAGAACGATGATCACGTTACGGCGGCCGTAGAGGTCGCCGAGCCGGCCACAGACGGCCGCGGACGCGGCGGCGACCAGCAGGAACGCCGTCAGTACCCAACTGGCGTCGGCGGGGGTGGTGTGGAATGCCTCGATGATTCGGGGAAGAGCGTTGAACATCATCGTCGACTCGAAGGCGCTGACGATGTCCGCGAAAACCAGGATCCCGATGAGGACCGGGATGCGGCGTCCCGGACGGACGCTGCCGCTTATTTCTTGAGAAGATGACATCTTTGTCTCTCTCGGTAGGCGTGTTCGACAGTGGTCGCCTTGCTCGGGATCGGATCGTGGCAGTAAGTAGACCGACCGGTCAATACTCGCGTATGTACTTTGCTCGACGGCCGGGATCGACTGGGATTTCCTGCGTGAGACCAGGCGTATTGCTTGCCGTCAGGGTGCTTGTACCGATCGGTCGAAATGTGGTTCCATCGAGGGAGACGACGAGAGGAGAGAGTCGACCATGACCGAGAGGGTGGCCGGCACCGATCCGGCCGCATCGATCCCGGAGTACCCGTCGCCCCGATCGGCCAAGTGCCCGTTCGCGCCACCGCCGGGACTGCTGGAGCTGCACGACACGGGGAAGGCCGTCGTACGTGCCAGGACATGGGACGGCAGCACCCCGTGGGTCGTCATGACCCATGCCGCGCAGCGGCAGATCCTCGCCGACCCACGGGTGAGTGCCGACATCGGCGCACGGGGATACCCGCACACGACGGAGGCCATGAAGGCGCACGCCGCGGAGATACAGCCGTCGGTCAACAACACGGACGGTGCCGAACACGCCAGGTGGCGCCGGATGCTGACGAGTTCGTTCACCCGGCACCGGATGGAGAAGCTCCGCCCGGTGATCCAGCAGATCACCGACGACCTCATCGACACGATGCTCGCGGGCCCCAACCCGACAGAGCTGAACGAGGCCCTGTCCCTGCCACTGCCTTCGCTGATGATCTGCGAGCTGCTCGGGGTGCCGTACGAGGACCACGCGTTCTTCCAGGAGCACGCCGGAGTCACCAACGCGCGCTTCAAGACCCCCGCGGAGGCGGCCGAAACGACGAAGGCGCTGCGCCGCTACATCTCGGAGCTGATCGTGGCCAAGATGGACGATCCCGCCGAGGACGTCCTCTCCGACCTGGGCGCACACGTCAAGGACGGGGTGCTCACCCTGGAAGAGGCCGCGCCCCTGGGACACATCCTGCTCGTCGCAGGCCATGACACCAGCGCCAACATGATCACGCTGGGCACCGCGCTGCTGCTGGAGAATCCCGGCCAACTGGCGGCCCTGCGCGAGAATTCCGACGACCCGAAGTTCGTGGCGAATGCCGTCGAGGAACTGTTGCGCTACCTCACCATTCCGCACCTTCTGGCGCGGCGGGCGGTGGTCGAGGACATCGAGATCGACGGCGAGACCATCCGAGCGGGAGAGGGCGTCATCGCGGCTCTTCCGGCGGCCAATTGGGACCCCCTGGCGTTTCCCGATCCCGAGAAGGTCGATCTCGCCCGCAAGGCGTCGCACCATCTCGCGTTCAGCTGGGGTCCGCACCAGTGCATCGGGCAACAGTTGGCCCGTATCGAACTCCATGTCGTCTTCAGCACGTTGTTCCGCCGGGTGCCGACCCTGCGACTCGCCGTCGATTCCTCGGAGCTGAAATTCAAGGAGGACTCACAGGCGTACGGAATCTACGAACTGCCCGTCACCTGGTAGCGGCCGGTCCGACGGCGACGAGGGGCGGGCGGGGCGCCGATGCGTCCCGCCCGCCCCTCGCTGTGACCCCGGACTCCCCGGACCGGCCTCGTCAGGGCTGCACGCTCTCGGCGAATCGGTGCTTCAGGAACGTGCCGGACCAGGCCATCAGGTCGGACGGCACGTAGTAGCCCTTCTCGTCGTTGATCGCGTCCCAGTGGCCGGCGACATCTTCGATCGTCGCCGGTCCCTCCTGGTGGTGGTATCCCTCGGTCGAGGCGATGAAGAGCCGCGCGAAGCGACCGTCCCCGGCCGTGTAGATCTCTCCGTTGACCGGGCAGCTCTCATGGGCGAGGTACGCGACCATCGGCGACACCGCGTCCGACGGCATGAACCCCTGAGCGGCTCCCTGTGGTGTGCTGTCGCCCAGCGGGTCGCCGCCCGCCATCCGGGTGTGTGCCGCCGGCGCGATGAGATTGACCTTGATCCCATGCGGTTCGCCCGCGAGCTTCGCGCTGCGCGCCAGCCCGATCACGCCCGCCTTCGCCGCGGCGTACGACAGGTTGTTGTCGATGCCGAACAAGCCGCTGGAGGTTGTCAGGACGACCCGGCCGTAGCCCTGCTCGACGAAGTGCGGCCACGCGGCACGGGTCGTGTTGAAGGAGCCGACGAGATGAACCGCCAGATGGCGTTCGAGGTTCTCCAGATCGACGTCCGGCAGGCCGGCCCATCTGATGATGCCGGCGTTGTTGACGACGATATCGATGCGCCCGAAGTGCGCGAGCGCCGATGCCACCATCGCCTCGCCGCCCTCCTGCGTCGACACATCACTGGTGTCGGCCACGGCGTCACCGCCGGCCGAGACGATCTCCTCCACGACGGACCGCGCGGGCCCGGCGTCGGCGCCCTCGCCCTCCATCGATCCGCCGAGGTCGTTGACGACGAGCTTCGCTCCTCGCTCCGCCAGGAGTCGGGCATGCGCCCGGCCGATGCCGCGGCCGGCGCCCGTGACGACCGCGACCCGCCCCTCGAAGCTGAACTCGCTCATGTGTGACTCCTCTTGTCCGGCGCTGGTGCTCTGGTGCTCGGGTGCTCTCGTGCTCTGGTGCGGCGCTTGTGCCGTTCTTCCTGCTGCTGGTGGCCGTCGGCCCGCGCTGACATCGCGCGCCGTCACTCCTCGATACGGATCGCCAGTGCCGGGCACACGGCCGCCGCGTTGCGGACGTCGTCGGCCAGACCCGGCGGCGGGTTCTCGTCCAGGAGGACGACGATGCCGTCCTCGTCACGCTGGTCGAAGACTTCGGCGGCGGCGGCCACACACTGTCCGGCCGCGACACACCTGTCCTCGTCGACGCCAACCTTCATGGGAAGTCTCCTGATCGTTCAACGGAGGGAGGGGATCACTGGATGGGAGGGGATCACTGGAGGGGAGCGGGTCACTGTGGGGAGTGGAGGGAAGCCGGGGCGGTGCCGGCCAGTGCGTCGACGACGTCCTGACGGCGCAACCGGGTCTGCTTCGGCATGTTCCAGCCGAGGACACCCGTGACCCTGCCGCCGCTGCGGTAGAGGGCCACGAAGCGCCGGGCCGCCAGATCGCCCTCGACGACCTCCACGTCCGCGTCGGTGGGAAGGAAGCCGTGCACCTGGAGCTTCGCGTCGAACTGGTCGGTCCAGAAGTACGGCACCGGTACGTACAGCCGGTCCTCACCGCAGATCACACCGGCGACCGCGGCGGCCTGTTCGGTGGCGTTCGTGCGGTTCTCCAGACGGACCAGGCGATCGAGCCGTTCATGCCGCCAGCGGGCCACGTCACCCACCGCGTAGATCCCCTCCGCCGCCCGGCACCGGGCGTCGCACACCACGCCGTTGTCGAGCCGGAGGCCGCTGTCGGCCAGCCACTCCGTCGCCGGGGTCGCACCGATCGCCACGACCACGACATCCGCGGGCAGCACCTCTCCCGAGCCCAGCCGTACGCCCGCGACCCGCCCTCCGGCCTGACCGGTCAGGCCCACGACGCCCTCGCCCAGCCGGAGCCGCACCCCGCGCTCACGGTGCAGGTCCGCGAGCAGTTGCGACACCAGCGGGCCGACCTGGAGCGCCATCGGTGCCGCCAGAGGGCCTGCCAGGGTCACCTCCACACCCAGTGTCCGCGCGGTCGCCGCGATCTCGGAACCGAGCACACCTTCGCCCACGACCACCAGCCGGGAGCATCCCAACAGGTCACGGCGGAGCGTCAGCGCGTCGTCGAGCGTGCGCAGGACATGCACCCCTGACAGGCCACCCTCCGGCGCCGGCAGGACCCGCGCCCGCATCCCCGTCGCGATGACGACGGAGTCCGCCCGCAGGACCCGCCCCGATTCCGTACGCACGGTTCGCGCGGCCGGATCGAGCGCGACCGCCGGATCACCCAGAAGGAACTCGGCGTCCAGGGCCGCCAGGACGTCCTGGGTCCGCAGCGCGGCGCGGGATGCCTCCCACGCGCCGGAGAGGATCTGCTTGGACAGCGGTGGACGGTCGTAGGGTGCGTGCGGCTCGTCACCGAGCACCGTGATCCGGCCCGCGTATCCCTTGCGCCGCAGTGCCTCCGCGGTGGCGAGGCCGGATGCCGACGCGCCGACGACCAGCACGCGCGTCCGTGCCGTCCCGGGGACGTCCCGCGTCGCACTCGCCGCCGCCCTGGTGTCGTTCTCGGTTCTCATAGGTGTCTCCGTTGCGGCGTCGGTGCCAGATCGGTGCTAGATCGGTGCGCGGAACGATGGCGCGGTTCACGTCAGATAGCGCCCGCCGTTGGTGCTGAGCGACTGGCCGGTCACGTATCCGGCCTCGTCGGACGCGAGATACGCCACCGCGTGGGCGACGTCCTCCGGTCTGCCCGCCCGCTTCATCGGCATGGTGGCCGCAGCGGCCTCCACGTCCACGGGGCCCTCCCGCACCAGGGGAGTGTCGATGAAGCCGGGTGGTACGTGGTTGACGGTGATGCCCTTGTCCGCGTACTCGATCGCCAGCGCCCTGGTGAGACCGATGACACCGCCCTTGGATGCCGCGTAGTGGGCCATGGAGGGCGCTCCGGTCTGCGCCGACGACGAGGAGATGTTGACGATCCGTCCCCATCCCGCGTGCAGCATGTCGGGCACCAGCTCCCTGGTGACCAGAAAGGGCCCCTTGAGGTTGATTCCGATCATGCGGTCCCACGACGTCTCGGTGATGCTCGTGAACTCCTGGTAGGCCGTGGTTCCGGCGTTGTTGACGAGGACGGCGACAGGCCCGAGTTCGTCTCGGGTCCGTGCCGCCGCCGTGGCCACCGTGGCGGCGTCCGCCGCGTCGCCGCCCACGGCGATCGCCGAACCGCCGGCCTCCTGGATCATGGCGACGGTCTTCTCGGCTCCCGCGAGATTCAGATCCCAGACGGACACGGCCGCGCCGCGGGCCGCGAGCACGGTCGCGACCGCCCGTCCGATCCCTCGGGCGCCGCCGGTGACGACGGCGACCCTTCCCTGAAGTGACATGTTCGCTCCTTGTCTGCTGGTGCCGGTCCGCGCCGACGGTCCGCTGCCGCCCCGCGCCCGGAGTGGGCCCACCGCCGCGCCCCGATCGACTACTCGCCCAGCGCCTCGCGCGCCGCCGTGCGGGCCGCCGTCGCGGCCGGAAAGCCGGCGTAGCCGCCGGCGTGGTAGACGACCTCGGCGATCTCGTCCCTGGTCAGCCCGTTCGTCAGCGCGATACGGACATGGGTCCTCAGTTCCGCCTCGGCGCCGAGGGCGATCAGGATGCCCAGGGTGACGAGGCTGCGATCACGGCCACTGAGTCCTTCGCGGGCCCAGAGCGAGCCCCAGACGCTGGTCAGGCCGATCTCCACGAGTTCGTCGCCGAAGAGCCCGTCGCGCAGGTCGAGGTCGCCCTCGGGGAAGACACCGGGCAGTGCCGCACGCATGGCCCGCACGCCCGCGTCGCGCAGCTCCCCGTGAGTCGCCGATCCGCTGGGAGGCGGAGCGGAGGGTGTTCCTTCGACCTCGCTACCTCCGGCCCCGCCACCTTCGGCCTCGCTCTCGGCGGATCCCCGCCGACCAGCCTCATTCGATCCCATGCGCGACTCCCGATGACGTGCTCACCTGCGGTACGGGGAAAGTTAAATCAAACGGTCGGTACAATCAATGGTATCGGCGGGACCAGTCGTTCGCGACCTCGCGGGGGAGCCGGAATGGCGGGGCTCGGGGGTGATGGCCGGGGCGGCGACGGCGGTGGCCGGGTCGCCTTGGATCGCCCCTGATTCCCGCGTCCACCTTCGCCGCGCACTCCCTTGTCGCGTCGCCGCCATTGATCGGCCCTCGCCCCTCATCTACTCTCGATTGAATATTAGAGCGACCGGTCGGTCTATGAATCGGGCTCGCCCGAACTGTGGCGGCCACTGCACGTGGGAGGACGGATGAGCGAATCGACCAAGGCGCCCGGCGCGGGCGAGGTGCGCGCCGCGGGGACGCGTAGGCCGGGCACGAACCCCGAGGACGAGGTCGACGTGCTGGTGGTCGGCGCGGGTGTCACGGGCATCTACCAACTGCACCGGGCCCGCGAGGCCGGCTTCTCGGCGAGGCTGTGGGAGGCCGGCACCGGCGTGGGTGGCACGTGGTACTGGAACCGCTACCCCGAGGCGCGCTTCGACTCGGAGAGCTACACCTACGGCTACCTGTTCTCCAAGGAGCTGTGGGAGGAGTGGGAGTGGTCCGAGCAGTTCGCGGGACAGCCCGAGATCGAGCGCTACTTCAACCACGTGGTCGACCGGTTCGACCTCCGGCGCGACATCCGGTTCGGAACCAAGGTGACCTCCGCCGTCTACGACGAGCTGTCCGGGACGTGGACCGTGCGGGGGAGTGACGGTACGGAGGTCCGGGCGCGCTTCCTCGTCGCGGCGACCGGCATTCTGTCGGTGCCGTTCATCCCCGGTATCCCGGGACGCGACACGTTCCGCGGCGACCAGCACCACACCGGACGCTGGCCGAAGGTGCCGGTCGACTTCACCGGCAAGCGGGTCGCCCAGATCGGCACCGGATCCAGCGGCGTGCAGATCGTCCCGGCGATCGCGGACCAGGTGGCCCAGTTGACGGTCTATCAGAAGGTTGCCGACTGGCTCACACCGCTCAACAACGCACCCATCAGCCCCGAGCAGCAGGCGGAGCTGAAGGCCGACTTCGAGTCGATCCGCCACACGCTGAACACCTCGCCGAGCGGGTTCCTCCACACCATCGCCATGCGCTCCGGCCTGGACGACACCCCGGAGCAGCGCCAGGAGTTCTACGAGGAGAGGTGGAACGGCCCCGGCTTCACCAAGCTGTCCGAGCACTACATGGACATGACCACGAACCCCACCGTGAACGCGGAGTGGTGCGAGTTCATCGCCCGGAAGATCCGCGACATCGTCAAGGACCCGGAGACGGCGGAGAAGCTGATCCCCAAGGACCACGGCTACGGCGGACGCCGGCCCCCGTTCGGGACCGGCTACTACGAGGCGTACAACAAGCCGAACGTGTCTCTCGTCGACATCAACACCACGCCCATCACACGCATCACCGAGACGGGTATCGAAACGGCCGACGGTGTCGAGGAGTTCGACATCATCATCTGGGCGACCGGCTACGACTTCGGTACCGGCGCGCTCAACCGGCTCGGCGTGCGCGGCCGTTCGGGGCTCCCCCTGGAGGAGTACTGGGCGGACGGGCCACGCACCTACCTCGGGGTCGTGACGGCCGGGTTCCCGAACTTCTTCTTCCCCGGAGGCCCGCACGGCGCCCTCGGCAACAATCCCCGGTACTCCGGCGACCAGGTCGACTTCGTGACCGACGCCCTCATCCACACGCGCGACTTCGGCCATGACGTCATCGAGGTGGACCCCGCCGCCGAGGAGGAGTGGACGGCGATGATGGACGGCAGTGCGTCGCGGTCGTCCTTCCTGGAGAGCAGCTACTTCTACGGGGCCAACATCCCCGGCAAGCCGGTCAAGCAACTCCTCAACCCGACCGGGCGGATGACGCTCCAGCAGATGATCGCCGACGCCGTGGCGAACGACTACGCGGCGTTCGGCTTCACCAAGGCGGCGGACGCCTCCGCGTGACGCGCGGACGCCCGTGCCGCTGTCTCCGGCGGCACGGGCGTCCGGCCTGCTACGACCTACGGCAGGAACGTCGTGACCCGGCGCTGGAATCGCCAGGTGGTGTCGTGGCGGCGCAGGGTGTCGTCGTAGCGTCCGGCGACCTGGACCGCCCAGCCGGACTCGCCCCGCTGGAAGAACGCCAGGTCGCTGATCGCGGTCGCCTCGTCCTCGGTCCATGAGGTGACCACGGTGTTGGCCACGAGGTGCAGTTGGGGCCGGGTGGGTGCGAAGGCGGCGTAGCCGTCCCGTATCGCGTCGCGGCCTTCGAAGGTGGCCACGCCCGTGATCTCCGCGACGCCGTCCGGCTGGAACAGCCCGGCGATGTCGTCGGTCCGTCCGGCGTCCAGTGCGTGTGCGTAGGCGGCGATGGCGGCCTGCACGCCGGCCGCGACGTCCGCCGCCGTCCTGGCCTCGATGGATGTGTTCATGTCTCTCCCACGGTGAAGGGATCGGTCCGCTCGTGCGCCCGACAGGTCGTTTCCCGCGCCCGGCAGGTCGTTCTCACGCCTGGTAGGTGGTGGTTCGGCGCTGGAATCGCCAGGTGGTGTCATGGCGGCGCAGGGTGTCGTCGTAGCGTCCGACGACCTGGACCGCCCAGCCCGACTCGCCCCGCTGGAGGAAGGCCACGTCGCTCACGGCGGTCGCCTCGTCCTCGGTCCACGAGGTGATGACGGTGTTGGTCACCAGGTGCAGCTGCGGTCGCGCCGGCGCCCACCCCTTGAAGGCGTCGCGGAGCGCGTCATGCCCTTCGACAGGGTCGATGCCAGGGACCTGGAGAACCCCGTCGGGCGTGTACAGCGCGACGACGTCATCGGTGCGGCCCGCGTCCTGCGCCTGCGTGTGCGCGCCGATCGCGGCACGCACACCTGCCGCAACCCACGCCTGAGTGGATCCGCTCATGCTTCTCTCCAAGGTCGAATGAGGTTGACGCTTACCCGCGATACTGGTTTCGACCGCTTAGTCTATTGCTCTTTCCGGGGTACGGGGAGAGGCTGCTGCGAGATTCGTTGACCGACCGGTACATTCTCAATAGGATGCCGACGGCTGTCGACGGGGACTGTCGCCGAAGGAGGAGTGATCGTGACGAAGCGTTGGAAGCAGCGTCCGCCCGGTTCGACGTGGGGCGACTGGGGTGACGACGACGAACTGGGGCGCGTCAACCTGATCACCCGGGAGAAGGTCCTCCAGGGCGTGCGCGAGGTCGAACACGGGATCAGCTTCAGCCTGAGCCTGCCCCTCGACTATCCCGGCGGGACGGCCCTGAACCAGCGGCGCTACCCACCGATCCTCAGGCCGACCGAGGACCTGGAGCACAAGCAGGACGTCTTCTACAACGTCGTCGCCCGCGAGTCCATCGCGCCTCCCCTGATCGACGTGTGGTCCGACGACGTGGTCACCCTCTGGTTGCAGTACTCGACACAGTGGGACTCGCTCGCCCACCAGGGCGCCGAGTTCGACGCCGACGGCGACGGCGTCGACGAGCCGGTGTACTACAACGGGTACCGGCCCGGCACCGACATCGTGGGACCGCGCGAGGACGCCAAGGAGGACGGCAGCGGCAGCGTCAGCTTCGCCCGCCACCTCGGTCTGGAGCACATGGCGGAGCACGGGGTGCAGGGCCGCGGCGTCCTCGTCGACCTGGCCCATCACCTGGGTACGACGTGGCAGCCGGTCGACCTGAAGACCCTTCAGGAGATCATGGCGGCGGACAACGTCGTCGTCGAACCCGGTGACATGCTCCTCCTGCACACCGGTTTCGCCACCCAGGTCCTCGCCTGGGAGAAGAACCCGGACCCCGTGGCGATCCACTCCACGGCGTCCTACCTCGACGCACACGACCCGGCGCTCCTCGACTGGATCGCCGAGTCGCAGATCTCGGCGCTGATCGCGGACAACTACGCGGTCGAGGGAGTGGGCGTGAAGGAGAGGGGCCAGGAGCGGCACACGCTGCTCCCGATCCACCACCTGTGCCTCTTCAAGCTGGGCGTTCCGCTCGGCGAGTTGTGGTACCTGCACGAACTGGCGGCCTGGCTGCGGGAGCACGACCGCAACCGGTTCCTGCTCACGGCGCCCCCGCTGAACCTGCCGGGCACCCAGGGCAGTCCGGTGACGCCGGTCGCGACCGTCTGACACCTGGCGCAAGAGGGCCCCCGGGAACGCTTGCGTCCCGGGGGCCCTCCCGTGCTGGTCAGACCGCCGCGATCCGGCGCAGCGTCTCCGCGATGGTGTCCCGGGAGGGCAGCCACACCCGCTCCAGTGAGGGCGCGTACGGCGCGGGAACCGGGGGCGGTGCGACGCGGGTGACGGGCGCGTCCAGGTGCCAGAACCCCTCGTCGACGGCCATGGCCGACAGTTCGGCCCCGACCCCGAAGTCCCGTACCGCCTCGTGGGCGATGACCAGCCGGTTGGTCTTCGCGAGCGAGGCGAGGACGGTCGCCCGGTCCAGCGGGGCGACCGTACGCAGATCGATCACCTCCACGTCGGTGCCCTCACCGGCCAGCAACTCCGCGGCGGCCAGGCAGTCCTGGACCATCCTCGACCACGAGACCAGCGTGATGTCGGTGCCCTCACGGACCACCTTGGCCTTGCCCAGCGGGATGAGATGGTTGGCCGGCGGGCGGGGGCCCTTAAGGCCGTACTGGAGCCTGTTCTCCACGAAGACCACCGGGTTGGGGTCCTGGATGGCGGCGCGCAGCAGGCCGTAGGTGTCCGCCGGGTTCGACGGCATCACCACCGTCAGTCCGGGCACATGCGCCAGCAGCGCCTCCAGACTCTGCGAGTGCTGGCTGCCCGAGGACCGGCCGGCGCCGAACTGGGTACGCACCACGAGCGGCATGGAGGCCCGCCCGCCGGTCATGAAGCGCAGCTTGGCCGCCTGATTGAGCAGCATGTCGAGGCAGACCCCGATGAAGTCCATGTACATGATCTCTACGACCGGCTTCATCCCGGCCATGGCGGCGCCGACGGCGGTGCCCACGACGGCGCTCTCGCTGATCGGCGTGTCCCGGATCCGGCCGGGGAACGCCTGCGCCAGGCCCCGGGTGAGGCCGAACACGTTGCCGCCTTCGGCTACATCGATCCCGGCGACGAAGACGTCGGGATCGGCCGTGAGTTCGTGTTCCAGCGCGAGCCGGACCGCGTCCATGGTGCGGAAGACCTCACCACCGGCCGGGAGCGGCGAGGGCTCGGGCACGTCGGGGCGGGGCGCCAGGACATAGTCGTACAGGGTCTCGGGCGCCGGCTCGGGCAGGCTTCGCGCCCACGCGACCGCCGCCTCGATCTCCTTGTCGATCTCCTCGTCGATCGCGTCGCACGCGGCGGACGCGACACCGGCCGCCCCCAGGTGACGGCGGGCCACGAGCAGCGGGTCGCGCTCCTTGGCGGCGGCGACCTCCTCCGGGGTGCGGTAGCGCTGCGGATCGCCCTCGTAGTGGCCGTGCCACCGGTAGGTCTCGGCCTCCACCAGGACGGGGCCGCCGCCCCGGCGCAGGCGCCCCACCACTTCGGTCATCGTCCGCGCCACCGCGACGACGTCGTTGCCGTCGACGTGTTCGTACGCGATGCCGTACCCGGCGGCGCGGGCCGAGAGCGGGGCGCGGTGCTGCTCGGCAGCCGGCGAGAACTCCGAGTAGTGGTTGTTCTCGCAGAGGAAGACGACGGGCAGGTCCCACACCGCCGCCAGATTCACGGCCTCGTGGAACATGCCCTGCGCGACCGCGCCGTCCCCGAAGAACGCCACCACCACATCCCCGGCGCCCCGGAGCTTGGCCGCCGTGGCGACCCCGCCGGCGATCGGCAGCCCGGCGCCGACGATGCCGTTGGCGCCGAAGATGCCCAAGCCGGGATCCGCGATGTGCATCGAACCGCCACGGCCGTGACAGGTCCCCGCGTCCTTGCCCATCAGCTCCGCCATCATCGACGCGGAGTCCAGCCCTTTCGCCAGGACGTGGCCATGGCCGCGGTGGGTGGAGGTGATGCCGTCCCGCGAGCCGAGGGGCCAGCACGCGCCGACAGCACTCGCCTCCTGGCCGATCGACAGATGCAGAAAGCCGGGGATCTCCGTCGCCTTGTACAGATCGGACGCCCGCTCCTCGAAGCGCCGGATCCGGCGCATCCTGCGGTACATCTCCAGAAGCTGTTCGGCGGACACGGAACCGATGCCGGTCCGGTGGGGTGCTTGAGTCGTCATGCGCGTCCTCGCCATGCTCGCGCGGGCGGCGCGCACCCGCGCACCGCCCGCCTCATCTTTTAATGTACCGTTTGGTCTAGCGAACCGAATCCAGCAGAATCGACCGAGGTCCCGGTGTCCTCACCGACACGTCGACCCGGCAGGCGGGGAGAGAAGCAATGCCACGACCACCCGGCCACGGACCAGACTTCGAGGTCAGGCGCCAGAAGATCATCGACACCGCAGCCGCCCTGTTCGCCCGTCAGGGCTACGCGGCGACCTCGATCAACGATCTCGGCCGTGCCGTCGGACTCGCCAAGGGGGCGCTGTACTACTACATCGGCTCCAAGGAGAACCTGCTCATCGAGATCCAGTCGCGGGTGATGGAGCCCCTGCTCGCCCGCGCACGGCAGATCGCCGGGCTCGACGAGGACCCGCTGCTGCGGTTGCGGCTGCTGTCGGAGTCGCTGCTGACGATCATCTTCCGCCGGCTCGACCACATCTGGGTCTACGAACACGACTACCGCAGCCTGACCGGCGACTACCTCAAGACCCTGCTCGGCGAACGCTCCGCATTCGAGCAGCTCGTCCGGGGCCTGCTGGCCGACGCCGTCGAACAGGGCAGCTTCCGCGCTCTCGAACCGCGCCTGGCCACCTTGCAGTTCCTCAATCTCCACAACCACACCTATCAGTGGGTGAAGCCGGACGGACCGTGGGACGCGGTGTTCCTGTCCCGCGAGTACTGCGACACCCTGTTCCGGGGGTTCGGCGCGCCCGACGCCGTACTGCCGGACATCGAGGAGCGGGCCGCCGCCTTCAAGCGCGACCGGCCCGATCTGCCGCTCGACCCCGAGGCCGGCTGGCAGCCCGCCGCCGTCGCGAGCTGACCGGGACCGTCGTGAGCTGACGGGGCCGTCGTGAGCCGACCGGGGCCCGCGCCGCGCCGCGGGCCCCCGCGCGTTCATGCCCGCTTCACCAGCGCCCTGGCGATGACATCGCGCTGGATCTCGCTCGTCCCCTCGCCGATTTCGAGGATCTTCGCGTCGGCGTAGAAACGGGAGATCTCCGACTCCCGTACGTAGCCGTATCCGCCGTGGATCTGCACCGCCTGGGATGCCGCGCGGTTGGCCACCTCGGAGGCGTACAGCTTGGCCATGGCGGCGGCCGTTCCGTACGGGCGGCCCTGGTCGGCGAGCCAGGCGGCGCGGTAGACCATGCAGCGGGCGGCCTCCACCTCGGTGCCGATGTCGGCCACCTTGTGCGCGACCGCCTGGAAGGCGGACAGTGGCCGGCCGAACTGGTGCCGCTCCGTCGCGTGTTTGACGGCGAGCCCCAGCGCCGCCTGGGCCAGGGACAGACCCAGGGCCGCGACGCTGATGCGCCCCTTGTCCAGGACGGACAGGAACTGGCGCAGCCCGCCGCCCTCCTCGCCGATCAGATGGTCCTCGGGGATCCAGCAGTCGGAGAAGACGAGTTCCCGGGTGTCCATGGCGTGCCAGCCGAGCTTCTTGATCTTGTGACCGCAGGTGTACCCCGGCGTGCCGGTCGGGACGTAGAAGGTCGCGTACCGCTTGCGCCCTTCGCCGTCGCGGCCGGTCACCGCCAGCAGTGTGACGCCCTGGCTGATGTCGGTGCCCGCGTTGGTGATGAACATCTTGGTGCCGTTGATCAGCCAGCCGCCGTCGGCCCGGCGGGCGGTGGTCACGATGCCGGCCGCGTCGGACCCGGCGTCCGGTTCGGTCAGCCCGAACGCCCCGATGGCCTCGCCCGTGGCCAGCGGCGTCAGCCAGCGCCGCTTCTGCTCCTCGGTGCCGTAGGCCAGCAGCGGCAACGAGGCGATGGTCGAATGGGCGTTCCAGGACGAGGCGACCGACTGGTCCGCGGCGCCCAGCTCCTCCATCACGGCGACATACGTGACGGTGTCGGATCCCGCACCGCCGTACTCCTCGGGTACGAGCATTCCCATGAGGCCGAGTTCACCGAGCCGTGTGAACACCTTGGTCGGAAACGTCTCGTCCTCGGACCACCGTGCCGCGTGCGGAGTGATCTCCTTCGCCGCGAAGTCCCGGACCATCGCCTGCAACGCCCGGGTGTCCTCCGGCAGATCGAAATTCATGTCACAGATCCTTCGGGGTCAGCAGAACCTTGAGGTGGGATGCGCGGTCGGTGGCCAGGGACTCGAAGACCCCCGCGCCGTCCGAGAGGGAGTAGCGGCCGGTGACGAGGGGGGTGGCGTCGAGCCGCCCGGTGCTCATCAGGTCGATCACGCGGGGTATGTCGTGGTGGTAGCCGAGCGTGCCGAGCACGGACCGCTCGTAGAAGACGAGTTGGCCCAGGTCGAACTCGACGCTGCCATGGCCGACCCCGGCCAGGACGACCCGACCGCCGCGACGGACGGTGGCCACGGCCTGCGCGGCGAGCCGGGGCACACCGGTGGCGTCGATCACGACGTCCGGGCCGACCCGGCCGGTCCGTACGAACACCTCACGCCGTACGTCGCTCTCGCCGGGGTCGAACGCCTCGGTGACACCGAAGTCCCGGAGCAACGCGCGGCGCGCGGCCAGCGGTTCGCTGACGTAGAGCCCGGCCGCTCCCGCCAGCCGGGCCGCGAGGACCACGGCGACGCCGATCGGTCCGCCCCCGACCACCAGGACGTTGTCGCCCGGCCGGATCCCCGCCCGGGACACGGCGTGCAGACCGACGGCGAGCGGTTCGGCCAGGGCCGCCGCCTCGTCGCCGACCTGGTCGGGCAGGCGCACCAGACCGGCGAGCGGAACGGTGACGAACTCGGCGAAGGCACCGGGCGAGGCAAGTCCCACGGAACCGCCCCTGGGGCACAGGTGGTACTCGCCGCGCACGCACCAGAAGCACACCCCGCAGCGCCAGCACGGGTCCGCGGCCACCCGGTCGCCGACCGCGATGCCGGGCACCTCCGCGCCCAGCGCGACCACGGTGCCGCTCAGTTCATGCCCGAGCGCGAGCGGGGGAGCGGCGCCGGTGAGCGGGTGCGGTCCCTCGCGGATCATGTGCGGGCCTTCGGTGAACTCGTGCAGGTCGGTGCCGCACACCCCGCACCACGCCACCTCGACCACCGCCTCGTGCGGCCGTGGCCCCGGGGGCTCGGGCACCTCCTCCCACCGAAGATCGCGAGCCGCGTACCAGCGCAGCGCCTTCATCCTCCGCCCCTTTCGTGTCGTGCCGGTGCCGCCTCATGGCCTCGGGCTCCCGCCGGGTGCCGGGTCGTCCCGCGCGTCGCCGAAACGAGCCCGGCCGGGGCCGTGCTCGACGAAGGAGCGCATCCCCGAAGCGGCGTCCGGCGTGCCGAAGACGCTCGTGAACAGGGCCCGTTCCAGGGCGAGTCCGGCCGGGACACCGACATCGCCGCCGTGGTCCACCGCCTCCTTGATCGCCTCCAGGGCCACCGCCGGTCCGGCGGCGAGCCGCTGCGCGTAGGCGAGCGCCACCTCGTACACGGAGTACTCGGAGCCCTTCGGCACGACCTCGTCCACCAGGCCGAGCCGCAGCGCCTCGTCGGCACCCACCCGGCGCCCGGTCATCAGCAGGTTCTTCGCGCGCGACGGCCCGATCAGCCGGGTGAGCCGCTGGGTGCCGCCCGAACCCGGCATGATGCCGAGCCGCACCTCCGGCTGGCCGAGGACCGCGTCGTCCGCGGCCACCCGGTAGTCGGCGCACAGCGCCAGCTCCATGCCGCCGCCCAGCGCGAATCCGGTCACCGCCGCGACGACGGGCATCGGCAGCCGCGCCACCTCGTCGAACGTCCGCTGCAACGCGCGATTCCAGCCCCGAGCCTCGTCGGGCCCCATCGCGGCCAGCGCCTTGATGTCCGCCCCCGCGGCGAAGAGCCGTTCGCCACCGTGGAGCACCACGGCCCGCACCTCGCGGGCGTCGGCCAGCTTCCGCGCACAGGCGGACAGCTCGTCCCGCTGCGCGGAGTCGAAGGCGTTCATCGGCGGATGGTCGAGTCGGATCGTGACGACGGGTCCGTCGGTGTCGAGGCGAATGCGTGACACAGAGGTTCTCCTCGTCCATGGAATTGATTCACACGTGCACGGATGGTTGTCGACGGGTGCGTGCCGTCGTAAAGTGCGGCACACGTTTTATAGACCAATGGGTACACTAAATATCGGAGGCGGGCAACCAGCCCGGTCGGAATGCGGCCCGACCCCGCTTCCGAGGAGAACGGAAAACCAGCACCGCACCGCATCGCACCCCGCACCGCACCCCGCACCGAGACCGCGAGAGCCGCGGCAGGAAGCGTTCGTTCGTCGTCGGACACGACCTAGCGAGAGAGTCCCGTGCACAACTTCGCGAGCATCCTCGATTACCACCTGACCCAGCGGCCCGAAGCCGTGGCCGTCGCGCAGGAAGAACGGCGGCTGACGGTCCGCGCCCTGCACGACCGGGTGAACCGGCTGGCGGCCGGCCTGTCCGCGCTGGGCGTCCGGCGCGGCGACGTCGTCGGCCTGCTGCTCCACAACCGGCCCGAGTTCCTGGAACTGGTCTACGCGACCAACCGCCTGGGCGCGGTCTTCCTGCCGCTCAACTACCGCCTCTCGGAGGAGGAGTGGCAGTACGTCCTCGGCCACGCGCAGGCGAAGGCCGTGGTCACGGAGCCGGAGTTCGCCCCAGCCATCGAGCGCGCCACAGGCTGCCTCACGGACCTGGAGCACCGTCTCCAGGTCGGCGACGACACCCCGGCGGAGCCGTGGATCGGATACGAAGACCTGCTGACCCGCCACCGGGGCGCCCGGGTCGAGCCCGTGGACGTCGGCCCGGACGACCTCCAGCGCCTGATGTACACGTCCGGCACCACCGCACGCCCCAAAGGTGTGTGCATCACCTACGGCAACGTCCAGGCGAAGAACATCGCGGACATCGTCCACTTCGGTCTCACCGCGGCCGACATCACCCTCGTCTGCGGCCCCCTGTACCACGTCGGAGGTCTGGACATGCCTGCCCTCGCCACCCTCTACGCGGGCGGCGGCGTCGTCCTCCAGCGCAAGTTCGACGCGCCCGGCGCACTCCGGGCGATCCAGGAGCACCGCGTCACCAATGTGTGGCTGGCGCCTGCGATGGTCGGCGCGGTCCTGGACGTCCCCGACCGGGAGGCGTACGACACCACCTCGGTCCGCTTCGTGCTGGGCGGCGGCGAGAAGACCCCGGAGCCCGTGCTCCGGCGCGTCATGACCGCTTTCCCGAACGCGTGGTTCGCCGACGCGTACGGACTGACCGAGACCGTCTCGGGAGACACGTTCCTCGACCGCGACCACGCACTGTCCAAACTGGGCTCCGTCGGACGCCCCGTACCGCACACCCGGGTCAGGATCGTCGACGACACGGGCAAGGACGTCCCGGCCGGTGACATCGGTGAGATCGCACTGCGCGGCCCGAAGGTGTTCGCGGGGTACTGGCGCGACGAGCAGGCCACCGCCGCCGCCATCCGGGACGGCTGGTTCCACACCGGCGACCTCGGCCACCTCGACGACGACGGCTTCCTTTACATCGACGACCGGAAGAAGGACATGATCGTCTCGGGCGGCGAGAACATCGCCACTCCCGAGGTGGAACGTGTCCTGTACGAACACCCCGCCGTCCGCGAGGCGGCCGTGGTCGGCCTTCGCCATCCGCGGTGGGGTGAAGTCCCGCGCGCGTTCGTGGTGTTCCGGCCGGGAGCAGGCGCCGGGGCCGATGAGCTACGGGAGTTCTGCCAGGCGCGCCTGGCCAGGTTCAAGGTGCCCGTCCGCTTCGACATCGTCGACGAACTGCCCCGTACCCCCTCCGGAAAGGTCCTCAAGCGGGACCTGCGTGACATCCCCGCGGAGGGCTGACCCATGGCGGACGCACACGACGAGTTGCGCCTCGACGGAAGGACGGCGTGGGTGACAGGGGCCGGAAAGGGGATCGGCCGCGCCATCGCTGCGGCTCTCTCCCGAGCGGGAGCGGCGGTGGCGGTGACCGCCCGGACGCTACCGGACCTCGAACGGCTGGAGTCCGACCTCGCAGGGCAGGGCGGCAAGGTCCTGGTGCTGCCCGGTTCCGTCGCCGACTCCGGTGCCGTACGGGCCATGGTCGAGCGGATCACCGAGTGGACGGGCACGCTGGACGTGGCGGTCAACTGCGCCGGCACCAGCCCGCACTTCACCCGCAGCGAGCGAGTCACCGACGACGACTGGCAGCAGGTCATCGACGTCAATCTGCGGGGAACCTTCTTCTGCTGCCGCGAAGCCGGCAAGGTGATGCTGGAGCAGCGCTCCGGATCGATCGTCAACATCTCGTCCGTGCACGCACGCACCGGCTTCGAACGGATCGCCGCCTACGCCGCGAGCAAGGGCGGAGTCGAGGCACTGACCCGGGCGCTCGCCGTCGAATGGGCCGACCGTCACGTACGCGTCAACACCCTCGCACCGGGCTACTTCCATACCGACCTGAGCGCCGGGCTGCTGGCCAGCCGCTGGGGCGAGCGGATCGTCGGCGCCACTCCGATGGGTCGGGTGGGAGACCCGGAGGAACTGGGAGGCGCCGCGGTGTTCCTCGCCTCCGACGCGTCCCGCTTCGTCACGGGGACGACGCTCACCGTGGACGGCGGGTGGACGGCCTGACGCGGTGGCTGCTGCCCAGCGGGAACAGGTTGGGACTGCGGCAGCCGGGAGCGCCGCTCATCGAGGGGGCCGGGACCCGTCCCCGATGAGCGGCGCTCCGGCCGACAGCGCCTACTGGCCGCTGCCGTCCTGGCGGCCCGGTGTCACTTCAGATGCCGTCCTGGCGGCCCGGTGTCACTTCAGATGCCGGCCGAAGAACCGGTTCCCGTCCTCCGCCTCGAACCACGGAGTGCCGGTGTGCCCGCCCAGATTGGCGTGCAGCGTCTTCTCCTTGGTGCCGAAGGCGTCGAACAGGTCCAGGGCCCGCTGCCGGGGGTTGCCTTCGTCGTCCCACTGCAGCAGGAACAGCAGCGGAACGGCGACCTGCCGGGCCTCCTCGCGCTGGGCGAGGGGCACGTAACCCCCGGCGAAGAAGCCGGCGGCCGAGATACGCGGCTCGGCCACCGCCAGCCGAATGCCGACGGCGGTCCACCCCGAGTACCCGACCTTGCCGCCGATCTCGGGCAGCTCAAGGAGGGCGTCCAGGGTGGTCCGCCACTCCGGAACCGCCTTTTCGACCAGCGGGCCGATGAAGGACTCGAAGATCTCGTCGACCGGCTCGCCGGCCTGCATCGCCCGGCGGAGATCGGCGCGGGCCTGCTCGTCGGCGGCGGAACGGGGCCGGTCACCGCACCCGGCGGCGTCGATGGTGGCCACCGCGTAGCCGTACGCCGCGGAGTGCCGGGCGCGGGCCACCAGCCGGGGCTCCCGCTTGGGCAGGCCGTTGTTGTGGGCCATCAGGATCAGCGGGGCCGGTCCGGCAACTGCGGGCGTCCACAGGGTGCCGGGGATCTCGCCGAGGGTGAATTCGCGTGCGAGGACGCCGTCATCGAGGCGTTGCTCGGATGTGAAGCGCATGGTCGTGCCTTTCGGGAGTGCTCAGAACGGCGCTCCCGGACGACCTATCGCCCGACCGTGACCCCGGAGGGGAGCACCCATGTCCATACTGTGTTCACGGGTACCACCTCCTCGTTCTGTCGCACGGCCTCCGGTAGATTAACAGCGGTCGCCATGGTCCGCCCAACGGGTTTTTGCAGAGGCCGTCGGACGGGGAACGACACCACCTGTGGCGGCCGTTTCCGCCTCGCGATCCACGGCACCGGACCGCTCACGGTTCCAGCCCGAACCGGACGAAGGACTCTAGTCGGAGACGGCGGTCTCCCCGAAGACCGTCGCGTGCTCCAGGACATCCTCCAGCGGGTCGTCGATCTGTCCGATCGAAATCACGGTGACGCCGTTGTGCGAGTCCCTGTGGGTCTCGTCGGCGGCAGCGGTGGAGGCGGGAAGTACGGATGCCAGCCCCGCCGCGCCCAGAAGTGTCAGGGTGATTTTGGCCTTCATGTCGTTTCGCCCATCTCTTTGTGGCTGTCGCCGTCGCATACCTGTCGGCCGGTGCAACTATCCGACCGGCTCCCAGGTCACGGGTACACACCACATCTGTGGGCGTCTACTCGTGTGCGGTTCCCACGTGGTGGTCGACAGATTCCGCAGTTCTGTGACGGCAGGGAGTTGGCCAGGGCGAAGGCGTCCTCGGTTCGGGGGTGGGTCTCGCCCAGCCGGGCGTGCAGGATCAGCGCGCCCCTTCGCGCGAGATGCGCCGCGGTGGGGTCGTTCAACACGTGCGCGGCTCGGGCCTTGAGCAGCAGGGCGTACCCGATGTACAGGTGGTCCGGCGCGTAGCTGGCCTCGCGGATCCGTAGCGCCCGGGAGATCAGTGGTACGGCCACGGCGTGGTCGCCCATGTCGAGGTGGACACTCGCCAGCGCGATCAAGTCGAAGCTCACATACGGGTCGTCCGGCCCGTACGCCGCCTCGTCGATCCGCAGCGCCCGTTCGGCCAACGGCACCGCCGCCTCATGATCACCGAGAAGGTGCCGGATGCGCGCCAGGGTCGCCAAGTCCGTCGCGATGGCGGGACTGTCCGCCGGCAGACAGGACTCGTGCAGGCTCAGAGCACGTTCCGCCATCGGACGCGCTCGCTCCAGCGCCCCGCGGTCCCGGTGGATCTGCGCCAAGGTGATCAGGTCGAAGCCGACTTCCGCAGCCCTGTGTTCGAGCGATTCGTCGATCGCGAAGGCACGCTCACACAGGGGCAGCGCGACCGAGTGGTCCCCGATCGACAGGAGGAACACCGACGCCAGTCTCAGCAGCGTCGCCGTCTCGGCAGCACACTCGCTCGGCGGCTCGTCCTTGGTCACCACGAGCGCGTGCGGGAGCAGTTCTTGCCATCGCGTCCGCGCATCCGGGTCGCCGTGGATGTCGTGCGGCACGGCCGCGAGCAGCGCCCTGCACAGTCGCACCCGAGCGTCGGTGCGCGCGTCGTCGCGCATCGCGGCGCGGATGGCGGCCTGCACCAGCCGGTGCAGCACCAGCGAGGAGGCACCGCGCCTCGCGAGTCCCAGGCCGGCCAGGGCACCGACCGTGGTGTCCCACGCCACCGGGTCGGCCGCCGCCGCAACCAGTGTCTCCGCGCTGCCGCTGAACAGGTCCAGCGGGATCGGCTCCGGCGCCAGCAGGGCGCACAGCTCCAGCAGCCGCATCGCTTGCGGCTGCCTGATCTCCAGCTTTCGCACGCTGAGCTGCCACAGCGTCGCGACCACTACCGCCGGCCGGTCCGCCGGCTCGCCCAGCGCGATCATGTCTTCCAGCCGCGACGTCAGCAGCGCCAAATACCGCTCAGGCGGGGTGTGGTGGTAGTCCATGTACCCGGCCGCCTGTTCCACGGCCAGCGGCAGGTCCCCCAGGTGCTCGGCGATCCGGTCCGCCACCACCGTCGTCATGCCGCATACCCGCCGGGCCAGCAGCTCCACCGCCTCCCGCCTGGTGAACACGTCCAGGTCGATGACGCCTGCCCTGCTCGACCAGCCGCGCATCCTGGTCGTGACGACGACATGGCCGTTGCTCCCCAGGTCACCCGACGGCAGCGCGCCCATGAGCGTGCCGGGTCGCTCCCCGTTGTCGAAGATGATCAGCCAGGGCCCGTGGTCCAGTAATGCGCCGTACACCCGTGCGACGACCTGGTCGGAACTCACCTCCGCCAGTCCCAGCTCCCTGGCCAGCGACGCGAACTGCGACGCCACCAGATCGGGATCCTCGGCGTCCACGAACGCCACGAACCGGTACTTCGACCGGTAGACGTAGGCGTACTCGACCGCGAGCTGCGTCTTGCCCACACCACCCAGCCCGTGTACGACCTGTATCGCGCCCTCGTTGCCCGAGGTGAGGCGCTGCCGTAGCTCCCGCAATGTGGCGTCGCGGCCGGTGAAGTGGGTGTTGCGCGGCGGCAGACGATAGGTCGCCGGACGGAGCCGCGAGCCCGAAGAACGCGCCGCCGGTACGCGGACCTCCCTGACAGCGGTCTCGAACAGGTCGGTGAGCGTGGCGTGGTCACCCCGCAGCCGCGCGAGTTCCTCCCTGGAGGAGAGGTCGATCCGACTGGCGTGCGCGGCGCGGACGCACGCGGTCACGTAGGCCGCGACGCGCTCCCACGGGGGTGGCTTCGCGAACTTGCCCCCCAGCAGATCCGACAGCGACGACCGGGTGAGGACCTTGTCCTCGTCGTAGGCCAGCAACTGCGCCTGGGTGGGCGACCCCGACGACGTACGCAACCGCTGCAACCGGTTGACGAACCAGCTCTGGGGCGAGCCCGGTCCCCTCATTCTCGCCGCTCCCCATCGTCTCCCTCTCCGGAGTCGTCCGGACTTCGGAGCCCAGAAATGTAGCTCATCCAGCGGGGGAGCCCAGTGGATCCGGACTCCTCCGGGATCGCCGTACGGGAGCGGCGCCACCCCTCAACGTGGACGGCGGCGGGCAGCGACGAACGCCGTCAGGCGGCGCGCCAATCAACCGAACTCCGAGGGGATCAACCATGGAACTCAAGGGAAATCTCAAGCGACTCGCCGGTACGGGGGCGGCGCTCGCATTCAGCTCGACGCTGCTGGTCGGCGCCGGAACCTCGGCGCAGGCAGCGGCGCCGGTGGTGTACTACCAGGTGATCAACGGCAACAGCAGCAACTCCTGCCTCCAGGTGAACGTCTCGGGAGGCAAGGGAAACCTCGTCCTCGGCAACTGTGACCGGAGCGCGAAGCAGGTGTGGACGATCAAGGGCGGCATCTTCAGGAACCCGGCATCAAACCACTGCCTCGACGGAAACGGCGCGGACGTCTACACGTTCGAGTGCAACGGCGGCAAGTATCAGAAGTGGACGACCACGTCCGGCAGCCCGAAGTCCATCCAGCACGACGAGAGCAAGAAGTACTTGCATGCGAACGGAAGGGTCGGGGCCGAGGTCGAGTTCAAACCCACCATCGGGACGGCGTCCCGCTGGGTGATCGACCAGGTGGGAACCGGCTGACCCGGTGAGCCCGGTGGGCCGTCCTTTCGGGCGGCCCACCGTCCCGGTGCAGTCGGGCGACAAGGTGCACGGATCCGCGAACCGGTCCAATGACGGGCGGCTTCGGGGTTCGTCGGTCGCAGGCCGTGTCAGACCCGAGTGCGACACTGCGACGCATGTCTCTTGCTGACCTCAGTTTCGACCAGTGGCGGTCCTTCGAGCTGCCTGCCGCACGTCGCGTCGCCCAGGAGGCGGCGCACCAGGTGGACGGTCGCGTGACCGTCGTGGAGACCGTTGAGCATCTTGGTGCCCCGCTGCACCGGGTTCGGATAGAGCGCGAGGGGCAGGAGTTCGCCCTGATACCTGGCGGCCCGGTAACACTCGGATTCGATCTCGACGCCTGGCAGCCGACGCCTGAACAGGCCGCCGACTACGCGGAGAGCCTGGATCAGGGCTTCGGCCATGGCCCCGATCTGCGGGCTCACCTCGCCCAGGTGCTCAGCCCCCGCCGGAGCGTCGTCCTGACCACTGTGCTCATGGCCGTGGAGGACGAGAATCTGAGTGAACCCGCTGCCGACATGCCGTCCGTCCTTGCGGCGCGTGGCCTGCGGATGCCGAGTTCCGACGAGTGGGAGCACGCCTGTGGAGCCGGCGCGGACACTCTGTTCCGGTGGGGCAATGACTGCCCCCTCGACGACATCCCCTATGAGAACGGCACCGGCCCGCATCAGCAACTGACCGGCTTCGGCCTGCGCATCGCCTACGACACCTACCGCACGGAGCTGACGAGCGATGTCACAGCCGCCCATGGCGGTGACGGTGGCGAGTCGGTGTGCGGGGGGTATGGCTACCTGCTGGCGTGGCTGCCCCTGGCCACTGCCAACCGCAACCCCTTCATGGCCGAGTTCGTGTACGGCCCGGACGGTGAAGACCTCTGCGAGGACTACTCCACCCGGCCTGTGCTCACGCTCTGATCCTGAGGGCTGTCGAAGAGGGTGTGCTCCGGTCACCGTGCCATGTGCAGCCGTTGACAGCCCCGGAGCCGGTCCGGCTGTCCGGAGTCGCAGACTTCGAACCAGACGTTCTTCATCCCGTGGCGAACGCTGTCCTGGCCCACGTCGGGGCGGCCGTCGGCGTTGAGCGTGAGGCTTGTGGCATGGCTGCCGTGGCGGTCCTCGTAATGCATGCGCAGCGTGCCGCCCCAGCCGTCCCGCCGGCCCTCGCGCACATCCCGGGAGTACGGCAGGACGTACTCGATGCCGTACCAGCCGTCCCGGGTGTCCCAGTACCGGTACCCCACACTGGCGGCCGTCGCACCGCCTCTGCTGCGCCCCTCGAAGAGGGTGAATCCGGCGCGGGGCGCCTGGGAGACGGGGTCCGCGGTCGCGGCCGATTCCGCCGGGGCAGCCCTGTCGTGCCGGTGGAGGAGCGTCGCCACCCCCGCACCCGCGCCCAGGGCCACCACCACCGTCACCGCCAGGGTGAGAAGCGCTCCGCCCCTCGGGAATCCCGGGCCCGAACCCGTACCGCGCCCCCGCGTCGGCCGGGGCTCCGAGCGAGGACGGCCCGCCCTGTCGAGCGGCGGGGGCTCGGGTGCGGTGCCCGGCGGACGGGCCTCCTCCCGTACGGCGATCCGCCTGCGGGCCGTGAGCCACTCCGTCACCCGGTCCCCGTCCCCGCAGGCCCGGACGAGGGCCGCCAGTTGCGCGGGGTCCGGCGCGGCCTCCCGGCTCAGCAGCATGGCCGCCGTGCTGCGCGGCAGGACGTCCCCCGAGGCGGCGGCACGCTCCTCCAGATTCCGGTACGACAGTCCGGAATCGTTCTTCAACTGGCGTAACGCAGCCATGAAGGCGGCGCGATCGGTGAGGGTCTCCAGGTCCTGACGCGGTGAGGGTCTCATACTGCCGATGCTCGGGTCCCGGCGCTCGGGAGAGCAACGATCGTCTCCGCCAATCACCGCCGAGACGGCCCCTCACGCCTGACGAGCGGCCCTTCTTGGCCCCGCGCCCTGGCTCTCAGGCTCAGGACATGTCGCACCAGACAGGTTCACCGTTGGGGCGGGTGACGTGCGTGCTGTACACCCAGCCGTAGTAGGTGAAGTACCAGATGTTGCCGAGGCTGTTCCGGTATCGGCAGTACGCGTCGAGGTAGGACGAGGCGCTCCTGGTGGTCCCGCGGCATTCGGCGTAGGGGCCGTTGCGGAAGGGGGCGGTCGCGTGGCGAACGACGACCGAGTCCCAGGAGTTGTAGGTGGGCGCCACGTCGCAGATCGCCGCGGAGTTGATCTCGCCGCTGGTGTCGGCGGCGGCGGGTGCGGTGGCGAGGCCGCCGGCGAGTGCGGCGGTCGCGGCGGCGGTGGCGAGTGCGCTTCTGATACGCATGGGGGTTCCTCCCCTTGAAAGTCGTAGAAGGTCGGGTGGTGGCCGCGCCCATTCGTCTGGTCGATGACCGGCAAGGACTGTTCGGGCGTTCGGTATTGAGGATGCCGAGAGCGAGGGCACCTGGCGTTGCCGGTCCGTGCAGGGTTGTTGACGAAGCACGCACGTCTTGGGCGACAGGTTTCTGCAGCCCCGTGATGGGCTTTGCCAACGCTGAGAGCTGGCCGAAACCCGGCGCCCGGACTTCCGCACGCGTCCACAATTGGTGACACCACTCACTTGGATCCCCGGGGGCCGACATTGGGCGTGCACAGATCACGAGGCTTCAGAGTCTGTATCGGTGCCGCAGCACTGCTGACGGCGTTCTCGGCGTCTGCCTGCGTGCGCGGCACGGCAGGGGGCGAGGCCGAGAGGATGCGGGACGCGCTGCAACCGCTGCACGACGCCGGCTCTTTCCGGATGGCGGGGAAACTTCGAGCGGCTGACGGAACCACGACCGCGTTCAACGCACTGCTGGACGGCCGTGGGAACTGCAAGGGAACCCTGGGCGCGGCAGAGAGCCTGCTCGTGGGCGAGCGTGTCTGGACCCGTTGGGAGGATGCCGCCTTGCCGGACGCGGTCAGCTCCCTGAACGGTGGCCCCCTCGACCCGGTGGACCCGACCGCCGACCAGAGCGAGGACAAAGAGTCGGCCGTCATGAAACTGCTCAGAGGCGCGTACATGGTCACCGCTCTCCCCGCCGACAACCATGCCGCGGGCGGCATCGCCCCGGTGTGCCAGGCGGGTGCGCTGCTCGCCGACGCGGGCAGCGGTACCGGCGACGTCACCAGCGACACGGTCGTCGAGGGCTCGGGCGAACGGTTGCAGCAGCTGAGCCGTGCGACCGGACCGGTCACGGTTCGGGTTCTCGTACCGGCTGACGGCGAGCCCACCGTGCGCCGCGCGGAGTACTCGGTGGACGGTGGCCGCTCTCTGACCGCCACGTTCACCGACCTGGGCGCCCCTTTGACTGTCAGCTTCCCAAGGGACGCAGCGACAGTGGCTTCAGCCGACGTACTGGCGCTTCTTGACTGAGTGTTGATCCGGGTTCCTGCGGAGGCTTGGAACCCGGCCGGTTTCGATCACGTGTTACAGGGTGAGGTGTCTGCGCCAGGGAGTTCACGCGGACGCCGCCCGCGGTACGTACGCCACCGGCCGCCGGTCCGGGGCCGGGCCGGGAGACAGGAAAGAGACACCCATGCCCCCCGGTACGCTCCCGAACACCGGCCGTGCTCCGGCCGCTGTGGACCGGCGCCGGCTGCTCCTCGGACTCGTCCCGGCCGCCGCCGCGCTGGCCGGCTGCGGCCGGCCGGGTGGTGACGAGCGGAGCGACCGGCCGCCCCTCGCACTGGTCTACCGCGGCCCCCAGGGCTGCCCAGGCTGCCCGCCGACCATCGCCGCTCTGCTGCGCCGCGCGCCACAGCCCTTCCGGGTCACGTACGTGGGCCCCGGCACCGACGTCCCCCTGACCGCCGACGCCCTGGCCGGGGCGCGGCTGTACGTGCAGCCAGGCGGCGGCTCCGACCTCGACGGGGCCTGGCGTGACCTGCGCGGTTCGGCGCAGGTGCTGCGCGACTGGGTCCGGGAGGGCGGCAGCTACCTGGGCCTGTGCTTCGGCGCCTACCTCGCCGGACGCGACCCCGGTTTCGATCTGCTGCCCGGCGACACCGACGGATACATCGACCTCCCGGACACCACGGTGCCTGACGATCGGGACACCGTGGTGCCGGTGACGTGGCGCGGCAGACGGCGGCACATGTACTTCCAGGACGGGCCGGCGTTCCTCCTCGACGACGGCGCCGACGTGGACGTCCTGGCGACCTACGCCAACGGGGCAGCCGCCGTCGTCGTCGCCCCGTACGGCAAGGGCCGCGTCGGGGTCAGCGGCCCCCATCCGGAAGCCGACCGCTCCTGGTACGAGGACGCGGATCTGAAGAACCCCGACGGCGTCCGCTTCGACCTGGCTCGTGAACTGATCGCGAGGACCGTCGGACGACGCTGATCCCCGCACGGCCGCAGTCGCTGCGTCACGGCGCGCACACCACCCCCGAGCACTGCGCCGCCTCGGCGTTCCCGCTCGCCCGGTTGCCGCCCGCGTCCGTGTTGCCCTGGTCGGCGTAGATGCCCCAGGCGCGGTTGTCGCGGGCGGTGTTGGACTGGAGGGTGTGGGCCGACTTGGAGACGTGGATGCCGTCGGACGAGTTGGTGTTCGCGGTGTTGTTCAGGAGGCGGTTTCCGGTGCCGGGGGACGCGTCGCCCACGACGTAGATGCCCCGGGAGTCGTTGCTGTTGGCCTGGTTGAGTTCCACTGTGTTGTCGAGGGACTGCTCCAGGGTGATGCCGTCGCCCGTGGTGTCGTTGGCGATGTTGGCGCGGATCAGGTTGTGGTCGGAGTAGATCAGCTCGATGCCGCCCGGGTTCGCGCTCACGTCGTTGCCGGTGAGGGTCGAGTGGTGGGCGGAGCGCAGGGCGATGCCGCTGTCGCCGCTGTGGTGGAGGGTGTTGGACAGGATCCGGTTGCCCGTGGAGTCGGAGACGGACAGACCGGCGTCCGAGTTCTGGGTCGAGGTGTTGCCCTGCACGAGGTTGTCGTTCGAGGCGAGTTGCAGCACGATCGCGCCGTCGCTGCTGCCGGTGACGGTGTTCGTCAGCAGGGTGTTGTCGCCGGACCCCGTCAGGATCAGGCCGCCGTCCCCGCTGTCGGTGATCTCATTGCCCTCCAGGCGGTTGCCGGTCGAGTTCTCGATCAGGACACCCTCGCCCTGGTTCGACGTGACGGTGTTGTCGGTGACGCTGTTGCCGCTGGAGCCGCCCGTCAAGGCGATGCCTCTCTGCGACTGCCACGCGACGGCGTTGGCCCGGACCCGGTTGTTCGTGTCGGCGTTGTTGAGCTCGACGCCCGCCAGTTCGTTGTACTGGAGGGTGAGGTGCTCCACGACGCTGCCCGACGTCCCGGGGTTCAGCAGGACGCCGTGGTCGAACTCCTGGACCCGGGCAGGGGTGCCGGCGCTGTTGGTGAGGGTCGTGTCGTCGAAGCCGTTGTTACGGATGCCGACGCCCAGTCCGGTGCCGTCGACGGTGTGCCCGTTGAGGTCGATGGTGATGGCCGCGCTGCCGACGACCAGGCCGTCGCCGGGGCAGTTGAGCAGGTCGGCGTCGAGGACGACGCTGGTCGTGAGGGTCTGACCGCAGGAGAGCTGCTGCGCGGCGTGGGCCGTCGGCGCGGAGGCCAGTGTGCCGAACAGCGCGGTGGTGCCCACCGCGACCAGCCACCCCGAGGACAAGGTCCTGGAAAGGCGCATCATGCCGGACTCCTTCTGTCATGGCATCGCGCACCGGCCTCGCGGGCGAGGTACGGGCCCGAGCGGGGCGCGACAAGGCGGACCGCCCGCCTCCCGCTCAGCGTCAAGAAAAAGTATGCCGACTGCCATGGAACGGCAAAGAATGACTCAAGACGAGTGAGGGATGACGTCAAACGCCCCTCCGGGGCGGGCCGAGTCGGTCCGCCGGGCGCAGCAGCGGGCGTTGCGCCGCCTTCTCCTTCTCGTACGCGCGGCGGGCGGCGGTCGTCGAGGCCAGCGCGGACACTTCGGCCACCGGCACGTCCCACCACGCCCCGGACGCGGGCGCGCCGGCCAGCGGGTCGGTCTCGATGTGCACCACCGTCGTACGGTCACTTGCCAGCGCCGCCGCGAACGCCTCGCGGAAACCGTCGGCCCCCTGGGCCCGGATGGCGTCCGCGCCCAGGCTCGCCGCGTTGGCGGCCAGATCGACGGGGAGTACCCCGCCGTCGTGCCGGCCGCTGTCCTCGTCCCGGTAGCGGTACCGGGTGCCGAAGCGCTGGGAGCCCAGGGATTCGGACAGCGCGCCGATGGAGGCGTACCCGCGGTTCTCCACCAGCACGATCACCAGTTTCAGACCCTCGGCGACCGCGGTCGCGATCTCCTGGGCCATCATCAGATACGAGCCGTCGCCGACCAGGACCACCGCCTCGCGGTCCGGGGCCGCCATCTTCACGCCCAGGCCGCCCGCGATCTCGTAGCCCATGCAGGAGTAGCCGTACTCGACGTGGTAGCCCAGCGGATCGCTGGGGCGCCACAGTCTGTGCAGATCACCGGGGAGGGAACCGGCCGCGGCGATCACCACGTCACGGTCGTCCACGGCGTCGCGGATCGCGCCCACGATCTCGCTCTGGCTGGGCAGGGGGGTGTTCTTCCGGGAGAAGGCGGCGTCCACCGTCTCGTCCCAGCGACGCACCAGTTCGTCCGCCCGCTCCCGCAGACCGCCGGGGATGGTGTGCCCGGCCAGCGCACGGTTCAGCGCCTCGACACCGGCACGCGCGTCGGCCTGGAGCATCAGAGCGGCCTGCTTGGCGGCGTCGAAGGAGGCGATGTTGAGGTTGATGAACCGGACATCGGGATCGGCGAAGAGAGTCCGCGACGCGGTGGTGAAGTCCTGCCAGCGGGTGCCGATACCGAGGACCACATCCGCCTCGCGGGCCAGCGCGTTGGCGGCCGGGCTCCCGGTGTGCCCGATCGCCCCGACCGCCGCCGGGTGGCCGTGGGGCAGTGCGGCCTTGCCGGCCTGGGTGACGGCGACCGGGATCCCGGTGGCGTCCGCGAACCGGGCCAGCGCGTCGGTCGCGTCGGAGTGGATCACACCACCGCCCGCCACGATCAGCGGACGCTCGGCCGCGCGCAGCAGCCGTACCGCCGTGGCCAGCGCGGACTCATCGGGCGCGGGGCGACGCACATGCCACACGCGGCGCTCGAAGAACTCCTCCGGGAAGTCCCATGCCTCCGCCTGGACATCCTGCGGCAGCGCGAGCGTGACCGCGCCGGTCTCGGCCGGATCGGTCAGTACCCGCATGGCGTGCGCCGCCGAGGAGAGCAGTTGCTCGGGGCGCCAGATCCGGTCGAAGAAGCGGGACACGGGGCGGAAGACGTCGTTGACGGTGATGTCGGCGGCGTACGGGAGTTCCAGCTCCTGGAGCAGCGGACCCGCGGCACGGGTGGCGAAGGTGTCGCCGGGGAGCAGGAGTACGGGCAGCCTGTTGATGGTGGCCAGTGCCGCACCGGTCACCATGTTGGTGGCGCCCGGCCCGACCGAGGTCGTACAGGCGAGGGTGGAGAGCCGGCGGCGCGTGCGGGCGAAGGCGACGGCGGCGTGCACCATGGCCTGCTCGTTCCGCGACTGGTAGTAGGCCAGGTCCGCCGGCTGCTGGAGCAGCGCCTGCCCGATTCCGGCGACGTTGCCATGGCCGAAGATGCCGAAGCAGCCCTCGATCAACCGGTGTTCGACACCGTCGCGTTCGGTGTACTGCCGGGCCAGAAACGTCACCAGCGCCTGAGCGGTGGTCAGCCGCCGGGTGCCTTGAGTGCCTTGAGCGCCTTGAGCGCCTTGAGCGCCTTGAGCGCCTTGAGCGCGTGGAATGCCTTGAGCGGTGCTCACCGGGGTCCCTCCGCATCGCACAGGGGCACGCGCGGGTCCGTCGGCATGCCGTCCCAGGAGGCCCGCACCCAGTGGTGGGCGGGGTCGTCGGCGCAGGCCATGGTCCGCTCGGCGTGGGGGCCCGCCAGTACGTTGAGGTAGTACATCGGGTAGCCGGGGGCGGCCATGGACGGCCCGTGGTAGCCGCGCGGCACCAGCACCGTGTCGCCGTGGCGGGTCTCTTCGAGGAGGTCGATGCCGTCCGCGTACACCCGTTGGTAGCCGATGGGTTGCGGGTTGGAGGCGGAGTCGGCGGTCGAGCCGAGTTCGAAGTAGTAGATCTCTTCGAGTACGGCCTCTCCCTCACTCCGCTCGTCGTGCTTGTGCGGCGGGTAGGAGGACCAGTTGCCGTCGGGAGTGAGCACCTCGACCGCGACCAGCCGGTCACAGCCGAAGCCCTCGGGAGAGGCGAAGTTGTTGACCTGGCGTGTGGCGTTCCCCGCGCCGCGCGTCTCCACCGGGACCTCGTCGGCCGGTCCGTACGCGGGTTGCAGCCGCCGCTCGCAGCGGGCGGCGGGCAGCGCGAACCGGCCGCCCTCGGCCGAATGGACGGTCACCTCGGCGTCGCGCGGGGCGTACGCGAAGTCGCTGACCCGGGCGAACACGTCGGCGCGGCCCGCCAGTTCGAACGTAGCGCTGTCGAAGCCCTGGCCGTGGATGGTAGTGCGGCAGGAGCCGGCCAGGGGGAGCACGATGCACTCGCTGTCGCCGGTGCTGAACTCCGCGGACTCACCGGCCGCGAGTTCCAGCACCCGCAGCGAGCTGTAGGCCCAGCCCGCGTCCTCGGGGGTGATCACCACGCGGAAGCCGTCCGCACCGGACGAACCGGCGGGCAGATGCAAGGAGTTGGTCATCGGATGTCGTCCCGGCCCAGCAGCGACACCGCCGTGTCCACGGCGCCGGCGACATCGTCGTCCGGCGGGAACAGCATGGTGCGGCCGACGGTCAGCCCGCGGACATGCTCGATCCGCAGGGCCCGCTGCCAGGAGGCGTACATCGCGTCGGGATCGCCACCGCCCTCGCCGCCCAGCAACAGCGTCGGCAGGGTGGTGGAGGCCATCATCCGCTCCATCTCCGCCACCACCGGCACCTTCAGCCAGGTGTGGGCGGAGGTACGGCCCAGGCCCTGGGCGATGTTGTTGGCCCAGATCTGCGCGTCGGGCTCCAGGATGTTGCGTACCCTGCCGTGCTCGCGGACCGACTTGAAGGGCTCGACCAGTGCCAGCAGCCGGCGCTCGGCCAACTCGTTGACGGCCTGGGCCGTCGCGCTCAGGGTCTGTGCGGTGCCCTGCTCCGCGGGGTCGATACGGAGCAGCATCTTGCCGCCGTCCAGACCGCCCTCGGCGATGCCCCGCGCGTCGTATCCGCCGAAGCGGTCGTCGAGTTCGAAGGACGCGCCGGGCAGTCCGCCGCGGTTCATCGAGCCGAGCACCAGCTTGCCGTCGAGAGCACCCAGCAGCGTCAGATCCTCGACGAGATCGGCGGTGCCGAGGAAGCCGTCGACGCCGGGCCTGGACAGCGCCTCCAAGCAGCGGGCCAGCAGTTCATGACGGTCGCCCATGGCCGTCGGATTGCCGCCGGCCGCGACCGCGCCGCGCGCCGGGTGGTCGGCGGCCAGGATGAACAGCGGCCGGGCGAACCCCGCCGCGTCGAACCGGGGGCGGGCCGCCGCGGCCCGGCGGATGGCGTCCGGGTCGGTCAGCCGCAGGCGCCCCACCGAGGCGATGTCGGCGGCGGGTCGGGCGGTGGTGATCACAGCTGTGCTCCATGGGTGGTACGGCGACCGGCGAGCAGCCGGTCGATCTCATCGGGGGTGGGCATGGCGTCCGCACAGGAGTGGCGCGATGCGACGATCGCGCCGGCGGCATTGGCGTTCGCGAGCGTCCGGTCCAGTGGCAGCCCCGCCACCAGACCGGCCACCAGCGCCCCGCCGAAGGCATCGCCCGCGCCGAGCCCGTTGACGATGTCCACCGGTACGGGTGGCACCACCACGTTCTCGATGGCGGTGCGGGCCAGCACTCCGGCGGGCCCCAGTTTGACCACGGCGAGGCGCACCCCGCGCTCAAGCAGCAGATCGGCGGCCCGGTCCGGATCGCGGGTGCCGACGGCCACCTCGACCTCGTCACGGTTGCCGACGGCGACGGTGCAGTGCTCCAGGGCGCGGGCGTAGTGGGCCGGCGCCCGGTCCGGGTCGCTCCAGAACATCGGCCGCCAGTCCAGGTCGAAGACCGTGTCGGTGCCCGGCTCCCGGTCGGCGACGGCGCGCAGTGTCGTAGCGCGAGAGGGCTCTACGGACAGTCCGCTGCCGGTGATCCAGACGACCCTGGCCGCGCGCAGCGCCTCGGTGTCCAGGTCGTCCTCGGTGATCCGCAGATCGGGGGCGTGCGGGCGGTAGAAGTAGAGCGGGAAGTCGTCCGGCGGGAAGATCTCGCAGAGGACGACCGGGGTCTGGGCGCCCGGAACGGTCACCACATGCCGGTCGTCCACGCCGAAGCCGCGCAGCGCCGTGCGGACGAAGCCGCCGAGCGGATCGTCACCGACCCCGGTGGTCACCGAGGAGCGGAGCCCGTGCCGGGCGGCGGCGACCGCCACATTGGTGGCGCTGCCGCCCAGGTACTTGGCGAAGGTCCGCACCTCGGCGAGGCCGGTCCCGGTCTGTTCGGGGTAGAGGTCCACGCCGACCCGGCCGAGGGTCATCAGGTCGTACGTCATACGGCGCCCTCCTCGGTGCCGGCGGCGGCCCGGTCCACATACAGGGCCGGGTCCTTGCAGAGCGAGATGAGCGTCGCCGGCCAGGACGGGTCGTAGCCCGCACCGGCGGTGAGCCGGCGCACGGCCTCCCGTTTGTGGCTGCCGTGCACCACCATCACCGCGCGGCGGGAGTGCGCGACGATGGTGCGCACCCCCACGGTGACGCCATGGCGCGGGACCTCGTCGATCGACGCGAACCCCGGGAAGGTGCCCAGATTGTCCTTGCGGGTGGTGTCGGCGAGGACGGTGATTCGGCTGCGGCTGTCCTCGGGCGACCCGGGCGGATTGAACGCGATATGGCCGTCGGAGGCGCCCGAGGCGAGGAGGAACAGGTCGACGCCGCCCGCCCCGGCCAGCCTCTCCTCGTACGCGGCCGGGTCGGCCGGGTGCGGGAACCAGACCGACCGGGCCGGGATGCCGAGGCCGGGACCGGCCGCCGCGTTGAGCGGCGCCACGATCTCCTCCGCGGCGAAGCGGTGGCAACTGTTGTGTGCGTGGTGCGGGACGTCCTGGTAGCCGCCGCCCGGGGCGGGCACGACGTACTCGTCCATCATGGCGATCACGACATGGCGCAGATCGAGCCCGCGTGCGGCGGTCAGGACGGCGAGCGCGTCGTACACGGGCTTGGGGCTCCGGCCGCCGGGACAGCCCAGCACATAGGGGAGCGAGGCCTGCCCGGCCTCGGCGATGCCGTCGGCGATCTCGTGGGCGAGTGTCCCGCCGAGTTCGCCTGGGCTGTCGAAGACGCGCGGGGACAGGGGGGCTGACACGGTGTTACTCCTTCACGGCCCCGGCGAGCATTCCGTGGATCATGCGGCGCTGGAGGGCGATGTAGCTGATGAGTACGGGAAGTGCGACCAGGACGGCCGCGGCGGCGGTGACACCGGGGTCGCTGTTGCGGCGGTTGCCCGCGAAGAACGACAGGGCGAGGGGTGCGGTCTGCACGCTCTTGTCGTCCGGTACGAGCACCAGCGCGAGCAGGAACTCGTTCCACGCGAAGAGGAAGAGCAGGGCGGCGAGCGCGCCGATGGCCGGCATCGCCATGGGCAGGAGGATCGACCGGAGCGTACGGAACTTCGAGGCGCCGTCCACCGAGGCGGCCTCCCGCATCGCGGCCGGCGTGGACTCGAAGAACGTACGCATCCAGAAGATCGCGAACGGCAGGGAGAGACCGATCTGCGGGAGGATCAGCGCCCAGTAGGTGTTGATCAGATCCCAGGACTTGAGCTGGTAGTAGAGGGGGATGACGGTCGCCTCGTACGGCGTCACCAGTCCGGCAAGCAGCAGGACCAGCAGGGTCCCCTTGAGGGGGAAGGGGAAGACGGCGAAGGCGTAGCCCGCGAGGACGGCGAGCAGGATGGTGCCGACCACCACGCAGACGGCGACCAGCATGCTGGAGATCAGTGGCTGGGCGGAGAGCCCCCGGTCCCACGCCTCGGCGAAGTTGGCGAAGCTGAGGGAGGTGGGCAGCGAGAAGCCGCTGTGTCGGCTGCCCGGCTCGCTCAGCGCGAGCAGCAGGACGGACAGAAAGGGATAGAGCGCGAGGAGCGCGGCACCCCACAGGACGGCATGGCCGATGACGCTCTGCCGGCGACTGTTGTTGAGGGTCATCCGTCAGCTCTCCTTCCCGCGCACCAGGCGGATGATCACAGCGGTGACGACGAGGACGACCACGGTCAGACAGATGGAGATCGCGGACGCGGCGCCGACCTCGCGGGTGAGGAACGCGCCCTGGTAGATGAAGACGCTCGGGACCGTGGTGGAGGAGCCGGGGCCGCCCGCGGTCGTGTTCCACACCAGGTCGAAGTTGCGCAACGCGTACGTGACGGTGAGCACCAGGGCGATGGAGATCTCGCCACGCAGCGCGGGCAGGGTGACGGTGAAGAACTCGCGGATCGGCCCGCAGCCGTCCAGCCGCGCCGACTCGTACAACTCCACCGGGATCTTCTGCACACCGGCCAGGAACAGCACCATGCACAGGCCGAACATCACCCAGGTGCCGATGAGGCCGACCGCGGGCAGAGCCGTGTCGTAGCTGCCGAGCCAGGCACGGGCCAGGGAGCCGAGGCCGACGGCGCGCAGCGCCGCGTTGAGCGGTCCGTCGATGTCGTACACCCAGCGCCAGGAGACCGCGACCACGACGGTGGCGAGGATCTGCGGCAGGAAGAGCACGGCGCGGAAGAAGGCGAGGCCACGGACCTTGATGCGGGAGATCAGGCCGGCCAGGGCGAGGCCGATGGCGACCGGGAAGAAGGCGTAGAAGACGAGGAAGACCAGGGAGTGGCCCATCGCCGCGGGTATCCGGCCGTCGTGCAGCAGCGCGGTGTAGTTGTCGAGCCCGGCCCACCGGCCGAGAGTGATGCCGTCCCAGTGGAACAGCGAGACCCAGGCGGTCTGGCCGATCGGGCGCAGCACGAAGAGGACGTAGAAGGCCGCGGCGGGCGCGAGGTAGAGGAACGCCGGCCAGTACTGCCGGGAGGACCAGGCGCGCACGCGGCCCTGGAGGCCCTTCGGACGACCGGTCGCCGCCCGGCTCCCTGCGGCCTTCCCGGTACGGGCCGTCGGGCCGGCCGGGGTGAGGGTGCTCATGAGGCGTCCTGGGCGTCGGTGCGCTGCTTCTTCGCGAAGGCCAGCCAGTCCTTCTGGAGGCCCTGGGCGAAGCCGTCCGGGGTGATGCGGCCGGACAGCAGATCCTGGGTGGTGGCGCCGACGGTGTCGTACATCGTGGTCGATGCCCAGTCCAGATAGAAGTTCTGGCCGTCGTCGGCGAGCAGTTTCAGACCGATGTCGTTGACCTGCTCGACGACAGGGCTGCCCGCCTTGACGCCCGCGCCGCCGGTGACCGGGGTGCGGCCCACATCGGCGATGACCTGGGCGAACTCCTTGCTCATCAGCATGTCGAGGAAGGCGGCGGCGGCCTTGGTCTTCTTGGTCTTCGCCGAGATGTGCCAGCCGAGGCCCATCGAGCCCACCGAGGCGCGGGTGCCGTCGGCGCGGGCGGGGAGGGTGAAGCCGACCTTGCCCTTCATGGACTCCTGGAGCGCGGGCGCGTTCCAGGAACCGGCGACGAGGAAAGCCCCCTGGCCCCGGCTGAACTTGGCGACCGCGTCATCGGAGCTGATGCCGTCGTAGCCCTTGCCGAAGTAGCCGCCCTTCGCCCAGTCCCGGACCGTTCGGGCGGCGTCCACGGTGCCCTGGTCGTCGATGGTCGCGCCGGGCACGCCGCTGATCCAGGAGCGCACGTCGCGACTGGGCACGTTCTGGGCCTGGACCAGCCCGATGACCTGGCTGGCCGGGTACTTCTCGGCGTTGCCGAGCATCAGGGGCTGGACGCCCGCGGCCTTGGCCTTGTCGAGCGCCGCCGTGAACTCCTTGTACGTCTTCGGCGGCTCGATGCCCAGCTTGTCGAGCGTCCTGGTGTTGTAGAAGACGCCGACGAACTCGGTGGCCGGGCTGATGCCGTAGAGGCTGCCGGAGCCGAAGATCGAACCGTCCTGCGACCAGCGGTACTGCTTGAGCGCGCCGTCGGTGAAGGTGTTCTCCCAGCCGTAGGCGCGCATGATGTCGTCCAGCGGGCGCAGCAGCCCGGCCTTGACCAGCGGTCCGTCCGTGCCGTACCCCTGATTGCCCTGCGCCAGGTCCGGGGCGTCCGAGCCGGACATCGAGTTGACGACGGTCTTCATCAGATCGTCGAAGCCCTTGGTGGCGACCTCGACCTTGACGTTCGGGTACTTCTTCTCGTAGAGCGGGACGAGCTTCTTGAGGGTGTTCTCCTCGCCGGCGTCGGCGAGGACACGAAGAGTGGTGTCACCCATCTCCGCCACCTCGGCGGGCGTGACGGGCTCGGTGATACGAGGCCCCTGGATTCCGGAGGAGGCGGCGGGACCGCCCGCCCCCGGAACACTGCAGGCACTTGCCAGCAGGGCAGTCAGGGCGATCCCTGCGACCCTGTTCCAACGCGGCTTCTTCATGGGTGCTCCGACATTTCTCGGCCCGCGTCTTCGCGGACCGGGGGCGGCGGTGACATACGGATGTGGTGACGACCCGGAGACGGCGGGCGGTGGACGGTGGACGCGGACGTCCGGGAGGCGTGGCTGCTCCCGACCGGCCGGGCGCGCCGGGGTGTTTCAGAGGGAAGCGGCGACCCTCGCGGCCAGCCAGGCGTGGTTGGCGGCCTGTTCGGCGGCGACCTGCGGATAGTCGTCCGCAGGCGTCGGCGCACGGTCCTGTTCGACCACCAGCCAGTCGCGGTAGCCGCCGCGCAGGAGTTCGGCGAGGAAGGCGTCGATGTCGACATCACCCCTGCCGAAGGGCACGCAGACGTCCGCCCACCAGATGTCGAAGTCCTTGCGGCCCTCGGCCTTGGCCCGGCGGATGACGTCCATCTCGACGTCCTTCACATGCACATGGTTGATCCGCTCGCGCCAGCTCCTCAGGCACTGCACCGGATCCCCGCCGGCGAGCTGGAGGTGCGCGATGTCCAGCGTCAGCCCGACCTCGGTGAGGTCGAGCAGCCGGTCGACCTCCCACGGCGACTCGACGTACGTGGAGATGTGCGGGTGGAAGGAGGTGCGCAGCCCGTAGGAGCGGGCCAGTTCGACGGCGCGCGCGGAGAGCCGGGCCAGCCGCTGCCAGCCGGCCTCGTCCAGCGCCAGGGACCGGTCGTCCCAGGCGCGGGCCGGGTTCTCCAACAGCGCCTGGCTGCCCTCGTCGGCGAGGATCGCGAGAGGTGTCTCGCCGGACCGCTCGGCGCAGGCGGCCAGCTCGCGGCACGTCTGTTCCATCCGCCGCAGGTCGTACGCGACGACGTCGTCGCCGAGCGCGTAGTGGACGGGGATGTAGGCGCCGATCGCGGCCAGGCCGTGGCGGGCGAACGCGGTCGCGGTCTCTTCGGGGGTGCCGAAGAATCCGGGCGGGCCGAGTTCGCTGCCCTCGTAGCCTGCCTCGGCCATCGAGGCCAGCAGCGCGTCGCCCGAGGTGCCCGCACCGCCCGCCCCCTCGCCGTAGACGCCGTAACTGACCGGGGCGTTGCCGAGCCGCGGCCCGGACGTGGTGATCCGCTCGGACGTGGTCACTTGCCGTTCTCCTCTCCGGCCGCTTCCCCGCCGACCTCCAGGCCGTCGCGCGCCGCGAGGGCGGCGACCAGGGCCTGGAGACAGCGGATGTCCTCGGCGGCGCCGGCCGCGCCGGAGCGGACCGGGGCGCCCTCACGCACGGAGGCGGCGAACTGTTCGAGCTGGCGGACGAAGCCGGTGTCGTAGCCGTGCTTGACGGTGGAGTCGTGGCGTACGCCGTCCGCCGCGCGTTCCACCCGCAGTGAGCTGCGGACATCGACCAGATAGGGCGCCGCCATGTCCAGGCGCAGCCGTCCGTCGCGCGCCAGTACCGCGATCTCCTCGCCGTACTCGGGGTGGTCCGGCAGCCAGTTCCAGTTGACGACCAGCCTGGCGCCGTCGCCCAGATCGCCGGTGGCCAGCAGATTCGGCGGCTCGCCCTCGACCGGCCAGGGCCACAGCTCGGCGGAGTCGAACGCGGTGGGCAGGGTGAAGCCGAGGGCACGCAGCACCGAAAGCTCGTGGATGACCGATCCGTTGAGGACGTCGCGGTAGTAGCCGGCGAGCGGGGCGGGGACCTTCCCGAGGGCGTCGACGGTGCGCTCGGCCTCGTAGGCCAGCTCCTCCTCGACGACCGACAGGTCGGCGTCGTCGGCCGGGCGGGACATCCGCAGATGCGCGACCTGGGGCTCGTCGGCGGGGTGCAGCACGGTGACGCGGACGGTGCGCGGGGTGTCGAGCCGGGCCAGCTCGGCGGCGGCGACCTCGATCAGCGGGTCGTACATCTTCATGTAGCCGACCTGGAGGACCAGGCCCCTGGACTCGGCGAGCGCGCCCAGTTCCCCGGCCTCGGCGGTGGTGAGGCACAGCGGCTTCTCGGCGAGTACGTGCTTTCCGGCTTCCAGGGCGGCGCGGGCGGCGCGGGCGTGCGTGCCCGGGGTGGCCAGCAGCACGGCGTCGATGTCCGGATCGGTCAGGACCGTCTCGTAGCTGTGGGTGGAACCGACGTGCGCACCCGCCTTGGCGGCGACCTCCGCGGCGCGTGAGGGCGACAGGTCGCAGACCGTCACGAGGGCGAAGAGGTCGCCGAGGCGCTGGACGGCGGGCAGGTGCACCGACTGGGAGATGGTTCCCGCGCCGATCACGGCGAGACGGACAGGTGAGGACACCGGCATCTGAGACTTCCTTGGCTCTGCGGAATGAAGGCAGCACGGAGAACGAACGCACCCCGAAAGAGGAACCAGATATTCCGGCTCTTCGGCGTTGTCGGGATTATGCAGGGGACCAGACCAGATAGTCCAGAGTCTGAACCAGATTCGCATCTGGTCCGGAGACTGGTTGCTCTGGTACTTTTCTGCCGTGACCGAATACGACGCCCCACCAGCCGCGGGGCCCGCCGTACAACTCGCCCACCATGAACTGGTCCAGCTCCTCGACCGCCGGGTCTGGATGCCCGGCAGTCGACTGCCCGGCGAGCGCGCCCTGGCCACCCGGGTCGGAGTGAGCCGCAGTAGCCTTCGGCAGGCGCTGACGAGACTCGCGTCCGAAGGGCGGGTCCACGCCTCCGCCCAGCGCGGCTGGTTCGTCTCGACCGATGTGGTCAGCGAGCCGCCCAGCCTCCTCAAGAGCTTCACCGAGATCGCACGCGAGCGCGGACTGCGGCCCACCGCACGGCTGCTGCACCGCACGGTGCGCCCCGCGACGTACGACGAGTCCGCCCGGCTGAGGGTGGCGCCCGCCTCCGAGGTCCTGGAGATCTCCCGGCTGCGCGGCCTCGACGAGGTGCCGGTCTGCGTCGACACCACCGTGCTGATCCGGTCCCGGGCACCCGGCCTCGAAACCGCGGACCTCACCGACCGCTCCCTCTTCGCGGTGCTGGAGGAGGTCGCCGGAATCCGGGTGACCCGCAGCGCGTACACGGCGCGGGCGGACGGCGCGGACCCGGCCCTCGCGGAGTTGCTGGGGCTCCCGGTCGGCACCCCCGTCCTGGTCGGCGAGGAGGTCACCTGTGATCCCCAGGATGTCCCGGTGCTGCTGGGCCGCGCGGTGTACCGGGGCGACGCCTACCGCTTCGAGGCGACGCTGCACCGCTCCGCGGACTGACACCACGTCAGCGCGGCCGGCGTCGCCGTGTATCGCCGCCGTGTATCGCCGCGTACGAGAGAAGGATCTGTGAGCACCACCGAAGTCACCGCCGCCCTGGACGTCGGCGGCACCAAGATCGCCGCGGGGCTGGTGGCCGCCGACGGCACCGTGCTGCACCATGACGAGCGGCCCACAGCGGTCGACGGGCGGCTGCGCGACCCGGGTCTCGCGGGCACCGCCGGCGCCGCCCGTGCGCTGCTGGCGGAGGCAGGGCGGCGCGGACTCACCGTCACCGCCGTAGGCGCCGGGTTTCCCGAATACGTCGCCCCGGACGGATTGCTGACCAGCCGTGAAGTGCTCGCCTGGGACGTCCAGCCCCAGCAGATACTCAGCGCTGAACTGCCCGGAACACCTGTCGTGGTCGGCTCCGACGTACGGTGCGGGGCACTGGGCGAGGCCCGTTACGGCGCCGGGCGCGGCCTGGACCACTTTCTCTACGTGTCCCTCGGCACCGGACTGTCGTCCACTCTCGTGCTCGGCGGAACTCCCGTAGCGGGGCGGCGCGGTGAGGCCATCGCGCTGGGCGCCTTCGAGGTCCCGGCGTCGGTCGACCCCGACTGGCGCGGCACCCTGGAGGAGTACTGCTCGGGCCGAGGCATCGGTGACCGGCGCAGCGCGCTCGGCGGGGTCACCACCCCCGGCGCTCGCGAGGTGACCGAGCTGGCGGACCGCGGCGACCCGGACGCGGCCCGCGTCCTCGCCACCGCCGGGGCCGCCCTGGGCACCGTACTCGCCATGGCCGTGAAGCTGTTGGACCCCGCCGCGATCGTCCTCGGCGGCGGCCTCGGCACGGCACGGGGCCCTGTGCGGTCGGCGATGGAGTCCGCCTACGCCGAAGCGAGCGCGGCCCGCCCGGCCGCTCCCCCCTTGCTGCCCGCCGCCCTCGGCCCGGCGGCGGGCCTGATCGGCGCGGCCTGCCTGCCCACCACCTGACCGAACCCGCCACCTGACCGACCCCCCCCGCACCGCTGCTCAACCTCGCCCCGGCAAGCGTGGGAATCGGCGGCGACTCTCTTCCCTCCGGGCTATTCGGTCGAGGGGAAACGGGTGGGGAAGGTGACAGTGCGGTCGTCTATCTGCGCGGTGTTGCGGCTGAGCCATTGGACGTCGGGGGCGGCGCGGAGGAAGGCGTCGAGTTCCGCGTGTTCGGTGGCGGTGAGCCAGGAGGGTGGGTCGGAGACGGCGCGGAAGCGGCAGACGGTGGCGAGGTCGGCGATGATGTGGCGCTGTTCTGCGGTGAGGAGGCAGTGCCGGGTGCGGAAGTAGGCGCTGTCGGGGTCGATGTCGTACAGGGCGTCGAGCCAGAAGCGGCCGGCGGAGACGGCGACGGCGTTGCGGGCCGCGGCGTCGGAGGGGTCGTTGAGACTGTGGTACGTCCAGGTGGGCGCGGTGTCGGGGCTGATACGCAGGGCGTCGAGGAGCCCGAGGCTCGGCAGGGGCAGGGCGCCGCTCCCGAGGAGGTAGGCGTCGTCGCCGGCGGTTTCGCGAATGATGGCGAGGGCCTTGCGGTAGATCTCTTCGCGGCCGATGCCGTCCGGGCGCTCCGCGGGGGCGGCAGCGGCGTAGATGAAGTCGAGTTTGAGGTAGCGGAAACCCCAGTCGGTGACGCGGGTGATGGTCTCGCGCAGGTGGTCCTGGGCGGCGGGCAGCGTGAGGTCGAGGGCGTGATAGCCCGTGTTCCAGTTGTATCCGGTGACAGCGAGGTCGCCTTCGGAGTTCTTCAGGAACAGCTCCGGGCGTTCGCGGACGACGGTCGAGTGCGGGAGCGCGATGAAGGGGGCGATCCACAGCCCGGGGGTGCGGCCGGTGTCTTCGATCGCCGCCGCGAGCCGGCGCATTCCTGAGGGGAACTTGCCGTTGGGCTGCCAGTCGCCGACCCTTTCCTCCCAGCCGTCGTCGATCTGCACGACGTCGAAGGGCAGAGCGGTGATGCCGGGCAGTTCGCCGAGCAGAGTCGCCTCGTCGATGTCCTCGTAGTACGCGTACCAGCTCGACCAGATGTTGTGGTGCCGGGGCGGGCGGCGCCGGGCGCCGAGCCGTTTGGCGAGGAGTTCGCTGTAGCGTCCGAAGACCTCCGTCTCGGGGCCGACGGCCGCGAACCAGGGGGCCGCGCCGTGTTCGTACCAGCCCGTGAGGCAGTCGCGGTCCGCGGCCAGGCGGGGGTTGCCGAGGCCGAGGGAGCCCAGCAGCAGCACGTCGCCGTCCCCGGCGTCGAGCGCGGCGACCGCGGAGGAGTGGTGCCGGTGGTCCTCGTGCCAGGCGGTGTCGTCGGCGGTCAGCCGGCGACGGGGGTCGGCGATGCGCAGCGGTGGTTCGGCGAGGTTGCGCCAGCCGGTGGGGGACCAGGAGTTCCAGCCGTGCCGGTAGAAGTCGCATGCGCCCAGTCCGTGCAGCATGGCCACGGGACCGGCGGGAAGGATGATGCCGCCGTTGACCGCTTCCGGGGTGCCCTCGGCGTGGACAGCCAGGCGGTGTCGGCCGAGTTCGATGACGTCCGGCATGAAGCTCCTTGAATCGAGGGGGCGTAGTAGCAGCGGCTGCGGGGCGCCGCACGGGGGAGCGGGGTGGTGTCCCGGATCGCGGCGGGGCGGTTCGGCGATACGGAGGTACGGCGATACGCCGGTACGGCGCCGCCTGCCGCGATCCGGGAGAAGGTCACCCTTGGGCCAGGAAGCCGTCCACCTGCTTCTGCAGGCCGGACAGGGCGGCGGAGGCCGAGGTCTGGCCGAGATAGACGCTGTAGACGGCATCCTTGACGGCGGTGGCGATCTGGTCGCCGTTGTCGGTGATCGGCCAGTAGAAGAGGTTCCCCGGCTCCGCGGCCTGGTCCGTGAAGGCGGAGACGTCGCGGCCGGCATCCTTGTGCGCGGCCAGGGCCTTCTCGGCGGAGCTGGTGATGGCCGGGAAGACGACCGCCTTCTTCGCGACCAGGTCCTGGCAGTCGGTCGAGCCGAGGTACTTGACCCACTTCCAGGCCTCGTCGGGGTGCCTCGTGCCGGAATAGATGGCGTCCGAGAGACCATTGATCATGCTCTTGCGGCCCTCGGGCCCGGTGGGCAGTTGCGCGAAGGCGAACTTCTCCTTGGCGGCGGGGCCGAGGTAGGTGTTGATGTTCCACGAGCCGGTAAGGGCGAGGGCCGCCTTGCCACCGTTGAGGACGGCGTCCGTGCCGATGGTGGAGGACTTGTTCAGCTTGGGTGCGTAGCCCTTGCCCGCGAGGGAGGCCATCCAGTCGATGGTGGCGGCGAGCCTCGGGTCGTCGTAGTGGAACTTGGTGCCGAAGGGGTTCTTGTCGGTGAAGGTGAACCCGGTGGAGGCGGCGAAGTTGCCGAAACTGCTCTGGCCGGGCGCGCCGCCGGAGTCGTAGTCGGGCTGGTAGCCGTAGACCTTGACGTTCTTCTTGTCGAACTCGGGGTCGAGGCCGTTGCGTCCCTTGTCGTCGAGGGTGAGTTTGGCGATGAGTTCCTCGAAGGAGCCGCCGTCCTGCGGGTTCCAGTCCAGCGCGTCCAGTGAGGCGGGGTCGATCTTCGCCTTCTTGAGCATGTCGGCGTTGTAGATCAGCGCCATGGTGTCGAAGTCCTTGGGCAGGCCGTACCGCTTGCCGTCCTTGACCCACAGTTCGGGCAGGCCCTTCTGGTACTGGCCCAGGTCGACGCCGTCCTTCTCCACGAACGGCTGCAGGTCGAGGAGTTGCTCGCTCTTGACGAACTTGGCGTAGTAGCCGACGTGGTCCGTGAAGACGCCGGGGGCGGTGCCGGAGGCGAGGCCGGTGGTGAGGTTGGTCCAGTACTCGGCCCACGCGGTCTGCGAGATCTTGACCTTGATGGTGGGGTTGGCCTTGGTGAAGGCGTCGGCGCACTCCTGGTAGGCGGGCAGCTGGCGGTCGTCCCACAGGGCGTAGTCCAGGGTGACGTTGCCGTCGCCGCCGCCGTCGGAGGACGAGTCGGAGGAGCAGGCGGTCAGGGTGCCTGCCAGAACTGCGCAGGCCAGCGCGGTGCGTAGGCGAAGGTGCATGGAAGCGGCTCTTCTCTGTGGGTTCCGGACGCGCGGTGCGGGGACTACGTGCGGGACTGCGTGCGGGGGGCTACTTCATGCCGGTGAAGCTGATCGACTCGACGAGACGCCGGCCGAAGAACAGGAGCAGCAGCAGGACGGGTACGACGGTGAGGACGGAGGCCGCCATCAGGCCGGTCCAGTCGGGTGAGGTGTTGGGTCCGGACTGCTGGAGCACACCGATCGCCGCGGTCATCAGACGCATGTCCTCGTCCTTGCCGACGAGGAGCGGCCACAGATACTCCTTCCAGGAGTTGACCGCGGTGATCAGGCCGATGGTCAGCAGCGGGCCCTTGGTCATCGGCAGGATCAGACGGGTGAACTGGCGCCACACACCGGCCCCGTCGAGGTACGCGGCCTCCTCGATCTCCCGGGGGATGGACAGGAAGAACTGGCGCAGGAAGAAGACCGCGAAGGGCGTCATGAGCAGCATCGGGGCGAGCACCCCCTGCCAGGTGTTCAGCCAGTCCAGCGACTTCACCAGGACGAAGTTCGGCAGCAGCGTGAAGATCGGCGGCACCATGAGCGCGGAGATGACGAGGGCGAACACGAACTGGCGGCCCCTGAAGCGCAGTCGGGCCAGGGCGTAGCCGGCCGCCGCGCAGAACAGGGTCTGCGTCACGGCGATCGTGACGCTGTAGATCAGCGAGTTGCGCAGATACAGCAGGAAGTCGAGGTGGGCGAGCGAGCCGCCGGCGGCGACGGTCTCGGCGTCCGTGGTCAGACCCAGAATCCGCTCGAAGTTCACCCACGTCAGCGTCCCCGGAACGAGGGAGGTGCTGTCGGAGAACAGGTCCTTCGCGGGCGTGAGGGCGGTGCGGATCATCCAGTAGAACGGGAACAGCGTCACCAGCAGGACGATGCCGAGAAACGCCCAGGCGGCGAGCCTGCCGGGGTTGCGGCGCAGGGAAGTCATGTCGTCGCCTCGTCTCAGGCCAGGTCGGAGCTGGAGGCCCGCAGCAGGCGCAGCTGGAGGAAGGTCAGGGCGCCGAGGATCAGCACGAGCGTCATGGCCAGCGCGCTCGCGTAGCCCATGTGCAGGAAGCTGAACGCCTGTTGGTAGATGTAGTAGTAGATGGCCTGGGTGGCGTTGACCGGGCCGCCCTTGGTGGTCACCGCGATGGTGTCGAAGATCTGGAACGATCCGATGAGGGAGACCACCAGCACCAGCGCCAGTACCGGGCGCAGCAGCGGCAGGGTCACATGGAGGAACAGGCGGATCTCGCCGAGCCCGTCGATGGCGGCGGCCTCGTAGATCTGCTTCGGGATCTGCAGCATTCCGGCGTACAGCAGCAGCGCGGTGTAGCCGGTGTAGGCCCAGGTGTTGATGCCGGCGATGGCAGGCATGGCCTGGCCAGGATCGGAGAGGAATCCCTGCGCCGGCAGCCCGACCGCGCCGAGCAGGTGGTTCGCGAAGCCGAGGTTGGCGTCCAGCAGCCAGAACCAGGTCAGGCCCACGGTCACATTGGGCACCAGCCAGGGGATGAGCAGCGTCGCGCGCAGGACGAACGAGCGGGTGAGCCGGGCCATCATCGCCGCCAGCAGCAGCGCCAGGACCGTCTGCGACACGATGTTGAGGACCACGTACTGCCCGGTGACCCGCAGCGAGGTCCAGAACAGGTCGTCGTTCCAGAGCTGTCGGTAGTTCTCCATGCCCACGAAGGACGGCGGGCGCGGTGAGACCGGGTTGTAGTCCGTCAACGACAGATAGGCACCGCGGATCGTGGGATACACGTAGAAGAGGGCGAAGCCGAGGAGCGCCGGTGCGAGGAACAGGGCCGCGGCGCGACCCTGCCGGTTCAGGGAGGACGCGCCGGGGGGTGTGCCGGGGGATGTGCCGGGAGGACGCCGCATGGGACGCCACGAGGCCGCGGGGGCTCTTGTCTTCCCTGGGGTCGCGCGAAGCGCTGTCATGCGACGTGCCTTCCTGAACGGGCGCGATGAAGAGATCGGCGGTGAGGGATCGATCCGTCAGACACGGCCTGGGGCCCCGCGCTGAACTGGCCTGTGAAGCGTGGGCAGTGAGCTGGCTTGCCAAGCGACTTCGAGATACATTCTCAACTTGGCGATGTAAGTGAAGGACGGGCTGCATCCGGTGTCAAGGGAGTGGACAATGCCAATTGCGTCAGGCGTCGCCGGCAGCCGGTCGCTGCTGCGGCGGATCAATTCACTGGCTCTGCTGCGCGAGTTGCGGCACGGCCCTGCGACCATCACCCGCCTGGTGCACTCCGCCGGCTTGTCGCGTACCGCGACCGAAGCGGTCCTCACCGACCTCCAGGACCTGGGATGGGTCAACGCCGTCGCTCCGGAGGAGCGCGGTGACCGGCCGGCCATGGGTCGCCCCGCCGCCAGCTACACCTTCGCGGCGGACGCCGGACGCATGCTGTCGATCGACATCGGCGCCCACCACATCCACGCGATCCTCACCGACCTGCTGGGCACCCCCCTCGCCGGCCAGAATCTCTCCGTCCGGGAAAGCGCCCCCGCCGATGAACGCCTGCGGGCGGTACGCACGGTGGCGGGCGCGGTACTCGGCGCGGCAGGCGTCGGCGCCCAGGAGTTGTGGGCGGTCGCCCTGGGCTCGCCCGGAGTCATCTCCGAGGGCACGGTGCGCCACTTCGGCGGCAGCGGCATGCCCGGCTGGATCGGCCAGGACCTCGCTGCCGGCTTCGCGGACGACTTCGCCTGTCCGATCCTCGTGGAGGGTGACTGCGCGCTGGGCACCATCGCCGAACACCGCCTCGGCGCCGCGCAGGGCGTACGCGACATGGTCTACGTCCTGTGCGGCAACCGCACCGGGGCGGGCATCGTCGTGAACGGCGAACTGTTCCGCGGGCACCGCGGCGGAACCGGCCTGATCGGCGAACTGCCCCAACTGCGCTGGCGCGAGCTGGAGACGGACTACCCCGGCAGCCCTGCCGCCGGCGGACAGTCGACCCGACTGGAGATGTTCAACGCGGCACGCGGTGGCGATCCCGCGGCACTGGCGTCCGTGTCCTCCTTCGCCGAGGCTCTCTCCCTGGGCATCGCGGCCATGACGCTGGCCGTCGATCCGGAACTCGTCGTGCTCGGCGGCGGCAGCTCCCACTCCGCCGATCTGTACGTGGACCTCGTGCAAGAGCACCTGAGCCGACTGTGCCCGTTGGTGCCCCGTCTCACGGTCTCCGCACTCGGTGCGGACGCGGTGGCGCTGGGCGGCATCCAGATCGCCTGGAATCACATCGACGCCCGGCTGGCCCATCTCGTCGAGCAGGGCGACGCCTTCCCGCAGGCCGGCGCCGCCTTCATGGCCCGCTGACGCCTCACCCCGCACGGCGGAGTGAGGCACCGGCGCGCGCCCACTCGAAGGGGCGCCTACTCGAAGGAGAGGGAGTCGATGCTTACGCTGCTGTTGCCGCCGTGCCAGAAACTCATCGCGATCTGGCCCGGCGCGGAGCGGCTGATTCCGTTCGCTGTCAGGGGGATCCTGATGTCGGTGTACCCCGTGGTCAGCACCGGGTGCCCGCCGCCGTCCAGGGTGAAGTCCTTGAACCGCTTGGTCACACCGCCGACGGAGAGTTCGAAGTCCTTCTCCTCACCACCGCTCTGCCCCTTGATACGGACCACGAGGTAGTTCCTGTCGGCCACGGAGGTGAACACATCGCTGCCGAACCAGCCGGCGTTGTTGTAGGCCAGGGTCAGGGCGCCCGCCGACACCGCCCCGGAGCCGCCGCCGTTGGTGAAGCCGTTGGCGCCGGTCCACTTGCCGAGGTCGTTGGCGGCGGCGGTGGGCCATACGGGGCTGTTGTCGAAGTCGTCGACCAGCAGACGGCCGCCTCCGCCCGATGAGGTGGTGGTGACGGTGACGGACGCGCTGGCCGGAGAGATGTTGCCCGCCGCGTCCTTGGCGCGGACCGTGTAGGTGTAGGAGGTGCCGGCGCTCAGACCGGTGTCGTTGTACGACGTACCCGCCACGGAGGCGATCTTCGTGCCGTCGCGGTGGATGTCGTAGCCCGTGACCCCGACGTTGTCACTCGCGCCGCTCCATGACAGGGCCACGCTGGAATCGGTCCGCCCGGTCGAGGTGAGGGTGGGAGCGGTGGGTGCCGTCGTGTCGCCACCGCCGCCCCCGCCGACCGCGAGGCCCCCCAGGTCCAGCCAACCGTCGCTGCCCTGCGTGCTGTTGGCGAACGACAGCGGATAGGGCTTGCGGTAGCGGTCGATGACGCTGTCGCTCAACCGCGTCGAGGCCGGACGGGCCTTGAGGACATCGGGGGTGACGGTCTCCAGCGGGTTGCGCACCCGCATGACGAGCTTGTAGCCACCCGAAGCGACGCCGGTGGCGTCGATGGTCGCGGAGAAGTTCTCGGGCCGGCCGTAGTCGAGGTAGGTCGGGTCCGCGCCCGTGTTCCAGTCGGGGAAGGCCCGGATCTTCAGCGGCTTCACCTTGCGCACGTCCCACGAGGTGTCCCACGTCCTGACCAGCTTGCCGGCCGAGTCGCGCAGCCCCAACTCGACGGTCCACGGCTGGTAGAAGGGGGCGACGCCGTCGTTCCGCATTGTGACGCCGACCTTGAAACTCCCGTTCGCCGTCGCGTTGAAGTGGGCCTGCGGCACATGCAGGTTGTAGCCCATCTTCCGCATGCCCGCCGCCACCTTGGCATCCGACGTGCTGTAACCGGTGGCACCGGTCTGGTTGATCATCCAGCTGATGTGGGTGAGTTCGGTCGCGGCCAGGACGTCGTCGACCTGGTCACTGCCGCCCGGCCAGTTCCCGTACAACTGCCCCTGGATCTCCGGGCGTGCCTCACCGCCGATGGACGCGGTCGTCCACCGGTTCTCCGTTCCTCCGTTGAGGGCCCGCTGAAGGAACGCGTCGTCCCAGCCGCCCAGCGACTTCGGCAGTGTCATGCTGCGCGACTGGCCCCCGCGGTTCTCCTTGTAGGGCCAGGAGTCGTCGTGCAGGCCGATGTTGGGCGTGTCGGCCAGGCCGGCCAGGTCGCCGTAGCGGATCTGTGGCTGGATGTTGTCGAAGGCCGCGGAGATGGTGTGGATCAGGGTCGACACCGTCGCGTCGCTCGGCATCAGGTCGGGGTAGCCGTCGGCCTGGTCGCTGTCGTAGGGCCAGGTGTGCCACTCACCCCACAGACCCACCAGGCCCGCCGTCATGAACCCGATGCGCGGGTCCGCGGAACCGCCGGGCCCGCTGTGGTCGTAGCGCGCGGCGAAGGCGTTGACGAAGTTCGTGAACGCCTGAACGGTGTCGGGGTCGTCGTAGTCGGGACTGACGGTTCCCCAGAACGGGTTGGAGCGCATCGTGACCTTGCCGTTCAGACAGGGCGGGATGCCGTTCCCGGGGTGCGAACCGGTACCGCCCGGATACTCCACGTAGAAGCGGAAGGCCAGTTGGCGGCCCCATACCGCGGCCTCGTCCAGGGCCTTCTCGAACACGGTCCAGTCGAAGGAGTTGCAGTTGGTGGGGTCCTTCATCACCTCATTGAGGGCGAAGTAACTCCACATGACGCCGCCGGGGTACTTGTCCGCGTAGGTGTCTCCCGGGAAGAGGTAGGGCGCGATGCCCTTCAGGGGCTGGCCGACCGGGGCGTCGGCATACGTGTAGGTGTGTTGGGTGAGGCCGGAGTCAACCGGGTCCGATGCCGGGGGTCTTGGGGGTGGGCCGACCGGGGCGGCTGCCGCCGGCATCGAGGTGACGAACAGCGCGGCTGCCACGCACAGCAACAGCGCGGTCGGCCAGGAACGAGCCCTCACGGGTGCCTCCTACTGGACGAGGGGGTTGGACGTGCCTGTGCGAGGTGGCCTGGAATACCGCCTCGTATATATACGCAACTTGCCAATGTAAGTAAAGGGTTCCGGCGCCGCGGGGAGGGGCGGGGCCCCATCTCGACCCGCCAGGCCACCTGCCGGCCGGGGACGGCTTCGGGCAGAGCGTCAACGCGTCCCGACGCACTGCCACGCGGGCATCGCATTGCCCGAATCCGCCAATTCGACGACCGATTCACGCCCGCTTTGGATTGATGCACATCACAGGAAAACGCTTACCCAGGCCAACCAGGTGAATTCGGGATGGGGAATTACATGACACTCAAACCGCCCAAGCCGGGGATAAACTTGATCGTCGACAAACGGATCTCAAACAGGTCGAACATCTGCCGGCGCCGCCAGGCTCGGACCGCGTCGTTGACACGACTGGGGGACGTCACCCAGACTGAAATCCGGTACCGCCACTGGATCTCTGGATAACTCTGGATTCCGAGTTATGTGAAACTCGGGAGCAGCGCGCTGGTGACCTGCGGTGAGGCTGAGCGATCATGGGATATTGCATGGGCTCCATGTGCCGAGATCTTCCTGTACGGCGAAGTCGAGTCGGCGGCGAAAAGGTGTGATGGCGCATATGTAACACGTTCAACACATTGCTGTTCGTTCGGTGATTCAATTCGCGAACGCCCTTTAGTCGCCAGCAGGCTAAAGACCGTCAGGTGCGGACTTGTGGGGCAGCCGCACTATTCGGGAAAATGGGGAAACAAATGACCGAAATGATAGGCAGGTCGCTATCTCCGGTCGAGGCGCTCCGCTCGACGCCGGAGGAGGACAGGGTCGCCGACTTCAGGGCGAAGGTTCGGGCGGCGGGGCACCAGCCGGACGAGTTGGTCGAGTTGGTCGAGCTGCTGACCCAGGCGGCGGCAGGCGATCCGAGGCTGGCCGCCATCGTGCGCGCCGGGGGCAGCCTGCTTCAGGACTTCCTCGACGGATACCAGCCAAGAACCACCGCGGAAGCCGCGCGTGATCTGGCAGGCGACCTCGCCGACGGTCATCCACTGCCCGCGGACGTGCTCGAAGGGCTCACCCCTCGCTACCTGGTCGCCGTGGTGAGGCTTGCGGAGCCCGGCCGCGAGGTGGAGGCGTTACGCGCGGTGGACGCGTTACGCGCGGTGGCGGGGGAGGGACTGCTGCTGACGCACCGGGACGGCAACGTCGTTCTCTTCATCCCGGCGGCGGGCCCAGGCAGCGGCGAACGCTCGGTGACGAGGTTGACGCAGTGTCTCGGCGGCAGGGGCTGGCTCGCGACCGCGGAACGGGACAGAGCACGCCTCGTCGACGGGTTCAACGAGGCGTCCTATGTGCTGAGGCTGGTGGTCGCGGGCCTGCGCCCGAGCGGTGCCTACACGATCTCGGACGTGTTGGTCGAGTACGCGGTCACGCTGAACGAGAAGGTGAGAACCGACCTGGCCGCGGTCATCAGGCCGCTCCGGGCGCACAAGGTCCTGCTGGAGACGCTGACTGCCTTCGTCGACTCCGACTACAGCAGGAACAAAGCGGCCCGCAGCCTGTTCATCCACCGCAGCACGCTGGACTACCGCCTGAGGCGGATCGGAGAGGTCACCGGCTGCGACCCGACCAGTGGCAGGGGCGCGCAGATGCTGACGGCGGCGATGATCGCCGAGGCCCTGCACGGATGACCCGGTGTGTGCTGTTCACGGCGCGCGACGGCGCGTAGCCGGTGCGACCGGTCGCCGATTTCCATAAGTTCGCGGGTGGTTCTCCGCGAAGTGCGGAAAATCCGAGCTGAGGCACGATGAACCCGGGGCGGGCGCCTAGCATTCGTTCTCCCCAGCGGAGAACTCACCTGCTGAATGGACTGGTTCGATTGAGTGGATCTAACAGATGGGTTTTGCTCGTCGGCTCGTTCATGGCCTACATGTTTGACGCGCTGGAAATCCTGCTGCTGTCGTTCACGTTGCCTGTGATCCGCGCCGATCTGGGACTCACGACGACACAGGGCGGCCTGCTCGCCACGGCGACGCTGCTCGGGATCGGGGTGAGCAGCGTGAGTGTCGGCTGGCTCGCCGACAACTACGGCCGCAAAAGGGCGTTGATGCTTTCGCTCGCGGTGTTCGGCGTGTTCACCGCGGCGATCCCGGTGGTTCACAGTTTCACGGTGTTCCTGGTGCTGCGCTTCGTCGCGGGGCTGGGACTCGGAGGGGTCTGGGCAGTGGTGTCGACCTATGTGGTCGAGACGTGGCCGGCCGCTCAACGGGGTCGTGCGGTCGCGTTCGTGCTCAGCTCGTTCCCGATCGGCGGAGTGATTGCCGCGTCGCTGTCGGGTGCGTTGCTGCCGAACTGGCGCCTGCTGTTCTTCCTCGGCGGGGTGGGTGTGGTGATCCCGTTGGTCGTCGTCGGACTGTTCTTCCGCGAGTCGGCGGAGTGGGCGAAGCAGAAGACCACGCCGGTGAAGCTGACGGAGATCTTCGCTCCGGAACTGCGCAGGAACACTCTGCTCGGTGCGGCCGTGGCGGCGCTCGCGATGTTCGGGGCGTGGGGCGCGTCCACATGGCTGCCGACCTACCTGCAGACCGACAAGGGCATACCGGCCGCGACGGTCGCGGTGTTCATGACGGTGCTCAATCTCGGGATGTTCATCGGCTACAACGTCTTCGGGCTGATCGCCGACCGGATCGGCCACAAGTACGCACTGGTGCTGTCACTGGCCGGTGTGGCGCTGACCTTGCCGCTGTACGTGGTCGCGGCCGACCGCACGACATTGCTGTGGCTGGGGCCGATGTTCGCCTTCTTCGCCGCCTACGCGGGCGTCTTCGGTGTGTACATGAGTGAGTTGTTCCCGACCAGGGTGAGGACTACGGGGGCCGGATTCTGCTACAACACCGGGCGTGGTGTGTCCGCGTTGGCTCCGCTCACCCTGGGTGTGTTGGCTGTCAACACGGGGTTCGGTGCCGGTCTGCTGGTGTGCGCGGTCTTCATGGCTTGCGCGGCGATCGCCATGACCTTCCTCCCTGACCTGCGCGGCGCGACCCCGCTGCGGGAGCCTCAGCGGCACACGGCTGACAGCCGGCCCTGAACCCGCGTCGTCCGGGCGGGGGTCGTCCCGCGTGAACAGCTGAGCCGCCACTTCCTGTGGCGGCTCCGGCATTTCACTTCCGGTCCACCGGATCGTGGTCACCGGTCCGCCACAGGTAGCTGCGCACCGAGAGTGACGCGGCGCGCATGGCCGCGCGGATGTCGTCCAGGTCTTCGCCGGCGAGCGCGTCACGCGTCGGGGTGAGCGTGGGCAGTATCAGCCTTGCCGCCTCCAACAGGCACAGCATCGCGTCCAATTGCGCGCTGGCCGGCAGTCTGCGCAGGTCCTCGTACAGTGTCTGAATCAGGGCGTCCGGGTCTGTCGGTGCCGAGGTCCTGGTATCGCGCGCGAAGTTCGTCACGGCCGCTCCTTCAATACGAACAAGGTCGAAGTTCCGCAAAATTTGGAGCGTGTTCCGAGGTGGGCGGAAATTGACGGGTTGCGACGGCATAACCGTGACAACGAGTGAGCGGGCCACCTAGGATTTTGTTCCAGCACTTCTCGCTCTGCATTTCTCCGGTTGTGGTCCTGGCCCAGCCGGCCGCACGGAATGGATGGGTGCCATGGACAATGATCAGAACGGCTGCGAAGTGTCCCAGCCGGTCGACGACTGGGTCATCAGCTCGCTCCAGGCCAGGATCCTGGAGGGTGTTGCGGCGGGCTCCTCCAGCGGACGACTTTCGAGAGAGTTGCACCTCAGCTCGAAGACCATCGACTATCACGTCCGCGTCATGTCCGACAAGTTACAGGCGCCGAATCGCGTCTCGTTGGTTTCGAGGGCGTTCGTCCTCCAGATTCTGCGAACAGATTCGTGGCCCCCGCGAATCGGGTGTGAGACGGGGGACTGACATGTGAAACTGGGGACTGACGCTCGGGAATTCCGCGACATCGTAATCCCGGACTTACGCCCGGACTTCGGACTTACGCCCCGTCCTGCGCCTCGATGTCCACGCCCATCTCCTCGGCGATGCGCACGGCCTCGGCCAGGAGGGTCTCCACGATCTGTGACTCCGGGACCGTGCGGATCACCTCGCCCTTGACGAAGATCTGGCCCTTGCCGTTGCCGGCGGCCACACCGAGGTCGGCCTCGCGTGCCTCGCCGGGCCCGTTGACGACACACCCCATCACCGCCACCCGCAAGGGCACGGGAAACCCCTCAAGTGCCGCGGTGACCCGCTCGGCGAGGGTGTGCACATCGACCTGGGCCCGGCCGCAGGACGGGCACGACACGATGTCCAGTCCGCGTGGCCGCAGCCCGAGCGACTCCAGGATCTGTGTGCCGACCTTGACCTCCTCGACAGGTGGGGCGGAGAGCGAGACGCGGATGGTGTCGCCGATGCCCTCCGCGAGCAACGCGCCGAACGCGACCGATGACTTGACCGTGCCCTGGAACCGGGGGCCCGCCTCGGTCACGCCGAGGTGCAGCGGGTAGTCGCACCGGGCGGCGAGCTTGCGGTACGCCTCGATCATCACCACCGGATCGTGGTGCTTCACCGAGATCTTCAGGTCGGTGTAGCCGTGCTCCTCGAACAACGAGCACTCCCACAACGCCGACTCCACCAGCGCCTCCGGGGAGACGCCGCCGTGCTTCCGCAGCAGCCGCTTGTCCAGCGACCCGGCGTTCACGCCGATCCGGATCGGGACGCCCGCGTCCTTGGCCGCACGGGCGATCGCGCCGACCTGGTCGTCGAACTGGCGGATGTTGCCGGGGTTGACCCGTACCGCGGCGCAGCCGGCGTCGATCGCGGCGAACACGTACTTCGGCTGGAAGTGGATGTCGGCGATCACCGGGATGCCCGATTTGCGGGCGATCGCCGGCAGCGCAGCCGCGTCGTCCGCCGACGGCACGGCGACCCGCACGATCTCGCAGCCGGCCGCGGTGAGTTCGGCGATCTGCTGGAGTGTGGCGTCGATGTCGGCGGTGGACGTGGTGGTCATCGACTGCACGGACACCGGCGCGACGCCGCCGACCGGCACCCTGCCCACCATGATCTGGCGGGAGGTTCGCCGCGTGGCCACCGAGAGCGGGACCTTCTGCGGCACCTCGTCCTTGCGTGGAAAGGGCATTCCCAGATCGACGGTCGTCATCAGTGTTCCTCCCCTGAGTGAACCGGCCAGGTGCCGGGGTCGTCGATGCCTGCCAACGCCGGTGCGGCGTCGAGGCCGGTCAGCAGGTCCACCACGACCCTGGTGATGTTCTGCGCGGTCAGCCCGCAGGCGGCGAGCACCTCGGCCCTGGAGCCGTGGCCGAGAAACCGCCTCGGGATGCCGAACTCGCGCAGCGGGGTGTGCACGTCGGCGTCCCGCAGGGTCTGCGCGATCGCGGAACCGACGCCCCCCGCACGGCTGTTGTCCTCGACCGTGATGGCGAGCCGGTGGCGACGGGCCAGGTCGGCCAGCGCGGGGTTGACCGGGGTCACCCACCTCGGGTCCACCACTGTCACCCCGATGCCCCGTTCCCGCACACCATCGGCGACAGTGAGCGAGAGCCCGGCCGACGCACCTACCGCGATGACCAGCACGTCCAGCGAGCCGGCACGGCGCAGCACGTCGATCCCGTTGAACGTGGCGGTGGCGGGCAGGTCCTCACCGGCGGGGCCCTTGGGGAACCGCAGCAGGGTCGGGCCCTCGTCCCACGCGACCGCCTCGGCCAGCAGCTCGGCCAGCCGGGTGCCGTCCCGCGGCGCCGCGATCCGCAGGCCGGGCACGACCTGGAGCACCGAGAGGTCCCACATGCCGTTGTGGCTCGGCCCGTCGTCGCCGGTGACTCCGGACCGGTCGAGCACGAAGGTGACCGGGCGGCGGTGCAGCGCCACGTCCATCAGCAGTTGGTCGAGTGCGCGGTTCACGAACGTCGAGTAGATGGCCACCACCGGGTGCACCCCGCCCATGGACAGACCGGCGGCCATGGTGACCGCGTGCTGCTCCGCGATGCCGACGTCGATCACCCGGTCCGGGAACTTCCGCTGCAGCGGCAGGAGACCGGTCGGCTCGGTCATCGCGGCCGTGATCGCCACGAGGTCGTCCCGCTGCCCGGCCAGTTCGACCAGCTTCTCGCCGAACACCGACGTGAACGACGGGGGCGACGGCTTGAGCGCCTGCCCGGTGTGCGGGTCCATCGGTTTGACGGCGTGGCCGAGGTCGAGGTCGTTGTTCTCGGTGTGCCGGTACCCCTTGCCCTTGGCGGTGATCACATGCACCACCACCGGCCCGCCCAGTGCGACCGCGTGGCGCAGGGAGTCCTGGACGGCGGAGACGTCGTGACCGTCGACGGGCCCGAGGTATCCGAGCCCCAGTTGCTCGAACACGCCTGGCCGGCGCCCGCCGCGCAGGTCGGCCAAGTGCTCGGCCAGCCCGCCGACGGTCGGCGCGTAGGAGCGTTGGTTGTCGTTGAGCACGATGACGAGCGCCCGCTCCGGCCCGCCCGCGATGTTGTTGAGCGCCTCCCAGGCCATGCCGCCGGTCATCGCGCCGTCGCCGATGATCGCGACGGTCGCCCGGTCGCGTCGGCCGAGGTGGGCATCCGCCCTGGCCAGCCCGTCCGCATAGGACAGCGCGGTGGACGCGTGCGAGTTCTCCACCAGGTCGTGCTCGGACTCCTCCCGGCTCGGGTAGCCGGAGATGCCGCCCGACCTGCGCAGCCGGTCGAAGCCGGCCTGGCGGCCCGTCAGGATCTTGTGTACGTAGGACTGGTGCCCGGTGTCCCACAGCAGCCGGTCCCGCGGGGACTCGAACACCGTGTGCAACGCGATGGTCAGCTCGACCACACCCAGGTTGGGCCCGAGGTGTCCTCCGGTCGCGGAGACCCGCTCGATCAGGAACGCGCGGATCTCCCCGGCGAGGTCGCTCAGCTCATCGGCCGTCAGCTCACGCAGCCGCGCCGGGTCGCGCACGGTTTCCAGCATCGCCATGTCGAACAGTGCTCCTCACCGGGTGTGGCAGGCGGACGTGGCCGCTCTCTCGGTCAGTTCGGGCCAGGTCGGAACGGTGTCCGACGCACCGTCGCCAACGGAGTTGTTGCCGGCGCCATCAACCACAAGGGCCGCCCGGTCTCGATCGGTCACGGCGTGTCCGCCACTCCGGTCAGCCGCGCGGGTGGGGAGAACACGATGTCCTCGGTCGCCACCCGCTCCACGGACGTGTCCGCGTAACCCAGTTCGGCGAGCCGGTCGAGGAGCTGGTCGACGAGGATCTCCGGCGCGCTCGCCCCGGCGCTCACGCCGACCGTGCTCACGTCGGCCAGCCACGTGGGGTCGAAGTGGCTCACGTCCGGCACCAGTTCCGCTCTGCCACCGAGCCTGCGAGCCACCTCGACCATCCGGATCGAGTTGCTGGAGTTGGTCGAACCGACCACCAGCACCAGGTCGCACCGGTCCACGATGGCCCTGATGCCGTCCTGACGGTTCTGGCTGGCGTAACAGATGTCGTCGGTGGCGGGCCCGCGCAGGTCGGTGAACCTGCGCTGGAGCACGGCGATGATGTCCCGGGTCTCGTCCACCGACAGTGTGGTCTGGGTGAGGTAGGCGACCGGTGCGTCGGAGGGAAGATCCAGTGCCTCCGCGTCGGCAACCGTCTCGACGATGACCGTCTGATCGGGGGCATGTCCGAAGGTGCCCTCGACCTCCTCGTGGTCCGCGTGCCCGACCAGCAGCAACGTCCGCCCGTCGCGGGCGAACCGGCGGGCCTCCTGGTGCACCTTGGCCACCAGGGGGCACGTCGCGTCGAGCACGTCGAGCCCGCGTGTGTCCGCGTTCTGCCGCACCTGCGGGGAGACACCGTGCGCGGAGAAGACACACACCGCCCCCTCGGGGACGTCCTGCTCGGAGTCGACGAACCGCACACCCCGTTGCTCGAACTCGCGCACCACGTAGTGGTTGTGCACGATCTCCTTGCGGACGTAGATCGGCGCGCCGTGCTGTTCCAGCGCGAGGTCGATGATGGCTATCGCTCGGCGTACACCGGCACACAAACTCCGCGGCTCGGCCAGCAGGACCTGCTTACCGCCACTCATTCCCACTCCGTTCCGTGCCATGACGTCCGCGTCGGAACGCCTGGCTTACGTTGCCGAACAGGGCATCCATGCCGGTCGGTAGAAACCGAAGTCCTTCTCAGGAAGTCTTGTCTGCCGTTGGGCCCCGGCTTATAGCCGGACTCGAATACGGCCTTGGTGCCGCCAGCGGCTACCATTCCGCAGGATAGTCCAATCCACGCCTTACACCGTCTGCTTTGGGGTTTTTCCTAAAGTCGAAGCTGCTCACGCCACGTCGTTGACACGACCAGGGCCGTCCCCCAGGATGAATCCAATAGCTGCCACTCAATTTCAGGGCGCCCCAAGATTCCGCCCTCTCGCGAGTGCCGCGTAACGACCAAAGTAGGCCATTCGCCGACGTCGTCGACATCCGAGCTCTGGAGGAGTGACCGTGGCAAATCTGGATGAACTTTCAAGTTCAACTCAAACAGCGCTGGAGCCTCAGGATGAGGTAAGAATAGTTGGCCAGTACTACGACGACAAAACAGCCAGGCTTGTCCGCAAATACGGGCCTGGACCCAGGATTCACTATCACGTAGGTTACTACCCTTCCCCTGAAGCGCCACGGAATTCCGGTGATGCGACACCGGATGCCATTCGCCGGAGCATTCGGCTTCATCAAGAGGGGTTGCTGCGGTACGCGGCCAAGATCTGGGGCGCCGAACACCGGCTGTCGGGGAGGATCCTGGACGTCGGCTGCGGTCTTGGCGGGGGCTCGCTCTTCTGGGCGCAGGAGTACGGCGCCGACGTCACGGCGGTCACCAACGCGCCGGAACACGCGCCCCTGGTTGAGGGGTTCGCACGGGAAAGCGGCGTGGGCGGGAGGGTCCGAACAGTGGTGTGTGATGCCAAGCATCTCCCCCTGGACGGCCCCTACGACGCAGCAGTGGCCATCGAGAGCAGCGGATACTTCGACCGTCCTCTGTGGTTCGAGCGTCTGGCGCGCGTGATTCGTCCAGGCGGGAGCGTGTGCATCGAGGAAGTATTCATCACACGCCCGCACGGAGCCGATGTGTGGGCCGAATACTTCTACACAAAGCCGGCCACGGTGCTCGACTACGCGGAAGCCGCGAAGTCTGCGGGTTTCGAACTGGTCGACCAAATCGACGCCACGTCGGAGACCCTTCCCTTCTGGGAGGAGAGTGCCGCCTGGACGAAGGCGGTACTGGACAGTGACAGCAGCCTTTCAGCAGTTGACCGCAGGCAGCTGAGGATATCTCTGATGGCGAACCAGGCGCTCGGCGCCGAATGGCAAGCAGGGGGCCTGCAGTTGGGTTTCCTGCGCTTCGAGCGGCAGCACTGACGTATTCGAAAGACCGACGGCTTGCGTGGTCGTCAGTGGATCAAGCAGGCGCTCGGCTGGGGTTGCCCAGCCGAGCGCAGCGGGTTTCGGCCCGCCTTTCGACGTGACTGCCGGATTCCAGGGCGGCGGCGTACCGAAACGATCATCCGCGGGCTCACCCACGGTACGGCTGAACCGACGCCGACTTCCCGCCACCTTCACAACGATACGGAGTTCCTCATGACGCAGTTTCCCGCTCCCGGCGACGTCGCCGAGATGTATGACGGGATCGGTCAGATCTACGGTTCCGCGTGGGGCCCCAACAAGCACTACGGCTACTGGGAGAACGACGCCGACGACAGCTCCGTCGAGGTGGCCACCGACCGCCTGACCGACATGATGATCTCAGGCATCGCCGCGCAGGCCGGCCAGCGGGTCCTGGACATCGGCTGCGGCATCGGCCATCCCGCGCTGCGGCTCGTGCGTGCTTGTGACGTGAACGTGGTGGGCATCTCCGTCAGCCACGTCCAGGTGGCACGCGCCATGGAACTCGCGGCCGAGACCGGGCTCGCCGACCGGGCCACGTTCCAGTTCACCGACGCGATGGACATGCCCTTCCCCGACGGCTCGTTCGACGCGGCCTGGGCGTTCGAGTCGATGTGGCACATGCCCGACCGCGGTCAGGTGCTCTCCGAGACCGCCCGCGTCCTGCGCCCCGGCGGCCGTCTCGCCGTCGCCGACGTCATCGAGCGCGGCCCGGTCAGCCCCGAGGGACGCAAGGTCCTCGACCACATCTGCGAGAACTACGCGGTGCGTTCCTTGGGCACCGTGGACGAATACCGGAAGGCGTTGGCGGCCAACGGTTTCGTCGACGTGGAGATCCGTGACATCAGCGACAACGTCTCCCGTACCCTCGCGTGCATGGCCGACGCCGTGGACACCGTCCGCGACAAGCTGGCCGATCTGGTCGGCGAGCAACAGGCCACGTCGCTCATCGACTTCATGCGTCTGTCCGCGATCACCCCGGAGAGCGGCTACCTCTACCTGACCGCGGTCCGCGCCTGACCACGGGCGCCGTCCCCGGTCCTCACCCTGACCGGTGAGCGGTTCTCGGCTGCTCGCCGCACACGCACTTGGCCTGCGCCACGAGCTGGCGCAGGCCAAGCGGAACAGCGATTGCCTCGATGGTGCACGCGTACGCCGGCGACGAGCATCAAACGCGTCAGGTGAGTTCCGCGGGGGTCAACGTGTCGTCCAGATCTCCCGACGACCGCTCAGATGTCCGTCCCCGCTGCCGCACCCGCAACTCGGTCAAAGCCCGAAGCGGAAACACCGGCCGGTGATGTGGCGACTGTCCCGGTGCCAGAGCCAGCCCCGGCATCCTGGTGGCGATGGCCTCTATCGCGATCTCCAGTTGCAGGCGGGCGAATCCGGCTCCGAGGCAGAAGTGGATGCCGTGCCCGAACGCGAGATGCGCGGCAGACCCACTTCCCGGACTGAACCCGGCCGGACACGCGGGGGAGCGGCTGTCCCAGCCGGCCGCTCCGTACAGCAGAAGTAGCCGGCTGCCCGCGGCCAGAGGGACGCCGCCGACCACCACGTCACTGACCGCGGTCCGGTACATGCCCGCCAGTGGGCTGTCGAACCGCAACCCCTCCTCGACAAGGTCCCGTGTGGCGATCGTCCCGTCGACCACCTCGGCCCAGCCGCCGGGTGACCGGAGCTGCTGGAAGAAGATCGTGCCAAGCGCCTCGGCACAGGTCATGTGTCCCGCGAAGATGAGTGTGGGGATCTGGACAGCAGCGTCGTCGGCGGTGAGTGTCTGGCCCGCCTTGCCGTCGTGGAGCAGTTCACTGATCAGGTCGTCCTGCGGCGAGGCGAGCCGCTCCTGGACGAGTGAGCGGGCGAACGCTCCGAAGTCCATCAACCCGCGGGCGTATTCACGCAGCCGGTCGGGATCGGTGTCGCGCTGCAACATCATGAGTTCGATACGTTGCTCGGACCACGTACGGCAGCGGTCGAGATACTCGTCCGGGATGCCGAGGCGTCGGCAGATCACCTCAAGCGCGTACGGAACGGCGAACGCCGTGATGAAGTCGAACTCCGTCTCGACGGCGACCCGCTCGACGAGGTCGGTGGCGATCGCACGCATCGTGGGTTCGAACGCCCTGACCCTGGCCGGCGTGAACCCGATGTTGAGTACTTCCCTGATCCTGGCGTGCTCAGGAGGGTCGAGGGAGCCGACCGCCAGCGCACCGGCACCGCGCCACGTGCGGAGCATGCGACTCACGTCCTCGGGCAACGCGACCGTGGAGCGGGGGTTGTGGTCGCGCGCCGAGAAGTTCCGGTCGTCCCGTAGCACGGCAACCATGTCCTCGCGCCGGGTGACGCACCACGCGTTGAGCAAAGGGGCGTAGAACACTGGCTCGGTCTCTCCGATGTCGGCCAGAAATGAATACGGGTCGTCGCGGTGTGCGCCGTACGGGTCGAACGACCTGCCTTCATGTAACTGCCCGGAATCAACTGACATAGCCGTTCCGCCTCTCAAGCCTTCAGTGAGCCATTACCGGTAATAATTGGTGACGACGTGTGGGCCGTGGTCGAATCCGGTCTTGGTGCCGCCCAGTGGCCACCATTCCGCAGGATAGTCCCATCCAGGTCCATACACCGTCCTCTTTGGGGTTTTTCCTAAAGTTGAAGATGCTCACGCCGTGTCGTTGACACGACAGGAGTGGTCGTTCAGGATGGCGTCAGAACGATCCTACAAATTCCGGTGCATCACTCCAGGTCCGGGCTGCGCGTAGACGCGTCGGCCGAGAGGAATTTACGCACCATATCCAGCACCGCAACATATCCAGCACAACACGGCACCGTGATTTTCGGTGAAGTAATTCGCGAACCCCATGCGTTCAGGTTCTGGCCAGAAATGGGGAAGGCGCAACCCGACTCTTCTTCGACAAGGTGGTCCGCACCTCGATTCCGGCGGAGGCCGTCAGTGAGTTCCCCAGCTCAATTGCCTTTCGAGCAGCCGAATGTGCTGCAACTCGCGCCAGGACTGCGCACGCTCCAATCCCAGGGCGCGGTCCATCGGGTGCGTACCGCCGAGGGCGGTGAGGCGTGGCTGGTCACCGGTCATGCCTGGGTGAGGCAGTTGCTCGACGATGACCGGCTCGGCCGCTCGAATCCCGATCCTCAGGCCGCGGCGAAGGACAGCGGATCGGCGCTGCTGGCCGGCCTGCTGGGCGACTTCGCCACCGACCACGCTCGGTTGCGTGCGCTGCTGGAGCCGCACTTCTCACCCGTGCGGATGCTGGCGCTGCGGCCCTACGTGGAGAAACTGACCGGGCAGCTCCTGGACGGTCTGGCCGGGCAGAAACCACCGGTCGACCTGCGCCAGGAGCTGGCGCTGTCGTTGCCGATCCAGGTGATGTGCGAGTGGTTGGGCGTGCCCCAGGAGGACAAGGAGCGGTTCGGCGGCTGGACCCAGGACGCCGCCAACGTCGGGGACCCGGCCAGGTCCAAGCAGGGGCTGGGCGAGCTGTTCGGCTATTGCAGGCAACTTGTCGCCGACAAACGGCGAAATCCGGGCGATGACACGATTTCCAGGATCTGCGCGACCGAGGGGATCAACGACAACGAAGTCATCGGTCTGACAGCGTTGTTGCTGTTCGGTGGCTATGAGACCACGGTGGCCCGGATCGGCACCTGTGTGTCGCTGCTGCTGGCCGACCCCCAGCAGTGGCAGGCGTTGGTGCACGACCCCGGTCTCATCCCCGGCGCGGTCGAGGAAACCCTGCGCATGTCGATGCCGAACCCGCACAACGGTGGCATGCCCCGTTATGCGCTGACGGACTTCGAGATCGACGGGGTCACCATCCGGACCGGCGACTTCGTGCTGCTGAACATCATCGCGGCCAACCACGACGAGACGGCCTTCGCCGACCCCGGCCGGGTCGATGTCACGCGCGACACCACGGGCAGCCTCATGTTCGGGCACGGCGCGCACTACTGCGTGGGCGCGATGCTGGCCCGGATGCAGCTCCAGGTGGTGCTCACCCAGCTCGTCGCACGATTCCCGACCCTGCGTCTGGCTGTCGGTGTGGAGGAGCTGAGGCTGCGCCACAACACGCTGATCGGCGGGTTGATCCAACTTCCGGTGACATGGTGATTGGGTCCTGATGCTGCACAAAATATCTACAGACGTAGTCACGAAAAGCCCGAATTCAGTCCGCGCGTATCTCCTGTTGATGCGACTGGACAGGCCCACGGGGTACGTGCTCTACCTGCTCCCAGGGCTGTGGGCCGCCCTCCTCGCCTCCGATCGACGACCGGACCTCCTGGCCGTGGTGGTTCTCGCCGTCGCCGCGGTGCTGGTGCGCGGCGCGGCCTGCGCGGTCAACGATGTGATCGACAAGGACGTCGACACCCGGGTCGCCCGTACGGTGTCGCGTCCTGTCGCGTCGGGGACGATCAGCGTCGGGAACGCACTCCTGTTCGCCGCCGCACAGGGCGTGGCCGCACTGCTGGTGCTCACGGTGGCGAACGTGGAGGCAGCCCTGGTCGCCGCGGCCTCGTACCCGCTGATCGTCGCGTACCCCTACATGAAGCGCATCTTCATCTGGCCCACGGCGTTCCTGGCGCTGGTCATGAGCGTCTACGTGCTGATCGGCTGGACGGCGGTGACCGGGAGCGCCGACTACCCGCTCGCGGTGTACGGCCTCTACGCCTGCGGGGCCTTCTGGACCCTGATCCACGACGCGATCTACTCCCATCAGGACAAGGAGTACGACCGGAAGATCGGCGTCAGATCCTCCGCCCTGCTGTTCGGCAAGGCCACCAAGGCGTGGCTGACGGTGTTCGTCGTGCTCAGCGTCGGCGGCGTGCTGTGGGCCGGTTCCCGGACGTCGATGGGGCCGGCGTTCTACGTGATCGTCGTGCTCGCGGGAGTCTTTCTGTCCTCTCTGGTCGTACGTGTGGACCTGGATGACCCGAAATCGTGCTGGGACGCATTCGTCGCCAACACCTACTTCGGCTGGATCGTTCTCGCGGCCGTGGTCGCCGGGCAGTTCACATGAGCGACGAACCAGGTGTGACGGAGCCAGGTGTGAGGGAGCCACGTGTGACAGCTTCGATGTGGCAGGGCAGTGGCGTCGACCTGGACGCCTACCTGACCCGGGTGGGCTACCAGGGCGACGTGGCCCCGGACCTCTCCACGCTGCGGGGCCTGCACACCGCCCACGTCGACGCGATCGCCTTCGACAACCTCGACGCACTGCTCGGGCGCACGGCGGTGCCGCTGGACCTGGACAGCGTCCAGGAGAAGATCGTACGGCGGGGCCGCGGCGGCTGGTGTCTGGAACAGGTCGTGCTGATGGCGGCCGTGCTGGATCGCATCGGGTTCACGTTCACGGCGTTCGCCGGCCGGACGCGGATCCGCACCGGGAGCAAGCTCGGGCCGGCCCTGCACGTGGCCCTGTGTGTGGCGATCGACGGCGAACGCTGGCTCCACGACGTGAGTTTCGGCGCACACGGGCTGCACGAGCCGATCCGCCTCGCCGAGAACGCGCGGCTGGAGGGTGACTGGCCCTTCGACCTGGTGCGGGAGCCGAACGGTGAACACGTGCTGCGGTTCCTGCGCCCCGAGGGTCCGGCAGAGCTGTACGGATTCACCACCGACGCGCGCTATCCGTCGGACTTCGAGATCCTCAACCACTTCTGCCTGACGCACCCTCGCTCACCGTTCAACCACCGGATGGTCCTCCAGCGGACACAGCCCGGAGTGAGGCACCTCCTCGCCGGCAGCACTCTTGCGGAGATACGTCCCGGAGAGCCGGCGACCTTCCGGGAACTCGATGGGGACCAGATGCTCTCCGCTCCCGAGGAGATCTTCGGCATCACCCTGGAACCGGGCGACGTCCAGGCGCTCTCGAAAATCTTGGACGGTCCATGATGCGTACCCTGCTGCTGGACAACTACGACTCGTACACCTTCAACCTGTACCAGTTGATCGCCGACATCAACGGCCAGGAGCCGGTCGTCATGGTCAACGACGATCCGATGCTGTCCAGTCTGCGGCTGGCGGATTTCGACAACATCGTGGTCTCACCGGGCCCTGGACGGCCGCAGAACCCCCGCGACGTCGGCCTCCTCGGCGACCTTCTGCGCCGCACCACGCTGCCCGTACTGGGTGTCTGCCTCGGCCATCAGATGATCGCCCATCTGGCCGGAGCGTCGGTGGTCGCGGCGCCCGAACCGAAGCACGGGCACCTCGCCAAGGTCTCCCACGAGGGAGATCCGCTGTTCGCCGGAGTCCCGCGTGAATTCGTCGCGGTCCGCTACCACTCGCTGTGCGTGCGGGAGCCACTGCCCGACGAACTCATCGCCACCGCGTGGGCGGACGACGGTGTGGTCATGGCGCTGCGCCACCGCGATCTGCCGCAGTGGGGCGTGCAGTTCCACCCCGAGTCGATCGCTTCCCAGTACGGGCGCGAGATCCTCCAGAACTTCGCCGAACTGACCCGCCGGACGCAGCATGGACAACGACTGTCCGGCACAGACACATACGCAGATACAGATACAGATACAGATTCAGATACAGATGCAGGTACAGGTACAGGTACAGGTACAGACACGGACACCGTCGCCGTCACCGCGCTGCCCGACGACCCGCCCGGCGAGGCCAAGGGCCTCGGAATCATCAGTACAGCCGTGCCGACCACCGCCGATTCCGAGGCCATTTTCCTCCAGCTCTTCGACGACATCCCGTACTGCTTCTGGCTGGACAGCAGTCGCGTGGAGGAAGGACTGTCCCGGTTCTCCTTCCTCGGCGACACATCAGGTCCGCTCAGCGAGGTCCTTACCTACCGCACCGGCAGCGCGACAGTGGAAGTGCGCGACGCGCACGGCGCCCGTCTCGTGACCGGCAACGTGTTCGACGTCCTCGACCGGCGGCTGCGCGAACGGCGCATCCCCGACCCGGACCTGCCGTTCGACCTGACCGGAGGCTACGTCGGCTACTTCGGCTACGAACTCAAGGCCGAATGCGGGGCCACGGCCCGCCACACCGCCGAAACGCCGGACGCCGTCTGGATGTTCGCCGATCGCGTCATCGCGCTCGACCACCAGGAGGGGCTGACCTACCTGGTGGCCGTCCACGACGAGAAGACCCGGCGCGACGCGCAGGAGTGGGTGGACCGGACGTCCGCACTCCTGGGGGGTCCGCACCCGCCCGCCGCCGAGCAGCCGCGCGAACCCGCCGCAGGCCCGCCCCCGAACGCCGAGGAGTACCTCGCCCGCGGCCGGAGCCAGTACCTGGCGGACATCGCGGAGTGCCGACGGCAGTTGAACCGGGGCGAGAGCTACGAGATCTGCCTGACCAACAAGTTGCACATGCCCTTCCACGACGACGACACCTCCTTCTATCTGAGGCTGCGCCGGTCGAACCCGGCACCGTACGCCGCGCTCCTACGCCTCGGCGACGTCACGGTCTTCAGCTCCTCGCCGGAGCGTTTCCTGCGCATCGAGCGAGACCGCACGGTCACCAGCAAGCCGATCAAGGGCACGGCCCCTCGCGACGCGGACCCGGCGCGCGACGCCGAACTGGCCGCCACCCTCGCCTCAAGCGCCAAGACCCAGGCCGAGAACCTGATGATCGTCGACCTGCTGCGCAACGACCTGGGCCGGGTGTGTGAGGTGGGCAGCATCGAGGTCGACCCCTACCTGGCCGTCGAGAGCTACGAGACCGTGCACCAACTGGTCTCCACGGTTCATGGACGGCTCCATGACAGGGTCAGCGCGATCGACTGCGCCCGGCGGTGCTTCCCGGGCGGGTCGATGACCGGGGCGCCGAAACTGCGCACCATGGAGATCATCGACCGCTTGGAGACGGAGGCCCGGGGGGTCTACTCCGGCGCCCTCGGCTACTTCGGCCTCTCCGGCGGCACGGACCTGAACATCGTGATCCGCACCGCCGTCCGCGTCGGCGACCGGTTGACCATCGGAGCCGGCGGGGCGATCGTGCTCGACTCCGACCCGCAGGAAGAGTACGAGGAGATGCTGCTCAAGGCGGCGGCGTCGCTCCGCGCCTGGCGTGCCCCGGCGGTGTCGGACGTGGGCGGCTCCCCACGATGAACACAGCGATGGGCACACCGACGGGGACAGCGACCGCGCAGGGCGTCCGCCAGTGGTGGGACGCCGACGGCGGCTGGTCGACGGCCGACGCCGCCGGGACGCTGCTGGTCATCGACTCCTGGCTCGTGGACACAGGGCGGGTACGGGGACTCGACCGGCACGCCGAACGCTTCGCCTCGGCCTGCGACCGGTTCTCCGGACCGGGAGCGGAACAGACGAACCGGTTCCTGCGGGCGGTCGCCGGGTCGTTGCCCGCGCGAGGCCGATGGTTTCCCCGCGTCGAACTCGTGGAGACCGGGTCCGGAACACGACTGCGGATGTGGCTGCGCCCCGCGCCACCGCGCATCGCGACCGTCCGGCTGTGGACCGGGGCCGGCCCTGACCCTCGACGGCTGCCGGCCGTCAAGGGCGCCGACCTGGACCACCTGGCCTCCCTGCGCACCGCCGCGGCCACGGCGGGAGCCGACGAGGCGCTGCTCGTCTCGACGGAAGGACAAGTGCTCGAAGGAGCGTCCACGAGCATCGTCTGGTGGCGGGGCGACACGCTGTGCGGGCCACCGTCCGGCCCCGGCCTGCTCCCCGGCATCACCCGCGCCCTGCTCGGCGAACTCGCCGCCACGGCAGGCCACCAGGTCGTCACCGAGCGGGCCACCGCGCCGGACCTCGCCGACGTACCCGTATGGACGTTGAACGCCCTGTACGGCATCCGGCCGGTCACGGAAGGGCTGGGCCGGTTCCAGGACGCGGACGCCGCGGCGGCCGAGCGCTGGCAGTCCCGCCTCGCCGCGCTCGCCGTTCCGGCAGCCGCCGGCCTGATTCCCGTGGTGCACCCATGAAGGAGGCCTCCCGATGACCGCGGCACGTGAACTGCCCGCGTACGAGCGCGACTTGCTGGCGCAGTTGACGCTCCGCTGGGGGAAGCGGGTGGCCGTCAAGAAGGACGAGCTGGACCTCGACGGTCACTTCGACGCGGCTCTGCCGGACTTCCCCGATCACCTCGTCCCGGTGCTGGGCCTGCCGGGTGCCGACCGGCTCGACCGGGACGCCCGCGCGCGCATCCTGTCCGCCGCGTGGATCGCGTACAACGCCAAGACCGCGGCCATCGAGGACGAGATCATCCTGCCGGCCTGCCGGTTGATGCTGCGGGACCGGATCCCCGTACGCCGCGACGACGTCGCCGTCGACGCGCTGCACCAGACGATCATCGATGAGCACTACCACATCCTGATGTGCCACAACGCCGTCGGCGTCACCCGCAGGCGGCGCGGCCTGGAGGACGTGCGGTTCGCGCCGCGCGTCTGGTCGGTCGTCAAGGGACGGGACGCGGTCCGCGCCGGGATGTCCGGGTTCGACCGCGACATCGTCGACATCGCGTTCTCCCTGGCCGCCGAGACGACGATCAGCGGATTCCTCTCCGCACTCGCCACCGCCCAGGAGATCCAGCCGATGAACCGGATCACCACCGATCTGCACCGGCGGGACGAGAGCGGACACGCGGTGGTGTTCCGCGAGTTGTGCGGCTCGCTCTACATGAACCTGGACGGCGCACAGCAGCGTATGTTCCGCGAAGCGCTCGTCACCGGTCTGACCGCGTTCCGTTCCGCGGACCTGGAACCGTGGGTGACCGTGGCGGCCCAGGGCGGGTTCGCGATCGACACCGATCAGCTGAGCGAGTGGGCCGCGTCCCGGCCCGCGCCCGCACGGGACACCGGACCGTTGCAACTGCTGCTCGACGACCTGGGGATCAGCCACGACCTCGTCGAGACGGTCCGGCGCTGACGGCCTCGCGCCGCCCAGCCAGGAGAAGCGGACGGAGACCATGTTGACCCTCACCGGCGAAGCCGCCGCGCACTGGCGGACACTCGTCGCCCATCAGCGGCCGGAGTGGCCCAGCACGGCCGAGCTGGACGAGGTGGTCGATCACCTGGCGGCCCTGCTCCCGTTGGTCAAGCCACAGGAGTGCGACACGCTCACCGCACGACTCGCCCAGGCGGCAGAGGGCAAAGCGTTCCTGTTGCAGGGAGGCGACTGCGCCGAACGTTTCGACTGCCTTTCGACGCGGGTGATTCACAGCAAACTGCGGCTCCTGCAACAGATGGCCGTGATCCTGGCGCACGCGTCGGCGGTGCCGGTGGTCAAGGTGGGCCGGATGGCCGGGCAGTACGCGAAGCCCCGATCCCGGCCGACCGAGACCGTCGCCGGACGCACCCTGCCGGTCTACCGGGGCGACGCGGTGAACGGCATCGGCTTCAGCCAGGCCGAACGACTGCCGGATCCGGCCCGGCTCCTGCGGATGTACGACGTGTCGCGCTACACCTTGGACGTCATGCGCGCATACGCCCGCGGCGGCACCGACCTGCGCCAACTGCACCGGAGGAGCCAGGACTTCGTCGCACGCTCGCCTGTCGGTGAACGCTACGAGGAGTTCGCCGGTCGCATCGCGCAGGCGCTGTCCTCCGGGAACGCGTGCGGCGACGATCGGCTACCCACCACGGAGTTGTTCGCCAGCCACGAGGGGTTGCTGCTCGACTACGAGGCCGCACTGACCCGCCGCGACCCGCGTTCCGGCCGCAGATACGCGGGCAGCGGCCACATGCTGTGGATCGGGGACCGCACCAGACAGCTGGACGGCGCGCACGTCGCCTACTTCGCGACCATCGACAACCCGATCGCGGTGAAGCTGGGCCCTGCCACCACACCCGAGCAGGCGCTGGCCCTCATCGACCGCCTCGACCCGGACCGGCGGCCGGGCCGGCTGACGTTCATCGTGCGCATGGGGGCGCACCGCGTGCGGTACCTGCTGCCGCAGCTCGTGGAGAAGGTCACGGCTTCCGGCGCGCCGGTGGTGTGGGTGTGCGATCCGATGCACGGCAACACCTTCGAGGCGCCCAGCGGACACAAGACCAGGCGGTTCGACGACATCGTCGCCGAGGTCGCCGGCTTCTTCGAGGTGCACAAGGCGTTCGGTACGCACGCCGGCGGACTGCACATCGAGCTGACCGGCGAGGACGTGACCGAGTGCGTCGGCGGCGGCGCCGACCTGGGCTTCGACGACCTGCACCGCAACTACGAGTCGGCGTGCGACCCCCGCCTCAACGCAGACCAGGCGCTCGACCTGGCCTTCCTGGTCGCCGAGATGTTCCATCCGGGAGCAACCGGCACCGGTGCGCCGGACGCGGCGGTGGATGCCGCGGCCCGGCAGGCACACCACGGCAGTTCTCCCGCCTCGTCCGGCACGTGAAACCGACAACATCTCCGAGGAAGACCCATGGATCAGGATTCCGCCCCGCTGGAACTCGACGACGCGTTCGTGCAGGACCCCTACGCGGTGTACGCGAAGCTCAGCGCCGAGGGGGGCTCGGCGCACCGCGTGATGATGCCCCCCGGAGTCCCGGTGTGCGGCGGCCTGCCGGTCTGGCTCATCACCGGATACGACGCGGTGCGTTCCGCACTGGCGGATCCCCGGCTGAGCACCGATCTGAACCGGATGGACCGGCTGTTCGCGCAGAACGAGCCGGACCACAACAGGCGCGCCGGATTCTCACCGGCCTTCTCCAGCCACATGCTGAACGCCGACCCGCCGGACCACACCCGGATGCGCAAGCTCGTGAGCAAGGCATTCACCAGCCGCGCCGTGGAAGTGCTCCGGCCGGAGATCGAGCAGATCGCCGGCGGGCTGGTCGATGCCCTCCCGGACGACGACACGGTGGACCTGCTGGACGCCTTCGCGTTCCCGATGCCGATCCGGGTGATCTGTCTGCTGCTGGGTGTGCCGATCGAGGAGCAGGAGAACTTCAAGTCCTGGTCCAAGGCGCTCGTCTCCGGTGACTCGCCGGAAGCGGCTGCCGCCGCCGCGACGGGGGTGCTCAAGTACCTCGGCGAACTCATCGAACGCAAACGCCGCATGCCCACCGACGACATCCTCGCCGCCCTGGTCTCGGCACACGACGTCGACAACCAACTGTCCGAGGTCGAACTGGTCTCGACGGCCTACCTGCTGTTCATCGCCGGTTTCGAGACCACCCTCAACGCCCTGGGCAACGGCACACTCCACCTGATGCGGAATCTGGACCAGTGGGAAGCACTGCGCGAGGACCGCTCCCTCCTCCCCGGCGCGGTCGAGGAATTCCTGAGGCTGGAGAGCCCGCTGAAGCACGCCTCCTTCCGGTGTGCGACGGAGTCCCTGACCATAGGTGACGTCGAGATCCCGGCCGGCGACTTCGTACTACTGGCGATCGCCTCCGCCAATCGTGATCCCCAGCGCTTCGACGACCCGCAAGCACTGGACATCCGCAGGCCCACCGACGGCGGCCATCTGGCCTTCGGACACGGCATCCACCACTGCCTCGGGGCGCCGCTGGCCAGGGTGGAGGTGCGGGTCGCGTTCGGCGCGCTGCTCGACGCGTTCCCCGCGATGAGGCTCGCGGCAGACCCCGAGGAACTGCGGTGGCGCACGAGCACGATCATTCGCGGGCTCCATTCATTGCCGGTACGGCTGAACCGCCGCTAGGTCGTGTCTGACGGATCTGAGTGGCGTCGCATGAAGGAAACTCCAGGCCGCCATGCGGCCAGAAAGGTGTGGCTGACCACATGCTCATCTGCGGGATCAAGGCATCGCACGACGGCGGGGTCGCCGTCATCGAAGACGGCCGCCTTCTCTTCAGCTACGAGATCGAGAAGCTGAACAACGGCGAACGCTACAGCTCCCTCGGAAACCTGGAACGCGTGACGGAGATCCTCGCCGCCGAGGGTCTGGCACCCGCCGACATCGACCAGTTCGTGGTCGACGGCTGGTACACGAAGAACGCCGAGGGCGAGATCGCCGTGAGCGTGCACGCCGGCGGTCTGCCGGCACAGCTCCGCGTCGCACCGTACGTCGAGAGTCCTGGCGACGACGGCCCGCTGCAACGCCACACCTTCAGCGGCCACGGCCTCGACGACTACGCCAGCTACACCCACGTCGCCAACCACCTCATCGGCACATACTGCTCCAGCCCGTTCGCCGCCCGGGGCGAGGACGCGTTCGTCGTGGTCTGGGACGGCCTGGTCACGCCGCGCCTCTACCAGGTGCGGGCCGCGACCCGTGAGGTGACCTTCGTCGAGACCCTGATGCCCGTCTTCGGTAACAGCTTCGCGGCCTTCTGCTCGCGGTTCGAGCCGTACCTGCTCAACACTGACGACATCACGTCGGACCGGTACATCCGCCAACACCTCTCCGTCGCGGGGAAGGCCATGGCGTACGCGGCGATGGGCCGGGTCGAGACCGGTGCCTTCGCCGTCTTCGACGGCCTCATGGCGGAGTTCCGCGACCTTCCCGTCGACAAGGTGGGCATGCTGGGCGACAAGGTCGCCGCGAACCGGGACGAGCTGATGCCGGGCCTGTCCAACGCGGACCTCATCGCCACCTATCAGGCATACATCGGCCGCCACCTGCTCGAACGGCTCACCTCGGCGGTGCGCAGCCGCTTCCCGGACGGCGGCCACCACCTGGTGCTCGGCGGCGGCTGCGCGCTCAACATCAAGTGGAACACCGCCATTCGGGCCAGCGGCGTCTTCGAGGACGTCTTCGTCCCGCCCTTCCCCAACGACGCGGGCGCGGCGATCGGAACAGCGGCCTGTGAGATGTTCCGGCGCGGCCGGACCGCGCTGGAGTGGGACGTGTACAGCGGGCCGCGGATCACCACGGGCACACTTCCCGACGGCTGGCGGCAACAGCCCTGTGACGAGCGGCAGTTGGCCGCCCTGCTGCACGCCGAGGGTGAACCGGTGGTCGTCCTTTCCGGCCGGGCGGAGCTGGGCCCGCGCGCGCTGGGCAACCGGAGCATCCTGGCGCCCGCGACCGACATCCGGATGAAGGACCGGCTGAACGACATCAAGAACCGGGCCTCGTACCGGCCGGTCGCGCCCATCTGCCTGGAGGACCGCGCGCCGGAGGTCTTCGCCCCCGGCACCCCCGACCCCTACATGATCTTCGAGCACACCATGCGGCCCGGTTGGGCCGAACGCGTCCCGGCGGTCGTCCACCTGGACGGCACCGCCCGGCTCCAGACCATCGCGGCCACCCAGGACACCGACACCGCCCGCATCCTCACCGCCTACGCGGACATCAGCGGAGTACCCGTACTGTGCAACACGAGCGCGAACCTTGAGGGACGGGGCTTCTTCCCCGATGTCGAGTCGGCCGCCAGGTGGGGTGGGACGCGCTACATCTGGTCCGAGGGGACGCTCTATACGAACCCCCGTATGGGGTAGTGACACACCGACACACCGACAGGCCGGCCGTCCCCGGGCAAGTTCGCCACCTATCCGACGCGGAGATCACCGTGCGACTCGCGCAAGTAATGGCACACGCCTTTGAGCGCCATCCGGACCGGCCCGCCGTCGGTGAGCGTGCGAGGGAGTTCGTGCGGGACGCCCGGACCGGGCGCGTTTCGTCCCGTCTGCTGCCGCGCTACGACATGACCACCTACCGGCAGTTGTGGAGCCGTATCCGCGCGGTGGCGAGCGAATGGCACCACCATCCCCGGCGCCCCCTCGCCGCGGGCGACCGTGTGGCTCTCCTCGGCTTCACGAGCCGGGACTACGCGACACTGGATCTGGCGTGCGGTCGTCTGGGAGCCGTCAACGTTCCGTTGCAGATCAGTGCGTCGACCGGGAATCTGACGTCCATCATGGCCGAGACCGAGCCGGTCCTCGTCGCCGCGAGTATCGAACGGCTGGGCACCGCGACCGAGTTGGTCCGGCACACGCCCTCGGTCCAGCGGCTGGTCGTGTTCGACTACCACCCGCGCGCCGATGACCAGGCGGAGCGATTCGCCGCCGCCCGCGACAGCCTGGCCGCGGCGGGACGGGACGTGGAGGTCGTCGCCCTGGCGGACATTCTCGACCGGGGCGCGGACCTGCCCGAGGCACCGCCGTACATACCGGGCGACGACGAAGATCCCCTCTCGATGCTCGTCTACACCTCGGGGAGTACGGGAACGCCGAAGGGCGCGATGTACACCGAACGGCTCGCCAGGGTGATGTGGGAGGACCGGACGAAGAAGACCGGCGAGGACATAGCCACCATCAACTACACGCCGCTGAGCCACTTCGCGGGCCACTTCCTGCTGGTGAACGTACTGGCACGCGGCGGCACCAGCTACTTCACCGCCGGCAGCGACCTGTCGACATTCTTCGAGGACATCGCTCTCGTACGGCCCACCGAGCTGTACCTCGTGCCGCGCGTGTGCGAGATGCTCCACCAGCTCTACCAGAGCGAGCTGGACCGGCTGATCTCCACGGGCACCGACCCGGAGCGGGCCGCGACAGAAGTGCGCGACCGTCTCCGCGAGGACGTTCTCGGGGGGCGCGTGGCCTCGGCGAGTTGCGGCTCCGCGCCGCTGTCCGCCACACTCACCGAGTTCACCGAGGCCCTCCTCGGCATGCCCCTGAACAACGCGTACGGCTCCACGGAGGTCGCGGGCATCGCCTTCAACGGCGAGCTGCTGTACCCGCCGGTGATCGACTACAAGCTGGTCGACGTGCCCGAGCTGGGCTACTTCCGCACCGACGCCCCCCACCCGCGCGGCGAGCTTCTGCTGAAGGCCGACGGCATCACCGGCTACTACAAGCAGCCCGAGCTGACGGCGGAACTCTTCGACGAGGACGGCTACTACCGGACCGGCGACATCGTCGCCCAGCTCGGTCCACGCCGTATCGCCGTCGTGGACCGCCGCGCGAGTGTCCTGAAGCTGTCCCAGGGCGAGTTCGTGGCGCTCGCCCGGCTGGAATCGCTCTTCGCCGCCTGCCCGTCGGTGCGGCAGATCTTCCTCTACGGCAACAGCGAGCGCTCCTACCTCCTCGCCGTCGTCGTGCCCACCCCGGATGCCCTGGAGCGGCACGGGGACGACCGGGAACGCCTCGAAGAACTGCTGCACGAGTCGTTCCGGCGCATCGCGAAGGACTCGGACCTCCACTCGTACGAGATCCCCAAGGGCCTCCTGCTCGAAGCCGAGCCGTTCAGCCAGGCCAACGGCCTGCTGTCGGACCAGCGAAAGCTGTTGTCGCCCCGGCTCGTGGAGCGCTACGGCGAGCGACTGGAGCATCTGTACGCCGAGATGTCGGCCCAGGAGACCCGGGAGTTGCTCGACCTGCGCCGCACAGGCGGCGACCGACCGGTGCTGGAAACGGTCCAGCGGGCCGCGCGGGCGCTGCTGACGGGCTCCATGACAGAGGTGAGTCCCTCCGCGCACTTCCGGGACCTCGGCGGCGACTCGCTGTCCGCGGTGTCACTGTCGAACCTGTTGCACGACACCTTCGGCGTCCGGGTACCGGTCGACGTCATCATCAGCCCCGCGCACGACCTGCGGCAGCTTGCCGCCTACGTCGCGTCCAAGCGTGCGGCCACCGCGGTGCGGCCCACCTTCGCGTCCGTGCACGGCGAGGACGCGACAGAGGCGCACGCCAAGGACCTCGTTCTGGGCCGGTTCATCGATACGGCGACTCTCGACGGCGCCCGTCGCCTTCCGCGCCCTGCCGGGGAGCCGCGCCGCGTCCTGCTGACCGGCGCGAGCGGATACCTGGGGCGCTTCCTCGCCCTTGAGTGGCTCCATCGACTCCATCGGCTGGCCCCGGGCGACGGCAAGTTGATCGTCGTGGTCCGCGGCAAGGCCCCGGCCGCCGCCGCACAGCGACTCGCTGGCGCCTTCGGCGCCGACGGCTCCGAACTGCGTTGTACGTTCGAGGAGTTGGCCGCGAAGCACCTCGAAGTGCTCGCAGGAGACATCGCCGAGCCGAGGCTGGGCCTGGACGAGGAGACGTGGGAACGGCTGACCGGTGAGGTGGACCTGATCGTCCACGCGGGCGCCCTGGTGAACCACGTGCTGCCCTACCACCACCTGTTCGACGCCAACGTCCTCGGCACGGCGGAGCTGATCCGGCTGTCCCTGACCGAACGGCTCAAACCATTCACGTACATCTCCAGCGTGGCCGTGTCCAGGTCCCGGAGGGGACAGCCACTCGACGAGGACACCGACGTGCGCGCCGCGCTGCCGGTCCAGCCTGTCGACGACGGGTACGCCGGCGGGTACACGACGAGCAAGTGGGCGGGGGAGGTGCTGCTGCGGGAGGCGTACGACCTGTGCGACCTGCCGGTGACGGTGTTCCGCTCCAACATGATCCTCGCGCACAGCCGGTACACCGGGCAGTTGAACGTGCACGACATGTTCAGCCGACTGCTGTTCAGTCTCCTCGCGACGGGCGTGGCCCCGCTCTCCTTCTACCGGACTGACAGCGGCGAGGGGCGGCGGGCCCACTACGACGGCCTGCCCGTCGACTTCACCGCCGCATCGGTCGTCACGCTGGGACGGAGCACCTCCGGATACCGGACCTTCAGCCTGGTCAACCCGCACGATGACGGCATCTCACTCGACACGTTCGTGGAGTGGCTCATCGAGGACGGCCACGGTGTCGAGCGCATCGCGGACTACGGTGACTGGCGCGTCCGCGTCGAAGCCGCCCTGCGCAACCTGCCGGAGGAGCAGCGCCAGCACTCCCTCCTTCCTCTGCTACGGGGCTTCCAGGAACCGGAAGCGGCTGTGCCCGGTTCGGACGTTCCGTCGGTGCGCTTCAGGGAGGCCGTCCATGAGGCCGGCCTGGGAGTGGACGGGGATGTGCCGCGCCTGTCGCCGACCCTCATCCGCAAGTACGTGACGGACTTGCGGCGCTTGATGACCACCTGACCGTGACTCCGGTGTTATCAGGACCGGATGATTTCCGCAGCCCTTTCGGCGACCGCCAGGACAGTGGCGTTGGTATTTGCCGCGGGGAGTGATGGCATTACCGATGCGTCCACCACCCTGATTCCCTCAACTCCGTGCAACTTCAGGTCCGAGTCGACCACAGCCTGCGATCCCGTTCCCATCGCACACGTGCCGGCCAAGTGGAAGTAACTTCCCGTTGCGAGTTTGACGTAATCCTGCATGTCACTCACCGTTTCCAGCGGGTGGCCGAATGCTTCTTCGCCCTGGCGGAACGGGGCCAGGGAATCGGCGCGGCCAATAGCCAGAGCGGCGCGGAGGCCGGTGACCATGCGGTCCAGATCACGGGATTCGGTGTAGAGCCCCAGGTCGATCAGCGGAGCCGTGGCCGGGTCCGGGCCGGCCAGCCGCACCGACCCCCGGCTCTCGGGTCGCATAAAAGAAAAGGCGATGCTGTAGCCGTTTACACCCGAGGGGGTCCAGGAGCCACTGCCCCAGGGTTCGAGCTTCGCGGAAGCGTCCCGGACCGGTAGAAGCAGTGGTACGGCGATGAGTTGGATATCAGGCTCGGCGGTCGCTGAACTACGGGTGAGAATGTGCGGCGTGTACGGACTGGCGGCCGGTACAGGGGCCGACGTGGCGAACCCGACATGCGCATAGGTGTGGTCCTGGAGATTGCCTCCGACGCCCGGCAGATCGTGAACGACCTCGACCCCTGCTTCGCGGAGACGGGCAGCCGGACCGATCCCCGACAGTTGCAGGAGGTGAGGTGACCCGACCGCCCCGGCGCACAGCACGACTTCGCGGTCAGCGCCCGCCCGGAGGCTCTGACCGTCGACAACGTACTCGACACCGACGCAACGGCGGTCTTCCACCAGCAGCCGATGGACCGTGGCGTCCGTTGTCACGGTCAGGTTGGGACGGTGCTGGACAGGCCGCAGGTACGCATCCGCCGCACTCTGGCGTTTCCCCCGGACCAGGTTGATCTCTGTCGGTGCCACTCCCTCCGACTCGGCACCGTTCCCGTCGACGAGGCTCTTGTGCCCGACCTCTTCCGCCGCGCTCAGGACCGCGCTGTAAAAGGTGTCGCGAGAAAGTGGGGTCGGAGGCTCCATCACCATGGGGCCATCAGTTCCGCGCCACTGGGTATCCATTCCCGTGGTCTGCTCACTCCGGCGAAAGGAGGGCAGCAAAGCCTCGAAATCCCACCCTTGGGCCCCGGATTTCTCCCAGGCATCGTAGCTTGAGCGGTGGCCGCGTATATGGTATAAGCCATTTGTGGAACTGGAGCCGCCCAGTGTCCGCCCGAGTGGAATGGGCACCTGCACATCATTCAGATTTACCTGCGGCACACTGGTGAAAGCCCAGTCGAACCGACTTCCCCACAGATCGGCAACGCCCTTTTCGTCGCCCGGCCGTTCACTCGACCCTGCCTCCAAGAGCAGCACACTCACGGAGGGATCTTCGCTCAGTCTGGCCGCCATAACGGACCCAGCCGTGCCCGCCCCGACCACTATGTAGCTGTATTTCTCCACAGCAAACCCCCTTGCTCGGTGACACAGCGCCGAGTGGACTATCACTCGCCCCTTTGTACTACAGTTGGACTTTCGGGCGGGTCACTTTCTGTGAATCGCCCCCCAACAACCTCGATGAGACAAAACGCTCTGCCGGGGAATGTTTCGAGGCCGGCGCGAGATCGGCTCGCAGGAGAAACGGACGACCCGGGTCACTCGTCCGCGTGAACCCCGGACGCGCCTGCGGGCAGCGGTCAGCGACTCTTCCGGAGACTGCCCGCATGCCCACGCTCTCCCGCACCCCGCGCGGCCTGCGACGCGCCGCAGTCCTCCTGTCCCTCCTGGCCGCCACCACGCTGCCCACAGCGGTCGTCGCAGCACCAGCCGCGTGCGCCGAGGCGTGCGGCGGCGCCGTCGTCGTCGCCCCGCTGTCCACAGCCCCGCCCGCCACCGGCCCGTGCACGAGCGCGGAACCGGTCGTGTGCCAGATCCGCGCCGAGACACCGGAAGAACGCCGCGAAGCCCGAGCAATCCGCATGAACTACCTCGCTCTGATCGGCGAGATGGACCGCGTGCGCTGCGACATGCGTGCCGCGGGCCGCAGTCCCGAGGAGATCGCGCGCCACCTGGTGGACATGCGCAACGACGCCAAGGAGATCACCCGGGCCGGTATGTCCGCCGACGAGGTCCGGCAGCTCGAAGCACGCAACATCGCCAAGTACGGCAACCCCCTCGGCCCGACGGCCGACCAGCTCTACGCCAAATACGGCACGTGGGAGCAGGTGGCCGACGCCGCCACCCGCACCAGCCGTGCCGTCGACGGCGAACTCGGCCTGGAGTACCGGCCCTGCCCCTGCGAGCTGCCCGTGGCGTCTTCAAGTCATTGAGACCGTCGGTGCCGGTGCCGACGGGGGACACACACATACGCCACAGGTCGCGGCCCGTGACCCCGACTCCCTCGATGGACCGTGCAGTCACGGGGGCTGGAATGCGACGGACCGGATGTGCAGGACGGGTGCTGCATGGGAGCCGATCCTCCGGCTGTCGCTCGTCCTCACCTCCGGATTCGGCCGCGCACCCGGACTCGACTCACGGTCCCCGCCAGACGTTGGAGAAGGCCGCCCTCTCTATGGACCGCCTCTGACGTACGGCCTCCAACTCCATCACCGCGTCGTGGACAACCGCCACCACGGTCGTCACCGCCTCGTCGTCGAACCCGGGCTCGTCGTCGGATCGTTCATCGCCGATGCCCGCGGCCGAGGCGAGAGCGGCCAGTACGGGATCTTCCCGCCACCGTTCGGTTGCCCGGTGGTGCGCGGACGTGTCGACCGCTGCCACGCGTTCCGAGCCGAACGGCATCCGGCGGCCTCGCTTCCGCGTCAGCTCACCGTCTTCTTCGAGCGCGGTCTGATACGTGGCCGAAAGGTCTTTGCCCCGGCGCCAGAGCCAGTCTTCGACGCGCTCGTAGGGTGCCTGCCGCGTGAGCCCTGCCGCTGCCGCGCTCATGAGGCGATCGTCCAGGACCGACACCCCACCCGGCACGATGCGGTCGCCGTCCACGGCCACCACCCCCGTGCCGATGAGATCGATCAGCTCGGCTCCCGCGAGGGCGAGCGAGAGGTCACCCTGGCCCACGGAATGTTCTGTGTCCATGGCGACGATGAACAGGTCTTTCGCCGTGGTCATGAACGGCTCCTCTCGCAGACGTCGACAAGGGTGCGTCACATCCAGTATCGCCCCGTCCGTGAGGTCGAAGCCGTCGCGGGGGTGGCGGTGGTTTCCGCCGCCGACGTCGGCGGTCCCGCCCCGCGCGCGTCAGACCCGGGGCGGGCCTCACGCTGAGCCCACCGTCACGTATCCCGTGCTGAGAGGCCCGTCCCGCTCTGACCCCGTCCCCGGCGGTCGGCGGCCATTGACGGCCATACCGCGTACGCCTACCTTGCCCTCACCCGTGCGGCGGACATGTGCCGGTCGCCACGGCATTGAGTCGTGACGGCATTGAGTCGCGACGGCATCGAGGAGATGGGGGGCGGGGCGATGAAGGCAGTGCTCCAGGAGCGGTTCGGGCCGCCGGACATCCTGCGGCTGGGGGAAGTGGACCGGCCGCAGGCCGGGGCCGGCCAGGTGCTGGTTCGTGTGCACGCCGCCGCGCTCAACCCCTACGACTGGCACATGATGCGCGGCGACCCGTACGCGGCGCGGCTCATGGGAGGCATGGGAGTGAGCCGTCCGAAGTGCCGGGTGGCCGGCATCGACGCGGCCGGCGTGGTGGAGGCCGTCGGTGCCGGCGTCGACGCACTCCGGCCCGGCACTCCGGTACTGGGCTTCTGCACGGGGGCGTTCGCCGAATACGCCTGCTCCACGGCGGAGTTGCTCGTACCGAAGCCCGAACGGCTGTCCTTCGAGCAAGCCGCGGCCGTGCCGATGGCGGCAGTGACAGCACTACGCGGCATCCGGACCGTGGGCCGGGTCCGCGCCGGGCAACAGGTACTGGTCAACGGGGCGGGCGGCGGCGTGGGCACCTTCGCCGTACAGATCGCGGCCGGCTTGGACGCGGAGGTCACCGCGGTGTGCAGCGCCGGCAGCGCCGACCTGGTGCGCTCACTGGGCGCCGCGCACGTCATCGACCACGCCCGCGAGGACTTCGCCGACCAACACACCCGCTATGACGTGATCCTGGACAACGTCGGCAACCTTCCACCGGGCAGACTGCGTCGGTCGCTCACCCCGACCGGAATCCTGGTGGCGAACGGCGGCGGCTCACCCGGCCGTGTGTTCGGGGCGATCGGCTCCATGCTGAAAGTAGCCGCGGTCAACTCGGTCACCCGACACACCCTGCGCCCGATCATCCCCGCGACCCCGAACGGTCCGGCACACGAGGACCTGCTCACCGTGACCGCACTCGTCGAGTCCGGTCAGGTGACACCCGTGGTCGGCCGGACCTTCCCCCTGACCGAAACGGCCGAGGCCATGCGCCATATGGAGGAAGGTCACTCCCGCGGCAAAACCGTGATCACCGTGCGCTGACGTACGGGGTCGCGCGCTCCTTCAGCCTCCGAGCACGTCGAGGTAGTGCTGGTTGTGCATGACACCGATGACGTTTCCGAACGGGTCGGTCACCGAAGCGGTGACAAAGCCCGGTCCGCGCTCGGTGCGCGCCTCGTACTCCTTCGCCCCCAGCTCCCGGAGCTTGTCCAGCGTCGCGTCCAGGTCGTCCACGTGCCAGTAGAGGATCGCCCCGCCCGCCTCCGGCGCCGCCGGGCGCGGCGCGTACCGCCGGTCGATGATCCCCAGCTCGGTCTGCCGGTCCCCGATCCGGAACTCCACGTACGCCGTGCGCCCGTCCGGCCCGGACCGGTGGAAATACGCCTCGACCCCGAGCAGTTCGGTGTACCAGGCCTTGGCCTGATCGACGTCCTCAGCGAACAGGCTGACCGTCGCGACTCCCTTGAGCATGCTGTTCTTCCCCCATCCGTGCGGGCACCTTCGTGTCCCCGTTCACATTTGGATCTTAAAGGCCGGAGTGAAGGTGGTCCACGGAAGGGCTCCGGGCCCGGCCCGCAAGGCCGGAGGCAGGACGCGGTCGCCCACCTCAGCGGCGACACCGAGGCCGTGCGTACGGTGGTTGCGTCCCGGCCGGACTTGCCCCGGCCCTGCCTGCACCGCAGGCTTGAACCGTGGCTGATCTCGCGTCCGCGCCTGCCGCGCACAGCGGCTGGGCCGTAAGGGAACCGGGGCCGATGGACACCGGGCCGTTGAGCCGAGTCCTGCGGGAGACATCCGCGCCCGGCCCGGGAGAGCTGTTGCTGCGGGTGGAGGCATGCGGTGTGTGCCGCACGGATCTGCATCTCGCCGAGGGGGACCTCGATCCGCACCGCCCGTCGACGATTCCCGGCCATGAGATCGTCGGCCGGGTCGAGGCCGTGGGTGAAGGAGTCGGCCTGTTCCGTGTGGGTGACCGGGCGGGCGGGGCCTGGCTGCGCGGCACCTGCGGGACGTGCGCGTACTGCCGGTCCGGCCGGGAGAACCTCTGCCCGCGGTCCACGTACACGGGATGGGACGCGGACGGCGGTTTCGCCGAGACGGCCGTGGTGCCGGAAGCGTTCGCCTACCGGCTGCCGGAGGAGCGGGACCCGGCGTCGCTCGCGCCTCTCCTGTGCGCGGGCATCATCGGCTACCGGGCGCTTCGGCGCAGCGCCCTGCCCGACGGCGGCGGGCGGTTGGGGCTGTACGGCTTCGGCGCGTCGGCCCATCTCGCCGCCCAGGTAGCCCTCGCCGAGGGCGCCACCGTCCATGTGCTCACCCGGTCGGCTGCGGCGCGGGCGCTCGCCCTGGAACTCGGCGCGGCGTCGGCGAGCGGCGCCTACGACCAGCCACCCGAGCCACTGGACTCGGCGATCCTCTTCGCCCCGGTCGGTGACCTGGTGCCGGTGGCGCTGGAGGCCCTGGACCGGTCGGGCACCCTTGCCGTGGCCGGCATCCACCTCTCCGACATCCCGGTACTCAACTATCAGCGCCACCTGTTCCAGGAACGGAATCTGCGCAGCGTCACCTCCAACACCCGCCAGGACGGCCGGGACTTCCTGGCTCTGGCCGAACGCATCGGTATCCAGGTCACCGTGAGCCCCTACCCCTTGAGCCGCGCCGACCGGGCGCTCGCGGATCTGGCGGCCGACCGGGTCAACGGCGCCGCCGTACTGGTACCCGGCTGACGTCGGCGGCGAAGAACAGGGAGCCGACACCTACCGTAAACCGGCAATCCCATAAAGGCTGCGACAAGTGGGCGCCCACCTGATTTATGAGAGCCCTTTATCCCTTCGCTTCAGTTCACTCTCCCGCGCATTCAACGAACCGGATCGCTTTCCGGTTCACATGAGAGCGGGGAATGGCCGAAAATCTGCCACCGTGGCACCGTCATGGCGCCACTACGGCAACGGAAAGGACGAGGGGGCTGCCCTTGGCCTCCTGCGGCCGTGGGCGGTCGCGGTGATGCCGGTTCCGACCGTGCCGGACACCGTCGGAACCGGCCCTTCACCTGGCCTGCGTCAGCAGATTGAGCAGGTCGTACACGTGCGGAAGCAGGACTCGTCACCGGAGATCGCGCCTGCGGCGCTGTCCTGCGCGACGTCCTGGATGGCGGTCTCGGTGAGGTCGATGTCGAAGAGGTCCTGAGTCATGCTTTCGGGCATGGGAATTCCTTCCTGGGGAACCTTTGAAACCGATCGAATCGTCACCTGAGGTGACAGAAGCGGAATCTAGATACGGATAGCGGACGGAGTCAAGGGGTTACGAGGGGAGTATGTCTGGGTTAGTGTGACGGCACTCCTGGGGAGAAAAGCCGGGGATTATCGAGACTGTTTCATGGGGAAGTCGGTAAGCGGGAGTGGTGCAGATGCGGCGTGGCCGAAGCGCAGAACCGGTGTTCCACTGCGAGGACGAAGTTCTTGTGAGAGCGCCGCTCCTGGCACGGTCGAGGGCCCGCGGGACCTGGCAGTTGGGCGAGCGAGGGAGGCCGGACGAGAACGGCGGCGAGTCGAGCGGGCCCGCAGACGTCGGCGTACTCCGTGCCCAACTCGCGGAACTGGTCGCCGACGCACGATTCCGGGAGGCACTTGAGGTCTCCAGCCCCTCGCTCGCCCGGACCGTCGACGCCGTCCTCGCGAACACGCCCGTAACCGCCTCGGACCTGCGCAAAGCCCATCGAGCCGTCACCCGCTATCTGCTCAGGGCCGCGTCGCGGCCCACCCCCTTCGGCCTGCTCGCGGGTGTCCTGTGGGGCTCCTTCGGGGCGGCGACCAAAGGCGAACTCACCGGCGCTGGACACAAAGCCGCACGGCTCGACGCCGGACTGCTGGCCCGGCTGATCGCCGAGTGGGAGCGCGACCCGGCCGTGCACCGAGGGCTGAGCGTGGTGGCCAACGGGCTGTGCTTCGTGCGCGGCGGGCGCCTGGTCCTGCCGTTCGCGCCGGCCGGACCCGGCTCGGACACGACAGGCCCGCCGGGCGGCGACCGCCCCACCTCACGGACACTGCGCAACACCCCGGTCGTACGCGCCGTGCTGGAGGCCGCCGCCCGGCCCCTGCGCTGCGAGGACCTGGTGCGGGAGGTCGAAGCGGCCTTCCCCGGGGCGCCCGAAGGCGCCGTGGCCCGTCTCGTCGCGCAGCTCATCGGCGCGGAGGTGCTCCTGACGGAGCTGCGTCCGCCGCTGGACGCCCCCGATCCGCTGGCACACGTCGAGGCGCTGCTCCCGGCCGCCACCCCCGCCGCCCAGCGCATCGCCGAACTGCGCACATCCCTCGACGACTACGTCCGCGCCCCGCTGGGAGAGGGAAGGGCCGCCTGGCACAAGGCACTTGGGGCAGCCGCCGGGGCCGTCAAGGACACCCTGCCCAAGGAGACCAAGGACGCCGTCGCGAGCGGGCACGCCGTCCAAGTGGACCTTCGTCTGGACGGCACCGTAGTCCTCTCGCACCACGTGGCCCGCGAACTGGAGCGCGCCGCCGCCGCACTGTGGCGCCTCTCGCCTCCGGGAAGGGGGCGGCTGACCACGTACCACCAGGACTTCGTGGAACGGTACGGACTGGGGCGCCACGTCCCCGTCAAGGAACTCCTCGACCCCGACATCGGCCTCGGCGCCCCCGCCGGATACCGACTGCCCCCGAGCCACCGCCCCGACCCGGGGCCCGCACCCCTGGGAGCCGAACGGCAGCGGCTGCTGCTGGGTATCGCGGCCGAGGCGCAGGCACGCGGATCACGCGAGGCCGTCCTGGACGAGCAGTGGCTGCGGAGACTGGAAGCAGCCGACCACGGCGACTCCACCGACGGCGACGCCCTCACCGGCACCGTGCCGCCGCCCGCCATCGAACTCGTCGTGCAGATCGCGGCGGAGTCGGCCGCCGCGATGGACCGGGGCGACTTCACGCTCCTCCTCAACGGCGCGGCCACCGCCTCCGGCGGTTTCATGGGCAGGTTCGCCCACCTCTTCGAGCCCGCACAGGCCGCAGCCGTCCGGCAGACGGTACGGACCGCGCGCGAAGACACCGGACGCCTCCCCGTCCAGGTCCACCACCAGGCATCGCACCACCGGCACGCCAACGTCGCCCAGGTGCCGACCTGGCTCGACGGACGCCTCGTCATCGGTGCCCACCCCAGCCCCGCCGCGCCGGGCACCACCGACCTCACCCTCGACGACATCGCCGTCTCCGCCGACTCCGAAGGCTTCCGGTTCGTGTCCGCCTCGCTCGGCCGCGAGCTGGCCCCGTCGGCACTTCACGTACTCAACCGCGAGCGCACCGCGCCCAACGCGGTGCGCTTCCTCATCGAAGCCGCCGCGTTCGGCCCCAGGCAGTGGCACCTGTGGGAATGGGGCGCCGCCGCGGACCTGCCGTTCCTGCCCGCCGTACGCGTGGGCCGCACCGTCCTCACCCCGGCCCGCTGGCGCCTTGAGACCAGCCGGTCCCTGGAGGAATGGCGCTCCCTGTGGCGCGTACCCGACCACGTCCAGCTCACCCTCGGCGACCACCGCATCCCCCTCAACCTCACCGTCCCCGCGCACCGGGAGATCCTGCGCCGCGAGTGCGCACGCACGGGCGCCGCCGAGGTCCACGAGCTTCCCCTGGCCCAGGACCCCGACGCCGGCTGGCTGCACGGACCGGGCGGCGCCCACGAGGCGGAGGCCGTAGTAACCCTGACACCCCGCCGGCAGCACCCCCGGCCCCAGCCGCGGCCCGCGAAGCCCGTACGCGTCACGGCCCGGCGAGGCACCGGCGAGATCCCACCCGGTGGCCCCTGGCTGTACGCGACGCTCTACACCTCCGCCGAGCGCCAGGATGAAGTCCTGACCGGGCCGTTGCAGCGTTTCCTGACCGCGTTGCCCTCCCGGGGCAAGGAACCGGGAGGCGTCGACCGGTGGTTCTTCATCCGGTACGCCGACCCGGACCCCCACCTGCGGCTGCGAATCCACGGCGACCCGGCCCTGCTCAACAACGTACTGCTGCCCCAACTCCACGACCTGGCCGGACAACTGGCCGCCGACGGCCTCGCCCGGGGCCTGCGCATCGACAGCTACGCCCCCGAAACCGAGCGCTACGGCGGCCCCGCCCTGCTCACCGCGGCCGAGGAGGTGTTCCACGCGGACAGCCGACTGGTCCTGGAACGGCTCGCGGCCCCGGCCTCCGACCGCATCCTCTCCGCCGCACACGACGTGAGCGCCTTGGTGCACGCCTTCCACCGGGGCTACGGCGGGGACTGGCGGCAGTGGATCACCACCACGTACCCCAAGCGGGAACAGCACCACCAGGCATTCGCGGCACGAAGGAAACCGGCCCTGGCGCGCATCACATCGGACGGCCCGGAGACGCACGAACACCACACAGCGCCGGAACGCTTCGGACGACTGGTGCGCGAGCAGCAGCACCGCGGCACGCTGAGCGTCTCCCCGGACGCGGTGCTCGCCTCGCTCGTCCACATGCACTGCAACCGGCGCCTGGGCACGGACCGTACGGCCGAGGCACAGACCCTGGCGGTCGCCCGGGGCGCGATCCAGGCACATCTCGACCGTGAAAGGGCCGGAGCATGACCGAGAACACGATCACGCTGCTCACCGAGCGCCTGGCCGATCCGGTCTCCCTGGCCGCACAGGTCACCGCGGCCCAGACCCCCGAGTCGGCCGAGACCCGGTCCCTCTGGCACCCCCAGTCCCTCGCGGACGGCCACGCCGGGGTGGGACTCCTTTTCGCGGCACTGGCCCACACCGATCCCGCGCACGCGCGAACCGCGCACGCCCACCTGACGGCCGCGGTCACCGGGGTGAGCAGGCCCGCACGCGAAGGGCTGTACGCGGGACTGCCCGCGGTCGCCTTCGCCGCCCGCACCGCCGTCACCAAGCCCGGTGAGTACGCGGCGCTCCTCACCAAGCTGGACAGCCAAGTCGCCCTCCGCGCCCGCGAACTCGTCGAGCGGGACACGGCCAGGGTGGCGGCCCGGCGGGCCGGAGCCAGGATGCTCGACTACGACGTGGTGGCGGGCCTGGCCGGCCTGGGGCGGCTGCTCCTGGCGGCCGGACCCCCTCACCGGGACACCACCGAACTGGTCCTGGCCCACCTAGTCGCGCTCACCCGCCCGGTCACCGAACCCGGCGGAAGGACCGTGCCCGGCTGGTGGACCGCCGACCCGGTCCTGCTCAGCGAGCCGGACGGAGTGCCCGGCGGGCACTTCAACGCCGGTCTCGCCCACGGCATCCCGGGCCCCCTCGCCCTGCTCTCCCTCGCCCACCGCGCGGGCGTACGCGTACCGGGTCAGGAAGCGGCCATCCGCACCATCGCCGAGTGGCTGCTGGCCCGCCGCAGCCCCGACGGCATCGGCTGGCCCAACATCGTCCCGCTGCACGCCGAACTGACGGCGGCCTCCGGCGGACGCCCCGACCTGACCGAGGCCCGCACGGGCTGGTGCTACGGAACCCCCGGTGTCGCCCGAGCCCTCCAACTGGCCGCGCTGGCACTGAAGGAACCGGACTGGAACCGCCAGGCGGTGACCGCGGTCGCCACCGCCTGCGACCGCCGCGACCTCGCCGACCCCACCCTCTGCCACGGCCTGGCGGGGCTCACCACGATCGCGGCCCTGATGTCCCAGGAGCCCGGCGGAGACCGGCTGGCCACGCGGATCCCGGCACTGACCGACGAACTGGAGGCCGCGGGAGATCCCGCACAACCCTTCCTGTGGACGGCCGCCACACCCGGCGGCGGCCCCGTCGTGCACCGCCCCGGCTTCCTCGACGGAGCAGCCGGCACCGCACTCGCCCTGCACTACGCGAAATACCCCGAGGCGCCGCTCGGCGAACTGCCCTGGCAGGCCGCCCTCCTCCTGTGCTGACCCGTGCCGACGCCCCCCCCGCAGGGTGAACGCGTCGTCCACCACGGAACTCCCGGCACGGCGGCGGAGTCAGTCGAACAGGGGCGAACCGAGCGGGCGTTGCTGGTCGAACCCGGGGAGGATCAGGAAGGTCGCACTGGCCGTCGTGGTGGTGAAGGGCAGCAGTGCGTCGGAGGCGTCCATGCGGCTGAGCGTGGCCGTGAAGGTCCGCAGGTCGTTCTGGAAGCTGATGAAGAGCAGACCGGGCGCGGGCTCGTCGGTGCTGTAGGAACGGCGGAGCATGTGGCCTACGCCGACCACGGTGGGGTTCGCCCTGCGGACATGTGCGTCCACAGGGACGAGATAGCGGCCGTCAGGCGTCTTGGCGCCGAGTTCCGGGCCCGAGGCGACGGTCCCGCCGGAGAGGGGTACGCCGCTGTCCCGGCGCCGCCCGAAGACCGCCTCCTGCTCGGCGACGGACAGGGCGGCGAACCGCGTCAGGTCGAGTTCCATCCGCCGCAGTACAGCCAGCGTGCCGCCGACGACCGAGGGGGGCCCGGCCAGCCACAGGTCACGCTCTTGCTCGGCGCTCGTGTGCGGGCCCACGATGCCGTCGATGAAGCCGAGCAGGTTGCGCGGTGCGGTGAGGCCCTTGGCGACGGAGACGTCCGCACCGCGGCGTCCGGTCTGCCGCCACCGTTCACGGACGCGGTCGCCGGCCTGGTCCAGCAGCGCGGCGGCGGCGACCGGTACGAGCAGTGCGTCGCCGGCGCAGATCTGTATCAGCAGATCACCGCCGCGTGCCGGCGGGGCGATCCGCTCGCGGGAGAACCGGGGGAGGTCGGCCGCGCCAGGCAGTGAAGCACCGGCCGTCCGCACCAGCCGCGGACCCACGCCGACGGTCACGGTCAGATCACCCGGGGACAGGCCAAGGAGACGCGAGTCGGATCCGGTGGTGAGGGCGCGGACGGTGTCGCCGAGTTCGGCCAGCAAGGGGCCGGGCGCCACCCCGGCGCCGAGGTCGGCCACCACGGCCAGCAGGTTGTGCTGCGCCGAGCGGGGAAGTGTGACGCCCGCCTGATGCCGTCCCGTCGCCGGAACCGGCGCGGGCGTGGGCGTGGCCGGTGGGGAAGGGGCGGGCCGGCCCGGTGGGGCGGAGTCCGATGTGCACCCGGCGAGGAGTCCGGCGGCCACCGTGGCGCCGGTGGCATCGAGGAACGCGCGGCGTGACGGAGTGCGATCGGCGCGGTGCATGAAGTGAGAGTGCCACACCCGCCTGGTGTCCGCCCGCTCAACTTCACTGTTCCGGCGGGGAATTGGCCGTCGTGCCAGACTGGGATCATGTCTCGATCAGCTCTTCGCGTGATGGCGGCGTTACTGGGCGCACTGACGCTGGTGACCGGTTGCAGCGGTGGTGGCGGCGGTGGTGGTGGCTCCGGCGGCGACGACGGTTCGGACAAGGGCCGGCGGCCGGAGGGTGCGCAGGTGACGATCCGTGTGCCCGGCGACGCCCCGACGATCTCGGCCGCGGTGTCCCTGGCCAAACCCGGCGACCTCGTGTTGGTGGCTCCGGGTGTGTACCACGAGTCGGTGAAGATCGACACGGCCCGCATCACGCTGCGGGGCGAGTCCCGGGAAAAGGTGGTCATCGACGGGCAGTTGCGGCGGCCGAACGGCGTTGTCGTCACGGCGCCCGGGGTGGCCGTGGAGAACCTGACCGTGCGGAAGAACACACAGAACGGGGTGCTGGTCACCGGCTCCGCGGCGGCGGTCGCGGGGCTGCCGGGAAGCGGCGGCTACGACACGGGCGACGAACCCGTCAGCCTCCTGAAGTCGTTCCTGGTCTCCCATGTGACCGCGACCCGCAACGGTCTGTACGGCATCTACGCGTTCTCCGCGCAGAACGGTGTCATCGAGCACTCCTACACATCGGGCGGCGCGGACTCAGGGATCTATGCCGGTCAGTGCAAGCCGTGCCGGATCGTCGTGCGGGACAACGTCGCCGAACTCAACGCGGTCGGCTACGAAGGCACCAACGCGAGCGGCGACATGTACGTGGTCGGCAACCGTCTCGTCGGCAACCGCGTCGGACTGACCACCAGCTCCGACCACCAGGAGAAGCTACTCCCGCAGCGCGACGCCGTAGTCGCCGGCAACCTGATCGCGGACAACCAGCAGGCCCGGACCCCCGTACAGGCCGACGGTGGCTGGGGCCTCGGTATCGGTGTCGACGGCGGCAGCGACAACCAGTTCATCCGCAACCGGATCACCAGCAACACCCACGCCGGGCTCGTGATCACCGCGACCGCCGATCTGACGGCGGACCGCAACCGGATCACGGACAACACCTTCACCGGCAACGGCATCGACGTCGGCTGGACGTTTCCCACCGCCACTCGCGGACAGGGCAACTGCCTGCGGGGCAACGTGCTTCGCACGACCGTACCCGCAGGGCTCGCGGACTCGGCGTCCTGTCCGGTGCCCGCCAAGTCCGTTACCCCCTCAGGCAGTTGGACTCGTCCGACGGCCCCCGCGGGCATCCCCTTCACCGAGGTGGCCGCGCCCGGCCCGCAGCCGGAGTTCCCGCGGGCCACCTCCACCGGCGCCACCGATGTGCCGGACGTTCCGGCGCTGCCGGACGTCGCGGACATCGCGCTGCCGTCGGCTTCGCTGCTCGCCGCCGGCGCGCGGGTGCGGACGTCGTGAACGGTGCTACGGCGCCGCCGTGGTTCCAGGTACCGGCTGGACGGGGACGTACTTCCGCCTGTCGAAGTCGAAGACCACCGGCTGCGGTTCAGAGGCGAGACTGGCCTGAACCCGGTGCATGGTGCCGTCCGCGCCGATCCAGTAGCGCACCGTCTGTGACGTAGTGGCTTTGGTGTCGGCGTCCGGCCCTCTCATGATGTCCGTCCGGTGGCCGTGCACTTCGTCCTGCCCGACCCATGCGGCGCCGTTCTGCGGAAGGAGTGCGGCGTTGTCCGGCCGGTCGTTCCCGAGGCTGAGCGCGATGGCCAGCGAGCTGTCCAGGGCCATGCCGGACCTCTGCAGCGGACGGCTGTGCCAACCCGACGCGGGCGGCGACGCGGGCGCGGCTGCCGGGGGGTCTGTCATGGGGTGAACGAGGACGGTGGTGGTCGTCCACTGGATCAGCCCGTCGCTGGACGTGTCGCGCCCGGTCCCGCGTACCACCCCGTAACCGGTGTGGGTGCGGTAGTCGATGGACCCGGTGATGACCAGCCCGCCAGAGGTGTTCGGCACCGTGATCGTCACCGCCCGGCCCCCCGCCTGGTAGTTGAGGAACCGTGTGATCGCCAGCCTGTTCACCTCGTCCGAGGTCAGCGCCCGCGGGCCGGTGGGGCCACCGCTGTCGCCGAGGAGGACGACGGTGGTGGTCGCGGCAGCCGCGATACCGATGACGGCGGCTGCCACCCACCGCCACCTCGGCCACCGGCGCCTGCCTGCTCCGCTCCCCACGCGACTCCGCTTGTTGTCGACGCCCCGCGTTCTGATGGTCCGCGCTCTGATGGTCCGCACGCGGCGCGACTGTAACAGGTATCCGCCGCGGCACCATCAAACTCTGCGTTTACCGGACATGACGCTCAGTCAACTTGTATGCTCACGCCTGCATTTGCCGGGTTGGCAAAAGCGTAGGACGACGCAAAGGAGCGCCATGTCATTACGCGGACTGGTGCGGGTGGGGCTGACCAGCCTCTTATTGGTGGGGGGCAGCACAGGGACGATCTTCATGGGCGCCGGGCAGGCCGGCGCTTCGGCAACGGACGGAACCCTGACCGTCGAGGTGCTGAGGGACTTCTTCGGCACCGGCGTGATCAACTCGACCATGGACGTGCCTCAGCGGGGAATGAAGGTCGACGTCTCCGACCCCGCCGGGCATCACGTCACCGGTGTCACGGATGCCACCGGAAAAGTCATCGTGCCCCCGTCGGGCGAGCTGACCGGCGGCAAGTACCGGGTCGATGTCACCGTCCCCGCACCGTACAGCGACTATCTGCGGGCGGCGCCCGCCTCGACCGCGCCGAACCACTTCGACAGCTTCACCACGTTCGTGAACGTCGCGGACGGCAAGGACGATTCGGTGATCACCGGGGTCTGGGACCCGGCCGACTACACACTGCCCGAGTCCCGCTACTTCGTGCCGATCCAGAGCGGCGCCGGCGGGACGGACACCCGGGCACTGGTGGCGTTCGGGACGGACGTCCGCGGCAACTGCCCCGCCCAGGCGGCCTGCCCGGAGGTGCTCAACACCCAGGAGCAGGTGGGCACGACCTTCGGTCTCGCCTACGACAGGTACCGCGAGCAGCTCTTCCAGTCGGCGTTCGCCCGGCGGTACACCGAGTACGGGCCGGAGGGCGGTGACGCGATCTACACCGTGCCGGCCGACGGCGGGGGCGCCACGAAACTGTTCGCGAAGGTGCCGGGCGCCACGAAGACGGCGCACGACACCGCCAACCTGATCAAGGACGCCGGGTTCACCGACGCACCGGGCAAGGAGAGCATCGGCGGCCTGGCGCTGTCCGAGGACGGCTCGACCCTGTACGCGGTGAACCTGCTCACCCGCAGCCTGGTCAGCTTCGACGCGACCAAGCCCACGGCCTCGGCGCCCAAGGCGACCGTGCAGATCCCCGATCCGGGCTGCACGACGGCAGGCGACTGGCGCCCGTACAGCGTGGCCACCCACAACAACACCCTGTACGTCGGGGGAGTGTGCAGCGCGCAGAGCACACAGAAACGCGCGGATCTGAAGGCCGTCGTCGCCACCTATGACGGCGAGAAGTTCACCACCGTGCTGTCCCAGCCGCTGGACTTCGAGCGCGGCAGCGTGCTCACCAGCAACTCAGGCCGCGACCAGGTCAATCACTGGAACCCGTGGAACAACGACCTGGAGGACTGGGACACCTTCGACGTCGGTGGCGCGATGATGAACCCGCAGCCGGCGCTGGCCAGTATGGCCTTCGCCCGCGACGGTTCGCTGATCCTCGGCTTCCGCGACCGGTTCATGGACATCGTGAGCTGGGGCGGCCTCGACCCGAGGCCCGGCAACAACACCCCGCAGAACGGCATGTCCGGCGGCGACATCAACATGGCCTGCGCCACGCCTACCGGCGGGTACGAGTGGGAAGGCACCGGAAACTGCCCCGACCACGCCACGGACCCGACCCTCGACGGGGTCCAGCCCCCTGGCGTCGTCGAGTACTTCCCGGGTGACTTCTTCCCGAACGGCGGCTCCGCGACCCAACCCGGGCCGCACCAGGAGTCCGCGCTGGGATCGGTCGCCTACATCCCGCAGCAGCAGTGGGTCGTCAGCACACAGATGGACCCGACCGGCAATGTCATCACCGACGGAACCGGCTACTACGACGTCGCCACCGGCCTCGGCCCCGGCAACGACCCGGCCAAGAACGCCTACCAGTTCATCGGCCCGAACCAGAACGGGTTCGGCAAGGCCGGTGGCCTCGGCGACATCGCGTACGCCGCGGCCAACGCACCCATCCAGATCGGCAACGTGGTCTGGTTCGACGGCGATCACAACGGCATCCAGGATCCCGGTCAGGTGCTGCTGCCGGGTGCGACGATCAACCTGCTGGACGCCGACGGCAAGCAGGTCGCCACGACCACGACCGACGCCAACGGCGAGTACTACTTCGGCGGAGTCGGCGCGGAGTACGAGCTGACACCTGGCGCCAAGTACACGGTGCAGTTCGATGTGTGCACCGCGGACACCAGCGAGGTGCCGGAGCAACCGGCCGCCACCGACCTGCGGTTCACCCTGCCGCGGACCGGTGACGACCGTGTGCACGACTCGAATGTGACCCCGCCGACCACCGGCCGCCTGTGCAACGGGTATGCCCCGGTCACCGCACCGACCAGGCCGGGAGGGGTCGATCACACGATCGACGCCGGCGTGTACATCCCGAAGGAGGCATCGCCGACACCCACGCCGTCGGCAACATCACCGACACCGACACCGGCGCCCCCGACGGGCCCGGCGCCCAACACCCCGGGACCGGCCGGCGGCCGGACACCTGGTTCACTCGCGAACACCGGCACGTCCGACGTGGGACAGATTCTCTCCCTCGTCGCCCTGCTGCTGGGTGCGGGTGGGGCAGTCGTCCTCATCAGCCGTAAGTGGCGCGCCAGGCGCCACTGACATCCGAATCCCCCGACGGGCCGGTGCGACGCGCCGGCCCGTCGGCATGACCACCGGCATGACCGCCGGCGGAACGATCCAGGGTGTGGCGGCCTTGGCTGTCCGTGCGCGGTTTGAGGCCGTAGTAGATGCGTGGTGCGCCGTCGAGTGTCAGTGTCGCGTTGCCGCTGGTCACCGGGATCTGACGGACCTGCCCGATCGCGTCCACCTGCCGTACGGCGGTCGTGGCGGCGACCGTGATCGGGGTCTTGGTCGGCCAGGGGTCGACCCATACCTCGGGGGCGGGGAAGTGCCAGTCGGTGCGCGGCCCTGCGGTGTTCAGTAGGTAGCCGTCGGCGCGGTTCCACAGCACGGTCACGGGCCCTGCGGGTGTGTCGAACCACAGGCCGAACGTCTGTGGGTCGGTGAAGGTCAGCCATCCTCGGAAGGTGGCCTGGTCGAGTGTGCGGGCTGCTGTCGCGTATGCCAGAAGGGACGGCTTCGGGCTGAGGTCGCGGTTGGTCAGACCGTAGTGGTACTCGACGTTGTCCGGGTCGGCGACCTGCGGCATGCCGAGCACACTGTCGTGGAACTGGTACCAGCACACGCACCGGACCCCCTCGGCCTTGGCCAGTGCGAGGGTGAGCAGCACGTTCTCCGCGGCGTGCCGGTAGGTGTCGTGCCACCAACTGTTGGGCTTGGTCGGCGCGTAGGCCTCGGTCAGCCAGATCTCCTTCTCGCCGTGCTGGGCCATCAGCGTCTTCAGCTGTCGCAGGCCACCGTAGAAGTTCCAGTAGGTGCCGGTGCCGCCGGTGCTCCAGTCATCGCCCGGCGGTATGTAGTCCGGGGTGAAGTTGCCGCGTCCCGGGTGGTAGGCGAAGGCGTCGATCAGGCCCCAGCCGCCTGCCGCGATGAAGTTTTCCACCCATGGTCTGTCCATGCCGGCCAGCCCGTTGTTCATCAGCTTGACGGTGTCGCCGGTGGCCGCTCGCCGGTCGAAGACCGGCCGTAGCGCCTTGTCCAGGTATGCCTGTGCGGCGGCGCCGGTGTTGAACGGCCTGTTCAGCTCGTTGCCGACTTCGAAGTATCCGGCGCCGGCGGCGACCGCGACCGCCAGTTTGTCCGCGGCCCAGGTGGCCGCCTGGGCGTCGGTCACCTCCAGCGACGGTTGGAGTTCGATGTTGTGCCGTATGCCGCGGGCGTCGAAGGCGGCGGGCGGCAGCCCCGGGCCGCCGTCGTATGCGATACGCACCAGGCCGATGCCGACCCGCTGCCACAGGTCGAGCACGGCGTCGGCGCTCGGCCGTTGCAGCCACGGGTAGTTGGCGATGGCGAACATGCTGTCCGTACCGGCCTGGTAGTCGAACGGCGGCAGTACCGCGAGGTTGGTCCGGGCGAACGCCTCGTCATCATGCGACCGGACGACCACTTCGGCCAGTGCGATCCCGCCCGAAGGCGCGGTCAGGGCGAAGGTGTACTGCCACGTGCCGGCCGCGGGGACGCTTCCGGTCGCGGTCTCGGCGGCCAGCAGTTCGCCGTCGAAACCGCGCATCCGCAGTTCCAGGTCGACCGATGTGGCTGCGCCGCCGTTGGCGACCAGGGCGGTCAGCTCCATCTGGTCGCCGGCCGACTCGTACAGGTTGAAGTCGCGGTTGGTGGTGAGTTCGAGGCCGAGCGCACGGCCCCGGCCGATGGTGGCGGTGGCCGAGGGGCGGGTCTCGGAGAAGAAGAAGTCGGCCCGGCTGGTCCAGCCGCCGGCCGGGTCGGCCACGCCCGGCGCGTGCACCCAGGTCGTGTTCGTCCAGGCCTGGCGGGAGCGGTCCAGCAGAAAGAGGCCGTGCAGACCGGTTGCCCAGGCAGAGGTGTGTGCGACGCCGAGAGTGTCCTCGTACGGGATGCCACCGCCCGCGTCGCGGACCCATTCGGTGATCGCGATGTAGTCGTCGGGCGCGGTCGGCGCCTGGATCGCCCGGCTGAACAGGAAGCCGTCCGCGACCAGCGTGTCCGCCCCGGTGATGCGCCACTCCAGCCCGGCGTGGGAGGTGCCGACGCTGAACCAGCCGGTGACGCTGGTCGGGCCGGCGGCGGCGTCGAAGGTGTAGTCCATCCGGATCGCAGGTGTCCCGTCCGGGAGCGCGCTCAGGGTCGGGGTGCCGCCGGTGGACACGTGGATGCCGGTGACACTGTCCTTGACCTGGAACTTCGACCCGGCCGACCGCGTGACACCGCCCGCGTCACGGATGGCGAGCCTGCCGCCCGGACTGGCCAGCAGGCTGATGCCGCCGGCGGTCAGGGTGACGTCGCCGGCCGCGGCGTGCGCGGCGATCGGGGCCGACTCGGCGACGAGTACGACGCCGGCTGCGAGGGCCGCGCCGAGGAAGCCTCGGCGAGGGAGAGTGGGTCGGGGTCGGGGTCGGGGGAAGGGCTCGGGGGTCATCGACGGCTCCTGTCCAGCGCTCGGAGGCGCACCCTGATAATGCCTATCTTCAGTTCCGTGAACGATACGTTTCCAGTCCGCTACCTGAGTGTCAACAGACTCTTGCACGGGTGGGCTCTCTTGCCCTACGGTCATCACCGGCAAGTGAAGATAGGCATTATCACGATGGAGGATCGATGTCGCCGAGACCTCGCCGCGTCACGCAACGCGAGATCGCCGAGCTGGCGGGCGTCAGTCAGACCACGGTGTCGGTGGTGCTGAACGACCGTGACGGTTCGAACGTGCGGGTGCCTGAGGCGACCCGGGCGCGGGTAAGGCAGGCCATCGAGCAACTCACCTACGTCGCCGACCCCGCGGCCCGCCGGCTCGCCGGTCTGGACAACCAGATCATCGGAGTCTTCACCTACGAGGCCGCGTTGTCACCCGAGAGCATGGACTTCTACGGTCCGCTGCTGAACGGGATCGAGCGAGCCGCCGAGCACATCGGCTGGGACCTGCTGTTCTTCACCTCCTCACCGGTCGAGAACGGCACGCGGAGCCTCTTCCACCGCAAGACGCGGCTGCGGCTGACCGACGGGTGTGTCCTGCTCGGTCAGCAGATGGTCGCGTCCGAGCTGGAACGGCTGGTCGCCGAGCAGTTCCCGTTCGTCGCGATCGGCCGCCGGGACGAGACCGCCGCCGCGGTGCCGTACGTGGCCATCGACTACATCACCCCGACCACCGCACTGATCGACCAGGCCGCGGCCGGCGGGCACCGGCAGGCGCTGTACGTCCACCGCGGCCGGGATACGCCGACCGCGCGGGACCGGCGCGGTGCCGTCGAAGCCGCCTCGGCGGAAGGCACGCTCGCTTTCCTGCTGGTCGGTGAGGAGAGGATCGACGATCTGCCCCGGCTGGCCCGGTCGACCGGGGCCACCTTGATCATCGCAGAAGACGCGTTCCTGGCCGAGGACGTCGTACACGCGTTGCTCGGCGCCGGAGTCTCCGTACCGGACGAGATCTCGGTCGCCGCACTCGGCGAGGTGCGCGGTCATCGCGTGGAGGGCAGGGTACTGGCCGGCTTCCACGTCCCCAGGCAACAACTGGCGGACGAGGCACTCGATCTTCTGCAACTCCTGATCACCACGGACCCGCAGGAGTGGGCCGGGCTGGACAGGGAGCGGCTGCTGGTCGCCGAGGTCGAGCCGGGGGACACGATCGTCGCGCGGACGGACGCGCCCTCATGACCGGCAGGATCACCGCCGAGGTGGCGATCATCGGTGGTGGGCTCGGCTCCGTCGCCGCGGCGCTGGCGTTGCTGGAGCGCGGTCGCCGTGTGGTGATGACCGAGGAGTACGGCTGGCTCGGTGGGCAACTCACCTCACAGGCCGTTCCACCCGACGAGCACATCTGGGTGGAACAGTTCGGCGTCACCGCGCGCTACCGCGCACTGCGGGACGGTATCCGCCGCTACTACCGCGATCACTACCCGCTGACGGCGCACGCCCGCGCCGACCGGGAGTTCAACCCGGGCCGTGGCCGCGTGAGCAGACTCTGCCACGAACCGAGGGTGGCGAATGCGGTGATCACCGCCCTGCTCGCGCCGTACCGGTCGAGCGGGCGGCTCACCGTCCTGCAACCCGCCGTGCCCGTCGCCGCCGAGATGAGCGACGCCACGGTCCGCAGTGTGACGGTCGCGGATCCGCGTACGGGGGCCGAGACAGTGATCACCGCGGAGTACGTCCTGGACGGGACGGAGACCGGGGATCTGCTGCCACTGACCGATACCGAGTACGTCGTCGGGGCCGAGGGACGGTCCGACACCGGGGAGCCGAGCGCTCCCGAAGCCGCCGATCCGGGCAACGTGCAGTCGATCGCGTGGTGCTTCGTCTTCGACCACGTCGCCGGCGATCACACCATCGCCCGGCCGGACGACTACGACTTCTGGCGCTCGTTCGAACTGCCTTTCTGGGGCGGGCCGATGCTGTCGTTCATCGCGCCGAACCCGCGGACCCTCGTGCCGGAGGAACGCACCATGAACGTCAACCCGGGCGGCGATGCCACCGGGGACCCCCGCTTCGACGCAGGCGATCAGGATCTGTGGCAGTTCCGGCGGATCGCCGCCCGCCAGAACTTCGCCGACGGTTTCTACGACAGTGACATCGTGCTGGCCAACTGGCCGCAACTGGACTACGTCGGCGGTTCGATCATCGACACCGACGACCGGCAGCGCCACCTGAACGCCGCGAAGGCACAGTCCCGCGCCTATGTGCACTGGCTCCAGACCGAAGCGCCCCGCCCGGACGGTGGCCGCGGCTGGCCCGGACTGCGCCTGCGAGGCGACCTGGTCGGTACCGACGACGGGTTCGCACAGGCCCCGTACATCCGTGAATCCCGGCGGATCAAGGCACTCACCACGGTGCGTGAGCAGGACATCTCGGTCAAGGCCCGCGGGGACGCCGGACCGGCCCGGTTCGACGGCTCGGTCGGGGTGGGGATGTACCGGATCGATCTGCATCCCTCGACCGGTGGCGACAACTACATCGACGTCGAGTGCGCGCCGTTCGAGATACCGCTCGGAGCGCTGGTCCCGGTGGCCACCCAGAACCTGGTACCGGCCGCCAAGAACATCGGCACCACCCACATCACCAATGGCGCCTACCGACTGCATCCGGTCGAGTGGAACGTCGGTGAATCGGCCGGCGAGCTGGTCTCGTACTGCCTCGACCTCGGCCTGAGCCCGCAGCAGGTCGCGACCGACGAGCACCTCGTCGACCGACTTCAGGGCAGGTTGACCGCGGCTGGGATCGAACTCCACTGGCCGCACATCGCCGGCTATTAGACAACCCGAGGCGCAGCGCGCCGAGAGCACGAAGGACCCACACCATGAACAGAGCGAGAAAGCTGTTCGGCGCCGTTGCGCTGACGACGGCGCTGGTGCTGACAGCCGCCTGCGGCGCATCCACCGACGGGTCCGGGGCGACGGGCGCCACGGACGTGAAGCTGCGGATGACGGTCTGGACCTCGAACGAGGACCAGCTCAAGCTGTTGAACTCGATAGCCGACGCGTACCGCGCGAAACACTCCGAGGTCTCCTCGATCACGTTCGAGAGCCTGCCCTTCGAGGACTACAACACCACCCTGACCACCCAGATCGCCGGTGGCAACGCGCCCGACCTGGCCTGGATGGGTGACCTGTCGAAGGACCTGATCGCCTCCGACGCGCTGGTCGGCCTGACCGACAAGCTGAAGGCGACCGACGGCTGGCAGTACGACGACCTTCAGGACAGCGCGACCAAGGAGTTCACCCGGGACGGCACGCTGTACGCCTACCCCTTCTCGACCTCACCGTTCGCGCTGTACGTGAACACCGACCTGCTGGCGAAGGCCGGGCAGAAGATCGACCCGAAGACCCTGACCTGGGACCAGGTCGCCACCGCCGGCGCGGCAGTCCACTCGGCCACCAGGAAAGCCGGTTTCGTGGTCCGGGACTTCGACTACAAGTCGTGGAACATGCTGGCCACGGTATGGGCCGGCTTCGGCGCCGCCGCATGGAGCCCGGACGGCAAGACCTGCACCTTCACCAGCCCGGAGATGCGGCAGGCGTTCACCTTCCTGCACGATGCCGCGTTCCGGACCAAGGCCATGCCCGGCCCAGGTACGACGGCCGACTTCTTCGCCGGTGACGCCGCCTTCACCGTGGCCCAGGTCTCCCGCGCTTCGCTGCTCACCGACACGTTCAAGTTCGCGCTGCATCCTCTGCCGGCGGGCCCGGCCGGCCGGCAGGCCGTCATCGGCCAGGCCGGTGTGGGCGTCCTGACCGCAGGAAAGCACCGGGACGAGGCCACGGACTTCCTCGCCTATCTGACGAATCCGGCGAACTCGGAGAAGCTGGCGGAGTTCTTCCCGCCGCCGCGGAAGTCGATGCTCACCGGTGAGAAGCTCGCCGCCAACAACACGGTGCTGAGCGCCGCGCAGCTGAACGAGGCCGTGGTCGCCCAGCTGCCGAACGCCGTCACCCTGCCCAACCACACCAGCCCGGCCGAGATCGCCCAGAAGGGCAAGACCGCACTGGACGCGATGTGGAAGCCCGACGCCGACATCCCCGCCGTCCTGGAATCGGTGTGTACAGCCATCGAACCGATCCTGGCCAAGTGAACATGGCCGGTCTCACGAGGACACCGCAGGCTTCCCGGGCGCCGGTACGGGCCCGGGACACCTCCGGACCACCGTTCTGGACGAACCGGCGCAGAGATGTACTCGCCGGCTATGTGTTCATCGCGCCGCAGCTCGCCGGGGTCGTGCTGTTCGTGCTGATCCCGGTCGGGCTCGCGATCTGGTACAGCCTCAACGACTGGAACGTCTTCACCGGCAAGCAGACGTACGTCGGAGTCGACAACTACGCCGCCTTGGCTGCCGACCCGCAACTCCCCTCGGTGCTGGGGGCGACCGCCCTCTTCTGCGGCGGAGTCGTGATCCTCAACATCAGCCTGGGGCTGATGCTCGCCGTACTGCTGAAACGGCGGTTCCGTGGAGCGACGTTCTTCCGCACGCTGTTCTTCTCACCGGTCGTCGTCTCCGTGGTGGCGTGGACCCTGGTCTGGGGCTTTCTGCTCCAGGACAACGGGGGTGTCAACGGTGTTCTCGGCGCGGTCGGCATCACGGGGCCGAACTGGCTGCAGCGCGGCGACACCGCGATGCTGTCCGTGATCATCACCCAGGTGATCCGCAGCGTCGGCGTCAACATGGTGCTCTTCCTGGCCGCCTTGCAGGGCGTGCCGTCCCACCTGTACGAAGCCGCTCGGATCGACGGCGCGGGAAGCCGGGTGATCTTCACCCGGATCACCCTGCCGCTCATCTCACCCACGGTGCTGCTGACCGCGATCATCACCGTCGTCGGGGCATTGCAGTCGTTCGCGCAGATCGCCGTACTGACCAGTGGCGGCCCGGAGTTGAGCACCACGGTGCTCGTGTACTACGTCTTCCAGCAGGCCTTCGAGTTCAACGACATCGGTTACGGCTCGACGCTGGCCCTGATGCTGCTGTCCTTCGTCATGCTGCTGACCCTGCTGCAATGGCAGCTGCGCCGAAAGTGGGTGTTCCATGAGCAGTAGGTCGACATCCGTCCTGCGGCGGGTGCTTCTGGTGACGGCGCTGGGTGTGCTGGCGATCCCCTTCGTGGTGCCGACCATCTGGATGGTGGCATCCTCGGTGAAGCCGCTTCCCGAGATCTTCAAGGCCCCGCCGTCACTGTGGACCGCCGATCCCACACTGTCCGCGTACACCGAGGCGTTCAGCTTCCAGCCGTTCGCCCGGCAGTACGTGAACAGCGTGTACATCGCCGTCCTGGTCACCCTCATCACCCTGCTGGTCTCCAGCCTTGCCGGGTACGCCTTCGCCCGGATCCCCTTTCCCGGCGCGAACGCCCTCTTCCTGGTGGTCCTGGCCGGCCTCCTGGTGCCCAGCGAGGTGACGATCGTGCCCTTGTTCCAGATGTTCAAACGGGCCGGGATGATCAACACGCACTGGCCACTGATCCTGGTCACCGCGCTGGCCGCACCATGCGTCCTGGCCACCTTCATCATGCGGCAGTTCTTCATCGCCCTGCCGGCCGAGTTGGAGGAGGCGGGCCGACTGGACGGTCTCGGCCGCCCCGCGATCTGGTGGCGGATAGCCCTGCCACTGGCCAGGCCGGCGTTGTCCGCGGTCGCGATCCTGACCTTCCTCACCTCGTGGAACCTCTACCTGGAACCCACCGTCTACCTCACCTCGCCGGAGCTGTTCACGCTGCCGCAGGCGCTCACCCGGTTCACCGACGCCTACGGGGGTGACATGTGGAACACCCAACTGGCTGCCGCCACCATGACGGTCCTGCCGGTGCTGATCGTCTTCGTCATCGCCCAGCGCCAGTTCGTCGAGGGCCTGGCCCACTCGGGCCTCAAATGAGCCCGGAATCAAGGGCGTTCGGGCGCGACACCATCGGCGCCCTTGGGTCCCTGGCCGCCCCGGAGGCAGACACCTGGACAACTCCCGGACGTCACTTGAGCCCGCCACAATGACCCGTATGACAATCACGGCGGACACGCCCCCCACGCCGCCCACGCGCAACACCCCCGTCGCCCTCGCCCGGGGCTTCCTCACAGGCGGCGTGATCGGGGCGTCTCTCGCTGCTTTCGTCGTTGGCACTCTCATCGAGAGCGTGCCCCTGTGTGTCGGGGGTGTCGGACTGCTCCTGGCATACGGCCTGATCGCCTTCCTCGCCAGTGTGCCCAGGCGTTTTCGGGAGGCGGGGGTCGTGCCGTGCACGGCGCTCGCGGTGGTGGAGAGTCTGGAAGCCGTCGGCAGTGATGCGACGAGCGACGTGGCGGTGCGGTTCGATGTGACGGTCGCGCCGGACGGTGCACGGGCGTACCGCGTCGCGTTCACGCAGGACATCAACCTCGCGGACCTGCCCGGCTACCGGCGGGGCGGCGTGGTGGTGGTCCAGTACCCGCCGGACCGGCCGTGGCGGGTGAGGATCGTGAAGCGGCCGGCGCCGGAGTGGGAGGAGCGGGTGGCCGGCGCTCGCATCGACTCGGCGCGGGGGCCGGTCCTGAGCGAGCCCTCCGCCAGTTGTGCCGTCGGCTTCGTCACGCTGCTCGCCCTGCTGCTCGCCGCAGCAGGCGTGGTTCTGTTGTATCGCGCCGACCTGTTCGACGAGGCCGCCTCCTCCACCCCGCCGGTCACCCCCTCTTCCTCTTCGTCGTCCACGATGGAGTCGTCGGCCTCCGCCACGGTCACCCTCGGCCCGAACCAGTCGTTCCTCGACAAGGGCGAGCTGCGCAAGGCCGTCGGCTCACTCGCCAAGGGCACGGACGCACGCGCGGCGCTCACCGTCGTCGTACAGGAACGGCAACTGTCGGTCGTGTACGCGCCCACCGGTACGCAGGCCCCGGCATTCGACCCGGACTCGCCGCCGTACGACCGCTTCCCCACCCTGGTCGAGGAGGCGACGAGCAGCCTGGGCGCCGGTTCCCCGCAGACCTGGCGGCTCACCGTCGAACCACTCAGCGGCTCCGTCACCATCAGGGTCGATGTGACGGGTGCCGGGGGAGCGGCCTGGCTGGAGGCGGACGGGCAGGGCACGGTGGTGCGACGCACCCCGGCGCACTGACGGACGCCGCGACGGCCGACTCTCACGTGGCGGTCCCTTACACGAAGCCTGACGGCACCACGGGAACCGACCTGTACCTGAGCAAGGACGGCCAGGCCGCGTTCGCCGCCGACATACCCGCCGCTGCGTGGCGGACCACCCCGTTGCGGGGCTGGTCGCCGGCAGGGACAAAGCGATCCCGGTCCGGCTCAGGAAGACGCCGCGCCCCAGTCCGGCCGATCGGTCCACTCTTTGGTGACTGGCCCTGTCCTGGCCGTGCGGCCCCCGCTGGGATGGAGATCCGCATCCGCCGCTACCGAAAGGCCCGCGAATGACCATGCCGCGTACTCGCTCATTCATGCAGGTCGATGTGTTCTCCACGGCCCCCTACCGCGGCAACCCTGTCGCGGTCGTCCTGGACGGGACGGATCTGACCGACGAGGACATGCAGCGCCTGGCGCGCTGGACGAACCTGTCGGAGACCACGTTCGTCCTGCCACCGACGATGCCGGAGGCCGACTACCGGCTGCGGATCTTCACGCCCCAGGGGGAGTTGCCGTTCGCCGGGCATCCCACCCTCGGTTCCGCCCGCGCCTGGTTGGACGGCGGCGGCAAGCCGCGGCACTCCGACCACGTCGTGCAGGAGTGCGCCGCCGGCCTGGTCACCGTGCGCAGCGGCGAGGGCAAGCTGTCCTTCGCCGCGCCGCCGCGGATCCGCGACGGCGCCCTCGACGACGTGTACCTGGAGCGGATCGTCGCCGCGTTCGGCATTGCGCGGGAGCGGGTCCTGGCCCACCAGTGGGTGGACAACGGTCCCGGCTGGGCCGTGATCCAGTTGGCCACCGCCGAGGAGGTCCTCGCCCTCGAACCCGATCTGTCCCTCATCCCGACCGCGATGGTCGGGGCCATCGGGGCCCACCCCGAGGGATCCGAGTACCACTTCGAGATGCGCACCTTCGCCCCCGGCGCCGGTGTGTCCGAGGACCCCGCGTGCGGCAGCATGAACGCGGGCGTCGGACAGTGGCTTACTTCCACCGGCGCGGCACCTTCCTCCTACCGAGTGTCCCAGGGCGCGCGTCTGGGGCGGGCCGCCGGCATTGAGATCGACGCCGACCCTGACGGCACCGTCTGGGTCAGCGGTGCCACCACCGTCTGCGTCCGCGGCAGCATCACCCTCTGACCGGCGGTCCCCGCGCCGGAGCACCAGTGCCGGGACCGGGCCGTCAGGTGGTGTCGGGAGAGAGCGTCTTCATGGTGACGTAGCTGGTCACCGTGGCAACGCCGGGCAGGGCGGCCAGTTGGTTGGCGTGGAAGTCCTCGTAGGCGGGCAGGTCGGCGACCTCGACCTGGAGCAGGTAGTCGAAGTTGCCGGTGATGTGGTGGCAGGCGACCACTTCCGACAGTTGGGTGATGCCGCGCTCGAACGCGACCACGTCCGGGCGGGTGTGCCGCACCAACCGCACCCCGGCGAACACGCGCAGGCTACGGCCGACCGCGGCGGGATCGATCAGTGCCCGGTAGCCGCGGATGACGCCGGCTTCCTCCAACTGGCGCACGCGCCGCAGGCAAGGTGACGGCGACAGCCCGACCCGGGCGGCGAGTTCGTTGTTGTTGATCCGACCGTTCTGTTCGAGTACGGCCAGAATCGACCGGTCCACCTCATCCATGAGTGGCATTTTATTGCGCTCTGCTCTCCAATACCACAATCACACGGCCGCAGTGAGCGCAATGTGCTGCCAAAGTTGCCGTGATCGGTCCGGTTGCGGGCGTCGTCCGCCGATGCTTGATGGCGTCACCCCACACCCCAATGGTCCACGGAAGGGTAGCCATGCCGGGCAGGAGCACCGTTACCGTCCACGCCGATCGCGAGGTCCATCCCAGCCGTGCCGTGGCACCGCCCATCTATCACACCACTCGCAACCCGACCGGCAGGTCTGGCTCCAGGAATTCGGCGCGGCCCCGCAATGGATACCCGCGGCGGCCATCCCGGAGTTCGCCGAGGCATCCATCGCCGCGGCCCTGACCTGCGGCCGGCTGTGGGGCATCACCTGGTGGGCCTCGCACGACATCGACCGTGGCCTCACCGGATTCGCCGACCTGGAGTACGAACTCGGACTGCTCACCACCGCCAACGAACCCAAGCCCACCGGACAGCACCTCGCCCGCGTCATCGACCACCTCCGCGACCACCCGCCCACACCCGCACCCCGCACCACCGCCCTCCTCCTCGACGGCACCCACGCCCCCGACTGGTCCTTCGCCGACCGCTTCTTCTCCCTCATCGACCAAGGCACACACCCCGCCATCGTCCTCGCTGCCCACCGCGACGATCCCGCACATCTGGAGGGCCGCGGCATCACAGAGATCATCGAAAGCTAGGGGGAGGCGTGTCCGGGTGGTGGGGCACCCGTCCGGTTGACGTTGCGCCGCGCGCGTGCGTGGCGCGCCCTCACCGTGCCGGGCTCGGCCGCAGGTCGTGCGTACGGTGCCGCCAGGAGGTGGCGGATGCGGGTGGGTCTGCATGCGATCGGTATCGGTGACGGTGCTCATCCGGACGTGATCCGGGCAGTGGCCGGCGCCGCCGACGCGTGCGGCTTCGCCAGGCTGTGGTGCGGAGAACATGTGGTCCTCGTGGACTCGCCGGCCTCCCGCTACCCGTACTCCGCGGATGGTCGGGTTCCGGTGCCGGCGGATGCGGACTGGCTGGACCCCCTGCTCGCCCTGAGCTTCGCGGCGGCGGTCACCAGCCGGATCGAGCTGGCCACCGGGGTTCTCCTGTTACCGGAGCACAATCCGGTCGTGGTCGCCAAGCAGGCTGCCACACTCGACGTGCTTTCCGCGGGACGCTTCACTCTCGGTGTCGGCGTCGGCTGGTCCGCCGAGGAGTTCGCCGCGCTCGGTGTTCCCTTTGCCGGCCGCGCACGGCGTACCGAGGAGTATCTCGCTGCGATGCGCGCTCTGTGGACCCAGGATCCGGCTTCCTTCGCGGGGGAGTTCACCCGTTTCGACGCGGTCCGGGTGAACCCGAAGCCGCTTCGTGGTGGCCGGCTCCCGGTTGTGTTCGGCGGCAACAGCGAGGCCGCTCTGCGGCGGTGCGTCGCCCTTGCCGACGGCTGGTACGGCTTCAACATCCCGGCGGCAGACGTCCCGTCGCACGTCGCGGTCCTCGCGGACGAGTGCTCACGTCAAGGCAGGGCTTTCGGCGAACTCACCATCGCCGTCGCGCTGAGCGACGGCACTCCGGACAGTCTCCCCGCCCTGGCGGCAGCGGGCGTCACCGAACTCGTAGTCGTCGGCGTTCCTCCCTCCGCCCCGGACGCGGCGGCGGACTGGGTCGCCCAGCTCGCGCGCACGTGGATCGACCCGCACGAAGGCCAGTCGTTCCTCCAGTGAAGCCGGCCGCGTACCGGGACGAGACGCACGCGGTGGTACCCCCTGCCGCCAGGACAGCGGGTACCACCGCGCTCATTACTCAGGGAAGGAACGCGTAGAACGGTCCGTCGGGCGCGGTGTTGCGAGAACACAGCGTCACGTCTCTGCCCTGAAGATACGCCAGCAACCACTCGCTGAACGCCACAGGCATCAATTCACCGGGGTTCGCACCCACGGAGTGCGGCAGGAATTCCGTCATGTCCTCGTCGCGCCAGAGTTCCAGGTCCTCCCTGATCATCTTTCCCAGGCTGTGCAGAAGATGGCCGGCAGGGTGCTTCAGATACAACTGCCCGTTGATCTCGATCGAGCCGTAGGCGTCGACGATCTCACGGAAATCCGCAGGGAATTCGAGACCGAGTTCCTGCTCCAGTTCGATCCACGGCGCGGGGTCCGACCAATTGAACCGGGGTTCGCCCAACAGGGCTCGTATCTCTGAGAGCGTTGCCACCACTATGCCCCTTCTAGGCACTTCGAGTTCTAGCACTTCGAGCCGATTCCGGTGGGGGAGTTGATGGCAGTACACGAGAACGTGCGTGAAGGCGTAACGGTTACTGGCGTACGGGACCGCGCCCAGGCTCATGTCGGAGAGCGCGCCGTTGTACATGTCCCGGGCGGTGGAGCGGTTGAGAGTAGCCGTCCTCGGTCGAACCGTCGGAGTTGTGCTTGCTCTGCGACAGATGCTCGCCCGAGGGGCTGTACTGGAACGACTTGGTCAGCTCACCGGCGACCTGGAGGCACAGATGCGTACGGATCGCGACCTGGAGCGGGCCCGGTACCTGTTCCTGCTCGGCTGCGCCGCGGCGAGAAAGGCAGTGGCTCCGTTGCCATGTGCGTTTCACGAGTGGAATCGTGGATCGCTGTGGCGCTGCGTTTCGACGAGAGGGTCAGGGAGCATGGTGGCGGCCGTGCCGGCGGAGGTCGCCCTCCTGGTCGCCGTGGCCGGTGCGCTCGGCCCCGTCGTGCGCGCCGCGCGCACCAGCACCGTCCACGCCCTGGTCGATCCGGCTCGCCGGCCGCCGCGCAGGTGTCGGCGGTGCTGAGCCAGATCCAGCCGCCGTGGTGGGACGGACCGGGTCCTTGGGCCCAGTTGCTCCACGGATACACCGGGGTGGACGTGCTGATCGCGGTTCCGACGACCGGGTAGGTGTGCCCGCTGAGGGTGACATTGCCGCCGACGGCTCCGCCTTACCACCCGATGGCCCTGGACCGACGAGACCAACCGATGCCATCGAGACATGCCGCCACGAGGTGCATGGTCGAGAAAGGGGAACCGCCGGGCACCCATGGGGTGCCCGGCGGAACACTCGGGACCTACTGATCAATCGGTCGTGATTTTCGGGTCAGGGCCAGGCCAGCCTTGCGGCAGCCCCTCTGCGGGAACGGTGCCGGAGATGAGCCCGGCGAGATACCCGGTCAGGGACACCGAAAACTGCGGCCAGTCGTCCCACGATCCGCTCACCACGACGGTCCATTCATCAGGGCTGTCCCCGACGGTGCGCCAGTAGAACATGTCGCCCTCGTCGGAATCACCCCAGGGAATGAGTCCGCCCTTTTCCGGAAACGGGACGTGTCCATGGGACATGTCCGAGTCTCGGAGACTCGCGAGGTTGTCGATGATTCCCTTCGCTCCCTCGACGAACTCATCCTCCTCACCAGGCACCGGCATGTGCAGGGCGAGGAAGTCGTCGATGATCAACGGCGCGTAGACCTCGGAGAGTTCGACGAAGTCGCTGGGCAGTCTGGTGCCGAGGCCACGCTCGATCCGCGCCCAGTCAATGTGCCGGCGAACGGGCGCCCGGTGCTCAAGGAGTCCGGACAGTGTTCGCTCCAGAAGTGACAGACTCAACAGGTCACCTGTGTTCCCGCTCGATTCTGTACGACAATGCCCTGGAACAGTACGCCATTCGGTGTTGTCGCGGTCATGGTGATGCTGGTCGGGATGTTGCCCCTCCCATTCCCGTACTGCAGCTGCGCAGAGTACAGCACGGGCAATTGGTTCGCGAGAGCGCTGGCCATCCTGTTCTCACAGCGCTTCATACCGGGGTCATTCATCTCCCGGAAGCCGGTGAAGACGTTCTCAGGGCGCCATTGGCCGCTGAAGCGGTCACCGATGATGTGTGTGCGGTGGTACTTCCATGCCCGGCCGTCCCGCTCGCTCAGCCAGCCGGGAGGATCCGCCATGTCACGCGGACGCGGCGTCCGGCTGTTGCCGGCCTTGAGGTCCGACGGACAGATCAGCGCCGTGGCACCCGAGGCAGTGCCGTCGACCATCGGCTGATAGTTGAACCTCTGTTCCCTCGGAGTCGTGTCACAGGCGCCTCCGGAACCGGTGTCAGGCATAAGCGGCGGACGGTCCGCCCCCCGGTCGATCTCGATCAGGGGCTTGTCCTCGCCGAAGAGCTGGTTTGCGGCCCAGTCGATGGCCCTGTCCGTGGGGCTCTCGATGCCGGCCAGGGCGGACACGGCGCTGACGCCGATGCTGGCGAGGTTCCGCTTGCCCGCAGTCTTGAAGCCCCACTTGAAGAAGCCCTTCCAGCCGCCGCTCGTGGCTTGGTCAACCTCTCCCTTTACGGTGTCGACGGCCTTGTCGAGCACCTGCTCGCAGACATCGCATCCGAAGAAGTGACCGTCGAACTCGACGAAACTGATGGGGTTGCCGCCGGTGAAGGCGTAGCGGTTGCCGGTGAACGGGTCGGTACCGAGACCCATGTCTGCCAGGGCGCCGTTGTACATGTCCCGGGTCAGGAAGCGGTTCAGGCCCGGGTCGTAGTCGCGGAAGCCCATGTCGTACGTGCTGGACTGGGCGTCCCAGCGCTTGGCGTTGTAGCGGTAGGGGTTGTACGCCTCCTTGCCGGGATCGGCAGCGTCGGGTTTGTCGATGCCGGTGAACTCCGACTCGTCGTCGGATCCGTAGGCGGTGTAACCGTAGGTCGCCTTGGTATTGCCGTCCTTGTCGGTCAGGGTCTCGACGTCGGTGTGCGAGTTGTAGCCGTAGTAGCCGTCCTCGCCAGTGCCGTCGGTGTTGTGCTTGACCTGTGACAGCCGCTCGCCCCACGGGCTGTACTGGTACGACTTGGTCAGCTCGCCGGCGACTTCTTCACTGAGAACCTCGCCGGACAGCCCGAGGTAGCTGAAGTCGATCGTCTTGTCGTCCGCTGTCTTGGAGGCGGTGCGGTCGAGCGGATCGAAGGTGAACGTGGTGGACTTCAGTGTGCCTTTGTCGTCCTTCGCCTGGGACTCGACCACGTGATCGAAGCCGTCGTACACGTTGCGCGAGACGACTTCGTCGCCCGCTGTCACGGACTCCTGCCGCCCGAAGGGGTCGTAGTTGTAGGAGAAGGTGGTGCCCGACGCCGTCGACGACAGCAACCGGTTGCGGTCGTAGGTGAACGTGGTGGTCACGTTCTTGACGGTCTGGCTGATGACGTTGGCGTTGTCGTCGTGGACGTATGTCTCAGTACCGGCCCCGTTACCTGTCTTGACTGACTTGGTGAGCCGGCTGACCGGGTCGTAGGTGTAGTCCGTGGTCGAATCGAGATAGGTGGCGGTGTTGTCCGCGCTCATCTTCCTGGCCACGTCCTGCGCCTTGTTGCCGTTGGCGTCGTAGCCGTAGGTGTGGCTTGAGACGAGGGTGCCGTTGGGCTTCTTCTCGGTCGTCGACTTGACCGTGCCGTTCAGGTAGTAGGTGTAGTCGACGGTGTTCTTGTTGTTCTTGGTCTCCTTCAGCGTCTGGCCGCGGTCGGTGTACGTGTACTCGGTGACCTTCGGACTGGCGTCTGTGGCGGACTTGCCGACCGAGACGGTCTTGACCAGTTCGCGCAGGTCGTAGGCGTACTCGGAGAACTGGTCCGGATGTGTGACCGTGTCTGGCTGGCCGTTGGCGGTGTAGGTGTACGCCGTGGCCTTCTTCTCTTGGCCCGAGAGCGCCTCGGTGACCTTGTCCACCTGATTGAGGCCGGTGTAAGCGATCGTGTAGGCGTCGATCCTGGCGCCGGAGGACGTGTCGTCGATCGAGGTCAAATTGCCATTGGGGTCGTAGGCGTACGCGAAAGACTTCCTTTCCGTGTCTGTGTCGCCCGTGGTGTCGCGTACCAGCTTCACGCCGTCGGCCACCACGGCGCCGCTGCTGTTCTGGTCCAGCTTCAGCTTGGCGTCGCTGCCCTGCTTGAAGCCGTAGGAACCGAGGCTGACCCAGGTGCCGGTGCCGGCGTTCTGGTCCTTGGTCACCGACGGGTGCGTGGTGGTGCCCTGGGACAGCGTGTACTTCGCGGTGGTCGCCGCCCCGGTCACCTTCGGGTACTTCACATACGCGGTGTAGGTACCGTCCTTGGGGATGTTCAGTGTCCAGGTGAAGGCATCGGTGCCCGAACCGGCCGCGTGGGTACGGTGGTCGTAGCCTTGCTGCCCGGAGATGTCACCCGTGGCCCAGGTACCGGTGTGTGAGGTGTGTTGGGTGTCGGAGTTGTCGACGAGTACGACCGACTTGCCCACGGGAACGCCGTCGTCCGCCTTGGACTTGAGCTTGCCGTCCGGGTAGTAGGACCACGTCATGGTGCGGTCCGAGGAGCCACCGGCGGACGTGAGCGTGCGGGCCTTCTGCAGTCCGAGTTCCGTGTAGTCGTAGCTGGTGGTGATGGACCAGGGGTCGGTGGAGTTCTTCACCCAGCCGTTGTCGTAGTACTCGAAGACCGTGTCGTTGCGGACCGTCTGGCCCTCCGACGGGGGCGCCGAGGTCTTCTTCACCCGACCGACCTCGTCGTAGATGGTCTGCGTGTAGACGTTCGGGTTGTTGTAGCGGACATCCGCCGGGTCGTACGGCTGGAACTGCTTGACCGGACGGTTCAGCGCGTCGTACTCCGTGCGCGAGGTGAAGTCGTCGTCGGCCGCCGTGGCCACACCCCGGGGCGTGATCACCTTGGTGGTGTTGCCGGCCTGGTCGTACTCGTAGCGAGTGGTGCGGAAGGTGGTGCCGGAGTACGGGACCCGGGTCTCCTCTCGCAGGCCGCGCTCATCGTAGTCGGTGTAAGTGATGTTGTTCTCGGCGTCTTTGACTTGGATGACCAGGGAGTCCTTGTCGTAGGTGCGCGAGGTGGACTTGCCGGCCGCGTCCGTGATGGCGGTGACCCGGTGGTTCAGGTCATAGGCGGTCCTGGTCGTGTAGTCGGTCGTATCCGCGGTCGCGTTCTTCTTCGGATCGATGACGGTGACGACGTTGCCGACGTTGTCGTACTCGTAACTGATCGTGTCACCAGCCGCGTTGACCACCGATGTGAGCTGGTAGACCGCGTCGTAGTTATTGGTGGTGACATAGTCGGTGGCGTCCGACGCGGTCAGTACGCCCTTCGGCTCCGTCGTCGTCTTGAGATTGCCGACCTTGTCGTAGGTGAACGTCGTCGTGCGTTCGGGACCGGTGCCGCTGTCCTTCGGTGCGGTTGTCGAGGTGAGCTGGTCGGTCGCGTCGTACACCGCTGTGGAGACCGCACTGTTGGGCGCCGTCGACTCAGTGACGTTGTCGTTCGCGTCGTAGACGGGCGCGGGCGTGGTGATCTGGTCACCCGAGGCCTGATCCTTCGGCACGGAGGAGACCAGGGGGCGGCCGAACGTGTCGTACGCCTGCGTGACCTCCTTGCCCAGTGCGTCAGTGACCTGGGTGACCTGGCCGCGCTCGTCGTAGACGTAGCTCACCACGTTGTCCAGCGCGTCGCGCATCTTCGACGGGTAGCCGGTCGGCCCGAACTCCTCGTTGGCGGAGACGTTTCCGTTGGCATCGGTGGTCTTGGTCAACTGGCCATAGGTGTCGTACTCGTACGACGTGGTGTAGTCACCGGCTGTCGGCGTGGCGACGCCCTTGGGGTCGGTGACCGTCTTCAGGTTGCCGAAGGTGTCGTAGCCGAACTGCCAGGCACGTCCCTCCGGAGATGTCTTGCGGAACAGGTCGGCCGCGAAACCGTCGGCGCGGGTCTGGTACTCGTACCTCTGGCTGTTCGCCGGATACGTGCCCGGGGCGCAGTCCGACGAGGGCGGGACACCTGCCTTGTTGTTCTCGGCGTCGCGCTGCCAGAGCGGATAGCCCGTCTTCTGGTCGTAGCAGTACGCGCTCTTGGCGCCGTTGTCCTCTTCAATGTAGGTGACGTTGTTGTCTGCGTCCCAAGCCATCTTCGCGGTCTGGGACTTGGCGTTCGTCGTCTGCACCGGTCGGCCGAAGTCGTCCGTCACGTAGTCCGATGCGTGCGACTCGGAGTCGGTGACCCTGGCGTCGGTGAACTTGGGGTTGGTGGCGTTCACGGCATACGTGAACCGGGTGGTTCCCTGCAGGCGGTCGGTGATGGCCTTGGTCCACCAGTGGTACTTCGGGTCGTCCCCGTCCTTCGGCGCGTTGTAGTCGAGCTTGGTGCCGTTGCCGCGTGGGTCGGTGGCGTCGACCAGTTTGACGTTCTTGTTGCCCTGGGTGGCGTCGTAGGTGAACTTGAAGACCTTCGGCTGCGCCGAGCCGTCGCCGTCGGTGAACTGCCCGAGCAGCCCCTTGTCGGTGTAGTGGAAGGAGATTTTGCGGACGGAGATGCTCCCGGGCTTGTCCCCGGAGATGTCCGTCATGGACTTCACGTGGTCGTAGATCTTGGAGTTGTTCAGCTTGCCGGTGTCCGTGGTCAGGACGCCCGCGTCATTGACGTACTGGTAGCCGGACTGGCCCTTCTCCCAGTAGTCCAGCGTCAGGGACTGCCGGCCGGCGGGGTCGGTGATGTACTTGAGGAACTTGGTCGGTTTGTTGTTGGACTTGCGTTCCTCGTACGTGTACGTCTGTGTGTTGCCGTTCTTGTCGACTGCGGACGTCATGTAGCCGTCGCAGCCGAAGAGGAAGCGGGTGCCGTCCGGGCGCATCAGCGTCCAGGCGTCCGGGATCGGGTCCTTGGCCGGGGTGCAGTCCAGGCCCGCCTTCGCCGTGACCTTGTAGTGGACACCCGCCGGGGCGTTCCAGGAGCCGTCGTCCTGCTTGCGGAACACATGGGTGGTGCCGTCGCCGTCGGGCAGACGTATCTCGGTCGGGTTCGGGTTGGGGTGGAAGTCCAGGGGTGCGCCGAGGCGGATGGGCCCGGCGGCCTGCGCGGACCAGCCGGCGCCGAGGACGGTGTCGGAGGTATCGAGGGAGTTGTAGGCGAAGCGGGCGAAGGTGTTCAGGCCGCGCCCGGGGTTGGTGAACGCGTTGTAGGACCACACGGTGTTGCCGGAGGCCAGGTTGTTCATCACCGTGGAGCCGGCGCCGGTGTTCTTGCCGGTGTAGGCGTAGAACTTCTCCAGACCCAGGGTGTTGGACGTCGGGTCCTCCACCGCCACGTTCTGCTTCAGCGCCGCGATGCCGCCGCTACCCGCCGACAGCCAGGAGCCGTCGGAGATCTTCCGGACGTCCCAGCCCAGCACATAGTCCGTGCGCTTGTTACCGGAGGCCGAGTTGATCGGTGTCTTGACCTGCGCCTTCACAGCGGCGGACTGACCGGGTTTGAGGTTCGGTACCGCGGTGGCGAGCTGGTTGCCGCCGTTCGTGACGTCGGTGCCGTCCGGCAGCTTCCACGTGTACGACAGCTCACGCTCACCCGCCGCCCACTCGGTGCCGGTGGTGTTGGTGAGGGTGACATCGACCGTGTACGTCGAGTTCGGTGTCATGCGGGCCGGGGTGGCCGGTGCGTAGTACGTCGACTCGGTGGTGGAGTCGATGTAGGTGACGATCATCCTCGGGCGCAGCCGCTTCTCGCCTGCCTCGGACGACAGGAACACCGTCCGCTCCTGGGACGCGGATTCGTCCTGTGTCTTGATCAGCACGGCCTGCTGAGAGCCTGGTGTGCTGACCCAGTCCTGCGCGAGGGAGGTGACGTTCCAGTCGTGGCGTGCCGGGTCGTTGCTGATCGCGGGAGCGGTGTCCGCGACCGTCGCGCCGAAGTCACCGCCCGCCGTGGCCCAGTTGGTGGTGGCGTTGGCCTTGGTCCAGGTGGCGGTGGCCTCGTCGAAGTCCTTTGTCAGTGGCCGCATTTCGTAGACCGCGCCGCTGTTGCTGGTGGTGCTCTGGCTGCCCCACAGGCGCACCTGCGCGTCCAGGACCCGTGCCGTCGCGGGTATGCCGAGGTTGGGGAACTTCAGCAGGGCGCGGGTCTTGCCGTAGGCGGCGGAGTTGTTGCCGACCGTGAGCCAGTTCTGCGGCGTGCCGTCGGTGATGGTGTCGTGCGGTGTGGCCGGCTCCAGCGATGACAGGGTGGTGTCCTGGACGGCGTCGACGACCTGTGCGGTGCGTCCGGCCTTGGGCAGCCGCACCAGCTGCGTCGGCGCCGATGTGACCTTCCCGTCCCGGGTCTTGACCGCGACCATGTAGTAGTAGGCCCGCCCGAACGGGTCCGCGCTGTCCGCCTCGGTCGGTACCGCCGAGGTGTCCGTGTAGCTCGTGGCGGCCTTGTCGACCGGCGCCACCAGCGTGGACGCCGACGGTGTGAACGTCTGGAACACACTGCGGTGCACCTGGTACTCGGCAATGTCCTGGCCGGTGCTGCCGGAGGTGTTCGTGTACCCGGACCAGTGCAGCTCCGCGCCGGTGTCGTGGATCGTCGCCGGAGGATCCAGCTCCACACCCGCACGGCCGTACGTCAGCACCAGCTTCGGATAGTTGACGGTCTCCCCGCCGTATCCGAACTCCGATGCCTCGTAGCGGGGGCCGCCGCGCGCGGCGGTGCCGCTCTCGTCGGTCGCCTTGACGATGAAGCCGTTGTTGGTGTTCGTGCCGTCCAGCCAGGACTGGACGGTGTCTTTCACCGAGAACGAGTGCCACTTGTTGTAGGTGGAGTACGGCATCTGGACCGTGCCCGGCTTGGAGAACCGCACCGCGTCCGCGATCACCGCCGTCGAAGCGGAGGCCGGACCGTCACCGAGAACGACCTTGCCCGAGGTGCCCGCCTTGAACGGCAGCGCGCCCAGCGGCTTCCACACCCCGCCCGTCCCGGACTGCTGGTCCACCGTGTACGCCTTGGTGCCCCCGTTGTACGTCACCGTGTACGGGGTGGCCACGGAGCGGTCCGAGGCCGGGATCGAGTGTGCGTCGACCTGGTAGGTGCCGTCCTCGGGGATCGCCGGCTGCCAGGTGTACGTGTCACCCGCCACCGTGTCCTTGTTGTAGACGTAGTCCTTGTTGACCGCGTACTGCGTGTACGCCGTGTTCGAGGAGGCGGGCCACGAACCTACCGCCGCCGTCTTCCCGGCCTCGCCGTTGTCGACCACCGTGGTCGAGCCGGACAGCTCGCCGACCAGGCTGCTGGTGTTGTTCCAGGTCGCCCCGGCGGCGGTCCACGATCCGGTGGCCCGGTAGGCGCCCAGCGTCACCGGGGCGCCGTTGGCCACCCCGGTGTGGGTCTGGTCGTAGTACAGCTGCAGCCGCGCGTCGTCCAGCTGCGTTCCGGCGGGCACGTTGGACAGCCCGAACCTGACCAGCGCGCGGGCCGCGCTGCCGGTGGAGTCCAGGCCCGCCGACAGCCGCCAGCTCCCGTCGAACGTCGATGCCGGGGACGAGGCGAGCACCATCGTGTCCTGCGACTGCGACGGCGTCGGCGCCAGGATCAGCGTCGGGTCGATGGTGACCGGGTACTGCCGCTGCTTCGAGGCCAGCCACTTCGCGTCCGGTGTGACGGTCAGCCGCCAGCCCTCGCCGTCCCGCGACAGCCTCTGGGCCACCTTTGAGCTGTACGCCAGCCCGTACGGCGAGGACGCCGACTTCTTCGTGTCCGTCATGAACGCAGGCGGGATCACCACCACCGGGTCCGCCGCCTCACCGTAGAAGGCGATCGAACCGTCCTTGCCCGCCTTCGGCACCAGCCCCTTCACATCCAGCCGGAACGTGAACGACACCGGCCCGTCCGGCCGCTCAGCCAGGACGATGTTCTCCTTCACCCGGCCCGGACCCACCTCGTAGGACAGATCCGCGCCCGCGATCGCGTCCCGGTAGGTGACCGTGTCGCCCTTGGCCTCGGGCTTCAGCAGCCCCTTGCCGGCACCCTCCAGGCCGAACGTGACCGACTGCCCGCCGCCCGGCGCCGCGAACGAGACCATTCGCTCCGGATCGGAACCGAAGTAACTTCGCCCGGAATTGGTGGTGTTGGCGAGATCGAAGCCCTTCGCCGACGTCCTTCGCACGGCGGTGTCGATGGCCTTCCACACCTTCGACGCACCATCGCGGTACGAGGTCGGAGTCGCGGACACCTCCGCCTGGACACGGCCGTCCGACAACTGCCAGAAGCGCGCGTTCGGCGTCCGCTTCCCTGTCAGCTCCCTGACCCGCTCCGCCTTCGGCGCATTCTTGCCCCGGGGCAACTTCTGCCGCTCGGCAATACCCAACTCGTCGTGGGAAGGTGGCTTTTCCTTTCCCGTGCTGTCATCCGAGAACCAGCCTGCGACGGTGTCGACGATTCCTTCGCCTCCATCGCCGGAAGCGGGTGCCGCAAATGCGACCTGTGGCAGCGCGGTACTCACCACCGCTGATACCACCAGGCACGCGATAAGCCTGCCCCATCTGGGCTTCACGTGAAACCTTTCCTCATGCGTCCGGAATCAGATTCCGCCGCCGTCACCCCGTCCCGCCTGCACGGACAAAGATCACAAGCAGCGGCGCCGAGTTTCTACGCACTGAGCTGACCTGAAGTCAAGCGACTGGATATGTAAGGCATTTGAGGTCGAACGGGGCATCGAGTGTCCGATTTATCCGCTCGCTGGCGTACGGGTCGCGGCATCGTGTATAACCGCCGAGTTCCAATCCGTGCACGCTGAAACCGAGTACCGATACTGCCGAGGGGTCGAGGGGATAATTCATGGGCGGAGAATCTGGGGAACCCGTAGTGTCCTGGCGGGATTCCGAAGAAACAGGCGACCGAACCGATCTGGAAAAGCCCATCGGGTCGACGGACCGCCGGCCGTCACGCCTACCGCGACCCGACCGCGCCGGCCTGATCGCGTGCGGCGTGGTACTGGCGGCCTGCACAGGGTTCGTGCTGTACGGGGTTCTCACCGGCGGCGAGGACGACACCAAGCCGGACCGCCGCACGCCCACCGCCTCGGTGACGTACGAGATCACCGGTACGGGCACGGCCGACATCAGCTACCAGGCGCGTAGCGACTCCGGTAACGCCACCGTCGTCACACGGGCCACCCTGCCGTGGCGCAAGACCGTGGACGTCCCGCTCGGCCGGGAACCGATCGTCGACATCGTCCTCGACGACCAGGGCGGCGAGGCCCGCTGCACCCTCGCCATCGACGGCCGGCACGTCCAGAGCGCCACCGCCAGCGGCGAGTTCGGCCGCGCCGCCTGCTCCGGCGCCCTGCCGTCACCGGACGTGACCGAGGGCTGACGGGGGCGGGAGTGGCTGCGTTGGTCGGTGCGTAGGTGCCTGGTGACCACGGTGTCAGAGGAGTTCCTGCGGAACACGGTGCGGCGCGAGGCGGAGTCCGGCGCGAGGTGGGTCGTCGAACCGCCCGGGATTGTGGCGGAGGTGCTTCGGGGTCGGGGGTGTGTCCTGGACGGCGACGTCATCTGCGGGGGTGTTGGTGTCATCGTCCGCGTGCGATGGCGGGCCCAGGACGTCGACCGTTCGATCTTCCAGGGGTGCCGACGGAGGCGTTCGCCGGACTCGGTGCCGGGGCGCGATGCGCGCGACGAGCCCGCGCTCAGGCTGTCATGTATGTCCGCGCCGGACACGGCGGCGAGCGAGCGGAATGCCCTGGGCATCGGACAGCACGTGCAGTGTGCTGCCCTTCTGGCCGCGATCGACCGGGTTCGGCCCGGTCAGCGATGCCTCTCTGTGGCGTGAACGGAGACGGCGTCGATGATCGCCGAGGCCCAGTCCACCTCGCTCCGGGCCCCGAGATCATCCTGCACCGCCCGGTACACCCAACGCCAGAGGCCGCCGACCAGCAACAACCGGCAACCTGCCGCACGGACATCAAGTCACGTGAGACAAAGCCCTACGCCTTGATGGGTGCAGCCGACCTGGCGGCCTCCTCGATCTTCGCGCAGTGGGCTGCGCGGGCTTCCTCGTCGATCTGCTTCTCGTGTTCGGCACGCAACCCGGTCCGGCCGTTGAGGCCAGGGAAAAAGGGGCACAGCGAGTGGGACGGACGGGGCAGTCGAGAATCACAGTGGCGGAAGTTCGGCGACTCCTGGCAGCTTGTTGTCCCCAGCCCTCGCACTTGCGGGGACACCGAGGACTACACCTCGCGCTGAGCTGGTCGAACTGGCGCCGCCGACGCCAAGCAGTCGCCCGCCGCTGTCACTACCTGCGGCGTTGTCGCACGATCGAGGGGCGGTCTCCATGACACCGCCCCCACACGGCCGAAGTCCCGCTATACTCCCGCCACCCGGCGAAAAGACCAGGTCAGACAGCGAAATCCTGCTGGAGTGCTAGCCGCCAATGCGTCCGTGTCCATGTCCATGGACGGCCCGTCCTCGGCGCCCAATACACCACCCGAGCCTTCGCCGATGCCTGCCGCAGGACCGGCGTCCGTCAGTCCATGAGCGCGTGATCGGCTCAGCCGCTACCACACCCGACGCCGCCACTCCCGCCTCGGACCACCGCAGTCCCCTCGCCTACGGGACGGCACGCGGTGCAACATCAACGACCCTGGCCCCGGCTGCACAGCCCCGGTGTCCAAGAATCCGGGTCAAGGCCCGTACTCCGCCTGCACCGCATCGGCCATCAGCTCCCGCCGCCGCTCCGCGCCCCGGGGCTCTCGCCGGTCGTGATCGCGGGGGCCGCCAGGTGGCCCGGCTCGCTGTTGGAACGCCACGCACACCCGGTCAGGGGTGCCCGGACGGCACGGCACGGGGATCTGGACGGACCGGGGCCGGGCTCGGCGCCAGGGCCGGTGCGTGGTGGCGGGTGAACAGCGCGGCCACCAGATCGCGGCGGCTCCTGACACCCGTCTTGTCGAACACCGACTTGAGGTGGTCCTGGACGGTGTGCGGGGACAGACCGGCGCGGTGAGCGATCTCCGCGGTGGAATGGCCGTGCAGCACCAGCTCCGTGATGTGCTGCTCCCGGGCGGTCAGCCCGTACGCCGCGACGATCAGACCGAGGCGCTCCCCGGGCCCCGAAGGTTCGACCACGACGGCGACCCGCGCCTCGGTCAGGTCGTCGAGCCGCCAGGCGTGCAACCGCACGGAACCCTGGGAGCCGCTGTGCGCCCAGGAGGTGAAGGAACTCGCGGCTCCCGGCGTGCGGACCGCCGCCGCGACGCCGTACACCGCCGGGGGCAGGGACGCCCCGGCCGAGCCGGCGGGGTGTGAACCGGCCCGTGTGGTGGGCGGGGTGGAGGGAAGTGAGACCCCGTCGATCCAGAGCGGAAAGGCAGGGGACATCTGCACGACGTTGTATTCCTCGTCGAGCAGCACCAGGCCCGGTGCCGTCGGTGCCGGTTCGCGCTGCGCGCGCTCCGTGAGATGCAGCCGGCGCAACGCGCTCCCCAGCGGCTGCGCGAGCGCCTCGGCCAGCGCCAGATCCGCGGGCGCGAACGCGGGGGTGTCCACGGAGCGACCGAGCACGAAGGCGCCCCAGGAGCCCTGCCGGTCCCGGAGGGCCATCCGGAGTTCGTCCCGCATACCGAGCGGACCGGCTATGTCCCGGTAGCGGGGGCTGAGTTCGAGGCGACCGCCGACCTCCTCACTGAGCAGGGCGACGGGTACGGGCCTGCGGGCCAGGTCGGGCAGTGAGTTGACATCCCCTTCGCGGTACTCGATGTCCAGCATCCGTGGCATCAGCGCGGCGGGCACGGCATTGCTGTAGTTGCCGCCGGTGTTCATCAACGTCCTTGGATCGACCGTGACTCCGGCCCAGATGTCGATGCGCAGCGCCGGGACGATCACCCGTGCCACCTCGTCGAAGAACTCGTCGACACTCTGCGCCGACAGTGCCGCACGTACCGCCGCGTCCTGAACCACGTCAGACCGCGGCGTCCCCCCGATACGCCCCATGCCGGCCATGGTAACGGCGGACCCCGGTTGTGAAGAAAGGGTGTCGGTGGCGCGGAGTGTCGCGGCTCCGGCGTGTCCTTCGCCTACAACTCCCCACTTTTCTGGGATGGGAACGGCCCGCCCCGCCGGAGCACGCTGTGACGCGACGGGAGAACGACCTGCTGCCGCCATGTGGTGGCGCGATTCGGGGCCGACGGGACGAGCGGGCGCACGGGCGGTGGGGGCCGCCCGCGCCGGAGGACCGGGGCCGCGACCGGGGCCACGACCGGGGCCACGACCGGAGCCGACGGGGTCGCAGCGGTCGTCCACCACGTCGTCCACCACGCCTTCCACCACGCCTTGAACCGTGCCGGTGCCGCTCTCCGTGCGCTGGGCGCGAACCCATCGAACCGAAAGGAAAGGAAGGGACCATGAAACTGGTCACCCGTGCCCAACTGGGCTGGCCCGCGTCACAGGCGCCGGCGCAGGCCGGTACCAAGGGTGTCAAGGTCCACTACGAGGGCAGCCCGGTCAGCACCGAGTTGCTCAAGGACCATGACGCCTGTGTGGCCGAGGTCAAGGCCATCCGTGCCGCGCACCTCGCGAACAAGAAGGAGAACTACTCGGACATCGCCTACAACTACCTGGCCTGTCCGCACGGTTACCTCTTCGAGGGCCGCGGCACCGGCAGACGCACCGGCGCCAACGGCGACCAGGCGCTCAACCGGGGGCACTACGCCATCTGCGCGCTGGTCGGATCGGCAGGGCTGACCCAGCCGACCGACGCGATGCTGTCGGCCGTACGCGACGGCATCGAGCTGTTGCGGCGCAACGGCGCCGGTGACGAGATCAAGGGCCACCGTGACGGGTACGCCACGAGTTGTCCGGGCGAAGCGCTCTACGCGTGGGTGAGGAAGGGCGCACCCCGCCCGAACGCCACCGCGCCTGCCCCGGCGGGCGGCGGTACGAAGCCGTCCGCCGGTACGCCGTCCGCCGGTACGAAGACATCCGTCAGCCTTGCCCGTCTGGCAACCGCGGCCAGGCGCGACCCCGGGCTGAAGCAGGGCGCGAGCACATATCCGGCGGACGTACGCCCGGTGGAGGCCGCGCTCAGGGCGGAGGGCCTGCTGGCCGGCTCGTACGCCACCGACGGCTCCTTCGGATCCGTCACCGTCAGGGCGTACGCGCAGTGGCAGCGCCGCCTCGGGTACACGGGTGCCGCGGCCGACGGCATCCCCGGCCGCGCGTCGCTCCAGAAGCTCGGCGCGAAACACGGCTTCACCGTCACGTAAGCGCACCTGGTGTTTCGTGCGATGTGTGTCCAGTAATGGCCGAGTGTTCACACCGTCCGTCCGCAACGCGCGTAGAGCCGCTGCGGAAGTGACGGCGGGCACTCCGCGGCGTGCGCCGCGTCAGAGCGTGGAGGTCCCATGGGGACTGTGGGGGGAAGCGGCGGCATGGGTACGCCCGTGCTGCCGGCGTTGGATGTGGCGGCGCTGCCGCTGGTGCTCGCCGGACCGGTCGTCCGGCGCGTGGACAGCACCGGAGTCACCGTGTGGCTGGCCCTGAAGGCGCGGCGGAAAGTCACGCTGGACGTGTACGAGGGGGCCTCCGGCCACCTGCCCGCGACACCTGTCCTCACGGGCACCCGGGTCACCGCCCGGATGGGTGAGCACCTGCACATCGTGGCGGTGACCGCCGAGGTGCCCGCCGGTGGCGCTCTCAAGCCGGGCACCATCCACCGCTACGTGTTGCGTTTCGGCGAGGACGTCTCCGCGCCCTCCGCCCCGGTGCCCGGCGGGGCGCCGGGACTCTTCACGCCCGGCGTGATCGCCGCCACCGAGGGGGAGGCCCGCAAGGCCCTGCTCTACCAGAGCACTTCGGGCGCCCCCGACCTGCCCAGCTTCATCACACCCCCAGGCCACCCGGCCGGGCTGCGGCTGTTCCACGCCTCCTGCCGCAAGCCCCACGGAGAGGGCACCGACGCCCTGTCGATCCTGGACGAGGTGCTCGCCGCCGACGCGGGCGCCCCCGAACGCCGCCCGCAGCAACTGTTTCTGACGGGCGACCAGATATACGCCGACGACGTCGCCGACGCGCTCCTGCACATCTGCTCCACCTACGGCCGTACCCTGCTCGGCCGGGACGAGCAGTTCGCCACCCTTCCTCCGGCCAGTCAGCAGTGGCTCTTCCGTCCGGGCCGGCGCCAGGAGATGATCGCGGACGACTTCCGGCTGACCACCACCGAGGGCCGCAGCCATCTGCTGCGCCTGTCGGAGTTCCTGGCGATGTACCTGCTGGTCTGGTCGCCGACGCTGTGGCCCGCGGTGCCCCCCGTGCGCTACTTCTCCGAACTGTTCCCCGAGGATTCCAAGACCCTGGGCGACCCCGATCCCTCCGAGTTCTTCGGCCTGCGTACCAAGCCCGCCTACAAGAAGGCCCATGAGACGCTGTCCGGCTACGTCACGGAATGCGACAGGCTGGACGCCTTCCGCGGCACCCTGGGGATGGTCCGCCGGGCGCTGGCCAACACCGCCACCTACACGATGTTCGACGACCACGAGGTCACCGACGACTGGTTCATCTCCAGCCGCTGGGTCAACGAGGTCTGCGGCACCGTCCACGGACGGCAGTTCCTCGGGAACGCCATGGCCTCGTATGCGGTGTGCCAGGGCTGGGGCAACACCCCCGAACAGTTCGCCGAGGGCCCACAGGGAGAAGCGGGCCGCGAGGTGCTGGCCGCCCTCGCCGCACCCGATCACACCGCCGCCGGACCCGCCGCCGCCCTCGCCCGCCGTACCGGTGTGCCCACCGGAGCCGATTCCTCCGGGCGGATGATCCGCCAGGGCGGCTCGCTGCTCTGGCACTACTCGGTCAACTGGCCCGCCCACCAGATCGTGGTGGTGGACACCCGCACCCAGCGGGTGTTCCGCGGCGGCCCCACCGACCCGCCCGCGCTCCTCTTCTCCGACGCCTCCTACGCGGCGGTGGTGGAGGCGCCCGCCGACCTCGGCCTGGACAAGGTCACCCTGCTGGTCTCGCCCTGCCCGGTGCTGGGTTGCCCGCTGATCGAGGAGTTCTTCCAGCCGAAGGTCCGCTTCTTCCAGGGGTACGCGGGCCAGCTCGAACGGGACTACGAGGCATGGGGCCACGATCCGCGGGCCTTCGAGAAGCTCATCGCCCGGATGCTCGGCCATGCCGCACCGGGGCCGGACGGGGTGCGCCGTCGCCGGGTGATCGCCCTGGGCGGCGACGTCCACTACGCCTTCGCCGCCCGGATGTCCTACCGCGCCACCGCCCCGTACACCGGAACACCCGGTGAGGTCCGTGGCGTCCTCGCCCAGTTGACCGCCAGCTCGCTCAAGAACCAGACGTCCATGACCGGGGTGCTGCACGACCACGGCTACAACCCCACCCTCGGGCTCCCGCACTCCCGGCGGGCCGGATGGGCCAACGCCGCCGGACGGGCCGTGCCCGTGGTGACGCGCGGCCCCGACGGCGGCTACGGCGGCTCGGTGCTTCGCGAGACCCCGGCGGTGTACGAGCTATCCGACGTCGAAACCCTGCTCAGCCCGGTCCCCGAGTGGGAGTACGAGCTGGAGTACTACCGCCATACCGACCCCGACGGAGTGGCCCCGCGTCCCGGGATGCCCGCCCCCGTCTCGTACCCCGCCACCGGCGACCGCCGTGCCGCCCTGGCCCAGTATGTGCAGGCAGCCGCCAACCACGACGGCTATCGCGGCGCCTGGGGCAGCGGCAAGGAGATCGTCGGCCGGAACAACATCGGCGAGATCCAGTTCGGCTGGGACGGCCAGGACGCCAAGTCCGTCGTCCAGACTCTGTGGTGGCGCCTGCCCGGCACCCTCCGGGCCGCGCCGCTGACCCGGCTCGCCGTTCCCCTGGACGTCGGTCAGACCACCGGACCCCCGCCCGTGGCACTGCCTGACCTGTACGGCGGCAGGGCGCTGCGGGAGGGGGACACCGACGCCTCCACCAACGGGGGCACCGCGACCGTCACCCATGTCAGCGATCTCCAGCGCGATCTGCTGGAGCTGGGCTTCGGTGTGGTCGGCATCCGCGACGGCGGCTTCGGGCGTGAAGTGCGCTGGGCGGTGCGGGAGTTGCAGGGGTACGCCCGGATGGCACAGGTGGCCCGGGTGGCCACCGCCGTGGTGCGCCTGGCCCAGCCGCTGCCGGCCGGCACGACCACTCTGAGCCTCCAGGCCGCTGTCACTGTCACTGCCACGGGCACGCTGCCGCCGCTGCCCTTCAAGGCCCGTGTCGGCGACGAGAACCTGACCGTCACGGCCGTCACCGGCACCTCCTGGACGGTCACCCGCGCCGCCGACGCCACCGGCGAGGCCGCCCACCCGGCCGGCGACGCGGTCACCGTACTGCGCGACCACCGCTGGGCCTCCGCTCTGGAGAGCGTCCCGGTCCCTGCCGAACTGCGCTTCAACGGCAACGTCAGCGGGGTCGTCGACACCGCCACCCGCCAGATCATCGCCCACTGGAAGGCCAACGGCTGGCGCTGCCCGGTGGTGATGGAGGCGTGGACGCTCAAGAATTCGGCCCCCGTCAGCATCCCGGTCATCCCCGCTGATGGCACCCGCCCGGCCCGGCTCGCCGACAACATCTGGCGCTGGGACGAGCACACCAACGACACCGCCTTCTCGCCCAGGATGTACGCGCGGGACTTCTCCACCCACTGGACCCGCCCGGCCACCCGGACCCCCGACGGCTGGGCGGTGTCCGACCGCACCCCGATCGGACACCGCGTCCCCTACCGCTACCCCCGGGACAACGCGACCGACCTGTCGGAGCAGATGGAGGGCCCGGTCGGAATGCCCGAAGCACGGGAATCGTGGTCGCCCGAGGCCGAGATCACCCCCGAGGCACTCACCGGAACCCGGCTGCGTGACCTCGACGCGGACACCCTCGCCACCTTCAAGGTGATCCGTGCCGTCGCGGAGGTGGAGGCGCTGGGCTACTTCGACTCCGTCAACTGCTACGACCACGCCTTCGCCTCCCTGGGGCTGTGCCACTGGACGCTGGGCACCAGGGAATGGCACGCGGCTGACCAACCCGGACGCCCCGCGCGTGCCCTGTGGGCCGTGGCCGACGGCGAGCTGTGGGCCTTCTTCGCCTATCTGCGCAGCCGCGACGAGGCTTCCTTCCAGAAGGTCCTCGGCACCTTCGGAGTCCAGCCCGACCGGGTGTGGACCGGCAACGGCCGCGCCGGCACCCCGGCCCCGTGGACCGCAGGCCAGCGCAAGTACGCCGCCCGCGGCGCCCTCACCCGCCAGGACGGCAGCACCGCACCGCTGCACGGCCACCCCGCCCCCGGCCCCGGATCCACCCAGGACTACGGCCAGTACGGCGACCACGAGTACTTCCGGCTGTGGCACTGGTACTACCGCTTCGTCATGGCGGGCCGCACCGACGAGGGATTCCGCCACGCCATGTGGGACATGGCCCGGATGCGCCTGCGCGACCTGCGGGAGGCCGACTGGAACAGCCCCACCGGCGCCAATCCCTTCCCGCTCCAGGCCGGCACCACCATCGGCGATGTCTTCCGCTCCGAGAGGACCGTCGCGCTGCTGCACCGCTGGCATGTCTTCTCCCCGGCGGTGCTGCTGCGCGGCACCCCGGGCCGCGCCTCGGTCGCCCTGCAGAACGTGGTGGCCACGGCCGCGGTCAGTTCCGGGCTCGCCTTCGGCCAGAACCCCGCCACCTGGACCGGGCAGCACGAGGTCGCCCTGGCCGCCGCAATCCTGGCCAACAACCCCTGCCCCAACACTGCGGTGGCCGGCTACGAGCCCCACCCGGCCGGCCACAACAACCACACCGGCTACCGGGACCCCGGCCACACCCTGCGGGTGGTCAACGCCTGGCCCGACTGGTTCGGCGGCAGCAACCCCCGCCACTACACCCTGCCGCTGACCGACCTGCCCGCCGACCAACGCACCCTCCGCACCGCCCGCGACTTCGTGCTCGACACCGAAGGACTGCCGACATGACCCAGACCCCCGCGCAGGACACCGCAGGGGCCGCGGAGGCACCGGCTCCGGGCGGGCGGCCCACCGCGTACACCTCCACGGTCCCGAACGCCACGGCCCCGGACACCACGGTGGCGCACGCCACGGCCGCGGAAACCACGGCCCTTGCCGCCGCCGAACCCCCGCCCGGCGGCCCCGGGGCTCCCACCCCCTCCACCGACGGCCAGAGCGCGCTGGCCGGCGAGATCCTCCGGCTCATCGGCCCGCTCACCGAGGCCGCCGCCAACCCCATGCGACTCGCCCGGCTGCTCGCCCGGATCGGCTGGAACCCGGCCGCCGCGGGGGAGCAGGGCGCCGCCGAGGTGACCGCGTGGCTGGAGACCGTCGCGGGCGCCGTCGGCGGCCTGGAGGAGCTGGTCGCCCACCCGCCGCAGGACCTCGAAGGGCTCCACCGGCTGCTGGACGTGATCGGCTCGGTGCTGGACCTGGTGCGCCAGGCCCCGCCCGCGCTGGGCGCGTTCGACCCGTCCGCCTTCGCCGAGGACGTGGTGCACCACCTCGTCACCGACTGGCTGGCCCGCCACCACCAGGTGCTCTTCCACGTCCTGGTACTGCTCGGTGTGCTGGTGCTGCCGGACGACGCCGGGCCGCAGAGCGCGATCGTCAACCGGGAAGGCGAGACCGTGCGCACCGGCGCGGCACGCGCCAGGCTCCGCCCGCAGCGCTTGGCCGAGCTGGTCCGCGACCCGGGCGGCGTGCTGCGCGCCGACTACCTGCCCGGCGGGCTCGCGGACGATCAGGCCGCCGACGCGCTGGCCGACAGGCTGCTGCCCAGGCTCGGCGCGCTGCTCAACTCCCTGGGCGTCACGGTGCTCATGGGCCTCGGGGAGACCGCGGACACCGGTCTGGACGAGGCGTCGGTCGCGCTTGGACGGCGGATGCTCACCCTCGGCATCCCCGTACTCGCCGCTCCCGGGACGCTCGGCGAGATCGGCGCCACTCTCGGCGTCTCCTCTCCGGAGGCCGGCGGCCTCGGCATGGTGCTCGTCCCGCGCGGCGAGGCCACCGTGGACCAACTCCTCGGCGACGGATGGGCGTTGCGGGCGGACATCTCCGGCGCGGGCCCGGCCGTGGCGCTCGGCCCGCACGGGGTCACCTTCGCCGCCGACACCCCCGGCCGGGTCCAACTGGGTCTGGAGCTGCGCAAGGCGGGGGAAGCGGACGCCCCCGCGCTGCTGCTGGGCAGCGCCCACGGCACCCGGCTGGAGATCGGTGCCCTCCGCGCCTGGGCCAGGGCCGTACTGGAGGCCGCGTCCCCGGGCGCCGAGGGCACGGACGACTTCGAGGTCGGGGTCGCCGCGGACCGGGCCGCCGTGGTGATCGCGGGCGGCGAGGGCGACGGCTTCCTCAACACGGTGCTGCCCGCCGACGGGCTGCGCGTCGAGTTCGCGCTCGGACTCCAGTGGTCCCGGCGCAAGGGGCTGAGCTTCACCGGCTCCGCAGGAGTGGACACGACCCTGCCCCTCAACGCCCGCCTGGGACCGTTCGAACTGCTCGCCGTACACCTGCGGTTGAGCGCGGACAGCGAGAAGAAGCTCGACGCCACCGTCTCGGCGACCGCCCGGCTGGCCCTCGGCCCGGTGCTCGCCACCGTGGAGCGGCTCGGCCTGGAAGCCGGTCTGTCCACCCAGGACGGCAACCTCGGCCCGGTCGGGCTGGGCGCCGGCTTCGCGCCGCCCAAGGGAGCGGCCCTCGCGGTCGGCGCGGGCCCGGTCACCGGCGGCGGCTACCTGTTCTTCGACCGCGACAAGGAGGAGTACGCGGGCGTGCTCGCCCTCCAGTTGGAGAGCGTCGCGCTCAAGGCCGTCGGCCTGCTCACCACCCGGATGCCCGGCGGTGCGGAGGGGTTCTCGCTGCTGATCCTGGTCTCGGCCGAGTTCACCCCGATCCAACTGGGGTTCGGCTTCACGCTGATGGGCGTCGGCGGACTGATCGGCATCAACCGCTCCGTCTCCGTGGACACCCTGCGGGCCGGCATCCGCAGCCGGGCACTGGACTCCCTCCTCTTCCCTCGCGACCCGCTGGCCCGCGCCCCCGAGATCATCGCCACCCTGGGCGCCGTCTTCCCGCCCACCCCCGGGCGGCACGTCGTCGGTCCCATGGCCCGCATAGGCTGGGGCACCCCGACACTGCTCACCATCGACCTGGGGCTGCTTCTCGAACTGCCCACCCCGGTAAGGCTGATGCTGCTCGGCAGGCTGCGGATGGCACTGCCCACCGAGGCGAACGCCGTGGTGGCGATCAACATGGACGTTCTCGGCGTCATCGACTTCGAGCGGGGCGAGGCGTCCGTCGACGCCACCCTCTACGACTCCCGGCTCGCCGCCTTCGCGCTCACCGGGGACATGGCCATGCGCGCCCGCTGGAAGGGCACAACCGCCTTCGCCCTCTCGGCCGGCGGCTTCCACCCCCGCTTCCAGCCGCCCGAGGGCTTCCCCGCGCTGCGCCGGCTCAGCCTCTCGCTGCTCAGCGGCGACAACCCACGGCTGCGGCTGGAGTCCTACTTCGCGCTCACCTCCAACACCGTGCAGTTCGGCGCCAGAGTGGAGCTGTACGCGGCGGCTGCGGGATTCAGCATCGACGGCCAACTGGCCTTCGACGCCCTGGTCCAGTTCGAACCGTTCGGCTTCCAGGTGGATATCGTCGGCCGTCTCGCCCTCAAGCGGGGAAGCCGCACCCTGATGGGCGTCGGCGTCGCCGTCGCCCTGTCCGGGCCGACGCCCTGGCACGTGCGCGGCAAGGCCCGCTTCGAGATCGTCTTCCTCAGCGCCGAGATCAGCTTCGACCGTACCTTCGGCAGCAGGGCCGCCCCGGCCGCCCTGCCGGAACCCGTGGACGTGGCCGGCGGCGTGGAACGGGCACTCGCCGACCCGCGCAACTGGACCGCACAGCTGACCGGCGTCGGACGGACCGTGGTCACCCTGCGAGAACTGCCCGCCACCGAAGGCCAGTTGATCGTCCATCCGCTCGGCGGGCTGTCCTTCACCCAGCGGTTCGCCCCGCTCGGCATCACCCTGGACCGCTTCGGCAACGCGCCCGTCAAGGGCCCGCGCAGGCTCGACCTGGAGCCGGAACTGACGATCGACGACGCCGACGCCCGGACCGCGCCGGTGACCGTACGGCTCGCCCCGACCCGGGAGTACTTCGCCCCCGCCCAGTTCCTCGACCTGTCCGACGACGAGAAGATCGCGGCACCCTCCTTCGAGAGCCTCGTCGCCGGCGCCACCGCCGACGGCGCGCTCGCCGCTGCCCGGGAGCGGACAGGGGTGTTCGCCTCGCCGATCCGCTACGAGGAGGTCTTCGAGGACGGCCCCCACCGTGGCACCGCCCCGGCCGCCGCGCCGGTCGATGCCGCCGGGCTGCGCGTCGCCGCCGCCCCGGCCGCCCGCGCCGCCACCCGCCGCACCGGACACCGCCGCTTCTCCGCCACCCCGCGCGGCCTCGGCCTGCGCGACACCCGCTGGACCGTCGGCGGACCGACACCCGACGAGCCGGACACCTCGCACGCGCACCCCGCACGCACCGCCCGCGCCGCGACCTCCGGCACCTCGCGCGCCGCCGCCCCGCGCGGCACCACCTGGACCGAGGCGGCGGAACTGCGCCGCAGCAGCGCCGCCCCCGGCCTGCGTATCACCACCGAGACCAGCACCGGAGGCATCCGTTGAGCGGCCTGACCTTCCTCTCCTGGACCCGCGAGGGCCTGGCGGCTGCCGGAGGGGCCGTCGATCCCACGGCGGGCCCGATGACCGCCCGTACCACCGTCACCCTGCGCCCCCGCCTGACCGGCCGCGAACCGGTCCAGGTCACCGCCCGACTGCTGGGACCCGGCGACGTCACCGGCCTCGACCCGGCCCAGGTGCTGCGCAGCTTCCCCGCGCCGGACACCGCCGACGCCGAACCGCATCTCTTCCCGGCCGTCGAGTTCGACCGCCCCGACCTGCCCTGGATGTTCACCCCGGCCTCCGCCACCCCCCAGGGGAGGCTGCGGCCCTGGCTGGTGCTGCTGGTGCTGGAGGCCGAGCGGGCCGGACTGCTGCCCGGCGGCGGAGGACTGCCCCGACTGGTCTGCGCACGCGCGGAACTGCCCGACCTCGCCCACTCCTGGGCCTGGGCGCACGCACAGGTCACCACCGACGACGGCGCCCAGGAAGCCGACGTGGACCGGCTGCTGGCCGAGGAACCCGACCGCACCCTGTCCCGGCTGCTGTGCCCGCGCAGACTGCGCCCGCGTACGCGGTACCTCGCCGCCGTCGTCCCGGCGTTCGAGGCCGGACGGCTCGCCGGCCTTGGTCTGCCCGTCCCCGACGGCGACCTGCTGCCCGCCTGGCCCGCCAAGGACGAACGCCCCACCGAGACCACGTGGACGCTGCCGGTGTACCACCACTGGTCGTTCACCACCGGCCTGGACGGCGACTTCGAGTCCCTGGTGCGCAAGCTCGTCCCACGGGCCCTGCCCGGAGACGTCGGCACCCGCCCGATGGACGTCGCCGACGCCGGGCACGGGCTGCCCGCCCTGCCGCCCGGACACCCCGGCCGCACCCTCGACCTGGAGGGCGCGCTGCGCTCCGCGGGGACCGACCCACGGCCCTGGCACGGCGAGACCGCCGCCGCCTTCCGCGCCGCCTACACCACCGTGCTGGACGCGGGCCGCGACGGCACCGAACTGACGCCGCCCGTCTACGGCTCCGCGCAGGCCGGCACCCGCGGCCTGCCCTCACCGCAGGCCGGGCCCACCTGGCTGCGCCAGCTCAACCTCGACCCCCGGCACCGTGTCGCGGCGGCGCTGGGCGCCGAAGTGGTGCGCCACCACCAGGAGGAACTGGTCGCCGCCGCCTGGGACCAGGCGGCGGAGGTGCGCCGCGTCAACGAGATCCTGCGCCAGGGCCAGTTGGCCCGGACCGTCGCCGACAGCCTGCACCGCCGCCTGCCCGGCAGCACCACGAGCGGCACCCCGGCCGGCGACGACCGGCTGGACGCCCGGATGCTCCAGATGACCACGGCCGTGCGCGCCGCCGTCGGATACGGCGAGGGCACCGCCGCGAGGGAGCTGGCCCGTAACAAGGAGGCCGCCGCCGCGATGGAGCCGGCCCTGCGCCGGCTGCTGCGGCCGGGCGGACCGGTCGCCCGCCGCGCGGCGGCCCCCGGATCGGCCCCCGCGCCGGCGGACACCGCGGCGACCGCACTGGCCGCCTCTCTGGCCCGGCGCACCGTGCAGGCCGTACCCGACCTGCCCGCCCCCGCCGGGGCGGCCGGCGTGGAGGACGTGGCGGGCGAGGAGAACTTCGAGGGGCTGACGCCCGACCGGCTCACCACCCGCTCGTGGGAGACCGACCCCGCCGGACCCCGCGAGACCGTGCCCCCCGCCGTGCCGGCGATCCGCTGGGTGGGCGCCGCGATGCCCAACCGGGTGTTCGTGGTCACCACCGACGGACGGCTGATGTCCCGGGTCACCCAGGCGAACGTACCCGGCTGGGTCGACCACGGCAGCCCGCCCGGCACCACCTGCGCCTCACCGCCCGCGGCCGTGCAGGACCTGCATGTCTTCGTGGTGGGCGCCGACCGGCAGCTCCACCAGCTGCACTGGGCCGGCGACCAGTGGACCTGGCTGACCCACGGCCTGGCGCCGGGCGGTCGCGCGCTGCTCACCGGAGAGGGGCGACTGGACACCGCTGTGCGGCGTCTGCCACCCAACTCCTCCACCGGCAGCAGCAACTACCTCAACCAGGCCGCCTACGCCGCCGACGACGCGGGCCACCTGTGGGAGCTGTCAGGCAAGGGCACCACCTGGTACTGGCGCGACCTGGGCATGCCGGGCGACTTCTGGATCACCGGTGTGCGCGTCGAGTCGGACTGGAAGCTCCACCTGGTCAACCGGGCCGGCAAACTGGTCCGGCTGACCCACACCGGCACCGCCTGGGCCGCCACGGTCCTCGGTGGCCCCGCGGCCGGGTTCACCCCCGACCGGGGCGTGCCCAGCCGCACGGGCACCAACGAGTACGGTGTCGACGCCAACGGCGCCCTGCACCTCGCCTTCAGCATGCCGCCGCTCAACCAGATCATCTGGCTGCCCGTCAGCGGCGCTCCGCGGATCTCCCGGCTGGTGGGCCGCGGCCACGACGGTCAGCTTCTGCTGTCCACCACCGACTCACGGGTGATCACCTGGCCCGAGCCGAGCAGCGTGCTCGGAGGCGGCTACGCCCCGGTCAGGTCCTACCAGAGCATGCCCGTCGCGGTGTCCGGCTCCCTCGTCCACGCCGTGGGCGACGGCCAGTTGCTGGCCGTCGACCGGGCCGGGGACAACGCCTGGCACCCGTTCGGCCAGCCCCAGTTCGGTGGCGTCGGTGACCCGGCGGCCGACCCCCCGCGTGACATCCGCTGGCGCCCGCGACTGGGCTTCCTCTCCCATCTGCTGATCGGCCACGTGGACGCCCCGGCCGGCCCCAACCTGCCGTATCTGCGGCTCGGCCGGTCCACCGACTTCGATGCGACGGTCCGGGGCGGCTGGCAGACCAAGCCCGCGCTGACCGGCCGGATGACGGCCGAGACCACCCAGGGATTCGGGATCGCCACCGCCGACCTGAACCGCTCGGGCCGCCCCGACGCCGTGATCTTCTGGATCGAGGAGTTCGCCAACAACGGCCACTTCGGCAACTTCGGCCGCTACCTGATCGCCCGCGACCTCGACGCGAACGCCGACCCGGCCGCGTGGATCGGCCCGGTCACCATGCCCTCCCCGATGTCCACCGCCGCCACCTCCAGCGGCGGCCTCGCCGAGACCGTGCAGGTGCAGGCCGGCAGCTGCACCCTGGCCGACCTCGACGGAGACGGCAACCAGGAGCTGCTCGTCGCCTACCTCGGCGGCATCAAGGGCAACCGCCGGCTGTTCCTGCGGATCGGCTGGAACATCGATCCCGACACCGGCGTGGCGCGCGGCGGCTGGGCCGACTCCGTGGAACTGCCCTGGCCCGGCAGACCGTCCGACAGCGCCCCCGCGGTCGCCGCCATGGACATCGCCGTCGCCGACCTCAACCAGGACCTGCGTCCCGAACTGGTGGTGATGCTCATGGAACAGACCCCCGAGGGGGTCCGCGGCTCCTACCGGATCGGCTGGAACATCAACGCCCGCGGCCGGATCACCGGCGGCTGGGGCAACACCCGGACGATCCCCGGTACCTACGCCGACGTCGCCGGGGCGGGCATCGCCGTCGCCGACTTCAGCGGCACCGAGAGACCCGACCTCGCCGTGCTCGTCCTGGAGGACGGTCCCACCGACAACTCGGCCGGCTACCGGGTGGGCTGGGACATCGACGGCTCCGGCACCGCGCGTTCCTGGTCGGCGCCGATACCCGCCGACGCCGGGTCCTGGTACGGCTGGGAGAACCAGGGCGCCGGGCTGGCCCTGGCCGATCTGCCGGGCACCGTCGCCGACCGCCGCAACGACATCACCAGAACCTTCCGGGACGCCGCCAAACGCCACCAGAAGGCCCTGCTCGCCGCCCAGTCCCGCGCCGAGCAGGAACGCGAACCCGAAGTGCCGCTGCGGCAGCTCGCCGGCGCGGTACGGAAGGGCACCGAACCCGAACGGGCCGTCACCTCCCGGGTGACAGCCCGCATCGACGGCGCCGACCTGGCCGGCACCGGGCTGCCCGACCCGCTCGGCCCGCTGCTCGTCCCGCCGTCGTTCGCCCAGCCGATGGCCGAACTCCTCACATCGCTGGGCACCGACCACCTGCTGCCCGGCGTACAGAACATCCCGCCGGACACCGTCACCCTGCTGCGCGCCAACGGACCCTTCATCGAGTCCTTCCTGGCCGGCGCCAACCACGAACTGGGCCGTGAACTGCTGTGGCGGGAGTTCCCCACCGACCGGCGCTCCACCGCCTTCCGCCACTTCTGGGACGCGCGGGGCACCGCCGAGCCCGGCGAGGAGCCGCCGGACGTCCCGCCGATGCGCGCCTGGGGACGCCACAGCCGCCTCGGCGAGACCCTGCGCCGCCCGCCCGGCGGGGACGACGCCGTGGTGCTGCTGGTGCGCGGCGAAGTCGTACGGCGCTTCCCCTCCCTGGGCCTGCACGCCCGCCGCGCGCTGCCCCCGGTCTTCTCCGGCGGACCCCGAAGACTCGGGGAGCAGCGGCTCGACCCGGTGTTCTGCGGGGAGATCGGCGGCGACATCCTCTTCCTCGGCTTCCCGCTCACGCCTGCCCAGGCACTGGGCTCGGACACCGACCCCGGATGGTTCTTCGTCTTCGAGGAGCACCCCACCGCGCCCTCCTTCGGCCTGGACAACCCGCCCGCCGACGCCCGGTACGGCCAGGCGCCCAGCACCTGGCAGGACGTCAGCTGGGCCTCGGTCACCCGCAGCGCCGAGCAACTGGACTCCCTCGTCCACCTGAGCACCGCCGTTCCCTTCGGAACCGGTGCCCGCCCGCTGTACCCCGGCTCCGGCCGGCCCGAGGTGTCCTGGGGCCACAACGCCGCCGTCGTCGCCCACATCACGCTCCAGCAGCCGGTCCGGGTCGCCCACCACGCCTCCGCGCTGCTGTCGGCGCACGGCCCCGGACTGCGGATCAGCCACATCCGCAAACGGGTTCCCGGCAGCGACCGGGTCTTCGTACGGGAGATCGCCGGCCGGCACCCGGACGGCCGCTGGTGGCGGATGTCCCGGGCGGAGGCGCTGGCCGCCCTCGACGGCCGCCAGGCCCTGTATGTGGAGGGCGAGCCCGGCCACCGGGTGGCCGTCGCCGCCGTCGCCGACGGACACGGTGGACGGTACCTGCGGGCCGCCGCCGACGCGGACACCGCCGACAACCTGCTCAGCCTGCCGGAGATCCCCGGCGCGGCGTACCAGGCCGCACCCGCCCCACCCGCCGTCCGCTGAGCCCGTGACCGCCACCTCCCCACCGGCCCCGCGGCACCCCGGCCGCGTCCCCGTGCCACCACCCGGTGACCGGGCGACGCGCCGGGGGCGCCGCCCGCGGCCGGGCCGCGCGGCACCCGTCCGGTGTGCCGCCCCACCGCCTCCTTTCCGCAAGCCTTCTGGACGGACCTGATGAACACACCGCCACCGCCCGCCTGGACACTCGCCACCACACTGCCCGTGGTACTGCTGCCCGTCCGGCTGGAGACCCGCTTCACCGCCACCGAACTGCTCGTGCGGATCTACCCCGACGAGATCCACATCGACACCCACGAGCCCGCGCTCACCGCCGACGAGGACCTCTACGGCCGCCGCTACTGGCAGGGCATGTGGAACGCGCGCGGCGACGGCCCCGCCGAGGACGCCGCCTGGGCCGAACTGGCCGGACGCTTCGGCCACGAGCGGGCCGGGTGGATCGCCCGCGTACTGGAACCGGTCAACCCGGCCGAACAGCCCGCCCCCGGCCGGCCGCCCGCCGACCCGGAGTTCCCGCCGTCCGGCGCACCGCGCGCCGCGAGCTGGACCCGGCGCCCGGTGGCCCGCGCGCTGCCCACCCGCTGGTACGTGGTCGGCCGGCCCAAGGACGCGGCGGCCCCGGTCGTCACCCGGATCACCGGCAGGGTCGGCGGCCAGGCCGGCGGCCCGCTGCCGGTCGGCCCCGCGCCCACCGCCGACCTGGACGACCTCGCCCCGGCCGCACCGCCCACCGACGACGCCACCCGCTGGCTGATCGACTTCGCCGCCGCCGAAGCCGTGGGCATGGCCGCCCGGCTGCCGCGCGGCGGTGGCTACTCCCAACTCCTGGTCTACGGCGTCCAGGAGAACGACCCGAAGGACGCCACCGCCGAACTGAACACGCTGATCGAGGCCCAGTACCACACCCGGGGCCTGGGATACGTCCCCGCAGGCGCCCCCTCCAACAACACCTCCACCGCGACCTCCCGCTACAGCCGCAGCGACCCCGCCACCAGCGACACCTACCGGGTACGGCACAGCGACGCCCGGCCCACCGACGCCGACACCAACGCCGCCACCCTGACCAGGGCGCTCGGCCTGCCGCTGACAGCAGCCGGACGCCCCGCCCCGCTGGCCCGCGCCCGTGACGGACACCGCCGCGACCAGGCGGCCGTCCGCGACATGACCACCGCGCTGTGGGGCGCCACCTGGGGCTACTTCCTGAACCAGTTCGGTGAGGACCGCTTCACCGAGACGGCCGTACGCGGCGCCCGCGAACACGCCCGCCAGTACCTGCGCCCCGGCGGCCCGCTGCCCGCGCTGCGGATCGGCAGTCAGCCCTACGGACTGCTGCCGGTGCTGGACCTGGCCCGCTGGAACGACGTCGAAGGCACCACGCTGGGCACCCTGCGGCTCGACCCGGCCGTCCCCGGCTTCCTGCGCACCCTGCGCGCCCGCATCTGGGCGCCCTCCGCCGCCGACCCCCGGGCGGTACCCCGGATCACCCGGGGCGCCGCCGCCCAGGGCACCGTCGCCGAGATCCTCGGCATGGCCCCCACCGCCCGCCGCCTGCACGCCCGCAGCGCCCTCGGCACCGACTACGTGGCCGCCCTGTGGCGCTTCGGCCCGCTGGAACTCAACGACGAGTGGCGCACCGGACTGGCCGCGGAGATACGCGCACTGGCCGGCCGGCTCTCCCTGCCCGCCTGGGAGTTCGGACCCGGCCGGGTGCTGTACGCCAAGAAGGCGTGGCCCCTGGAGCACCCCTGGGTCAACGCCCCCGAGAACACCCCCGGCGGCACCCCCGCCGAGTACCTCAGCGCCCTCGCCGGCCCACTGGACCCGCCCGCCTGGGCCCACGTACCCGACCCGGCCGTCCGGCAGAACCTGCCCTGGGCCCGCTGGTGGCACGACCTCGGCTCCGACGCCCGCACCACCCCGCTGCTCTACCGCCTCGCCCGCCACTCCCTGCTCGCCGAGTACGCCCGCGCCATCGATCTGGTCCTCGGCACCGCGCCGGCCGAGCGGCGCGAGGCGGAGGTCATCGACACCGACAGCCAGGAAGCCACGGCAACCCTGTGGCGCCGCGCCAAGCGACCCCGCCCCGGCACCACCGTCAGTGCGGACACGTACATCTGGAGCCCGGAGGCCCGGACCAGACCCGAAACCGGCCCGCTGCACCAGACGGTGGCCGCCCTCCAGGCACTGTCCCCGCTGCCCGCCGAGGACCTGGAACGGCTGCTGGCACAGCACCTGGACGCCACATCCCACCGCCTCGACGCCTGGATCACCTCACTGGCCACCCGGCGGCTGGCCTGGCTGCGCCGCCCCGGCACCGCGCAGGGCTGCCACCTCGGCGGCTACGGCTGGCTCCTGGACGTGACCCCCCGCCAGAGCGCGCCGGCAGAGGTACCGCCGCAGCGGCGGCCCCAGGGGGAGCGCACCGACCCGCTGGCCCCGCCCGACAGCACCAAACCCTGGAAGCTGTACGCCGCCGCCGACACCGCGGGACCCGTCCACGCCCCCTCCCTCGCCCAGGCCACCACCGCCGCCGTGCTGCGCGCCGCCCAGCGCGCCCACGGCGATACGCCCGATGGGCCGACCGCCGTCGACCTGCACTCCGCCCGCGCCCGCGGCGCCGCCTGGCTGCTCGACGGCGTCCGCCAGGGCCAGCCGCTCGGCGCGCTCCTCGGCTACCGCTTCGAACGAGCCCTCCAGGACCATCCGATCCGCACTCTCGCCTCCTGGACCGACCGCTTCCGCGAACTCGCCCCGACCACCGCGACCCAGGTCGACCACGACGGCGCGGTCAGCGAGAGCGACGTATCCCACGAGGTCACCGATGGCCTGCGCGTGCAGCGTCTCCGTGCCGCGGGCCGACTGGACCTGGTGCGGGACGTCGGCGTCCCCGCCACCGCCGCCGGTGAACTCGCCGCCCTGAAGAGCGTGCTGGACGAACTGGACGACACCGTGGACGCGTTGGCCGACACCCTGCTGGTCGAAGGGGTGCACCAGGCGGCCCAGGGCAACCCGCTGCGCGCCGGGGCCACCATCGACGCCATGGGCAACGGCGAGGCGCCGCCGCCGGAGCTGGAGTCCCTGCGCACCCCTCGCGGCGGAGACGCCGTCACCCACCGGATCGTGGTACTGCTGCCCGCGCCCGTCCCGTCGGCCGCAGGCGCGGCGCGGCCCGCCGCCTTTGCCGTGCCCGGCGCACCCGGTGACACCCCGCCGATCGTCGTGACACCGCCGGCCGACGACGGCACCGGCGACCCGCCCACCGGACCCACCGGCCCCACCACCGAAGAGGCCGACCCGCCCACCGGGGCCCGCGCACTCGCCGAACCCGCCCTCGACGCCTGGCTCACCGCCCTGCTCCCCGACCCGGCCACCCTCACCTGCCGGGTGAGCGCCGACGACGGAACGACCCGCTCCGTCCCGCTCGCCGGCCTCCCCCTCTCGCCCCTGGACTGGCTCGCCCTGGCACTCGACCCCGAGGCGCTGCCCGGCTCCGACCTCGAACGCCATCTGCTGCTGCACGCCGACACCGTTCTCGGCCCCGCCGGCCCCCGGCCCACCGCCGTCGACACCGGCGACGAGAACCTCGCCCTCCTCCTCGAAACGGTCCGCGCCGCCCGTGAACTCCTGCGCTCGGCAAGGCCGCTGCGCGCCCAGGACCTGGCCCTCCCGGAGAGCGTCGACCCCGAGGCCGCCGAACCGGCCGACCCCGCACTGCCCGCGCGCACCGCCGCCGTGCGCCACCGGGTCCAGGGGATCGCCGCGGACCTGGCCTCGGACACCGTGCCCCAACGCCACCACGCCCTGCTCGCCGCGAACCTGCTCGGCGTCCCCGCCGCCGCGCCTCCGCTGCCACCCCGCCCCGGTGCCCCCGCCGCCGAGACCGAGGCGCACGCCCGACGGCTCGCCGACCTCGCCGACGCCGTCGCCCCCGAACTGACCCGCCGTCTCGACACGGCGGACGCTCTCGACGCCGCCCGCTCGGCCGGCGGCCTCAGCGACCAGGAGTGGGCCCGGCAGTCCCTTACCGCCCTCCTCGGCACCGACCTGGTCCTGCTCCCGGCCTTCCCCGCCCCCGGACCGGGCCCGCTGACCGACTCCCTCGCCCACGCCGACACCCTGCTGGACGGCGACCCGCAGGCACCGGCCGGCTGGCTCACCCGCGTGGGCCGGGTACGGCGCGGAGTGGAACGACTGGTCACCACCCTCGGCTACGCCGAGGCCCTGGAGACCGGCGACGCACTGACCGCGGTGGTCGCCCAGACCCCCTACACCGTCCCCTCCGCATCCGACAGGACCGAACGGTGGGCCGCGCTCCAGTTCGCCGACGGCGGCAGCCCGGGACCACGGCTCTCCCTGGTCCTGCACCACCCCGGCGGCGCCCCCGCCGACCCGGCCGCCCTGCTCGACGGCACACTGCGCGGACTCGTCGTCGACGAGTGGACCGAGGTGATCCCCCGGTCCCGGCAGACCACCGGCGTCGCCCTGCATGTCGACGCCCCCGACGCCGCGCCCCCGCAGGCCGTCCTGCTCGCCGTCCCGCCCGACGCCTCGCCGACCTGGACGCCCGACCTGCTCGGCGCCACCGTCGAGGCCGCCCTGGACCTCGCCCGGCTGCGCGCCGTCGACTACGAGGCCCTGCATCCCGACAACCCCACCGCCGTGGCCGACATCGGCCAACTCGCCCCCGCCGCCCTCCTCGCCATGAACACCGTCTTCGAGGACGCGGTCGCCACCGACTTCACCCGCGGCCTCCCGAGGTAGCCATCATGTCTTCGATCACCAGCTGGACCCGGCTCGAACCCCGCGCCCGCACCGGCGACCTGCGGCCCTCCCTGGAGGGCCAGATCCACGACCCCGCCTGGATGCTGGCCCGCCAGTGGCAGCTCGGCGAGTTCCTCGGCGACGACGCCGGCAGCCCCGTATGGGTCCGCGTGCGCGGCCACGCCGACCGCATCACCGAGTACCGCCCAGGGCCCGCCTCCGGCCCCGGCGCCGGCTACGACGGTTCGACTCCGCTGGAGGCGCTGGTGGAGGCCGAGCCCGGCGGGCCCCGCTCCACCACCGCCGGCCTCCGCGCCGGCGCGGAGGCCGGACAGCACCTGCTGCGGCTGCTGAAGGCATCCGCCGTCCCCGCCGACCTCGTCGCCCAGGCCCTGCCCCTGCTGCTGGACGACTACCCGCTCGGCCTGCCCGACGAGGCCACCGGGAACCCGGCCACCCACCGCTACCTGGCCGTGCTGCGCGGCAAGGTCCCCGACGGCCACGCCATCGCGTACACCCTGCACGCCTCACCCGCTGTCCCTGCCGAGCCCGGGTGGGGCCTGCCCACCGAGGCCGGACCGGTCCTGGAGGCATGGCTCGCCTGGTACGACGCCCGCCACCTCACCGCCCCCGAGGGCCCGCAGACCTGGGACCCGCAGCGGCTGGAGCACCGCTTCTCAGTCGGCGTCAGCGTGAACGGAAGCGAGACCACCCTCACCGCCCCCGCCTACCAGGGCGGCACCCTGGACTGGACCGACTTCACCGCCACCGGCCCCACCGGTCTCGGCCCCCGGCCGGACCGCGAGGAACTGCTGAGCACCACCTTCCCCGCACCGGTGAGCTTCCCCGGTATGCCCGCCCGGCGCTTCTGGGAGTTCGAGGACGCCCGGGTCGCCCTCGGCGGGGTCGAGGCGGAGCCCTCCGACTTGGCCCGCATGCTGGTCGCCGAGTTCGCCACGGTCTACGGCAACGACTGGTACCTCGTGCCCCTGGACGTCCCGGTGGGCTCGCTCACCACCCTCACCTCGGTCGTCGTCGCAGATACCTTCAGCTCCGAACTCGGCGGCCCCACCCTGCTTCCGGCCACCGGCGCCGGAACCGGCGACGCCCACTGGTCGGTGCACCAGCTGAGCACCGCCGACGGCGGACGGCGAACCGGCCTGTTCGTCCCGCCCGCCACCGTCGGCACCCTGGAGAGCGAACCCATCGAAGAGGTACTGCTCGCCCGGGACGAGGACGCCAACCAGGCATGGGCCATCGAACGCCGCGTCCCCACCCCGATCGGCACGGCCCTCGACCGCACCCGTACCGCGCCCGCCCCGCGCCCCGTCCCCGCCACCCCCACTTACCGGCTGATGACGGAAGTCCCCGAGAACTGGCTGCCGCTCCTGCCCGTCGAGATCCGCCCGGGAGCCCACCGGCTGCGTCTGGCCCATCTGGACACCCCTGACGGCACCCCCGTACTGCCCCTGGGCCGCTTCCTCAACCCGGGACCGCCCCTGCCCTACGACCTGTTCGCCGAGGAGGTGCCCCGCGAGGGTGTCACCCTGACCCGCACCGTCCAGTACGCCCGTACGTCCGACGGCCGCACCGTCACCTGGACCTCCCGCCGCGCCCGCCCCGGCCGCGGCGGCTCGTCCTCCGGACTGCGCTTCGACCAGATCGAAGGCTGACCCGGCCCCTGGACCCGGCCCACGACGGAGCGGGCCGGGTCCGCCGACGCCGCCCTTCGCCTCCTCGGGGGTGAGGCCGAAGACCCAGGCATGGAGCCGACAGCGCGGGGCCACAAGGGCAGGGCCGGGGGAGGGGGGCTACCAGATGGCTTCCACCCATTCCGGGTGGTCGATGAACGGGTTGCGGTTGTGCTGGAAGCTGTCGTATATGACCTGGTTGCGACGCTCCTCGAACGCGTCGGGCGGGTCCTCGTCGTTCCACTTCTTCAGTACCGAAAGGCGGCCCATGTAGGGGTTGCTGCCGTTGTTGACCTTGTCATTGGGCTCCAGGTCGGCGAAGCCGTCCCCGCCCTCGTAACGGACCGCCATGTAGAGGATCATGCGGGCCACATCGCCCTTGTCGGCGTCGCGCGGCTCGAAGGAGTCGGAGTCGGTGTAACTGCCAGGGGCGCCGCCGACCGAGCTGCCGCCCTCGTCGAAGTCCTTGTTGTCGCGGACGCTGTTGACCTGGACGTCGGCAGCGCGCAGGTGGTGCAGGTCGGTACCCGGACCCGTTGAGGTGCCGAAGTCGCCGTGGGACTTGGCCCACACGTGCTCACGGTTCCAATCGCCCACGTTGCCACCGTTGAGCGACTTGCTGCGCGAGGTGCCGCTGTACAGCAGACGTACGTTGTTGCTGTTGTTCGGGTCCTGGTCGGCGGCCTTGAGCCCGTCCCAAACGGCGGAGTACGAGATCTTCGTCTGGCTGCTGATGATGGTGTGCAGCGAGGACTTGAGGCTGCTTCCGGTCTTGCCGATCGCGTTCTTGTAGTACGTGCTGTCGTACGCGGTCGACGCGGCGGCGGGCGAGGGGGTGAGCGCCGGAAGGCTGAGGCCGACAAGGACGGCGGAGGCGGTCAGCGCCACCGTCTTCCAGCGACGGGTGTGCGTGGCGGGCATGTGGGGGTGTCCGTTCTACGCGGGTTGACTCGCAGGGCAGTTGAGTTTGACATGGACATTGAATATGGGGCAAGGGTCTTGTGGAACGCGGGGGTTGCGTGTAGGTGAAGGCTTCCGGCGCGGGCGGTCGGACGCGGACCGGCCTGGTACCGCAGCCTGCGGAACCCGCTGCATGCAGGCATCTGGCTGCCGACGACCTCTGGACCGTTCTCGGTGAGGAAGCGACCGCGAAGGCCGGGCACTGGCTCGCGCTCGGTCGACTGGAACCACCCGGTTGGGACGGGTGGATCGAGCAATGACTGCATCAGGCCCATCGAATCGGGGCCTGTGCATGGCCGCGCACTCGCATGCGCTCTATCCGTCGGGCGACTTCATGTTCCCCTCACGCGCCTTCGACGTGATGGAGGTCTGGAATGGACTGTGGACTTCGGACCGGCCCTGGAACGCGGACAGCGAGGCCGCCCTGGCGGAGTCGGGGCAGAGCCTCGCAGTGGACATGGCACACGGGCTCGTGGCGGTCGGCGATGGTAACAGCGACACTCACTTGGAGGGGCAGATCGGCATCCCTCACACCGTGGTCTTCGCCGAGGAGCTGAGCACCGAGGCGGTCCTGGCCGGAATCCGTGCCGGCCGCAGCCGGAACGCCGTGTCGGCGGACGCGGACGTAACGGCGAAGGACTCAGCGTTTGTCCGCCTGTTTCACCGTACGCAGGCGACGGAGGCAGGTGATGCTGAAGTCCAGTTCGAGCAGGCCCTGATGGAGGTCGGCGCGTCGTTCGTACCGGGATCCGGAGCCATTCAAAGGTGACTTCACCGACTCATACGGTCTGGACGGCGTCAGCGATGAGGCCCTGGAGCGGGTCACCCGCCGCACCCCGGGCTTCCACGCCTGGCAGGACCCGCGCTGGCTCGTCCACTGCAACGACGCGGCTGCCTTCATCGGCGAGGTCGGATACACCGAACTCGTCGCCCACCCCGAGGCACTCGACCAACTTCGGACCGACCTACGGATCAGTGGGTGGCACGACGCACCCCAGCTTGAGAACTTCCTGACCCACCTCGGGAACTGCGCAAGCGCGATGCTCTTCCGCTGCACCGTCTGCGGCACCCACCTCGCCTACGCCGACGCGTCATAGCGACGGTCCGGCACAGTCCTTTCCCTTCAACGGAGCTGTACCCCATCGAGATGGCGGCGAGGGGGGGGTGGGGCGGCTGGGGTGTGCCTGTTCGTGAGGTGGTTGCAGTGCTTCTCCGGTGGTGGTGCGTTGTGGGTCGGGTCGGCAGAGGGCCCGCCGCGACACTTTCGGGAAGACACACGGCGTAGATCCCGGGGTCATGTACCACGTGCTGAGGCGGCGGCGAACTGCTGTCTTTCGGCGCGGTGACGCGGTCACCGGGCATCATGAAGTGTCATGAGCCTTTCCGGTGTTGCCGCGGTTCTCGCTCTTCTCAGCATCCCCGCGAGCGTGCTGATCGCCCGCTGGCAGATGCGCACTGCACTGGCGCAGTCCGAGGCGACCTACCGGGCCGCGTTGGCGGTGGCGGAGGCTGGCCATCGGGCCGCACTGGAGGTCGTTGACGCGAACCACCGGAAGGCTGTGGAGGGCCTTGGAACTCGCGGCGGAGAGCCATCGCAGTGCTCTGGAAGTCGCCGGTCTCCAGGGAGAGGACGAACACCGTCGGTGGATGGTGGAAGTGCGGAACGCCGAGTACAGGAACTTCGAGGGCACTCTGGCGGAATTCCGCCGCGCCTTCTTGGGCCGTCGGCCTGGCAGCGATCACTTCGTGGATGTCCTCGCAGAACTTCACCGGGGCCGGTACTACATCGGTCACCTCGGTCCAAGTAGCAGCGCCGCGACCTGCCCGGCGCTTCCGCTGTCCACGAGCGGACCGTAGGAGGCGACCAGCCGGGCCACGGCGCGCTCGTCCTCCACGGTGTCCAGGGAGGTGCCCTCCTGACAACTCACTTGCCCCGCCGCTTGAGACGGCGCGCGAAGTGCTGGGTACCGACCTCGACATCGGCTGCGACGTCGTGCGCCTTCTCGACCCGGTCGGCGGTCTCCCGCAACGGTCCCGGTTTGCGGGCGACCAGGACCAGGTGGATCCCGGACCGCCCAGCTGGTCGGCGAGTTCCGAGCCGATGCAGGCACCCTCGCATCGTTCCTACCGTTCGAGTACGGGAGCGAGCCGCGCCGCGAGGGGGTCCCCGTGGAGGAAGTCGAGCAGCTCGGCGACCGTGGGTCCGGTGGCAGGGCCGTGACGGGTGACCGCGAAGGCAGCCGCTGCGTTGGCGCCCTGAGCGGCGGTTACGGGATCCAGGCCGTGGCCGAGGAGTGCGAGGAAGGCTCCCGTATGGGCGTCGCCCGCGCCGTTGCTGTCGACGGCGGTCACCCGGCGGCCGGGGATGTGCCGGGCCTCGCCGCCGGGCGGGATCAGCCGGCAGCCGTCGGCATCGGCGCGCAGGAGCACCCCGGTGCGGGGGCCCAGCCGGGCGGCGAGCGCCACCGCCGCTTCGCCGGCGTCGCGCAGTCCGGTCAGCAGGCGTCCCTCGCGCTGGTTGCAACTGATCCAGTCGCAGCGCGCGAGGACGCTTTCCAGCACGTCGCGGGGGATCTCGGCGACGAGGGGCCCGGGGTCGAGGAAGACCCGGGTGTGGTCGGGCAGTGCGGACACGAATGAGGCCAGTACCGGGCCGTTGACGGGATAGGCGAGCCCGTACCCGGAGATCTGCACCATGTCCCCGGGGCGCAGTGCGGCGCGCACGGACGCGGTGTCGGCCTCGGTCAGCCGGGCCTCCGCGCCGAGGCTGGTGGCGAAGGTGCGTTCGCCACCGCTGTCGACGAAGGCGACGCAGAATCCGGTGTCGGTCTCCGCGACGGGTGGGAGCACCAGTTCGACGCCCTCCCGGGCGAGGTCTGTCCGTACCCGGTCGCCGAAGGGTCCGGTGCCATGGGCGCCCGCGTACAGGGCCGGCAGGCCCAGGCGGCGGGCTGCGGTGAGGACGTTGAAACCGCCGCCGGTGGTGAGGGCGGTGTCGCTGGAGATGATGTCGCCGCCGCGTTCGGGCAGTGCGGGGACCCGCATCACGAGGTCGACGATGGCGTTCCCGGCCAGGACCAGCCGGCCGCCCCCGGCGTCGTCACCGGTACCGTTGTGGCTGCTCACGAGGTCTCCTGTACGGCCGGAGCGGGAACGGCCTGCTGCTCGTGGCGTCGTCGGGACGCCTCCTGACGGACGGACCCGTCCAGCCTGCGCAGCAGGGTGTAGACGCCGGCCGCGAGCGCCAGGGTCACGACCCACCCCAGTCCGTTGGATCCGATCCAGCTATGGGCGAGTGGCCCGGAGAACCACACGTCGGTCGCGCTGGTGCTTGCCTCGGTGAACAGCAGGCCCACGATGATGGCCGTCGCCCAGGACACCATCGCCGCCCATGCCACTCCGCCGCGGAACCAGTAGCGGCTGGAGCGTCCGACGTTCATCAGGGCGCCGCTGTCGTACGAGTGGCGGCTCATGAAGTCCACGGCGAAGACACCGACCCAGGCGTTGATGGGTACGGCGAGGAGGGTGAGGAAGGTGATGAACGGGCCGTAGAAGTCCTTCGCGATCAGGATGAAGTAGATCCCGCCGGCGAAGGTGACGACGACGTCCAGACCCACGGCGATCGTGCGCCGCACCCGTATGCCCAGAGTGATCATGGTGAGGCCGGCCGAGTAGACCGAGAGGTGGTTGGAGAGCAGCAGCCCTCCGAAGGCGGCGATGAGGTAGGGGATGGACATCCACGACGGCAGCATCGCGTTGATCGCCGAGACCGGGTCGGACGCGGAGGCGAGATTCGGCTCACCCGCGGCGAGCAGCGAGCCCAGGGAGATCAGCACGACCAGCGGAATACCGGCGCCGAAGGCGGAGGCGGCGACCAGTCGGCCGCCCGGGATCCGGCGGGGCAGGTAGCGGGCGTAGTCGGCGCCCGCGTTGGCCCAGCCGATACCGGTGCCCGCGGCGATCATGCCGACGCCCACGACCATGGAACTGATGGGCCCGACCGGCGCGTGGACGACCTTGCCCCAGTCCACCGTGGCTGCCAGGAACACGATCACGACCAGGTTGAGCAGGCCGAAGAGGTAGGTGGCCCACTTGTTGATCCACATGATGGTGGCATGTCCGAGGCCGCTGATCAGCAGGGTGCAGCCGATGAAGACCAGGAGACACACCACGGTGAGCACGGTGTTGCGCCGGATCCCGAAGGCGACATCGAGCAGCGCCAGCAACGCGAAGGCCGCCGTGGTGGTGTTGATGGTCTCCCAGCCGAGCCGGCTCAGCCAGGTGACCAGTGTGGGGCCCGCGTTGCCGCGTACCCCGAACACCGCCCGGGAGAGGGTCAGCGCGGGCGCTCCGCCCCGTTTGCCCGCGATGCTGAGCGCGCCGACCAGGGCGAAGGACCCGAAGGACCCGAGGACGGCCACGACGGCCGCCTGCCAGAAGTTCAGCCCGCGGAAGCTCACCAGCGCCGCACCGAGCGGCAGGCCGAGGATGCTGATGTTCGCGGCGAACCATGTCCAGAACATCTGCCCGGCGTGGCCGTGGCGCTCGGCGTTCGGGACCGGCTCGATGCCTCTGGTCTCCACGGTGCCGACGCGGTCGTTCTCCGTAACCGCCATGGTGGTACCTGTCTTTCTCACCGGGCGCCTCGTCCGGGGGACGTCCGGGTGCGGGTGGGTGTGTAGGCGTACGGTCACTCGGCCGGATCGGCACGCAGTGCGAGCAGGGCGGTGGCCAGCGGTTCCAGGTGGAGACCGTTGACCGAGCGCAGGACGTTCAGGGCCTGCGGGGGCAGACCCGAGACGCCGGTGACGGCGCCCGCGATGGCGCCCGCTATGGCGCCGATGGTGTCGCAGTCACCGCCGAGATTCGCCGCCAGCAGGCAGGCCCGCCACGGGTCGCCGTCGGCGAGAGCGAGTACGGCGAACGCCGCGGGAACCGATTCCTGGCTCGCGACGCTGGTACCGACCAGATCGCACACGCGGTCCAGGGCCTGCTGCTCCGGCAGATCACGGACCAGGTCCACGGCCCAGCCGATACGGGCGGCGATATCCGCGCCGGCGACCCAGTGGCCGCGCTCCGCGCCGGCACCGGCCGCGGTGATCGCCGCGGCGAAGGCATCCTCCAGGTCGCCGCCGTCGATGCCGCAGCTCACCGCCGCGGCCACGGCGGCGGCGGAGGCGATGCCGATGGTGGTGTCATGGGTGACCTGGCAGGCCGCCGCGACCTGGTCGACGAAGCGGTCCAGTGGTGTGAGGGAGAAGGCGACGCCGACGGGGGTGATGCGCATGGCGGCGCCGTTGGTGGCACCGGACTTGCCCGCCTCCTCCGGTGGGACGCCGCGCGAGACGGCCTCCAGGGCCACCTTGGTGGAGGGGCCGAGCAGGTCGAAGGAGCCCTTGGCCTTCATGTCCCGCTCCCACTCCAGGAGTTCGTGCGCGAGCCGCAGCGGGTCGATGTGTCCGCCGGACTCCGCGAGCAGCCGGCCCACGATGACGGCCTGGTCGGTGTCGTCCGTGACCGACCCGGCGGGCATTCCGGCACTCACCGGGTTGTCCGACGGCCCGGGCTCGAAGTCCGTGACGGCGCCGAACCGGGCGACGATCGACCGTCGGGACATGATCTGGGTGGGCATTCCCAGGGCGTCTCCCATGGCCAGGCCGTAGAGAGCGCCGAGCGCACGGTCATTCTGGTGGTTCATTCGGGCTTCCTGTAGATGTGCGAGATATGCGAGGCATGCGAGGTGTGCTGGTTGCGCTGGATGTGCTGAGGTACAGGGGGTGTGAGCCGACTCATCGCGGTGACTCGCCGAAGCCGAGGTGCAGCTGGAACCGTGCCGGGTCCAGCAGGCTGTTCACCTGCTCGACGACCCGGCCGTCCGCTCCGCGGCTGACCCGGCGGGTATGGAGCCAGACGTCGCCCTCGGGGCGACGGAGCAATGCCGCGTCGTCGGGGGCCAGGGGATGAACGGACGCCCACTCGTCGCCGTGGGTGGCGCGCAGCCCGGCCGCCGACAGGGTCTTGGTCAGCGAGCCGTCCAGCAACCCGCCCAGCGGGACGTCGGCCAGGGCCGAAACCAGCGGAACCCGGCTGCGCTCCAGCGCTACGGGGGTTCCCTCCGGCAGTACACGCAACCGGTCGAGCACCATGAACTCGGCTTTCTCCACGCCGAGTTCAGTGGCCAGCCGGGCATCGCGCACCGCCTCAAGCCGGAGAATCTCCGTGGTGATCCGGGCACCTTGATCGGCCAGGGCCCTGGTCCACCCGAGACGGTTGTCCAACAGCCCGCCGTCGAACGCGACGAACGAGCCGACACCCGCGTGTGTGGAGATCAGCCCTTGTCTGCTGAGCTCGTCCAGCGCCTGGCGGACGGTGGTCCGGCTGACCTCGAAGCGCTGGGTGAGCGCGTGTTCGCCGGGCAGCCTGCTGCCCGGTTCCAGTGCGCCACTGCGGATCTCGCGGGCCAGTACACGGGCGATGCGCTGATGCTTGAGGACCTGTTTGGACATGGCTGGACGCTGCCATACATGTCCAGTCCTGTCTAGCCCCGTGTGCGAATCCGGATGACGAGCTGCCGGGCGTCACCTTGATCTCCGACCTCCGGGCCGGCTCGGCCTCCCCGAGGCGCATCGCGTCGCCCACCGCATCCGGCACACGCGCACGCAGGGCGTCGCTGATGCCGGGGTCGGCCAGGATGCGAACGATCGCGACGTGGTCGTCCTCGGCCTGGGCGAGGCGGTCTCCGCTTTCGAGCCAGGCGCGCATCTCGTCGATGGTGCCGTTGTCGAGAAGCTGGCCGGCCTCGCGAGTCACACGACTTCCGCTGTCGGGTCGGGGCCAGGGCCAGGGCCGGGGCCGGGGTCGGGGTCGGCCAGGATGCGGAGGATCGGGATGCGCAGGTCATCCGGATCCATGTCGTCGTAGGGGGAGTTCGCGGCCGACGCCGCGGCAGCCGCCGGCGCGGCGGCGAGGGGCAGGGTGGAGAGCAGCAGGGCCGGGGTGAGGGCGCCGGCGGCCAAGGCGAGAGTCGCGCGGGTCGGTCTCAACGAATCAATCACCTCGGTGTCGAGGCGCCGCAGAGTGCAGCGGGGACGCCGTCCCAGCGGCGGGCCGGCCGAGGTACTGCCCGGATCACGCAGCCAGACGTCCATCACTGCCGATGTGGTGGTTGGACTCCAGCGTGGGGGAGTGGGCTGCGCTTCTCAACCTCCGCCGGCCGTCGCGCATGGGCGTGAGAGTTGACTCTCACACATTATGAGAGGAATCTCTCACGTCATGGACTCCAACAATCGCCTGGGTGACATCGAGATCACTGACCCGCAGGCCATGCGGGCGCTGGCGCATCCGGTCCGGCTGGCGATCCTTGACCGCCTCCGGCGGCACGGGCCGGCGACCGCGACGCAGCTCGCGCCCGACGTGGGAGCGACGCCGTCGGTGACCAGTTGGCATCTGCGCCACTTGGCCGGCTTCGGACTGGTCCGGGACAGCGAGCCCGGCCCGGACCGACGTCAGCGACGGTGGGAGGCGGTGGCACGCGGCTTCCGGTTCAAGGCACCGCAGGACCCGGCCGACGAGGAGGGGCAGTCGGCCGCACGGGTGCTGTCGCAGCACATGTTCATGCGCTATGCGGACCTCCCCGGCCAATGGATTGCCGAGGTCGAGCCCGAACTCGACCCGGTGTGGCGCAGAGCGGCCGGGCTGGCCCACACCCGCCTGGTCGTCTCTCCCGAGGAACTCGCCGCCATCGAGGAGGGGATCGAGCGCGTCCTCGCGCCGTACGTGACCCGTGACCCGGCCGAGCGGCCCGCCGACGGCCGTGGTGTCACGCTGATGCGCTACACCCTCCCGGAAGATGCCGAGGCACAGACCGGGCAGACGCAGTGACCGGCCCGGATCGGACCGCCCCACGGTCGCTGTGGCGGGATCGGCGGTTCCGCCGCTTCTGGGCCGGTCAGTCGGTCTCACAGTTCGGCGACCGGATCACCGAACTGGTGCTGCCACTGATCGCCATCGGCGCCCTGAACGCATCGGCCAACCAAATGGCGTGGCTGACCGCGCTGATCTGGACCCCGAACCTGCTCGCGATCCTTCTCGGGGCATGGGTTGACCAGCGGGCCCACAAGCGCCGTCTGATGATCCTCGCCGACCTCGCCCGCGCCGCCGTGCTGCTCACTGTCCCGGTGGCCTGGCTGGCAGGGGCGGTGACGCTCGGACAGTTGTACGCGGTGGCGTTACTGATGGGCGCTGCCGGAGTGCTGTTCAACACCGCCTACCCGCCCTTCTTCGTGCGCCTCGTGCCGCGCGCGTCCTACGTCGACGCGAACAGCAAGCTCAGCGCCAGCCGGTCGGCATCGCACGTCGCCGGCCCGGCCATCGGCGGCGCCCTAGTCCAGGTGCTCACGGCACCTGTCACCGTCCTCCTGGATGCCCTGACCTTCCTGATGTCAGCGATCCTGATCGGGCGGGTCGCGGTTGACGAAGCGCCTGCCGCTGCCGGCAACGCGGCGGCGCCCTCCCTGCTCCAACGCGCCCGGGAGGGACTGTCGTTCGTCGTCCGTCACCCGGTGCTGCGCGCGACCCTAGGATGCGCGGCGACCGTCAACTTCTTCACCTTCGTCGCCGGCAGCGGGCTGATCGTGCTGTTCGCCAACCGCGCCCTCGGACTGTCGGCGGCTGCGATCGGCTTGGCGTTCGGGGTCGGCGCGACCGGTTCCCTCCTCGGTGCGGTCATCGCGCCCAGGATCTCGCGACGGTTCGGTGTGGGACGCAGCATCGTCGTGGGCGCGGTGCTCTTCCCGGCGCCGATCGCCATCGCCGCTGCCGCGGACGGCCCGCTCTGGGTCCGTGCCGGAGCCCTGTCCGCAGCCGAGTTCCTTTCCGGCTTCGGCGTCATGCTGTTCGACGTCAACCTCAACTCCCTCCAGGCCGCTGTGATCCCCGACGGCATGCGCAGCCGCGTGGCCGGTGCGTACAGCACGATCAACTACGGCATACGCCCCGTCGGCGCCGTCGTCGGAGGGCTCCTGGCCACCCTCATTTCTCTGAGGGCAACCCTCCTCATCGCCGCTGTCGGCGGAGCCCTGTCGCTGCTGTGGCTACTTCCGTCCCCGATACCCGGCATCCGATCTCTGACTTCGTACAGTGCTGCGGGTGCGGGTGCGGGTGCGGGTGCGGGTGCGGGTGCGGGTGCGGCTGCGGCTGCTGGCGCGGGCCGGCGTCGCGGTGAACTGCCGTTGGCTGTCGGGGCCTTGTGGTGTCTCGCGTCCATGCCCCAGAAGGTACGACCACGGAGACAGGCCCGAGGCGGGGTGGCGCGGTGCGGGGAGTGGGGACGCCTCTGCACCAGTTGCCGATGCGCTGACGTGGCCGGAGCCGTCCATGCACCGTCCGATGACGACCGTGCCTGAACGGCCGCGTTACCCCAGTGATCTGTCGGTCCGGCGGCCTGTGGTTACCTGGTCCGGGCCGATGAGTACGAGTGTCGGCTGCTGGACCGGCCGGTCGATCCGTTGTCCGTCTGGTGCTGCGTGCGCTGGCCGTCATCTGGCTGAGCTTGGATAGCACCCACACCACCATCACCGACATCGAAGTTCCGGACGGACGCGACCTCGGCCCAAGCGCCGAGCGACGTGATTGAGCATGTCGGACGGCCAGTCCACGTACCCACCTGCTAAGGTTCCCGTCAGCAGTGAGCCTTCCTGGCCCGGACACAGCATCCACCAGGGAGGCTTTTTCGTGTTCGGGGGTCGTTTGCCGGGGTCCGGCACTGATCGTGCGGGCCGGGCCCGGTACCTCCCGATCCGGGAATGCGGATCTCGCCCCTGAATCACCTCTGTGAAGGAGTCTCGTGTCAGACGTATCCGTTCGCCTGGCGGGCGTTGCCGATCGTCCTGTAGTGGAGCGGCTGTGGTTGATGTTCCGTCATGACATGTCGGAGTACCACGGTCTGTTGCCCAGCGCTGACGGAACATTCCGCAGTGATCGGCTCCAGATGGCTTTCTCCGATCCCGACTGGGCGCCCTATTTCCTGACGAGCGGCAGCAGCCCCGCGGGTCTCGCCTTTGTCCGCGGTTTGACCGGCCCGACGCGCGTGCTGAACAGCTTCTTCGTGGTGCGCGGTGCACGCCGGACGGGCGTGGGGCTGCGTGCCGTTCAGGCGGTTGTGGCGTTGCACCCGGGTTCGTGGGAGGTCGCGTTTCAGGACGCCAACATGGCCGCGGTGCAGTTCTGGCGTCGTGTTGGCACGGAGGTCTCCGGCGACGCGTGGACGGAGGAGCGTAGACGGGTACCAGGTCGGCCGGACCTGTCTCCTGACGTTTGGATCTCGTTCAGTACCCCTGCGCGGCCCGGGGGCGTATGACTGCCGTGGGCGCACCGCTTGGCCGCTGCCCCGACCCACTGCGGCAGTTCTACGACAGCCCGGATCACGTGTGCGCGTCGGTGATGGGACACCCCGTCGCTGACGCGCGCCTCGCAGGCTCAGTAGCTCCGTTCGTCTCGGAAGCGGAAACTGATTCGCCTGGTCACTCGTCTTGAGGAGCGAGAGTCAAGTGCGTGCGATGTCGGGTGGAGAAGGCGGACGGCGGTTTGAGGCCGAGGGTGAGGGCGGCGGTGCGTTGGTGGGACCAGAGCGGGATGGGGCAGTGGGTTGCGCGCAGAGGTGGGAAGGGGGAGGAGAGGGGAAGGTCGGTCTGGGCGCGGGGGCGGGTGCTCGCTGTGTTGGCGGTGTTGGTGGCCGGGCTTCTGGCGTTCCATCGGGAACTGCCCAACTCCATTGCGCGGCTGGGTAGTTTGCTGGAGTTGTTCCTGCCCTGGTTGGGCCTGGTGGTGGTGGCGCTGTTCGGCCTGGCTCTGCTGCGGCGTTCAGCCATTGCTCTGGTAGCTGTGGTGTTGCCGACGGCGGCATGGGTGTGCCTCTTCGGTGGACTGTTCCTGCCCAGGGCGGATTCCGGCCCGCACACCATGGTCGTGGTGCAGCACAATGTCAGCGACGAGAACAGAGACCCGGCGGGTACGGCCCGCGCCCTGGCCGAGGTCGAGCCGGATCTCATCGCGCTCCAGGAACTGGTGCCCCCGGCATTGTCGGTCTACCAGAAGGCTCTCGCCCCGGACTACCTGTACCACACGGTCCAGGGCACCGTCGGACTCTGGTCGAGGCATCCGCTGACGGGTGCTCGCCCGGTCGACATCAAACCCCTTGTGATCACAGAGACTTGGAGTCGCGGTCTGCGGGCAGTGGTCCACACACCGCACGGCGACATGGCGGCGTACGTCGCGCACCTGCCTTCGATCCGTGTCCGGGCCCACGGTCTCGAATCCTCCTGGCGCGACGAAAGCGCTGACCTGCTGGGCAAGGCCGTCGCCGCCGAGAAGCTGAGAACGGTGATCCTTCTGGGCGACCTCAACGGCACGGTCGACGACCGTGGTCTGGCCCCGCTGACCTCACGGATGAACGTGGCGGAGCGGGGCTTCGCCTTCAGCTTCCCTGAAGCCTTCCCCGTGGCCCGCATCGACCAGATCATGGCCCGCTCGGCAACCGTCGACGACATCCGCACCTTGCCCGCCACCGGCAGCGACCATCTACCGGTCGCCGCCCGGGTCACACTGCGCTGAAGGAAGGTCCTGGCGACAACGAGTCTGCCTAAGGGCTGTCCCGTAAATGATCTTCAATCGGTTTCGGGTGAGGTCGGCCGTTGTACGGGGCTACCGGCCTATCCGGCGAGGGCGAGGTTGTGCATCCGTGCGATGCCGAGCATGGCGTGGTGGACGCCGTTGCCTCTGAGGCGGCAGTCGCGGAGGATCTTCCAGGTCTTCATG
>NZ_JBIVUQ010000015.1:187656-212132 GCF_044757265.1 Streptomyces sp. NPDC091292 | reverse complement strand
GTTCTCAAGGAACGGACGCTTCCTTTGTACTCACCCCAGAACACTCTCTGCGGCTTTCCTCCGGGCTTCCCTTCGGTGTTTCCGACTCTATCAGACCCTTTCGGCTCCGATTTCCTCGGCCGCTTTCCAGTCAAACGCTTTACGCGCTTTCCTTTCCGGCGGAACCGACTTTATCAGAGGTTTTCCGCCGGTTTGAACCAGCGTGTGAGTTCTGATTAATCGGAAGGGGCTCCTGCGGATTCGATACGAAGGACCGATTTCCGTGGAGCAGACAGGTTCTCAAGGTCGCCCTGTGAACCATCCGGTTCCTAGGCAACTGTTCGAATCTACCTCCTCGCTCCACCCGTGTCAAAAAGTTTTGCGAGGCGAGGAGGACACTAGCAGGTCAACGCCGGGCTACGCACATCAGGCGGCCAGGGGAACGGCGGCGCTCCGCTCGGTGGCGTCGAGGTCCCCGGTCTCCCCCTCGCGCGCGGCCCTGCCGCCGAGCACATACACGTACGCGAGGAAGGCCAGCTCAGCGGCGATCCCGATGGCAATGCGGGCCCAGGTGGGCAGCCCCGATGGGGTGACGAAGCCTTCGATGGCGCCCGCGACGAACAGCACCAGGGCGAGTCCGATCGCCATGCCCAGGGCGGCGCGTCCCTCCTCGGCGAGGGCCGCCCGACGCGTGCGGGGGCCGGGGTCGATCACGGTCCAGCCAAGGCGCAGTCCGGTGCCGGCGGCAACAAAGACGGCGGTCAGTTCGAGGAGGCCGTGCGGGAGGACGAGGCCGAGGAAGGTGTCCAGGCGGCCGGCGGAGGACATCAGGCCGATGCCGATGCCGAGGTTGAGCATGTTCTGAAAGAGGATCCAGACGACGGGGAAGCAGAGGAAGGCGCCCAGGACGAGGCACATGGCGGCGGCCTGGGCGTTGTTCGTCCACACCTGGGCGGCGAACGAGGTCGCCGGGTGGCTGGAGTAGTACGTCTCGTACTGGCCCCCGGGGCGTGTCAGGTCGCGTAGTTCCGAGGGGGCCGCGATGGTCGCCTGGACTTCCGGGTGGGTGCCGATCCACCAGCCCAGGAGTGCGGCGACGGCGGTGGAGAGCAGTGCGGTGGGCACCCACCAGTGGCGGCTTCGGTACACGGCCGCCGGGAACCCATGCGTGAGGAAGCGGGTCACATCGCGCCAGGACGCGCGCCTGGTGCCTGTCACGGCACTACGCGCGCGTGCCACGAGTTGTGTAAGGCGTCCTATGAGCTGTGGGTCGGGTGCGCTGGACTGGATCAGGGAGAGGTGTGTGGCCGTGCGCTGGTAGAGGGTGACGAGTTCGTCGGCCTCGGTTCCCGTGAGCCGGCGCTGACGGCGCAGCAGGGCGTCCAGACGGTCCCATTCGGCCCGGTGAGCGGACACGAAGACGTCGAGATCCATCGGATTGGCTGCTCCTCGGCTTCTCGTACTGCGACACGATGCGTGTTCAGCTTGGCAGACTGGCCGTACGGACGGCAGGTCAGGGCGGAGAAGGGCGGCACGTGTGAGTGAGCTTGTGACGGGTGAGGCGGTGGCTCTGGAGCTGCGGCCCGCGAAACTGCCGAGCCGCGCACTGGCCGTACTCATCGACCTGGCTGTCGCGTTCGCGCTGTACATCGTCGTGACGATTGCTTTGGCGGCGGCGACGGCTTCGCTGGACGACGCGGCGTCGGCGGCCCTCATGGTGGGCGCGTTCCTGCTGCTGCTCGTGGGTGGGCCGATCGCGGTGGAGACGTTGAGTCATGGCCGTTCGCTGGGGAAGCTGGCGTGCGGGTTGCGGGTGGTGCGGGACGACGGCGGGCCGATCCGGTTCCGGCACGCGCTCGTGCGCGGGGCGGTGGGCGTCGTCGAGATCCTGATGACGTCCGGGATCGTGGCGTGCGTCGCGTCGCTGGCGTCGGAGCGCGGACGGCGGGTGGGCGACCTGTTCGCGGGGACGCTCGTCGTACGGGAGCGGGTGCCCACGGGGCGTATGGGGTACGTGCCTCCGCCGCCGCCGTGGCTGGTAGGGCATTTCTCCGGGCTCGATCTGTCCGGTGTGCCGGACGGGCTGTGGCTCGCGATTCGGCAGTATCTGACGCGGATGGGGCAGTTGGACCCGCAGGTCGGCTGGGGCATGGCAGAGCGGCTGGCCACGGAGGTGGTTTCGCGGACCGGGGCTCCCGCGCCGCCCGGGGTGCCGCCTGCCGCGTATCTGGCGGCCGTGGTGCACGAGCGGCAGGCGCGGGACGCGCGGCGGGCCTTCGGCGGCGGTGGCGGGGTTCCGAGCGGTGGAGGGGTTCAGGGGGCGCCGCCGCCCGCCTATCCGTCCCCTCAGCCCTCGGCTCCCCCGTATCAGCCATCGGCACCCTCGCAGCCCGCTGCTCCCTCGTACCCGGCGCCGGGATACGCGGCGCCCTCCTTCCCGGCTCCGTCTCCCTCGTACGCTCCGCCGTCCTCGCCCGAGCCCGCGCAGGCCGGTCCTGGGTGGGCCGCGCCGGGGGTCTCCGGGGCTGCGGCGGCCTCCGGGGCGGGTGGGGGCCCGGGGCCGGTGGTGCCGCCGGTCGAGGCGTCTCCGGAGCGCAATGGCGGTGCGCCGCCGTCGACGGGTTTCGCTCCGCCGGCCTGAGGCGGCGCCGGTACCGGGTCCTCCGGTCCGTCAGGGGAAGGTCGACGGTGGGGATTCGAGGGTTTCCAGCTCGATGCCGGGGGCCGAGAGCACGACGTCTCCGGCGAGGTGGACGGTGTGCTGTTCCCCCGTGTCCAGGGCTGTGACCTGGTATTCGTCCACGGTCAGGGGTCCGTTGTCAGTGGCGTGTGCTTCTCTCTTCAGCAGGGCCCAGGACTGGTCGAGAGTGCGCGGTGCCAGGACCGGGTCGGTGAAGGCGACGAGGCGGACACGGGTGGCCGGGGATTCGGGGGTGAGGCGTAGGAGCCGTGAGACAGCGACGAGGAAGGCAGGGGATGTGCCGGTGAAGGCGTGGGCGGGGGCATTGCCTTCGGTGGCGTGGGTTCCGGTGGGGTCGGTGCGGACCCAGGTGACGCCGTCGATCGCGGCGCCGCGCACCTGCCAGCTCGCCGCGTGGAGTTCGAGGCGGATGGGGCGGCCGAGTTCGTCGAGTGCGAGGTCGACCGAGCCGGAGTGATCGCCGGAGGGGGTGGTCAGCTGGGAGACGTAACGCCAGCCGGACGGGCCGGGGGCGCAGTGGAAGTGTTCGTCACCGAGGGGGGTGTGATCGTGAAGATCGTGGAGCGAATATCGGCCGCGGGGCATGGGGGTCCTGGATCGGTTCGGTCGTCCTGGTGCGGTACGGCACGGGGGCGGTACGGGGTGCGGTTCAGGTTTCGGTAGGGAAAGGGGCAGGCCCCCGACACGGGGGTGCGGGGGCCTGCCTGGGACCTGTCGTGGCCTGACCCGGGGTCCGGCCGGGGAGCGCTGCCGCTGAATCCGGTCACGCTGAATCCGGTGCCGAGGAACGCGTCAGCGCACGGGTGCGTTCCTCGGCGGGCGGGTTCGGTGACCGGTCGTGCTCAGTAACGGTAGTGGTCGGGCTTGTACGGGCCCTCGACCTCCACGCCGATGTACGCGGCCTGCTCGGGGCGGAGCGTTGTGAGCTTCACGCCGAGTGCGTCGAGGTGCAGGCGGGCGACCTTCTCGTCCAGGTGCTTGGGCAGCGTGTAGACGTCGGTCGGGTACGCGTCGGGCTTGGTGAACAGTTCGATCTGGGCCAGCGTCTGGTCCGCGAACGAGTTGGACATCACGAACGACGGGTGGCCGGTCGCGTTGCCCAGGTTCAGCAGGCGGCCCTCGGACAGCACGATGAGTACCTTGCCGTCCGGGAAGGTCCAGGTGTGGACCTGCGGCTTGACCTCGTCCTTGACGATGCCGGGGATCTTCGCGAGGCCGGCCATGTCGATCTCGTTGTCGAAGTGGCCGATGTTTCCGACGATCGCCTGGTGCTTCATCTTGGCCATGTCCGCGGCCATGATGATGTCCTTGTTGCCGGTCGTGGTGACGAAGATGTCGGCCTTGTCGACGATCTCGTCGAGGGTGGTGACCTGGAAGCCGTCCATGGCCGCCTGGAGCGCGCAGATCGGGTCGATCTCCGTGATGATCACGCGGGCGCCCTGGCCGCGCAGGGATTCCGCGCAGCCCTTGCCGACGTCGCCGTATCCGCAGACGACGGCGGTCTTGCCGCCGATGAGGACGTCGGTGGCGCGGTTGATGCCGTCGATCAGGGAGTGGCGGCAGCCGTACTTGTTGTCGAACTTCGACTTGGTGACGGCGTCGTTGACGTTGATCGCCGGGAACAGGAGGGTGCCGTCGCGGTGCATCTCGTAGAGCCGGTGCACACCGGTCGTGGTCTCCTCGGTCACGCCACGGATCTCCGAGGCGAGCTGGGTCCACTTCTGGGAGCCGTCGGTGATGGTGCGGTGCAGGAGTTCGAGGATGACGCGGTGCTCGTCGGACTCGGCGGTGTCGACGGAGGGGACCTTGCCGTCCTTCTCGTACTCGACGCCCTTGTGGACGAGGAGGGTGGCGTCGCCGCCGTCGTCGAGGATCATGTTCGGGCCGCCGGTGGGGGTGTTCGGCCAGGTCAGCGCCTGCTCCGTGCACCACCAGTACTCGTCCAGGGTCTCGCCCTTCCAGGCGAAGACGGGGATGCCCTGCGGGTTGTCCGGGGTGCCGTCGGGGCCGACGGCGATGGCCGCGGCGGCGTGGTCCTGGGTGGAGAAGATGTTGCAGGAGGCCCAGCGGACCTGGGCGCCCAGGGCGGTCAGGGTCTCGATGAGGACGGCGGTCTGCACGGTCATGTGCAGGGAGCCGGTGACGCGGGCGCCGGCGAGCGGCTGCTGGTCGGCGTACTCCCTGCGGATCGCCATGAGGCCGGGCATCTCGTGCTCGGCGAGGGTGATCTCCTTGCGGCCGAAGGCGGCCAGGGAGAGATCGGCGACCTTGAAGTCCTGTCGGTTGTCGACAGTCGTCATGGTGAGCTGCTCCTCGTGGTTCGGTCGAGGTGGTCGAGGTGGGTACGGCTGATCTGCGCGACGGTGGGCACAGGGGTGCCCGGACGCGCGCAGCGCAGTCCGTCGGAGGCCCTCTCTCCCTCGGCCGGCCCGGGGTGCGGGCCGCCCGACCGCCATCAGCAGCGACGTCTGGCTCAGGTCACGAATCTACACCGCCGGGTGGGCGAGCCCCAGGGCGCCGGGGGCGCCTGGGGCCGGTTTCCGGTCAGGGGGCCGGGGTGTCCGGGGTGCCGGCCTCGGGGGCGGCGTCGGGGGTGGCCTCGGGGGTGCGGTAGATGTCGGGTTCCAGGTAGATGACGCGGGCGATGGGGACGCTGGCGCGGATGCGGGCCTCGGCGGCGTTGATGGCGGAGGCGACCTCGGTGGCGGTGTCGTCGTGCTGGACGGCGACCTTGGCGGCGACGAGGAGTTCCTCGGGGCCGAGGTGGAGGGTGCGCATGTGGATGACGCGGGTGACGGTGTCGCCGTCGACGAGCGCGGCCTCGATCTTCTTGACCTCGTCGAGGCCGGCGGACTCGCCGAGCAGGAGGGACTTGGTCTCGGCGGCCAGGACGACGGCGATGACGATCAGCAGGATGCCGATGCAGAGGGTGCCGATGCCGTCCCAGACACCGTTGCCGGTGCCGAGGGCCAGGCCGACGCCGGCGAGGGCGAGGAACAGGCCGACGAGGGCGCCGAGGTCTTCCAGGAGGACCACGGGGAGTTCGGGGGCCTTGGCGCGGCGGATGAACTGCGTCCAGGAGAGGTCGCCGCGCAGGGGGTTGGACTCCTTGATGGCGGTACGGAAGGAGAAGCTTTCGGCGATGATCGCGAAGACGAGGACGCCGACCGGCCAGTACCAGTGCTCGATCTCGTGGGGGTGCTTGATCTTCTCGTAGCCCTCGTAGATCGCGAACATGCCGCCGACCGAGAAGAGGACGATGGAGACGAGGAAGGCGTAGATGTAGCGCTCGCGGCCGTAGCCGAAGGGGTGTTGGGGGGTTGCCTCGCGCTTGGCCTTCTTGCCGCCGAGCAGGAGGAGGCCCTGGTTGCCGGAGTCGGCGACCGAGTGGACGCTCTCGGCGAGCATCGATGACGAGCCGCTGAAGAGGAACGCCACGAACTTCGCTACCGCGATCGCGAGGTTCGCGGCGAGTGCCGCGACGATCGCCTTGGTTCCGCCAGACGCGCTCATGTGTACGCCATGTCCCTTCACCTACGCCACGTGTCCGCCGGGGCGGACTGCTTCAACCCGCGTTTTCGCCCGCGCTTTTGCCCGCGTTTTGCGGTGGGTCATTGTTGCAGTACGGGGCGGGAGTGGTGAGTCAGGCCACCACAGTGGCCCGGAAGAGCGTTCCGGCGCCGGACACTTCGGTCTTTTCGCCTGCGGGGACGAAGGCGGACTCGCCGGGGGCGAGGGTGAGTTCGCCGGTGGCGGTGGAGCGGGCGTGGACGGTGCCGGCGGTGCAGAGCAGGATCTGCGGGGTCGCGGCGGTGACGTCGTAGTGGGCGGCGCCTTCGGGCCGGGTGTGGCGGGAGAGGCGGAATTCGTCGATCGGGGTCTCGTAGATCTCCTCGCCTTCGGGGGTGGCCTCAGGGCGCAGGACGCCCGGGTCGCTCGCCTCGAAGCGGACGACGCGCAGGAGTTCGGGTACGTCGATGTGCTTGGGCGTGAGGCCGCAGCGCAGCACGTTGTCGGAGTTGGCCATGATCTCGACGCCGAGTCCTTCGAGGTAGGCGTGCGGGACGCCCGCGCCGAGGAACAGGGCCTCGCCCGGCTGGAGTCGGACGTGGTTGAGGAGCATGGCGGCGATGACGCCGGGGTCGCCGGGGTAGTGGTGGGCGAGTGCGGCGTACGCGGCGTAGTCGGCGCGGTGGGGGGCGTCGGCGTCGGGCTTCGCGAGGCGTTCGCAGGCCGCGGCCGTCTCGGTCACCGTGGTCGCCATCTCGGCCGGGTCGGCGGTGAGGACGGCGGTGAGGACCTCGCGCAGGGCGTCCGCCTCGGGGTGGGCGAGCAGCAGGTCGGCGTAGGGCTTGAGGGAGTCGACGTCCAGGCGCGCGAGGAGGTCCGCGGTCTCGGTGGGGCGGCGGAAGCCGCAGAGGCCGTCGAACGGTGTGAGGGCGCAGATCAGTTCGGGTTTGTGGTTGGCGTCCTTGTAGGTGCGGTGGGGGGCGTCGACGGGCACGCCGCGGCGCTCCTCGTCGGCGTACCCCTCGCGGGCCTGGGCGAGGTCGGGGTGCACCTGGAGGGAGAGCGGGGCTCCGGCGGCGAGGATCTTGAGGAGGAAGGGCAGGCGGGGGCCGAACTTGGCGACGGCGGGCGCGCCGAGTTCGCGCTCGGGGTCGGCGTCGATCACCTCGTTGAGCGCGCCGCGCTCCGTGCGGGAGGGGGCTCCGGGGTGGGCGCCCATCCACATCTCGGCCTGTGGTTCGCCGGTCGGCTCGGCGCCGATGAGCCGCGGGATGGCGGTGGTCGAACCCCAGGCGTAGGGGCGGACGGTGTTGGTGAGGCGGTCCATGGGGTCTTCTTCTCCGTACAGGGGACGACGAACGGCACACGCTACGAGTTCCCGCGGGCGCTCCCCCGGGCGGGGCGGCCAGGGCGGGGCCCGGGGTCGAGCAGTGCCCAGGTCAAGGGGCACCCGGGACCCACAGGCGCCCAAGGTCGACGGGTGCCCGGGGTCAAGATCAGGCCCTGGAAGCGAGCGCCAGGTAAACGGCGGCGAAATCCGTGACGGCGATCAGTTCGGCGAGTGTTTCCAGTTCGCCGCCGTCCTCGGGCTCCAGTTCGCTGATCGGGGTGTCGTTGCCGAAGGCGAGTTCGCGGGCGGCGGGTGCGGCGCTGAGGCCGCCGGTGGGCCGGTCCCGCAGCAGGACGATCCGGGCGCGCAGGGCGGCGGCCTCCTCGACGCGGTCGCGGAAGAAGTCGTCGGGGTCGGCGCCTGCGGCGAGGTCGCCCGCGAGGAGGGCGCCGTGCGCGGGCAGGGCCTCGGGGAGTTCGGCGGCGAGCGCGGGGCGGCCCGCGAGTTCGGCGACGGCTCCGGCGAAGCGGCGGCCCGCGGGCCCGGCCGATGTGCCCTCGGTCCAGATGAGGGGCAGCGCGTCGGCGAGTTCGGCCGCGAGGGTCTTGGCGGGGTTGCTGTAGGTGGCGATGGCGGGGCCGCAGCGCTCGGCGGTGCGGTCGAGGCGGTCGGCGACCCGTTCCAGGGCGTCGCCGGGGGCGCTGAGCAGGCCGGTGCGGTCGAGGAGGGCGAGCAGTGGGGTGAGGAGCGCCCAGAGGGCTCCGGGGGCGGACGCGGCGGCGGGCTGGTCCTCCTCGTACGGCGCGGTCGCCATGGGGACGGCGAGGCCGTGGGCGCCGTCCAGGGCGGCGACGAGCGGGGTGCCGGTGGGGGCGACCCCGACGATGCTGCTGCCCCTGCGGTACGCCTGCTCGGCGAGGAGCGCGAGGCCCGGTTCCGTGCCGTCGGGGGTCGCGATCAGGAGCAGGTCGACGGGGCCCGCCCAGCCGGGGAGCGACCAGCGCAGGGCGCCCGCGGCGGGGGCGACTCCGGTGGGGCTCAGCCGGATGACGGGGCAGGAGGCGCCGGCGAGGGTGCCGAGCAGGTCGGCGACGCAGCTTGCGGCGGCGCCGGGGCCCGCGATGAGGACGGCGCGGGGGCGGCCGTCGGGCCGCAGGCCGCCGACGCCCGCCTCGGCCGCGTACCGGGCGGCGGTGCGGACGCGGGCGCCGGCCTCGGCGGCGCCCCGCAGCAGGCCGCGCCGGTCGGCGCGGGCCAGTGCATCGGGTGCGTCCAGCAGCGATTCGTCCAGCATGACGACGGCCTCCGATCGCCGGGTGTGTTCTGTTGTCTCTACGGTTACGCGGGTCGGCGGGCCTCGTCGACCAGGAGTACGGGGATGCCGTCGCGGATCGGGTAGGCGAGGCCGCAGTCCTTGCCCGTGCAGACCAGCTCTGTGTCCGTCTCCGTGAGGGGGGCGTGGCAGGCGGGGCAGGCCAGGATCTCCAGGAGGCCGGCTTCGAGCGGCATGAGGGGTCCTTTCGGGGGGACGGCAGCCGAGGGCGCGGGAGCGCCTGGTCAGGGTACCGCCGGGCCTGCCGGGACGGGGGCGGCGGCCACCTGTGGCCCAGGGCGGGCGGGGCGACAGGTGGCCTCTGAGGTGCGGGGTCAGCCCCTGATGACGGCCAGGGCCTCGTCGCGGATCTTCGTCATGGTGTTCTCGTCGCGGGCTTCCGCGTTGAGGCGGAGGAGGGGTTCCGTGTTGGACGGGCGGACGTTGAACCACCAGTCGGCGGCCGTGACCGTGAGGCCGTCGAGTTCGTCGAGGGTGACGTCGTCGCGGTCCCCGTACGCCTCCTTGATCGCGGCGAGGCGGGCGGCCTGGTCCCCGACGGTGGAGTTGATCTCGCCGGAGCCCGCGTACCGGTCGTACTGGGCGACCAGCGCGGACAGGGTGCCGTCCTGGCCGCCGAGCGCCGCCAGGACGTGGAGGGCGGCCAGCATGCCCGTGTCGGCGTTCCAGAAGTCGCGGAAGTAGTAGTGCGCGGAGTGCTCGCCGCCGAAGATCGCTCCGGTCGTGGCCATCTCCTGCTTGATGAACGAGTGGCCGACGCGGGTGCGGACGGGGGTGCCGCCCTGTTCGCGGACGACCTCCGGGACCGACCAGGAGGTGATCAGGTTGTGGATGACGATGCCCTTGCCGCCGTTCCGTGCCAGCTCGCGGGAGGCCACCAGGGCGGTGACGGCGGACGGCGAAACCGGGTCGCCGTTCTCGTCGACGACGAAGCACCTGTCGGCGTCGCCGTCGAAGGCGATGCCGAGGTCGGCGCTCTCCGCGCGGACCCGCGCCTGGAGGTCCACGATGTTCTTCGGGTCGAGGGGGTTGGCCTCGTGGTTCGGGAAGGTGCCGTCCAGCTCGAAGTACATCGGCACCACGTCGAGGGGCAGCCCCGCGAAGACGGTGGGGACGGTGTGTCCGCCCATGCCGTTGCCCGCGTCGACGACGACCTTCAGGGGGCGGATGGAGGTCAGGTCGACAAGGGAGCGGAGGTGCGCCGCGTAATCCTGCAACGTGTCACGCTGGGTGATGGTTCCCGGGGTCGCGGCGGGTTCCGGTGCGCCCGAGTCGGTCCAGGTCTCGGCGAGTCGGCGGATGTCGGCGAGTCCGGTGTCCTGGCCGACGGGTGCGGCGCCGGCCCGGCACATCTTGATGCCGTTGTACTGGGCCGGGTTGTGCGAGGCCGTGAACATGGCGCCCGGAAGGTCGAGGGCGCCGGACGCGTAGTACAGCTGGTCGGTCGAGCAGAGGCCGATCTCCGTGACGTCCACGCCACGGGCGGCGGCCCCGCGCGCGAAGGCCCGCGACAGGCCCGGCGACGAGGGGCGCATGTCGTGCCCGGTGACGATCGACTGAGCGCCTGTCACCTCGACGAAGGCCGCGCCGAACAGTTCGGCCAGCGTCTCGTCCCACTGGTCCGGAACCACCCCTCGGACGTCGTACGCCTTCACGATCTGCGACAGATCAGCAGCAGCCACGGCCAACCTTCCTGGAGTCTCCTGGCGTCCTCATGACCGCCCCAAACTACCCGTAGGAGATGACCGTCAGTGGGGAGGCGGCGCGGGGCGGGTGTGGGTCAGGGCAGCATCCACCCCAGCACCACCGTGCTCTGTCCCACGACGATCAGGCACATCACCAGGAGCAGGCCGATGCTCCAGGGCAGCACCTTGCGCAGGAGGTCGCCCTCGCGGCCCTTCAGGCCGACCGCCGCGCACGCGATGGTGAGGTTCTGCGGCGAGATCATCTTGCCGAGGACACCGCCCGAGCTGTTGGCCGCCGCGAGCAGTTCGGGTGACAGGCCCGACTGCTGGGCCGCGGTGACCTGGAGCGCTCCGAACAGGGCGTTCGCGGAGGTGTCCGAGCCGGAGACGGCGACCCCGAACCAGCCGAGCACCGGCGACAGGAAGGCGAGTCCGGCGCCCGCCGCCGCGACGAAGTGGCCGATGGTGGCGGCCTGTCCGGACAGGTTCATCACATAGGCGAGCGCCAGGACGGACGTCACGGTCAGGATGGCGAACCGCAACTCGTGCACGGTCGCCGCCCATTCGCGTAACGCCACGCGCGCGTGGACGCCGAGTACGGCCGCCGTCAGGAGGCCGGCGAGCAGGACGAGGGTGCCGCCGGTGGCGACGAGGGGCAGCGAGAACATGTTGCCCGACACCGGTTGGCCGCCCGGCGCGGCGACGTCGAGGAAGGGCCAGTCGAAGACGCGGGTGGCCTTCACCAACTGGTCCTTCACGGCCGGGATCTGGCCGATCGAGAACACGGCGACGATCAGCGCGTACGGGGCGTAGGCGCGCAGCACCTCGCGGCGCGGGTCGGTCTCGTCCAGGTCCTCGCTGCGGGCGCCGGTGAGGACGGCGACGCGTACGGATTCGGCGGCGGGCCTGCGCGCGTGGGGCAGCGCCACGAGGGCGGCGGCGCCGGCCAGCGCGGCGACGATGTCGGCGAGTTGGACGGAGAGGTGGTTCGAGGCGACGAACTGGGCGACGGCGAAGGCGGCTCCGCAGGCGAGCGCGGGCACCCAGGTCTCGCGCAGCCCGCGCCGGCCGTCGACCAGGCCGACGAGGACGAGCGGTACGACGACGGCGAGCAGGGGTGTCTGGCGGCCGACGACGGAGGCGACGGAGTCCAGGGGCAGGCCGGTGACCTGGGCGAGGGTGACGACGGGGGTGCCCATCGCGCCGAACGCCACGGGCGCGGTGTTGGCGACGAGCGCGACGACGGCGGCGCGTACCGGGTCGAAGCCGAGGGCGACCAGCATCACCGCGCAGATCGCGACGGGGGCGCCGAAGCCCGCGAGGGCCTCCAGGAGCGCGCCGAAGCAGAAGGCGATGACGAGGGCCTGGATGCGCGGGTCGTCGGAGAGCCGTCCGAAGGAGCGGCGGAGGATGTCGAAGTGCCGGGTGCGGACGGTCATCCGGTACACCCACAGGGCGTTGACGACGATCCACATGATGGGGAACAGGCCGAAGAGGACGCCCTGTGCGGCGCCGGAGAGGGTCTGTCCGACGGGCATGCCGTAGCCGAGCCAGGCGACGAGTGCGGCGACGGCGAGGCCGATGAGGCCGGCGTGGTGGGCCTTCATGCGGACGACGCCGAGCAGGATCAGGACGGTGACGAGGGGCAGGGTCGCGACGAGTGCGGACAGGCCGAGCGAGTCGGCCACGGGCTCCAGTTGCTGGACGTACACGGGTCCTCCCTGGAATTCCGTGATGCGGAAACTTGCTCTCACGAATGGAAGGAATGGTCATGCCCGTGACAACTTGACGTCAATGGGTGTGCGGTGAAGGTCGCAGAGACATGGGCGTACAGAGGAGAACGGGAGGGCTTCAGAAGCCGGGCGACCTCAGGAGTCCGGAGACCTCAGTACCCGCAGATGTCCCCGGCGCGAACTGCTCCTCGGGTCGCCGCCACGGGGACCGCTCCCACCGGCCTCCGCGGCGCGCTCCTGCGGGCGGGCCGCCTCACGGACGGCGTTGGCGAGCGCTTCGAGATCGTCACCGCTGGGCCGGGCCGGGCCGGAGGTGTCGGCGAGCCGGACGACCTCCCAGCCGCGCGGGGCGGTCAGCCGCTCCGAGTGCTCGGCGCACAGGTCGTAGCAGTGGGGTTCGGCGTAGGTGGCGAGGGGGCCGAGGACCGCGGTCGAGTCGGCGTAGACGTACGTCAGTGTCGCGACGGCGGGACGGCCGCAGGCGGTGCGCGAACAGCGACGTACAGGGCTCACGACGTTGGACGGTACCGCACTCTTGAGCGGGCCGCGACGACTCTCCACCAGGTCACTCCACCGTGTCGTGGCGTGATCCATACCCATCGGCGTCCCGGGCGCTCGCCACTGACCTGCGCGGACGGCCGGGACCCGGGGTCCGGGGGGTGCCGGGCACGGTCACCACTCGGTGGAAATGCCGTCAATAGCCGCAAGATCGACGGTCCAGGAGAGATCCGTAATCGAGCGCAACCTTGGCTGGAATGGTCAGGAAGCGACATGCCGTATCTGGGCCCCTACGTGCTCCCCGAGAGCCACCCGCGCGTGCGCCCGTACGGCCCACCGGGCACCGCGCGGACAGGCGCCCCGGGGCTGCCCGGGGGATTACGCTTCGTCAGTGATGGACACCCCCGCACCGCCTTCCCCCGCCGCCCCCGGGCCCCGGCCGGGCCCCCGCCGCCGTGACCGGCACGGCAGGGGCATGCGCGGCCCCGTGGCGCCGCCTCAGGTGCCGCTCTCGGCGAGCAGGGCGGAGGTGTTCGCCGACCTCGTCCAGGACTCCGTGGAGCGCCTGGAGCGCCGCTGGACGCAGCTCGCCGAGATCGACTTCCTCGTCCTTGAGGTGCCGCGCCTCGATCCGTCGGCCGCCGACGGCGGCTGGAGCGACGACAGCGTGCCGCTCGGCGGCATCGTCCCCGCGCGCGAGGGCCGCCCCGCGCGCGTGGTCGTCTACCGGCGGCCCGTCGAGATCCGCACCAAGGGACGCGACGAGCGCGCCGCCCTGGTGCACGAGGTCGTCGTCGAGCAGGTCGCCGAGCTGCTGGGGCTGACGCCCGAGACGGTGGATCCCCGCTACGGCGAGGACTGAGCCGCGCCGGCCCGGGGGACGGTCGTACGGACGGTCCCTCCGCGCGCGGGACTCACTTCACCAGCACCGACAGATCGGGCTCCGCCGCCGGTACGGCCACCGTCCCCCGGTCGTCCGGCAGCGTCTGCACGGTGAACATCGGGACGCCGCCCTCGGGCAGCTCCAGCAGCCGTGACGCGTGGACGGGGCCGCCCGACACGGTCTCGACGGTCAGCGCGTACGTGCCCTTGAGGCCGCCCGGGACCGGTGGCTTCGCTTCGAGCGTCGTACGGGCCTTGACCGTGTACGTCTTGGTTACCGGCGAGCCGCCGCCCGTGCCCGGGGACGCGGTGACCTTGACCTCGGCCGCCGCTGAGGGAGCGACCAGCGTCAGCGTGCAGCCCTTGGCGCGGTTGTCGGCCGCCGTCGCGCGCGTGCTCACCGGTGCCGTCGCCGGGATGAACGCGGTCTCCTGCTTGTCGCCCTTGCCGCGCACCACGCGCAGCGCCGCCACCACGGGCACCGACCGCTCGGTGGGTGTCAGCAGCAGCGAACCGGGCTCGCCTTTGGTGACGTCGCCGAGGTCCACGGCCGCGGTCATCCCGGACTTGATGTGCAGCGTCTCGTTTCCCGCGGGGCTGACCGGGCCGTTCGGCGCGACGAGCTGGACCTTCAGGTCGGCGTCGTCCTGGCCGGGTGCGAAGGCGACAAGGCGGACCGAGGTGGCGTCCTTGGGGATGCCGGGCATGACCAGGGTGCCCGTCGGGTCGGTGGACGGCGCCAGCCAGTCCGCGCCGAGCTTGTCGTCGGCGGCCTGGAGGGCGGCGCCGACCCTGCCGCTGCGCACGGACACATGGACCGTGAGGTCGGTCTGCGGCTTGTCCAGGAGCGTCGACAGGAGCACCGGCACGCTCGCGTGCGGCTGGACCTGGATGCCTTCGCCCACCTCGGACTTGAGGGCGCCGTCCTTGCCGTACAGCTCGATGTCGACGACGGCGGCGGAGTCGTCCGGGTTGGTGAGGTGGACGTAGTCCGTGCGGTCATCGGCGGTGCTGGCGGCCGGGAACCAGAAGTCCGTGTCGGGCGCCGAGCAGGTGGTGCCCAGGATGCCGCGTCCGCTGCCCGCCGTGACCGTCGTGGTCTCCTGCACGGTCCAGCCCGGTGCGAGGCTGCCCTGGGCGGTGCCGATGCGCGCGGGCACGTCCGCGCCGGACGCCGAGCCGCCGACCGGCTTGCCCGGCTCCTTCGGCGTGAGGACCGGCTTGGCGTCGTCCTTCTTGGTCTTGCCGGAGCCCGCCGACTCCTTCCCGGCGGCGGCCAGTTCGGCCTTCCCCTCGGCGCCGCCCTGCGTTTCGGGCGTGAACGACGTGTACGACGTCTCCGCGAGGTCCGAGGTGCTGGGCGCCGGGCACAGCAGGCTGCTGCGCTCGACGGGGAGCCGGGCGGCGGCGCGCGCGCTGTCGGCCGCCGGGGCGTCCGGCGCGTTCATGGCGGCGAAGCCGGTGACGGCGGCCAGCGCGGTCACCACGGCGATCAGGGACACGGTGGTGCGGTTCACTGCTGGCTCCCGTCGGGGCGCTCACTGTCGGTGCCGTGCGGCGGGCCCGGCGGGACGGGCGGATGGCCGTAGGCGGGGTCCTGCTGCGCGTACGCAGGGTCGTAGGCGGCGCCGTCGTAGGGCTGCTGGGCGTACGGGTCGTACTGGCCCTCCTGGTAGGCGCCTTGGGCGTAGGTGCCGTCCTGGTACGGGCCCTGGCCGTAGGCGTCCTGCTGGTACGGCTCGTAGCCGCCCGTCGGGTACGCGGCGCCCTGGTACGGGTCCTGCTGGTAGCCGGTGCCCTGCTGCTGGTACGCGTCGTCGCCGTAGGTTCCGTAGCCCGTGCCCGCGTCCGTGCGGGCCTGGTTCGCGGTGTCCCACTCGCCGTACGCGGGCTGCTGCGGGATCGCCGGGGTCTCCCCCGGCGGCTGCGGCGCGGCCCCGGGGGGCGCGGGCGCGGTGTCCGGGTCCTGCGGCTGGTCCTGGTCGGTGGCCTCGGCCGCCGCCTGGGCGCGCAGCCTGCGCGCGCGGCGGCCCTCTCCGGTCACCGGCTCGGCGGCCACCACGGGCTCGTCGGGCAGGTCGTCGTCGATGTCGCGGCGCCGCCCCGGCAGGGCGAGTACCACCAGGACGACGGCCAGCGCGCCCTGCGCCCAGAGCCAGCCGGTGTGGCCGAGGGGCGCGTCGAAGGTGACGTCGACGCGGCCACCGGACGTGGGCAGTTCGAAGCCCTGCGCCCAGCCGTCGACCGTGGTGCAGGGCAGCGGGGCGCCGTCGAGCGTGGCGGTCCAGCCCGGGGCCGCGGTGTCGGCGATCCGCAGGACGCGGCCCGCCTCGCCCGCGGGGATGTCGGTGTGCAGTTCGACGGGGCCCGACGCGACGGGCTGCGGGTCGCCGGTCTTCGGCACGATCGCCGCGCGCGCGACCTGCCGGTTGACGCGCCACAGGGCGCTGCCGTCCTGCTGGCTGAGGCGGCTGAGGCCGGGCGTGGCGTCCAGGACGCGGCTCATCGCGCGCGGGGCGCCGTCCCGGACGAGGACATAGCGCACGGCGAAGCCGCCGAGCTGGTCTGCCTGGTCGGCGCCGGACCCGGCAACGAGGTTGGCGACGACCTTGTCCAGCTCCTTGTTGCCGCCGTGGGCCGCGGCGAGTTCGGCGTCGCCCAGGCGGGCGCCCGAGCCGCGCACCAGCGTGTACGCCACGCGCGCGGGTGAGTCGCCGTCCAGGACGAGCGTGCGGGCCTGGTCGCGGGTGCCGCTCTCCTCGGCGACGAACGCGGGCACCTGGACCGGGTCGCGCCGCTCCAGGGGGCCGTTCGCGCCGCCGATCATCCAGCCTGCGGCGGTGAGCAGCGGGCCCGCAGCCGCGGCGAACGCGATGAGGGCCGCGACGGGCTGGCGCCAGCCGAAGCTCTGTTCGGCGACGCGCGAGCGGGCGCCGTCGGCGCCGATGGTCGCGGCGCCGAGCAGCGCGATGCCGTAGACGAGGGTGGCGGGGCCGGCCCAGGTCGAGGCGTTGGACAGGGCGGCGAAGACCAGGGCGACCAGGGCGACTGCCCACGCGGTGTACACGCCGGCCTGGCGCTCGGCGCGCAGCAGCGCGGCGAGCGCGGCGAGGACGATGCCGATGAGCAGCAGTCCGTCGACCGTGCCGGGGCCGCCCGGGGACGCGCCGAGCAGGTCGAGCGCGGATGCCGCGTCGCCGCCGAAGTCGAGCCCCGCCTCGCGGAAGAAGCCGAACGGCAGCAGCGACAGGGACCAGGGCGCGAGGATCAGCAGCGGGGTGCCGAGCGTGGCCAGGAAGCGCAGCCCGTACGCGGTGATGTCGCTCCTGCGGACGACGAGCAGGCCGATACCGAGGACCAGCGCGATGGGCCAGACGATCGGGGTGAAGGCCGTGGTGAGCGTGAGCAGCAGCGCGTACGCCCAGGTGGCGCGCCAGCTGCCGCGCGCGGAGGACGCGGTGTGCAGGGCGAGGCCGCTCGCTGCGACGCCCGCGCGGGCCATCAGCGGCAGCGTGATCGCGAGGACGGCGGTGCCGATGCGTCCGCCCGCGAGCGCGCCGGTGGCGGCGGGCAGGAAGGCGTACGCGACGGACGCCCACGCGCGCAGGAGGCGCGAGGTGACCAGCGGCCGGGACGCGAAGTAGGCGGCGAATCCGGCGAGGGGCACCGAGCAGACGAGGAGCACGGTGACGGCGAGTCCGGTGGAGCCGAACAGGACGGTGGCGAACACGGCGAGCACCGCGAGGTAGGGCGGTGCGGACTGGGTGCCGCCGGTGCCGATGGGGTGCCAGCCGTCGGCATAGCGCGCCCACAGGTCCGACGCGTCCGCCGGTGCGGGCAGCAACGCGCCGCCCGCGAGGGCGCCGCCGCCGAGCAGGGCGCGGCAGGCGATGAGCGAGAAGAGCATCAGGACGGCGAAGAGCACGGGTCCCGGCCTGCGCGCGATGCGCTTGAGCCGGGCGAACTGCTCGATCTCCAGGAAGTCGGCGTCGTCGCCGCCGGGGCCCGACTCGACGGCGCCGTGGCGTCCGCCGGTGGGGATCTCGGGGTCGGAGCCGCCGGTGAGATTGCCGGCGACCTGTTCGACGGTGAGGCGGAGGGTGGCGCCGGGCGGCGGGAACAGGGGCCGCAGTTCGTCCTTGTCGATCTGCGGACGGCCGCGGCTGCGGCGCGCGGCGAGGATGCGGCCGGGCCGCAGGAGCGTCGCGGAGAGGCCGGCGATCTCGTCGAGCGCCTGTCCCGGCACCTTGCCGACGAGATACGCGAGCGTGCGCAGGACGGTGCCCAGGACGAGCCGCACGAGGATCCAGGGCAGGGCTCCCGCGCGCGAGTTGGCGAGCAGGGTGTAGACGGCGCCCGCCTTGTCGACCTTGTGCGGCGAGGTGGCCGTACGGCCGACGCAGTCCACCGTACGGCGCTCGCGGGACGCCGCCTCGGCGTGTCGGACCACCGCTTCGGGCGCGATCAGGACGCGGTATCCGGCGGAGTGGGCGCGCCAGCACAGGTCGACGTCGTCACGCATGAGGGGCAGGCGGCGGTCGAACCCGCCCAGCTCGTCGAAGACCTCACGCCGGATCAACATCCCGGCGGTGGACACGGACAGCACCGGGCGCACCTGGTCGTGCTGTCCCTGGTCCTGTTCGCGGCGGTCGATGCCGGTCCAGCGGCGCCCGCTGTGGGCGATGGTGACGCCTACTTCGAGGAGCTGCCTGCGGTCGTACCAGCCGCGGAGTTTCGGGCCGACGACGGCGACGTCCTGGCCGGCCTCCCGCTCGTTCTCCACGACGCGGAGCAACTCCGCGAGGGCGTCCGGTTCGGGCGCGCAGTCGTCGTGCAGGAGCCACAGCCACTGTTCGGGCTCGCCGTGCGGCAGCTCCGGCATGTCGTAGGCGTCGTCGCGCCAGGTGCGGTTGACGGGGTCCCAGCCGCTGGGGCGCTTGAGGTACGGCAGATCGTCGGGGGTGAGGACGCCCGCGGTGCGGGTGGCCTCGTCGACCGCCTGGCCGAAGCCGGTGCGCCGGGCGAGGTGCAGGACGCGGTCGGCGCCGAGTGCCTCGGTGACCAGCCGCGCGGAGTCGTCGGCGCTGCCGGTGTCGGCCGCCACCGCACTCTGCACCGGCCGGTCCTGGCCGAGCAGCCCGGCGAGGGCGTCGGGCAGCCAGCGGGCGCCGTCGTGCGAAACGATGACGGCGGTGACCACATGCCGCGGATATTCGGGCGGCGTGGTCGGGTCTGAAACCGCGAGGCGGGTCGGGTCGGAGGCCGCTGGGCGGTGCGCGTCGAACGCTCCGCCTGCGGCGTCGTAGTGGCCTGCCTGCTGGCTGTGCACGGACATCGAGGTACGGGCCCCGGTTCGGTGGACTGCGGTGGACGCCTGCGGCCCTGCGGGGACGCGGGGGCATCTCGGACGAGGGCCCACACTAACGGCTGGGCAGGACAGCGGCCCGCCGCCTGTGGATAACCCACCTGCGACGGGCCGTTCGTTACGTAGGAGTGTGTGCCGATTGGTCGGGCGGTCACGCACCCCTGGTCCTGCGCCCCGCCGACGCCCCTGCCATGCCCGTACCGCCTCCGGCACGCGCGCGGGAGGGGTGTGCGGACGACGGTCGGACGGCCGCCTTCTTCAGACGGCCGCCTTCTTCAGGCGGCGGCGTTCCCGTTCGGACAGGCCGCCCCAGATGCCGAAGCGTTCGTCGTTGGCGAGGGCGTATTCCAGGCATTCCGAGCGGACTTCGCAGGCGAGACAGACTTTCTTGGCCTCGCGGGTGGAGCCGCCCTTCTCGGGGAAGAAGGACTCGGGGTCGGTCTGCGCGCACAGTGCGCGCTCCTGCCACCCGAGTTCCTCGTCCACGTCCTCGATGGCCTCGACCAGGAGTTGCTGGAACAGCTCGGTCATGTGCGCCCCTCGTCCGTCTTTGCGTCCCCGTGGTGCTGCCGTTACCGGTATCGGCTGAACGACACGAGTGAAATTACAAGTGTGCCGATCCGGGCCAGTCAAGCCGAGATCTGCTATTGGGCCCCTTATTCACTCTGCGGAACCAAGGGTGCACGGAAAGTGTTCAAATCGGCATAAACCATGACACTTGCCGGTGACCCCTCCAGATCCCGGGCTCCTTACGGAGAAGGACGCCCCGGACGTTGATCGCGTTCCGGCGCGAGCGGCGGTGCGAAAGGGATCACATACGGATCACGGGATCACCACGCCACCTCGTGCGCCGGTTGTGCGCCATGTGTCCTCGTGAGCGCCTGCACAAACCTTTCGTCAGCCAGAGCAACCGGATGAGGTGAAACTTGTCCCACCCACCGGGCGTCCAGTTGACAGGGAAGGTGTGAACCGCTTGCCTGGTGGGCATGCTCGCGAACTTGGCGCTTTCCGTGACCCGACCCGGGTCCCTCGGTGCTGCCCCCGCGCGCTGTTGCTGTTGTCCCACCTGCTGTTGAGCCCACCGCGCTCCAGCCGCTTTCCCCGCCCCGCAGGCTCACCGCCGCGCCGGGCGACGCCCGTACCCGGGCACCCCTCCCGCCCGTGACCCGGGCACCCGTCCCCGCTCGCGACCCGGGCGGCGGCCCCGCTCCCCCGCACCCCCCGCACGCCTCCGCCGCCCGCACTCTCCCGCCGAGGACCCACCGCACCGATGAACAGCGACAGCGACCTCCAGATCGCCGGCGACATCCTTGAAGTACCGCACCTCCTCCAGCCCGCGCGCGAGCACCCCGTCACCGTGGCCGAGTTCGCCGGACTCGCCAGGGCCGTCGCCGCCGACCGCGCCGGGTGGGAGCCCCTGGTCCGCTACGACGCCGCGAGCCGCTGGTACCACCGGCTGCGCACCGGACCCGGGTACGAGGTGTGGCTGCTGTCCTGGGTGCCGGGCCAGGGCAGCGGACTGCACGACCACGGACGCTCGTCCGGCGTGCTCACCGTCCTCGACGGACGGCTGACCGAACGCACGGAGCGAACGGGGCGCACAGGCCGCACGGACGGCGCAGACCGCTCAGACCGCATCGGACGCAGCACGCGCGCGTTGCCGACGGGCGCGCAGCGCGTCTTCGCGCCCGGCTATGTCCACGAGGTCGTCAACGACTCGCTCGAACCCGCCGTCAGCCTGCACGTGTACTACCCCGGGCTCACCGAGATGCCGATGCACGCCGCCCAGTGCGCCGGAGCGGAGGCACCGGTCCCCGCCGCCGCGCACACCCCCGCCCGGGACGGCGTCATCGGCTGACCGCCCGGCGCGTTGTCGTACCCGCCTGACAGACTTGGCCGTATGCGCATTGTGGTTCTGGCAGGCGGTATTGGCGGTGCCCGGTTCCTCCGCGGTCTTCAGCGGGCGGCTCCGGACGCCGACATCACCGTCATCGGCAACACCGGCGACGACATCCACCTCTACGGCCTGAAGGTCTGCCCGGACCTCGACACGGTGATGTACACCCTGGGCGGCGGCATCAACGAGGAGCAGGGCTGGGGGCGGACGGACGAGACCTTCCACCTCAAGGAGGAGCTGGCCGCGTACGGCGTGGGACCCGGGTGGTTCGGGCTCGGCGACCGCGACTTCGCGACGCACATCGTGCGGACGCAGATGCTCGGCGCCGGTTTTCCGCTCAGCGCCGTCACCGAGGCCCTGTGCGACCGCTGGAAGCCGGGTGTGCGGCTCATCCCGATGTCCGACGACCGCGTCGAGACCCATGTCGCCGTCACCGTGCCCGAGGGCGAGCCGGGCGCCGGTGAGCGCAAGGCGATCCACTTCCAGGAGTACTGGGTGCGGCTGCGGGCCTCCGTCGAGGCGCACGCCGTGGTGCCCGTCGGGGCCGACCAGGCGAAGCCCGCGCCCGGCGTCCTGGAGGCCATCGCCGAGTCCGACGTCATCCTCTTCCCGCCGTCGAACCCGGTCGTCAGCATCGGCACCATCCTCGCCGTGCCGGGCATCCGCGAGGCCATCGCCGACGCGGGCGTGCCCGTCGTGGGTCTCTCGCCCATCGTCGGCGACGCGCCCGTGCGCGGGATGGCCGACAAGGTGCTCGCCGCCGTGGGCGTCGAGTCCAGCGCGGCGGCCGTCGCCGAGCACTACGGATCGGGGCTGCTCGACGGCTGGCTGGTGGACACCGTCGACGCCGGCACCGTCGCGCGCGTGGAGTCCGCCGGGATCCGCTGCCGCGCGGTGCCGCTGATGATGACCGACGTGGACGCCGCCGCCCGCATGGCGCGCGAAGCGCTCACCCTGGCCGAGGAGGTACGGGCATGACGGCGGGCGCGCGGAGCGGCGGCGGTGACGGGACCGGGTACCGCGTGTGGGCGGTGGCCGGGATGCCCGAGGTCGCCGCGGGCGACGATCTCGCCAAGCTGATCGCCGCCGCCGAACCGGGCCTCAGGGACGGCGATGTCGTCCTCGTCACCTCGAAGATCGTCTCCAAGGCCGAGGGCCGGCTGCGCGAGGCGGCGGACCGCGAGGACGCCATCGACGCCGAGACCGTACGGGTCGTGGCGCGGCGCGGGACGCTCCGTATCGTCGAGAACCGGCAGGGTCTGGTGATGGCCGCCGCCGGGGTCGACGCGTCCAACACGCCCGCCGGGACCGTGCTGCTGCTGCCCGAGAACCCCGACGCCTCCGCGCGCGGGATCCGTGAAGGGCTGCGCGCCGTGCTCGGTGTGAGCGTCGGCGTCGTCCTCACGGACACCTTCGGCCGCCCCTGGCGCAATGGTCTGACGGATGTCGCCATCGGCGCCGCGGGCGTGCGCGTCCTCGACGATCTGCGGGGCGGCACCGACGCGCACGGCAATCCGCTCAGCGCGACCGTCGTCGCCACCGCCGACGAACTGGCCGCCGCCGGTGACCTCGTCAAGGGCAAGACCGCCGGGCTGCCCGTCGCGGTGGTGCGCGGGCTGCCGCACGCCCTCGCCGACGAGCGTGACGGCTCGGACCGGGGCGCGCGGGAGCTGGTACGCGCCTCCCGGGACGACATGTTCCGGCTCGGTACGTCGGAGGCGGTGCGGGAGGCCGTGACCCAGCGGCGGACCGTGCGGGCGTTCACGGACGAACCGGTCGACCCGGGGGCCGTGCGGCGGGCGGTGGCCGCGGCGGTCACGGCGCCCGCGCCCCACCACACCACGCCGTGGCGGTTCGTCCTCCTGGAGAGCGCGGCGTCCCGCACCCGGCTCCTGGACGCCATGCGGGACGCGTGGATCGCGGACCTCCGCCGCGACGGCAAGTCCGAGGAGTCCGTCGCCAAGCGCGTCCGGCGCGGTGACGTGCTGCGCAAGGCGCCGTATCTGGTGGTCCCGTGCCTGGTCATGGACGGCTCCCATCACTACGGGGACGCGCGCAGGGACGGCGCCGAGCGGGAGATGTTCGTGGTCACCGCGGGCGCGGGCGTGCAGAACCTGCTGATCGCCCTCGCCGGTGAGCGCCTGGGCTCCGCCTGGGTGTCCTCGACGATGTTCTGCCGCGAGACCGTCCGCGACGTGCTGGACCTGCCCGGCGACTGGGACCCGATGGGTACGGTCGCTGTCGGGCACCCGGCGGAGGCTCCGAAGGAGCGGCCCGCGCGCGATGCGGAGACGTTCCTCACCGTGCGGTGATGCGCGCGGGGGGCGGTGCGGGGTGCGGTACGGGGGCCGGGGGCGCCTACGCTCATGAGGTCGTCCCCGACGGACGGCGTGGAGGGATGTGACCGTGGCCGGGCGTTTCGCGCCGCGGCCCACCCGCACCGAGGTGCGCGGCGGGCGGATCGGGGCTGCCCCGGGCGCGGGACGCGTCGCGGTGCCACGGCCCGTGGCCCCCGCCCGTACGCGCCGCTGGGAGCCGGCCGGCGCGCTCGACCTCGGGCTCGTCCTCGGACCGCTGCGGCGGGGGCCCGCCGACCCCACCTTCCGCGCGCTGCCCGACGGGTCCGTGTGGCGGGCCTGCCGTACGCCCGCGGGGCCCGGCACGCTCCGGGTCACCCTGCGCGGCGGCGTCGCCGAGGGCTCCGCGTGGGGGCCGGGCGCCGTCTGGCTGCTCGACCAACTGCCCGCGCTGCTGGGCGCGTTCGACGAGCCCGAGCTGTTCGCGCCCCGGCACCGGCTGGTCGCCGAGGTCCGGCACCGGCGGCCCGGACTGCGGCTCACCCGGACCGGGCTGGTCATGGAATCGCTGATTCCGTCGATCCTGGAGCAGAAGGTCACCACCGATGAGGCGTATCGGGCGTGGCGGCAGCTCGTACGGAAGTTCGGGGAGCCCGCGCCGGGGCCCGCGGACGGGGAGCGGGTGCCCGCGCTGTACGTCATGCCCGCGCCGCGTACCTGGGCGCTGATTCCCTCCTGGGAGTGGCATCGGGCCGGGGTCGACAACAAGCGGGCTGCCACGATTCTGCGGGCCGTGCGGGTCGCTGCGCGGCTTGAGCAGGGGGTCGACTTGGATGCTGTGGGGGCTCGGGCGCGGCTTGAGGTTGTGCCGGGGGTGGGGCCGTGGACCTCGGCGGAAGTTGTTCAGCGGAGTCATGGGGCGGCGGATGCCGTGACTGTGGGGGATCTTCATTTGCCGGGGATCGTGGGGTATGCGTTGGCCGGGGACCGGGATGCGGATGACTCCGTCATGTTGCGGTTGTTGGAACCGTATGTGGGGCAGCGGCATCGGGCGGCTCGGTTGATTTTGTTGTCCGGGCGTAGCCCGGCTCGGCGGACGCCGAAGATGCCTCGGGGGGACATCGGCCGGTTGTAGGGCGGGGGCCGGTGGCATGGCTGTGCCCACCCGTTCCGCCGTGCGGAACGCCTGCCCACAGCCAGACCGGGGGGACTCCGGGGCACTGGAAGACTCTGTTACGCCCGAACACCCGCCCCCTGCCAGACCGG
>NZ_JBIVUQ010000015.1:0-187560 GCF_044757265.1 Streptomyces sp. NPDC091292 | reverse complement strand
CCGGGGGGACTCCGGGGCACCGGAAGACTCTGTGACGCCCGAACACCCGCCCACAAACCACGACGGCGGTCGATTCGGGTGCCCACAAACCACGACCGCGGGTCGGCTCAGCTGCCCACAGCCAGACCGGAGGCTCCGGGCACCGGCAGACTCTGTGACGCCCGAACACCTGCCCCCCTGCCAAACCGGGGGGACTCCGGGGCACCGGAAGACTCTGTGACGCCCGAACACCCGCCCACAAACCACGACGGCGGTCGATTCGGGTGCCCACAAACCACGACCACAGGTCGATTCGGCTGCCCGCAAGCCACGACCACCGGTTGATTCGGCTGCCCGCAAGCCGCACCCGCGGGGCGATTCAGGTGCACCGCAAACGGGCGGGACGACTCTGCGGTAGCCGGGAGTTGGGGCTACTGGTCCGATGAGAAGCGCAAGGTGGATGCCGGGAGTTGGGTGTTGCACCAGATTCTGGCGCCGGATCTGAGTTCGTTGTCGGCGCCTACGTGGGCGTCGTCGCCGATGACCGTGTCCGTGAGGAGGGTGCGGGCGCCGATGTGGGCGCGTTCGCCGATGAGGGAGTCGGTGACGGTGGCGCCCGGTTCGACGACGGCGCCGGACAGGACCGTACTGCCGGTGACGCGGGCGCCGGAGCCGATGCGGGCGCCCGCGCCGATCACCGTGCCGCCGGTCAGCTTGGCGTCGGCGGCGACCTCGGCGGTCGGCAGGACGAGGGAGTCGCCGCAGCGGCCCGGCACCGCCGGGGACGGCGCGCGGCCCAGGACGAGGTCCGCCGAACCCCGTACGAAAGCCTGCGGAGTGCCGAGGTCGAGCCAGTACGTGGAGTCGACCATGCCCTGGAGGTGGGCGCCGGAAGACAGCAGTTCGGGGAACGTCTCGCGTTCGACGGAGACCGGACGGCCGGCCGGGATGGAGTCGATGACGGAGCGCCGGAAGACGTAGGCGCCCGCGTTGATCTGGTCGGTGACGATCTCCTCGGGGGTCTGAGGCTTCTCCAGGAAGGCGGTCACGCGGCCCGTCGCGTCGGTCGGGACGAGGCCGTACGCGCGCGGGTCGTCGACCCGGGTGAGATGCAGCGAGACATCGGCGCCGGACGACGCGTGCGTGGCGACCAGGGCGCGGATGTCGAGCCCGGTGAGGATGTCGCCGTTGAAGACGAGGACCGGCTCGTCGGATCCTGAGCGCAGGTACGGGGCGACGTTGCGCAGGGCGCCGCCGGTGCCGAGCGGCTCCTCCTCGGTGACGTACTCCAGGTGGAGGCCGAGCGCGGAGCCGTCGCCGAAGTACGGCTCGAAGACCTCCGCCAGATAGGAGGTCGCCAGGACGATGTGCTCGACGCCGGCCGCGCGCGCCCGCGCCAGCTGGTGCGTGAGGAAGGGGACACCCGCCGCCGGAACCATCGGCTTCGGGGTGTTGACCGTGAGGGGCCGCAGCCGGGTGCCCTTGCCTCCGACCAGGAGGATCGCCTCTGTCACCTGTCGTCTCTGCTTCCTGCCGGGGCCGGCCGCGCCGTTGCGGTTCCGGCCGATGGGTGCCGATGGGTACGGCCCGTCCAGTACGACCCGTCTCATACGGTCCGTCTCGTACCGCTCGTGCGGCGGCGCCCGGCAGGGGTGCTCACGGTGTGCGTGCGGCAGGTGCGCGGTCAGCGGCCCTGGAGTCGGGCGGCGCTGCTGCGGACGGTGCCGAGCTTGCCGTACAGGCGGGCACCCGGGCAGTCCGTGGCGAAGCCGTCACGGTGGCCCGAGATCACGTTGAGCCGAACCTTCTTTCCTTTTCGGTACAGATTGCCACCGCCCGACGTGAGATATGTCTTGGCTTTCGGATTGGCTCCGAACAGCCCCAGCTTCCACGCGCCGAGCCTGGCGACGGCGTTGACCGCGACGGTGGGCGGATTCGAGCGGCCGAACGCGCCGAGGACCGCGACGCCCATGGTGTTCGAGTTGAATCCGAGGGTGTGGGCGCCCAGCACCGCCTTGGTCACTCCCCCGGCCCGGCCCTCGTAGATGTTTCCGCACTTGTCGACGACGAAGTTGTAGCCGATGTCCCGCCAGCCGCTGCTCTTCACGTGGTAGCGGTAGATACCGCGAATGACCGAAGGGGCCTGTGAGCAGCTGTAGTTGTTGCCCGACGCGGTGTGGTGCACGAACGCCGCCTTCACCGAGTTCGTGTACGCGAAACCTCCCCGCCGCAGACTCTCGTCGGCGCCCCAGCCCTTGCGGGTGACGATGCGGGGGCGGGGGGCGGTGTGTGGCCTGGCGCGCTCGGCGGTCGTCGCCTCTTCCGGCAGGACCTCGGCGCTTTCGGGCATCGCGCGGTTGGCCGGATCGGTCGCCGGGTCAGTGGCTGGATCGGTGGCCGGGTCCTCGCCCGGGTCGACCAGTTCGAGCCGCAGGCCGGCGGGGAGCAGGCCCCGTACGGAGTCGTCGGCTCCTGAGGCTGAGGGCAGCGCGCTCACGCGGACCTCGACGGCGTCCGAGTCGCCGACCCACAGGGGCGCGGTCGAGCCGCGCACCTGGCCGGAGTCCCGCTCGTCGCTGTCCGGGTCGGCGCCGTGCTCGTGGTTGTGGGTCTCGACGTCCTGCCAGCCGGACCAGTGGGCGGTGGAGGTGGCGCGGGTACGGACCTGGACCCGGCCGTCGAGTTCGGTGGCCGGGTCGTCCCAGACGACGCCGACGAGCGAGAAGGGGCGTACGTCACGCCTCGTCAGGCCCTGCTCCTGGGCGCCGGGTGGGAGGGAACGTTCGGTGGAGAGCGGGGCGAGGGGCAGCGACTGGGTGCTGCCGGGGACGGCCGGTGCGGCTGCCGCTGGGTGGTGGGGTGGTGCCGCTGGTGCGGCCGGGGCCGCCGGCGCGGCTGGTGTCGCCGGGGTCGTGGCTCGGGCTCCGGTGGGCTGGGCGAGCGGCAGGGCCAATGCGGCCACGCACGTGACGCCGATCGAGGAAGCAAGGAATCCACGCATGCAAGTGATCATGGACATAGCGGTCCATATCTGTCCATTGGGGAATTGACGGTCCGTCGGTCGATGCGGCGGCCCAAGTCACCCGGCCGGGGCGAGGGGTTCCGCCGCACGGGCGCATCGGGGGTGTCCGTGCGGGATTTGGCCGGGGTTCGGCCCGCGTACGCTTGCCCGCGTGAACGCCACTGATCGCACCCCTGCCGACCTGCTGCGTTCCGCGCTCGCCGCGGATCCGGCCCGCCCGCTGGTGACCTTCTACGACGACGCGACCGGCGAGCGGGTCGAATTGTCCGTTGCCACCTTCGCCAATTGGGTGGCCAAGACGGCGAATCTCCTTCAGGGCGACTTGGGGGCGGCGCCCGGTGACCGGGTCGCGCTGCTGTTGCCCGCGCACTGGCAGACCGCCGTGTGGCTGCTTGCCTGTTCGTCGGTGGGGGTCGTCGCCGATGTCGGTGGGGATGCCGGTGCGGCCGATCTTGTGGTGGCGGGGCCCGATGCGCTGGATGCGGGGCGGGCTTGTTCCGGGGAGCGGGTGGCGTTGGCGCTGCGGCCTCTTGGGGGGCGGTTTCCGCAGGCGCCGGCGGGGTTCGTGGATTACGCGGTGGAGGTGCCGGGGCAGGGGGATCGGTTCGTGCCGTACGAGGTGGTGGATCCGGAGGCTCCGGCGCTGGTTGTGGCGGGGGCCGGGATGTCCGGGGCGGAAGTGGTGGGGCGGGCGGTCGGGGATGCGGGGGCGCTCGGGCTGACCGGGCCTGGGGGGCGGGTGCTTTCTCTTTTGTCGTACGACACGTGGGAAGGGTTGAGCGCGGGGTTGTACGGGCCGTTGGCCAGTGGGGGGTCGGTGGTTCTGTGTCGTAACTCCGCGGGGGTTGCGGATGGTGTGCTGGCTCGGCGGGTGGAGGATGAACGGGTGACGACTACCGTCGGTTGAGCTGCGGGGGAACCGTGCGTCTTGGGCTGTGCCCACCCGTTCCGCCGTGCGGAACGCCTGCCCACAGCAGGTTCGGGTGGGATGGGGGGTGCCGGTGCCGGGGGGAACGCCTGCGCACAGCGGGACCGGGTGGGATGGGGGGCTGCGGGTGGGGGCGCCGGGGGGAACGCCTGCGCACAGCGGGTTCGGGTGAGATGGGGGGCTGCGGGTGGGGGCGCCGGGCGGAACACCAACCACAGCGGGACCGGGAGGGACGGGTGGCCGCGGGCGGGGATGCCGGGCGGAACGCCAACCACAGCGGGACCGGGAGGGACGGGTGGCCGCGGGTAGGGGCGCCGGGCGGAACGCCCAACCACAGCGGGACCGGAGGGTGAAGAGGCGCCTGGCCACTGCCCAGCCGGGGCTTTAGCCGGGCTGCGGGCGGGGTCGCCCGGCTAAACGCCTGACCACCGCCGGACCCGCGCAGGGCGCGGGTGCGGGGTGGGGCGGCCGGTCGCAGCGGGACCGGGTGGGACGGGAGACTACGGGCGGGGCCGCCCCGGCTAAACGCCCGACCACCGCCGAATCCGCACAGAGCGCGAGTGCCTGGCAGAACGCATGCCCACCGCCAGACCGGGCGGGACGAGAGACTGCGGGCCGGGCCGCCCCGGCTAAACGCCCGACCACCTCCGAATCCGCACAGAGCGCGAGTGCCTGGCAGAACACATGCCCACCGCCGGACCGGGCGGGACAGGAGACTGCGGGCCGGGCCGCCCCGGCTAAACGCCCGACCACCGCCGAATCCGCACAGAGCGCGAGTGCCGGGCGGGACGCCCGGTCACCGCCAGACCGGGCGGGACCGCAGGCTGCGGGCGGGGCGCCCAAGCGGAACGTCTGGCCGCCGCCCGACCCGGGCAGGGGTGCGGGTGGCCGTGGCGTTTCGGGGTGGTCCGGTTGGGTCAGTCCGCAGGACGTCCTGGCTTTGGCGCGGCATCGTCGGGTGTGTGCGGGTGTCTGTGAGTGGGGTTGTCGGGGCCGGGGCCACTGCCAGTGGGAAGCGGCGGTGGCGGTGGGTGCGGTACGGCGCGGTCGGGGTGTCCGGGTTTCTGCTGGTCGCCGCCGGTGCCGGGTGGGCCGTCTACGAGAAGCTCAACAGGAACATCACGCCGGACACGGACGCGGCGGCGGAGCTGAAGCGGTACGAGAAGGAGCGGCCCGGCGCTCTGGTCACGGCGGCGCAGAACATTCTGCTGATCGGCTCCGACAGCCGGGCCGGCGAGGGCAACCGCCGGTACGGCCGTGACTTCGGTACCGAGCGGTCCGACACGACGATGCTGCTGCACCTCGCCGCCGACCGGCGCAGCGCGACCGCCGTGTCGATCCCCCGCGACCTGATGGTCGAGATCCCGGACTGCCTCCGCCCGGACGGCACCCGTACCGAACCGGACTTCACCCTGTTCAATTCGGCCTTCGCCGTGGGGGGTTCGGGCTGCACGGTCCGTACCGTGGAGAAGCTGACGAACATCCGCGTGGACCACCACATGGTCGTCGACTTCCAGGGGTTCAAGGAGATGGTGGACGCCGTCGAGGGCGTCCAGGTGTGCCTGCGGGAGCCGATCGACGACCGTGCCGCCAAGCTGAAGCTCGACGCGGGCACCCAGACCCTCGACGGCGAACAGGCGCTCGGCTACGTACGGGCCCGCAAGAGCATCGGGGACGGCAGCGACACCGAGCGGATGGACCGCCAGCAGCACTTCCTCGGCGCACTCGTGAACAAGGTCAGCAGCAATGACGTGCTGCTCGATCCGACGATGCTCTACCCGGTCCTGGACGCGGCGACCTCGGCGCTCACCACGGACCCGGGCCTGGCGAATCTGCGCGGTCTGTACGACCTGGTCCGGGGGGTGCGCATGATCCCCACCGACCGCGTCCAATTCCTCACCGTCCCCCGCCGGTCGTACGTGTACAACGCCAACCGTGACCAATTGGTGAAAGCGGAGGCGGAACGCCTGTTCCAGCGGCTGCGGTCCGACAGCCCGGTCGAGGTCACGCCCGAACGCCCCCCGGGCAGCGGGGACAACGCGGGCAAACCTGACGATCCACCCCGTACCCCCTCTGTCCCGCCGACCGCTCCGGCGCCCACGTTCCGGGGCAACACGGCGGCCGAGGACGCCTGCGCGTAGAGCGCCGACGACACCTGTGGGTAAAGCGCGGACCAAGTGACGCGAGTGGCGCGGACGATACGCAAAAGATATGCGGCGTATTGCCCAGTTGTAGGGACGTGGAATTTGTCACCGTCGTCGCTCGGCGCCGAACTGGGCGGATAGTGTGAGCGATCCGGTGTGCCCGGCCATCCCGTGGCCGCGCACCGTGTGACCGACTGACGCGGCTCCTTCGAGGGGGGAGAGGGCGCCGCGTGGCCCTTGACGGAGGACGCAAAAACCGTGGACGCGCAAGGCCGTGGGCGGGCGGACGACATCGATCCCGCAGACCAGTGGGTACTGAACCCGCAGACCGGTGACTACGAACTGCGACTGGACGCTTCCGCAGGGCAGTCGACCGTGCCGGGTCCACGTACCGGCGGGGGCCGGGGACAGGGCAGAGGCCCGGGGCAAGGCAGAGGCCAGGAACAGCAGGCGGACGCCGGCGACCGGCAGGCCGGCAGGTCCGGTACGCGCTCGCGTACCGCTCCCGGCCAGGACCGTGGCACCCGTACGCCCCTGGAGGACCCGGGCACCCGCGATCTGCCGGGCCAGCGCAGGCGGCGCGGCGCTCCGCCGGAGCAGCCGGGCCGGCGCCGGTCGAAGAAGGGCAAGAAGTCCACCGGCAAGAAGATCCTGCTGTGGACGAGCGGCGGTCTGGTGCTGGTGCTGATCGCCGCCGGGACGAGTGCGTACCTCTACTACCAGCACCTCAACAACAACATCACGACCACCGACGTGGGCAGCGCGGGCAGCGGCGGGTTCAGCAAGGACGAGGCGATCAACATCCTGCTGATCGGCACGGACAAGCGGACCGGCGAGGGCAATGAGGGCTACGGGGACAAGGGCAGCGTCGGGCACGCCGACACGAACATCCTGCTGCATGTCTCCAAGGACCGTACGAACGCGACCGCGTTGAGCATTCCGCGCGACCTGATCACGGACATCCCGGACTGTCCGACGAAGCAGAAGGACGGCTCCGAGAAGGTGATCCCCGGTTCGTCGGGTGTGCGCTTCAACGTGAGCCTCGGCCAGGACGGCCGCGACCCGGGCTGCGCCATGCGGACGGTCGAGGCGATCACCGGGGTCAAGCCGGACCATTTCATGATGGCCGACTTCAACGCGGTGAAGACGCTGACGACGGCCGTCGGCGGGATCGAGATCTGTCTCGCCAAAGCCGTGGACGACCCGGACTCGCACCTCAAGCTCTCGGCGGGCAAGCACACCATCGAGGGTGAACAGGCGCTCGCCTTCGTCCGTACCCGGCACAGCTTCGGCAACAAGGGCGACCTGGACCGGATCCAGGTGCAGCAGCAGTTCCTCGGTTCGCTGATGCGGAAGCTGAAGGACGACTCCACGCTGTCCAGCCCGTCGAAGATGCTGGACCTCGCGGAGGCGGCGACCGACGCGCTGGAGGTGGACACCGGGATCGGCAGCATCAACAAGCTCAAGGACGTGGGCTTGGAGCTGAAGAAGGTGAACCCGAAGAACATCACCTTCGCCACGCTGCCCGTCCTCGACAACCCGGCAGAGGTGGTCAAGGCGACGGTCGTCGTCGACACCGCGAAGGCCGATCCGCTGTTCTCGATGATCCAGGACGACGTGTCGCTCACCGAGGTCAAGCAGCAGGAGAAGAAGGAGAAGGCGGAGGTGGCGGCGCGGCTCAAGGGCCCGAAGGCCGACGCGTCCGAGGTCCGGGTCGACATCTATAACGGAGGGGCCGACTCCGGATCCGCTCAGAAAACTCTCACGTGGTTGCAGAACACTGAGGGCGTGCTCAAGTCCAGCCAGCTCGGCAACGCCGACGCGCAGAAGAAGACGACGCTCGAATACGGGCCCGACCAGGCCGACCAGGCGCGCCGGCTCGCCGAGATCATGGGGCTGCCCGGGTCCGCGATGAAGCAGGGCAAGAGCGAGAAGAACGCGCAGGGCCTGCCGGCGATGGTGCTGACGCTCGGCGAGGACTTCAAGGGCGCGGGGACGCCCCTGACAGGACCGGCGAAGGCGCCGGAAGGCATTCAGAAAGTCGAAGCCGACAAGGCTGTGTGCGCCAAGTAACCCTTTGGGGTCCTCACGCGTCTAACGGGTGGACTTCTACAACTGGGCGCTGGGCGGGGAGGGGCTGAAGATGGTGCGAAGCGGTGTGCGTGGGGAGGGAGCACGACCACGCGTTCGACGCGCCGCCGATCACGGCTGGGACGACACGCTGTACGGAGACGAGGACGGCGCGGGAAGCAAACGGGGCCGGGGGCGCGGCGGTGACGGGGGTACGACGACCGCCGACCCGGAGCGAATACCCGGCGAACCGGTACCGGGCGACGCCGACGCCGACTCCGGCGCGGAGACCCACGAGGGCGCTCCCGAGGGGCGGCCGGGCGCGGGCGGAGGCGGCGGACGCCGCAAGCGCGGACACCGCGGCGGCGGAGGGCCGCGGCGACCGCGCCGCAAGCGCCGCCGGATCCTGCGCTGGACCGCGCTGGCCCTCTCGGTACTGATCCTCGGCACGGCAGGCGCCGGATACCTCTACTACCGGCATCTCAACGGCAACATCAAGAAGGACGATCTCAACCTCGGCGAGCACAAGGCGCCCGCGCCGACGCCGAACGCGGCGGGCCAGACCCCGCTGAACATCCTTCTGATCGGCTCGGACAGCCGGAACACCGCCGAGAACCTGAAGCTCGGCGGCCACAAGGAGTCCGTGGGCGCTCCCCCGCTGGCCGACGTCCAGATGCTGCTGCACCTGTCCGCGGACCGCAGCAACATGTCGGTGATCAGCATGCCGCGCGACACCCTCGTGGACATCCCGAAGTGCGTCGACACGAAGGACGGCAAGGTCTATCCGGCGAGCACCAGCCCGACGATGACGAACGAGTCGCTGGGCCGGGGCGGTGCCGGCTGCACGGTGGCGACCTGGGAGAAGCTCACCAACATCCACATCGACCACTTCATGATGGTGGACTTCTCCGGTGTGGTCGCGATGGCCGACGCGATCGGCGGGGTGCCGGTCTGTGTGGACCGCAACATCTACTCGCACACCCAGGGCGGCGAGGGCTCCGGCCTGAAGCTGGAGAAGGGCACCACCTCGATCAAGGGTGAGCAGGCCCTCCAGTGGCTGCGTACGCGGTACGGCTTCGAGGACGGCAGTGACATCGCGCGGGCCAAGGCCCAGCACCAGTACATGAACTCGATGATCCGCCAACTGCGGAAGAACGCCACGGTCAGCAACCCGGGGAAGCTGCGGTCCCTCGCCGAGAAGGCGATCGACGCGCTCACGGTCGACAACGGCCTGGACACCGTGATGAAGCTGTACGACCTCGGCAACGAGCTGAAGAAGGTGCCGCCGGACCGGATCACGATGACCACGATGCCGTTCAACTACCTCGGCCCGCGTGTGGTGCCGAAGCCGGGCGACGCCGAGCAGGTGTTCCGGCTGATACGCGAGGACATCGCCCTGGACGGCAAGGACAAGCCCAAGAAGTCGACGCCGGAGAAGCTGTCGGACGACCCGGCGGCACCGGACGCGCAGATCGCGGTCCAGGTCGTCAACGGCACCGGGACGGCCGCGCTGGCGCCGGCCGGCGGCCGGGCGACGGCCGTCACCCAGCTCCTCACCGGCAAGGGCTTCACCCGGGCCGCCGCGGACACCAGCCAGGCGATCGCCGAGCCGAAGACGGTCATCAACTATCCGAGCGTGGATCTGGAGGGCGACGCCCAGCGGGTCGCCAAGTCCCTCGGGATTCCGCTGAGTTCGGTGAAGAAGTCGACCGATGTCTCGGGTGTCACGCTGACCGTGGGCGCCGACTGGCGCGAGGGCACCGCCTACCCGAAGAAGGCGGCGGACCCGAAGGACGACAAGACACCGGAGTCCGCCGACGCGCTCAACGGCGCCGACGACTCGGCCTGTATGAAGGTGAACCCCAACTTCACCTGGTAGGGCGGGAGTTCACCCGGAAGTTCACCGGGAAGTTCACCCGGACATTCACCTGGGCCCGGCGGTCTCACCCTCGGTGCGGACCGCCGGCCTCCGGCTCGCGATGACGCGCCGGGCGAGCGACTTGGGGCTCGTCAGGAAGCCCCAGCCCCACGACATGTGCATGGTGGCGAGGGCGACCGGGATCCGTACCCGCGCCGCGAGCGGCAGACCCTTGCCCGCGGGCAGCGACCCGGCGGTGATCGCGGCGAGATAGCCGCCGGGCACCACCAGCGCCCACGGTGTCACCAGCGCCCCGGCGACCAGGCCCGCGGCGATGGCGCACACGGCGGTCGGCGGCGCGAGATAGCGCAGGTTGATGGAGCCCTCGTGGTAGCGGGCGACCACGTGCCGCCAGCGGCCGTAGTCCTTGTACTGCTTGGCGAGCGCCTTCACCGAGGGCCGCGGCCGGTACGACACGCGCAGCTCGGGCGAGAACCAGATCAGACCGCCCGCCTCCCGGATCCGGAAGTTCAGCTCCCAGTCCTGGGCGCGGATGAACTCCTCGTTGTAGCCGCCCTGTTGCTCCAGGGCCGGCCGCCGGAACACACCGAGGTAGACCGTCTCGGCGGAGCCCGCGGCGCCGCCCGTGTGGAAGGCGGCGTTGCCGACGCCGATCTTCGAGGTCATCGCCGCGGCGACGGCGTCCTCCCAGGCGTTCTCGCCCTCGGCGTGCATGATGCCGCCGACGTTCTGCGCGCCGGTCTCGTCGAGGAGCCGGACGGCGGTGGCGATGTAGTTCGGCGAGAGGATGCCGTGCCCGTCGACCCGTACCACGACCGGGTGACGGGATGCCTTGATCGCGGCGTTGAGCGCGGCCGGGGTGCGGCCGGTCGGGTTGGGCACGGTGTGCACCCGAGGGTCCTCGCGGACCAGCTCGGCGGCGATCTCGTCGGTGCGGTCCGTGGACGGGCCGAGCGCGATCACGACCTCCATCTCACCCGCGTACTCCTGGGCGAGGATCGCGTGGACGGCTCCGCGCAGATGCCGCTCCTCGTTGAGGACCGGCATGATCACGGACACGGCGGGGTTCGGCAAGTCGGGCGTGGCGTTCATCAGGCGCCACGTTACCGCGAATGGGGGACACGATCGCGCGCCGTACGGGCGATCACACGGGCCGGATTTCGTATGGACGTACCGTTCTCGCGCGATCCCGTCCCCGCGGAGGTGTTCCCGCCCGTGCCCCACCCGCCCCGCTCCCCCGGCAGTCCGCGTCCCACGCGGTCCGCTCCGTCCGGCACGCGGCAGCGGCCCGTGCCCGCGGCGGTGGAGCGGCGCAGACGGCGCCCGCGCTGGGTGATGCGGATGGCCACGGCGTTCTCCGTCGTGGTCCTCGCGTCGGCGGGCATCGGGCACGTGCTGGTCACGGGCATCGGCGCGGAGATCGACCGGGTCGACCCGTTCAAGGACATGAAGAACCGGCCGCAGGCGGGGCACGGCATGAACGTCCTGCTGGTCGGCACCGACGGGCGCGACAAGATCACGGAGGAGGAGCGGCGGAAGTACCGGCTCGGCGGCGCGCCCTGCCACTGCACGGACACGATCATGATCGTGCACATCTCGGGGAACCGGGAGCGCGCCAGCGTCGTGAGCCTGCCCCGCGACTCGTACGCGGAGATCCCCGAGCACACCGACCAGACCACGAACACCCGCCACTCGGCGCACCCGGTGAAGCTCAACGCCGCCTACGCGGAGGGCGGTCCGCAGCTCACCGTGCGGACGGTCGAGCACATGACCGGCGTGAAGGTCGACCACTATCTGGAGGTCGACTTCACCAGCTTCATGAAGACCGTGGATGTGCTCGGCGGGGTCGAGATCTGTACGGCACGGCCGATGAAGGACGCCTACACCGGTCTCGATCTGGCGGCCGGTACCCATGATCTGAACGGCGGCGAGGCGCTTCAGTACGTGCGCTCGCGGCACATCGACGGCGCCGCCGACCTCGGGCGGATGGAGCGGCAGCAGCGGTTCCTCGCGGCGCTGATCGCGAAGGCGACGTCGTCGGGGATCCTGCTCAACCCGGTGCGGTTCAGCGAGGTCTCGCAGGCGGTGCTCGGCTCGGTCCGCGCGGACAAGGAGTTCGGGGCTGACGAGATGCTGGCGCTCGGGCGGGCGATGCGCGGTTTCTCGCCGAAGTCGTCGGAGTTCACGACCGTCCCGATCGGCGATCCCGCGTTCCCGGTCAAGGTCATCGGCTCGACCGTGAAGTGGGACGAGGAGAAGTCGAAGAAGCTGTTCCAGGCGCTGCGCGAGGACCGGCCGCTGACCGTGAAGCGCACCAAGAAGCGCCGGGCCGCGAGGGTCGAGGTCGCACCGCAGCAGATCCAGGTGCAGGTGGAGAACGGCGGCGGGGCACCGGGCCTCGGCAAGCGGGTCGACGACGCGCTGCGGGGCACCGGGTTCCGTACGACGGGGGCGCCGCGCGACGCGCAGACGGGGGAAGTGCCGCACACGGTGGTGGTCTACGACCCGCGCTGGGACCGCTCGGCGCAGTCCCTCGCGACGGCCCTGCCGGGCAGCGAGCTGCGCCCGGCGCCCGGCCAGGGACCGGTGATGCGGGTGATCGCGGGCCAGGACTTCACCGAGGTACGGAAGGTACGGGCGGCGGCGGTGCGGCAGGGGGAGTTCGGGGCGGTCACGGGCGACGAGGTGGTGTGCCCGTAGCGCCTCGGGGTGCCTTGTGCCTGCCGTTGTGCTTGCCGGTGGCTCAGTCCTCGATGCCCTCGGCCGCGCGGCGCTCCCGGAGTTCGAGGATGGCGCGGCGGCGGGCGAGGCGGTGGGTGCGGCGGATCTGGGCCTCCTGGTAGCGCCGCTTGTCCCGCTCGGTCTCGGGGATGACGGGCGGTACGCGGCGGGGCTTGCCGTCGGCGTCGACGGCCGCGAAGACGAGGTAGGCGGAGCCGACCTGCTGGGCGGGCGTCGACTCGTTCCAGCGCTCGGCCAGGACGCGGACACCGACCTCCATCGAGGTCCGGCCGACCCAGTTGACCTGGGCCTTCACATGGACGAGGTCGCCCACGCGGACGGGCTCAAGGAACGCCATCTCGTCCATGGACGCGGTGACGGCGGGCCCGCCGGAGTGCCGGCCGGCGACCGCGCCCGCCGCGTCGTCCACCAGCTTCATGATCACGCCACCGTGCACCGTGCCGAGGAGGTTGGTGTCTCCGTAGCTCATGATGTGGCTGAGCGTGGTGCGGGACACCGAGGTCGGCTTGCCCGGAATGTCGGACTCTGCGGGACGGTCCTGGTCTGTCATGTCCTCCACCTTAAGCGGGACCGGTGACCGCTTCGCCGGGATGACCCAGGGCGCACAAGCAGTCACTTCACGTAGACGTCAAGTCGCTTTCCGTAGGGGCTCGGTGGCCCTGCGCCCCGGCGCTGTCCGGTTTGCATCAGCCCTGCAACAGCCGTGACCCGAATTTCCCACCTCCCTGTCAACGCCGCGCCGTGAGCCTGCACACTAAGGCGCATGAATGACTGGCCCGACTCATGGAGCGACGAGAACGGCCGTCGCCGTTCCCGTGACGGTTACGGCCGTGGCAGCGCGAGTGCACAGCCCGAGGGCGCCCGCGCGATGCGGCATGTCCAGCGCGGCCAGGCACCCGGCCCGGCGGCGCCCCCACGCGGTGTCCCGCCGCAGCACTCGTACGGCCACGACGAGTACGGGCCACAGGATCCGGGGTACGACAGCGGCTACAACTCGGGCCAGGTGTACGGCCAGGGCGACGGCGGCGGGCGCGGTGGCCGGGGCGGCGACGGCTACGGCGGGCAGACCGCGCGCCCGGCCCCCAACTGGCGGCGCCGTATCGGCTTCACGGCACTGACCCTCGTGATCGTGCTGCTCGCGGTGAGCATCGGTACGTACTTCTGGGCCGACTCGAAGCTGAAGCGCGAGGTCGATCTGTCGAAGGTCATCGACCGGCCGGGGGGCGGCGACGGCACCAACTACCTGATCGTCGGCTCCGACAGCCGGGCCGGGATGACGGCCGAGGAGAAGAAGAAGCTGCACACCGGGTCCGCCGAGGGCAAGCGCACCGACTCGATGATGATCCTGCACGTCGGCGGCGAGGGAAACACGATGATCTCGCTGCCGCGCGACTCGGACGTCGAGATCCCCACCTTCGTGGGCTCCGAGTCCGGCAAGACGTACAAGGGCACCGGCCGCCATGTGAAGCTCAACGCGGCCTACGCCGAGGACGGTCCCGAACTCCTCGTACGGACCGTGGAGTTCAACACCGGACTGCGGATCGACCACTACGCGGAGATCGGCTTCGGCGGCTTCGCGAAGATCGTCGACGCGGTGGGCGGGGTCGAGATGAACCTCGACAAGGGGTTCAAGGACAAGTGGTCGGGCGCCGACTTCAAGGCCGGCAAGCAGACCCTCAACGGTGAGCAGGCCCTCGCCTTCGTCCGTACCCGGCACGCCTTCGCGGCGAGCGACCTGGAGCGGACGAAGAACCAGCAGAAGTTCCTCGCGGCGCTCGCCCACCAGTCGGCGACCCCGTCGACCATCATGAACCCCTTCAAGCTCTACCCGACGCTCGGCGCCGGCCTCGACTCCCTCATCGTCGACAAGGACATGAGCCTGTGGAACGTGGCGTCGATGTTCTGGGCCATGAAGGGTGTGTCGGGCGGCGACGGCACCTCGATGAACATCCCGATCTCGGGCTCGACGGGCGGCAACCTGGTCTGGGACAAGGCCAAGGTGAAGACCCTGGTGGACCAGTTGAACGCGGGCCAGAAGGTCACGGTGACGGGTAACTGACCGACCCCGCCCACGGATTCGTCCAGAGCCCCGGACCACTCCTCGCGGAGTGCCGGGGCTCTGCCGTTCTTCAGACCTCCTTGAAGGCCGACCCGTTCGTCAGTCGGCGGGGGCGACCCGGATCAGGTTGCCGTCCGGGTCCGCGACGACGAAGGTGCGGCCGAACACCTCGTCGCTCGGCTCGCTGACCACGCGGACCCCCTTCGCCACCCACTCCTCGAACCGGCGGTTGATCGCGTCGGGTCCGTCGGACAGGTTGAGGCAGACCTCGCTCGTGCGGGGCACCTCCGGGGTCAGGCCGTCGAAGTGGCCGCCCCAGACGGCGAGTTCGGCGCCGTCGCCGAGAGCGAAGGAGATGTATCCGGGGGTTTCGAAGCTGGGCTTGATCTCCAGGAGGTCCGCGTAGAAACGGGCGGCTGCGGGTGCGTCGTTGACGTACACGATGAACGCGATCGACATTCCTTGCTCCTTGCGTCGGTCTTGCGTCGGTCTCACTGAGCGACTGGAGCATGCGGGTCATTCATGACGGATTCCGTCATGTTTGCTGAGATTCTTGATTCCGTGACTCCGGATCGCTTCTTCTCGCTGCTGCTGGCGCTCCAGGCCCGGGAGACCACGACGACCACGGATCTCGCGGCCCAACTCGGCACCTCGGTCCGTACCGTCCACCGTGACCTGCGATGGCTCCAGGAAGCGGGCCTGCCGGTGCTGATCCGGCGCGGCCGGTGGGGCGGTGTGACCCTGCTCCCCGGTGGCGCGCTCGACACCTCGCGGCTCACTCCGGACGAACGGGACCATCTCGCGCTCCACGGCCTCGACGACGCGCAGCGCGAGCAACTGGGGGCCGCGGCCGAAGCCCGGCGCGCGCAGCAGAAGGTGCGGCTGACGAAGAGCGCGTCGAGCACCGGGGTGCTGCCGCTGAGCGCGGTCGTCACCACCGACAACAGACCGTGGTTCTCGCCGGACACCGAGGGCCTGCCTCCGGCGGCGCTCGTGGGTGACCTGCGGCGCGGGGTGCGGTTGCGCATCCGCTACCGCCGGAACGAGGAGACCGAGGCCACCTGGCGGGTCGTCGACCCCTACGGTCTGCTCGCCAAGGCCGGGAGGTGGTACCTGGTCGCGGACTCCTCGGGCGACCCCCGGCTCTACGCGCTGGAACGGCTGGTCGGCTGGGAGCCGATGCGGGCCGCGCGCCGGACCCGTCAGGGCGCGACCCTGGACGGCGTCGCGGCCGGACTGACGGCGCTCTGGGAGAACCCGGACGCCTTCCGTATCCATGCCGAACTCGACGCGGACCACATCGGTACGGCGCGACGCATCCTCGGCCGCCGGCTGACCGTCGGGGACACCGCGGGCGCGGGGCGCGTGAGCATCACGGTCGCGGGCCGGAACGTGGAGGACGTACGCCTGCTCCTGCCGTTCGGCGACAGCGTCACCGTGACCGGCCCCCCGGAGGCCCGCGCGCGCATCGGGCAACTGGCCGCGGACATTCTCCGGACGTACGAGACGTAGCAGACGTACGAGGAGACGTACGAGGAGACGTACGAGGAGTCGTTCGGTCGCCCCCCGGATTCCCGCGCTCCGCCCCGGACTATGCTCGGGCGCGCACGCCCCCCGACCCGACCTCCCCGGCACTGGAGCCCCCCATGGCCCTCAAGATCACCGTGATCGGCACCGGCTATCTCGGCGCCACGCACGCCGCGGCCATGGCGGAACTCGGCTTCGATGTCCTCGGGCTCGACGTCGTCCCCGAGAAGATCGAACTGCTCTCGCAGGGCCGCGTACCGATGTACGAGCCGGGGCTCGAAGAGCTGCTGCGCAAGCATGTCGCCGGGATCGAGGGGTCCACCGGGCGGCTGCGGTTCACCATGGACTGGGCCGAGGTCGCGGCGTTCGGCGATGTGCACTTCGTGTGTGTGAACACCCCACAGAAGCATGGCGAGTACGCGTGCGACATGTCGTACGTCGACACCGCGATGGAGACTCTGGCCCGGCACCTCACGCGGCCCGCGCTCGTCGTCGGCAAGTCGACCGTGCCGGTCGGCAGCGCGGAGCGGATCGCGGCGCGGCTCGCCGAGCTGGCGCCCGCCGGGGACGGCGTGGAACTCGCGTGGAACCCGGAATTCCTGCGGGAGGGTTTCGCCGTACAGGACACGCTCCACCCGGACCGGATCGTCGTCGGGGTGCGCGGCGGGCACGCCGAGAAGCTGCTGCGCGAGGTGTACGCGACGCCCGTCGGCGACGGTACGCCCTTCCTCGTCACCGACTTCCCGACGGCGGAGCTGGTGAAGACCTCCGCCAACTCCTTCCTCGCCACGAAGATCTCGTTCATCAACGCGATGGCCGAGGTCTGCGAGGCCGGCGGCGGCGACGTGGTGCGGCTCGCGGAGGCCATCGGGTACGACGACCGGATCGGGCACAAGTTCCTGCGGGCCGGCATCGGCTTCGGCGGGGGCTGTCTGCCCAAGGACATCCGGGCCTTCATGGCGCGCGCCGGTGAGCTGGGCGCGGACCAGGCGCTGACGTTCCTGCGCGAGATCGACTCCATCAACATGCGGCGGCGCGGCCAGATGGTCGAGATGGCGCGGGACGCGGTCGGGGGCGACACGTTCCTCGGCAAGCGGGTCGGGGTGCTGGGTGCCGCGTTCAAGCCGGACTCGGACGACGTACGGGACTCGCCCGCGCTGAACGTCGCCGGGCAGATCCATCTCCAGGGCGGGCAGGTCACCGTCTACGACCCGAAGGGGATGGAGAACGCGCGGCGGCTGTTCCCGACGCTGGGGTACGCGGATTCGGCGGTCGACGCGGTGCGGGGCGCCGATGTGGTGCTGCACCTCACCGAGTGGCGGGAGTTCCGTGAGCTGGACCCGGCGGAGCTGGGCGCCGTGGCGTCGCGCCGGGTGCTCCTCGACGGGCGCAACGCGCTCGACCCGGCGGTGTGGCGGGCGGCCGGGTGGTCGTACCGGGCGATGGGGCGGCCGTCGGCCTAGGGCCTCTCGTTTGGATCAGGTCGGCGGAGTGGACCGAATGGCGTCAGCGAAGACGTGATCCATTCCTCCTCCGGAGCGGAACTTGCCAGCCAAAAGGACCTGAAAACGGGTCAAAACCTTATAAATATTCCGTCTTCGGCAAGTCTAGCGCTGATGCGTTTTCGGCAAAGAAGTGCCGCGCCAAGGCGAGACCTGCCCATGCGCATGCATGGCGCAGCCACATGGAGTCTGTGCCGCGGTGCTTCCCCACAGAAAGAAGACAGCGCATGCGCTACGGAAGCGCGCTCCGTGACGAGGTCACGGCAGCGGGAACGACACCCCTGATCGGCATCTACGACATGTACTCGGCGTCGGTCGCCGCCGGGCACTACAACGGCTTCTTCGTCTCGGGCTTCGGCTTCGCCGCCTCGCACTACGGGTTGCCGGACATCGGCTTCATCGCGTGGCCGGACATGGTGGCCTTCGCCGAGCGGCTGCGCGGGGCCTTCCCGCGCCACCACCTCCTGGTGGACATCGACGACGGGTACGTCGACCCCGAGGTCGCCTGCCATGTCGTCCAGCGGCTGGAACGGATCGGGGCGTCCGGGGTGATCCTGGAGGACCAGAAACGTCCGCGCCGCTGCGGGCACGCCGACGGCAAGATGGTGCTGCCGCTGGACGAGTACCTGGAGAAGCTGAACCTCGTCCTGGCCAGCCGTACCGACCTGCTCGTGGTCGCCCGTACGGACGCGACGGAGGAGGACGAGATCCTGCGCAGGGCCGAGGCCCTGGCCCGGACCGACGCCGATGTGGTGCTGGTCGACGGGGTGCGCAGCGTCGAGTGGATCCGCCGGATCCGCGCGGTCGTCGGCGACAAACCACTGCTGTTCAACCAGATCGCCGGCGGCAAGTCCCCCCGGCTCTCCCTGTCCGAACTGACCGAACTCGGCGTGGACGTGGCGATCTACAGCACGCCGTGCCTGTTCGCGGCGCACCAGGCGATGGACACCGCACTGGCCGAGCTGAAGTACGCCGACGGCCGGCTGCCGGCCGTCAGGGACGACGCCGCCGCGGTGGGCGTCAGGGAGTCCACCGAGCTGCTGGCCAGGAACATCAGCCGCCACCACCCCGCGCTCGTGGACGTACCGGCATGACGAATGCCCCCGGCAGCCGCCGGACGCTCACGCGCATTCCCGCCGCCAGGACGGCGGCCCTGACCCTGGCGGCGGCAGCCGCCGCCCTGGGCGCGGGGTCGCTTCCGGCCCAGGCGGCCGACGGCCTCGTCGTCCTCACCCTGGTCGACAACTCGAACGCGGATTCCTGGCTGGAGGTCGACCGGACGCTGAACACCAACCATGGCCCCGGTACCTCCGGCAGCGACCACGACGGCAGCGCGGTCGACCTGATGGACACGCTGATCAACCCGGACCGTCCCGGGGAAGAGCAGGACCAGTCATGAGGCAGGGCCAGTCATGAGCGGCGCCGGGCAGGAGAACGGTGGGTGTGCGGACGTCGGGCGCGCGGACGGCGGGCAGCTCGCCGCGCCTCCTGGTCCGGCGCCCCTCGGCACTGTCACGGACACGGCCGTGCGCCCGGACCCGCCGGATCGTTTGAAGTTCGTGAAGTTCCCCAGAAACCGGCTGTTCGGGATCGGGAAAGGCCGCTTGCGGTTCCCGAAGGCCGTCGACCCCTATGTCGCGGCCCTCGCGGGCACGGTCGTCCTCGCCTGTCTGCTGCCCGCCACCGGGCGGGCGGCGGACATCGCGAACATCACGTCCGAACTGGCCATCGGTCTGCTCTTCTTCCTCTACGGCGCCCGGCTCTCCACCCGGGAGACCCTCGCCGGGCTGCGCCATGTGAGGCTGCACACCCTGGTGCTGCTGTCCACCTTCGTCCTCTTCCCCCTGCTCGGACTGGGCGCCGTGATGCTGCCCCAGTTGCCCGCGCAACTCCAGGCGGGCGTCCTGTTCCTGTGCGTCGTGCCGTCCACGGTGCAGTCCGCGGTGGCGCTCACCGCCCTCGCCAAGGGCGACGTGCCCGCGGCGATCTGCGCCGGTACCTACTCCAGCCTGGTCGGCCTGGCGGCGACCCCCCTTCTCGCCGCCTGGCTGATCGGCTCGGAGGCCGCGCTGTCCATGGACGGACTGCTGCGCCTGGGCGCGCAGTTGCTCGCCCCCTTCATCGCCGGGCAGTTGCTCCGGCGCTGGATCGGCGGCTTCGTCGCGCGGCACAAGCGGGTGCTGGGCCCGGTCGACCGGGCCTCCATCCTGCTGGTCGTCTACGCGGCGTTCAGCTCCGGGATGAACCAGGGCGTCTGGCAACAGGTCACCGTCGCCTCGCTGCTCGTCCTCGTTGCCGTGCTCACCGCCCTCTTCTTCGTCGCCCTGGGCTGTACGACGGCCGCCGCCCGGCTGCTCGGGCTGGATCCCCCGGCCCGTATCGCGGCCGTGCTGTGCGGCTCGCAGAAGAGTCTGGCGAGCGGGCTGCCGATGGCGGCGGTGCTGTTCGGCGGGCAGGCGGCGCTGATCGTGCTGCCACTCATGGCCTACCACCAGTTGCAACTGGTCATCTGCGCGGGCCTGGCCCGACGCTGGTCCCGCCCGAGCGGCCACCCCGTGCTCAGCACACCACCACCCGCGAGGCCACGTCCTGACCCGACCTGATCGGATCCGACCCGACGGGTGTCCGGGCGTTACTTGCCTCTCGCCCGGTACGTCTTCATCTTCGCCCTGGCTCCGCAGACCGCCATCGAGCACCAACGCCCTTTGCCCGCCGGGCTTCTGTCGTAGTACGCCCAGTGGCAGGTGGGGGACTCGCAGGCCTTGAGGCGGAGCCAGGTGCCAGCCGTGACGGCTTCGGCGATGGCGGTGGCGACGCGTGAGGTCAGGGCGGTCGGACGGCGGCTCGGGACCAGAGTTGCCGCGCCGTCCGCCGTGTCGACCGCCACGACGAGCGGGGCCTCGGCCAGCAGATCGCCGAGCGGGAGGACCGCCGTACGGTGCGGCGGATGGCCCGCGTGGGCCAGGCAGACGACCCGCAGCGACTCGCGCAGATCCTTCGCGGACTGCGCCTCCTCCGCCGCCAGCCCGAACACGGCCCGCCCCTCCACCGTGTCCAGCCGGTCGGCGCCGGTCGCCAGGTCGACCGTGTTGACCAGGGCCTCCACCAAGGCGAGGCCGCCGGGAGCGGGGGCTCTTTCACTCATGCTTGCGACGTTACCTCCTATGCGGGAGTATGCGGTAACCGTTACCGGTGAAGCTGGTTTGACGGTAACCCGATGCATCGACCAAGGAGGAGTCATGTCCGCTGTCGCGACCCTGGGCGCCGTAGTCCTGGACTGTCCGGACCCCCGCGCCCTGGCCGGGTTCTACGCCGAGGTGCTGGGCGGGACCGTGAGCGAGCAGGGCGGGGGCGAGGACGAGGACCGCTGGGTGGAACTGGAGTTGCCCGCCGGCGGCACCATGGCCTTCCAGTCCGCCCCGGGCTTCGTACCCCCGAAGTGGCCCAGCCCCCACGCGTCCCAGCAGTTCCACCTCGACCTGACCGTCGACGACATGGACACGGCCGAGGCGCGGGTGCTGGCGCTGGGCGCGGTCGCGCTGGAGACGGCGGACCGGGCGCGTACATGGCGGGTGTACGCGGACCCGGCGGGCCATCCGTTCTGCCTCTGCGCCTGCTGACGCGCGATCAGGTCAGCGTCGCGTGCGACGGGCCCCTCCTGGCCTGTTCCGCCGTCGCCACCGATTCCGCGTCACCCAGCACCCTCACCGCGTTCGCCCATGTCAGCTTCGACAGGTCTTCTTTCGACCAGGACCGGGTCAGGAGTTCCGCGATCAGGTGGGGGTACGAGGAGACGTCGTTCAGGTTCTCGGGGGTGAAGGCCGTGCCGTCGTAGTCGCCGCCGATGCCGATGTGGTCGATGCCCGCCACCTCGCGCATGTGGTCGAGGTGGTCGGCGACCGTGGCCGCCGTCGCGACCGGGCGCGGGTGGGCCTCCTCGAAGGCCAGGTGCAGCTTCATCGCCTCGGGTGAGGTGTCCAGGTGGTGGAAGCCGTGGGTGCGCAGATTCTCGTCCGCCGCCTCCGTCCAGTCGACGGCCGCCTGGAGGACGAACTTCGGGACGAACGTCGCCATCGCCACACCGCCGTTGCCGGGGAGGCGTTCCAGGACGTCGTCCGGGATGTTCCTCGGGTGGTCGCACACCGCCCGGGACGAGGAGTGGGAGAAGATCACGGGCGCGACTGTCGTGTCCAGCGCGTCTCTCATCGTCGTCGCCGCCACGTGGGACAGGTCCACGAGCATGCCTACCCGGTTCATCTCCCGTACGACCTCGCGGCCGAAGTCCGAGAGGCCGCCCACGCCCGGGGCGTCCGTCGCCGAGTCCGCCCAGGCGATGTTGTCGTTGTGCGTGAGCGTCATGTAGCGGACGCCCAGGGTGTGCAGGGCCCGCAGGGTCGCCAGGGAGTTGTTGATGGAGTGGCCGCCCTCGGCGCCCATGAGGGAGGCGATACGGCCTTCGGCGCGGGCCCCTTCCATGTCGGCGGCCGTCAGCGCGGGCGCCAGGTCCTGCGGGTAGCGGGCCAGCAACTGCCGTACGCAGTCGATCTGTTCGAGCGTCGCGCTGACCGCGCTGTCCCCGGCGAGGTCGGACCGTACGTACACCGACCAGAACTGGGCGCCGACGCCGCCCGCCCGCAGCCGGGCCAGGTCGGTGTGCAGATGGGCGCTCTGGTCGGTGGCGATGTCCCGGGCGCCGAGGTCGTACCGCACCTGCTCGCGCAGGGCCCACGGCAGGTCGTTGTGGCCGTCGGCCACCGGGAAGTCCTGGAGCAGGGCGCGGGCCTCTTCGAGGCGGGGGGAGAGAGTCATGGCCGTCACTTTCCCGAGCCGAAGCCGAAACCGGCAGCGCCGCCGTCGACCTTGGCCCGCAGCCGCTTGCCCTTCTCCGTCGCCTGGTCGTTCAGCTCCTGCTGGAACTCCCGTACCCGGCCGAGCAGTTCCTCGTCGTGCGCGGCGAGCATCCGGACCGCGAGCAGGCCCGCGTTGCGCGCGCCGCCGACCGAGACCGTGGCGACGGGCACGCCCGCCGGCATCTGCACGATGGACAGCAGGCTGTCCATGCCGTCGAGGTACTTCAGCGGGACGGGCACGCCGATCACCGGCAGCGGGGTCACCGAGGCGAGCATGCCCGGCAGATGGGCCGCTCCCCCGGCGCCCGCGATGATCGCCTTCAGGCCCCGGTCGGCGGCGTGCTCCCCGTACGCGATCATCTCGCGGGGCATGCGGTGGGCGGAGACGACGTCGACCTCGTAGGCGATCTCGAACTCGTCGAGCGCCTGCGCCGCGGCCTCCATGACGGGCCAGTCGGAGTCCGAACCCATGACGATGCCCACGACGGGCCCGGAGGAGGCGGTGGAGGAGGCAGAGGAGGCGGCTGAGGCAGCGGAGGTGGTCATTCGGTGATCGTTCCCCTGAGGTAGCCGGCTGCGTGACGGGCGCGCTCCAGCACGTCGTCCAGGTCGTCGCCGTAGGTGTTGACGTGCCCGACCTTGCGGCCCGGCTTCACGTCCTTGCCGTACATGTGGATCTTCAGCCGCGGGTCGCGGGCCATGCAGTGCAGATACGCGCCGTACATGTCCGGGTAGTCGCCGCCCAGGACGTTGCACATGACCGTCCAGGGGGCGCGCGGGCGCGGGTCGCCGAGCGGGAGGTCGAGCACCGCGCGGACGTGGTTGGCGAACTGCGAGGTGATCGCGCCGTCCTGCGTCCAGTGCCCGGAGTTGTGCGGGCGCATGGCGAGTTCGTTGACCAGGACGCGGCCGTCGGGCGTCTCGAAGAGTTCGACGGCGAGGTGGCCGACGACGTTCAGCTCCTTCGCGATGCGCAGGGCCAACTCCTCTGCGCGCAGCGCCAAGTTCTCGTCGAGGCCGGGGGCGGGGGCGATCACCGTGTCGCAGACGCCGTCGACCTGCCGGGACTCCACGACCGGGTACGCGACGGCCTGGCCGTGCGGGGAGCGCACCACATTGGCGGCGAGTTCCCTGACGAAGTCGACCTTCTCCTCGGCGAGGACCGGGACGCCCGCGCGGAACGGCTCGGCGGCGTCCGCCAGGGACCGGACCACCCAGACGCCTTTGCCGTCGTAACCGCCGCGGACCGTCTTGAGGATCACCGGGAAGCCGTCACCGCCGTCCGGGGCGCCCTCTGTCGCGAAGGCCGCGACGTCCGCCGGGTCGCGCACGATCCGGTGGCGCGGGCAGGGCGCGCCGATCTCGGTGAGCTTCGCGCGCATCACGCCCTTGTCCTGGGCGTGCACGAGCGCGTCGGGCCCGGGGCGCACGGGGATGCCGTCCGCCTCCAGGGCCCGCAGATGCTCGGTGGGGACGTGCTCGTGATCGAAAGTGATCACGTCGCAGCCCCGCGCGAACTCACGCAGCGTCGCCAGATCGCGATAGTCGCCGATGACGACATCGCTGACCACTTGCGCCGCCGAATCCTGCGGGGTGTCGCTGAGGAGCTTGAACCTGATGCCGAGCGGGATGCCCGCCTCGTGTGTCATACGAGCGAGCTGACCCCCGCCGACCATGCCGACTACCGGGAATGTCACGCTCCCCAGGGTATCGGCGCGCTGGGTGGGGGCGTCCGCAGGCGCCGACGGAGGGTGCTGGATAGCATGGGCGGAATTGACCGTGTGACGAATCCGACGGAGCGGGGACTGGGCGGCACCATGGACAAGGGTGGTTCTCCGGGAACGCGCACCTCATCGGGCGGGTCCCTGCGACGGCACGTCGAACAGTTGTGGCGTGAGATCGCGAAGTTCGGGGCGGTGGGTGGCGCGGGTCTGGCGGTCAACCTCCTCGTGTTCAACCTGATGCGGCACGTGACCGATCTCCAGGTGGTACGCGCCAGTGTCGTCGCCACGATCGTGGCGATCATCTTCAACTACATCGGCTTCCGCTACTTCACGTACCGGGACCGTGACAAGAGCGGCAGCACCCGCGAGATGACGCTGTTCCTGGCGTTCAGCGCGGTCGGCCTCGTCATCGAGAACGGGGTCCTGTACCTCGCGACGTACGGGTTCGGCTGGGACAGCCCGCTGCAGAGCAACGTCTTCAAGTTCCTCGGCATCGGGATCGCGACCCTGTTCCGGTTCTGGTCGTACCGCACATGGGTCTTCAAGACACTGCCGGCGGGGGCGACGGTCACGAGCAGCGAAACGTTCCTCGACGGCGGCGGGGGCGGGGGCGGCGAGGAGCGGGACCGGCAGCGCGCGGCCTGAGAGCTGGGGGCCGGGGGTCAGCGGACCGTGTGGTCGTCGCCGCCCGCGCCCTGCTTCTTCAGGGGCGTACGGGACAGGAACAGGCCGAACACCGGGGGCTTGCCCTGGAGCATCTCCAGGCGGCCCCCGTCGGCCTCCGCGAGGTCCCGGGCGACGGCGAGACCGATGCCCGTCGAGTTACGGCCGCTGATGGTCCGCTCGAAGATCCGGGAGCCCAGTTCGGGCGGGACGCCCGCGCCCTCGTCGGTGACCTCGATGACGGCCTGGTTGCCGGTGACCCGGGTGCGCAGCGCGACGGTGCCGCCGCCGTGCATGAGGGAGTTCTCGATGAGCGCGGCCAGGACCTGGGCGACCGCGCCCGGGGTGCCGACGGCCCGCAGATGCCGTTTGCCGGAGCTGACGATGGCGCGGCCCACACTGCGGTAGACCGGCCTCCACTCCTCCAGCTGCTGCTTGATGACCTCGTCCAGGTCGAAGGAGACCGCGGAGCCGGTCCGCGGGTCCCGGGAGTTCGTCAGCAGCCGCTCGACGACGTCCGTGAGCCGTTCGACCTGGGCCAGCGCCACCGTCGCCTCCTCCCGTACCGTCTCCAGATCCTCGGTGACGGTGATCTCCTCCAGCCGCATCGACAGCGCGGTCAGCGGTGTACGGAGCTGGTGCGAGGCGTCGGCCGCGAGGCGCCGCTCGGCCGTGAGCATCCGCGCGATGCGCTCGGCGCTGGAGTCCAGGACGTCCGCGACCCGGTCCAGCTCGGGCACCCCGTACCGCTTGTGGCGGGGGCGCGGGTCGCCCGAGCCGAGGCGTTCCGCGGTCTCGGCGAGATCGGTGAGCGGGGAGGTGAGCCGGTTGGCCTGCCGTACGGCGAGCAGGACGGCGGCGACGATCGCGAGCAGGGCGACCGCGGCGATGATCAGGAGGGTGCGGCCGACCTCGCGGGTCACCGCCGAGCTGGACTCCTCGACGGTGACCGTCTCGCCCTGCTCGCCCTTGGCCTCGCCGTGGATCACGTCGCCCTTGGGGCGGGTGCCGATCACCACGGGGGCCTTGCCCGGTACCTCGATGACGGCGTACCGGTCGTGGGCGACCTGGTTCCTGAGGACCGCCGCGGTGATGCTCTCGTCGCTGAAGAGCCTGCTGTCGACGATGCCGGCCAGGCGCCGCGCCTCGGAGTCCACGCGCTCCTGGGCGCTGCTGCTGATCGTGCGGGTCTCCACGATGACCAGGGAGACCCCGAACACGGCGATCACGACGAGCACTACGGCGAGCGTGGAGTTGATCAGACGGCGGCGCATGGTTCCAACGTTCGGTGGCCCGGGGGTGGGGTGTCGTCAGGGGGTGTCGTCAGCTTTTCTCGAAGCGGAAACCTACGCCCCGGACTGTGGCGATGTAGCGGGGGTTCGCGGCGTCGTCGCCCAGTTTCTTGCGCAGCCAGGAGATGTGCATGTCGAGCGTCTTGGTCGAGGACCACCAGGTGGTGTCCCAGACCTCGCGCATCAACTGGTCGCGCGTGACGACCCGGCCCGCGTCCCGGACCAGGACCCTCAGCAGGTCGAACTCCTTGGCGGTGAGCTGGAGTTCCTCCTCGCCCATCCACGCGCGGTGCGACTCCACGTCGATCCGGACGCCGTGGGTGGCCGGCGGCTGCTGGGGTTCGGCGGCGCCGCGCCGCAGCAGGGCCCGCACCCGGGCCAGAAGTTCGGCAAGCCGGAAGGGCTTGGTCACGTAGTCGTCGGCGCCCGCGTCGAGGCCGACGACGGTGTCGACCTCGTCGGCGCGCGCGGTGAGGATGAGGATCGGCACCGTGTGGCCCTCGGCGCGGAGTCTGCGGGCCACCTCCAGGCCGTCCATACCGGGCAGGCCGAGGTCGAGTACGACCAGGTCGACTCCCCCCTGCATGCCCGCGTCCAGCGCGGTCGGTCCGTCCTCACGCACTTCGACCTCGTAACCCTCCCGGCGCAGGGCACGGGCCAGTGGCTCCGAGATGGACGCGTCGTCCTCGGCGAGCAGTACACGGGTCATGCCCTTGAGAATAGCGAGGTATCGCTTGCGCTTGGCCTGACCGGGTTCGGCCTGCGGCCGGCACTTGGCCTGCGGCCGGCTTTCGGCTCCGCCGGGGGGTGGCCTGCGGGCGGCTTTCGGCTCCGCCGGGGGGGGTGGCCTGCGGCCGGCTTGGGGGGGCAGTGGTGGGGAGCTTCGTGGGCTGGGGACGGCTTGGCACCGCCGGGATGCGCCGTCCTGGCTTGGCGCCGTGGCGGCGGGATCGAAGTGCGGAGCACTTCCACAGAGCGGGCTTGGCACCGCCGGGATGCGCCGTCCCGGCCTGGCGCCGTCGCGGCGGAATCGAAGTGCCAGGCACTTCCACAGAACGGCTTCGCACCGTCGCGGCGGGATCGAAGTGCGGAGCACTTCCACACAGCGGCTTGGCACCGCCGGGATGCGCCGTCCCGGCTTGGCGCCGTCGCGGCGGAATCGAAGTGCGGAGCACTTCCACAGAACGGCTTCGCACCGTCGCGGCGGGATCGAAGTGCGGAGCACTTCCACACAGCGGCTTGGCACCGCCGGGATGCGCCGTTCCGGCCTGGCGCCGTCGCGGCGGAATCGGAGTGCGGGGCACTTCCACAGAACGGTGGCGCGGGTCAATGTGCCGGGGGCTTTGGTGTGGAGCCTTGGAAAGTGGTTCTGTTGTTCCTGGTTTTCCTGTGATCCGTGTCTCAAGTCCTTCCAATTGGGGCGCTGTCGTGTCTTAAGGTGGAAGGACGCCTGTCGCACTACTGATGGACCTTTGGCCCACTATTGCGTGCCAAGGGTCCTTTTGTGTGCCGGGACGGCCCCCCACCGGCCCCGAACCAGGCCCGCCCCCCACCGGGCGCCCGTACCCCTTCGTGCGGCGCGTCCCGAACTCACGAGGATCGACCCATGGCGTCCAGCCTGACGAAGGACTCGCCCAGTACGCCTGGCAGCGAGAAGACCTTCTTCGGCCACCCCCGCGGCCTGGCCACTCTCTTCATGACCGAGATGTGGGAGCGCTTCAGCTTCTACGGCATGCGGGCGCTGCTCCCGCTGTATCTCGTCGCCCCCGGCGGCCTGAACATGAACCCGGCCACGGCCACCGCGATCTACTCGATCTACCTGGCGATGGTGTACCTGCTCGCCATGCCCGGCGGCTGGTTCGGCGACCGTGTCTGGGGTCCCCGTAAGACCGTGACCATCTCGGCCGCCGTCATCATGGTCGGCCACCTGACGCTGGCACTGCCCGGACAGGGCACCTTCTTCGCGGGCCTCGGTCTCGTCGCGCTCGGCTCCGGGCTGCTGAAGGCCAACATCTCCACCATGGTCGGCCAGCTCTACGACGGCCCCGACGACCCGCGCCGCGACGGTGGCTTCACCGTCTTCTACATGGGCATCAACCTCGGCGCCTTCGCCGCGCCCCTCGTCATCGGCACCGTCGGCGAGAACGTCAACTGGCACCTCGGCTTCGCCCTCGCCGCGCTCGGCATGGCCCTGGGTCTCGCCCAGTTCCTCATGGGTACGCGGCATCTGAGCGAGCGGTCCAGCGTCGTACCGAAGCCGCTCAGCGTCCAGGAGCGGCAGACCACGCTGCGCAAGGGCCTCATCTGGCTGGCCGTCGCCGTCGTGTTCTACGGCGTCGTCGTCGGCACCGGCACCTACACCCTCAACTGGGCCCTCGTACCGATCACCCTCGCCGGCCTCATCATCCCGATCATGGTGCTGACGCGGATCAAGCGGGACAAGGAGCTGACGGAGACCGAGCAGTCGAAGATGACCGGGTACATCTGGTTCTTCGTGGCCGCCGCCGTGTTCTGGATGATCTACGACCAGGGCGGCTCCACGCTGGCCCTGTTCGGCGACAAGTCCACCAACACCACGATCCTCGGCTTCGACTTCCCGGTCTCCTGGTACCAGTCGATCAACCCGGTGCTCATCATGGCGCTGGCCCCGGTCGTCGCCTGGATCTGGCTGGCGCTCAACCGGCGCGGCAAGGAGCCCAGCACGGTCGTGAAGTTCGCGTCCGGTCTGTTCCTGGTCGGTGTCTCCTTCCTGGTGTTCCTGATCCCGCTCTCCATGGCCGGGGACGGTGCGAAGGTCGCCGCCTGGTGGATGGTCGCCATCTACTTCGCCCAGACCGTCGGCGAGCTGTGCCTCTCGCCGGTCGGCCTGTCCGTCACCACGAAGATGGCGCCGGTGAAGTACGGCTCCCAGATGATGGGTGTCTGGTTCCTCGCCGTCACCGCGGGCGACTGCACCACCAGCCTCCTCTCGCTGGCGGGCGTCGACCTCAACCAGACCGGCATCGTCGGCATGGAGGCCGCACTCGCCATCGCCGCGGGCGCCGCGGTGTTCATGTACCGCAAGAAGGTCAAGTCCCTTATGGGGGACGTACGTTGACGTTGTCGTAGCGTCAGCCCACTGTAGGGAGGGTCGCCGCGCCTTGGATGGTGCGGCGGCCCTTCCTCGTACGCCTGCCTGTGTCCGTGCCTGTGCCTGTGCCTCAGTGCGTGCGGCGCCTTGGCAGGAACGTGAACACCGCGCCGCCGAGCAGGATCACCGTTCCCGCGACCAGGCCCAGCGCCCGCAGCGCGCCGTTGTTCTCCGCGCCGGTCTCCGCGAGGCCGCCGCCGCTGCCGCCGGAGCCGGAGGCCGAGCCGCCCGCCGAACCGCCCGCCGACCCCGAACCGCCGGACGCGCCGCCCGGCTGCGCCGTCGTGTCGATCTCCAGGGACACCTCGGACTTGGTGGGCGTACACGTCGTGGTCGTGCCCAGCGCCTTCACCGTGAGGACGCCCGGCGAGAGCGTCGACTTGCCGTCGGCGCCCGGCTTGTACGTGCCCGTCAGATCAGGGATCGCGATCGGGGCGCCGGTCTCGATCGGGTCCTTGTTGGTCGGACCCTCGACATGGACCGTGCCCTTGTCCGCGCCGCCTAGCTTGACCTCCATCGACGGCTTCACGGAGTCCGCCGGGATCGGCGCCGGACTGTCCATGACGGACTTCTTGAACTTGACCGTCAGATCGAAGGAGCCGCCGTTCTTCTTGGCGTTGATCTGCACGGGCGAGGTGGCGTTCTTGTCGCCGATGGGGGTCTTACAGGCGTACGGGACCTGCACCTCCTTGCCGGTGAAGTCGGTCTGACCGTCACCGCCGCCGCCCGTACTGCCACCAGTACTGCCACCCGTAGCGCCACTCGTGGTGCCGCTAGTAGTGCCGCTCGTAGTGCCGGAGGTCGTACCGGTCGTCGTTCCCGATGTCGTACCGCCCGAACTCGTCCCGCCCTCCGTCACCTTGATGGTCGCCGCCGGCTGCACCGTCTCCTTGGGCGTGCACTTGGTGTCCGTGGAGATCGGCTTGCTGACGTTGATCGTGTACGCGTCCGGCGTGAGCGTCACCTCGCCCGGCGCCGTCAGCTTCAGCTTGGCCGTCATGTCGGGCAGGATCATCGCGCTGTTCTTGGGGATGGGCGGATTCTGGCGCGGGCCCGCCATCGCGAGGTCACCGGTCTGCGCACCCTTGACCTTGAGGGTTCCGGACGGTTTGACGGTGTCCTTCTCCAGGTCGAGGACGTCCGGGTTCTTGGACGCGGCCTGCGTGGTCTTCCACACGATCTCGACCTCGTCGCCGACCTTCGCCTCGGCGGGCGCCGAGATGTCCACCTTGGTGGTCCCCTGCACGGGCGGCAGCCCCGAGATCGCGGGCGGAATGCACTCGGTCGCGTACGACACCTCGGCGGCCTGCGCGGGACCGGCGGCCAGCAGGAGCCCGGCGCCGCCGAGCATCATCGCGGCGCCGGCCGCGCCCGCTCTCCGCCGTGCGCTCACCCTCACTTGCGTGCTCACGTGGTACCCCTCTTTGGCTGAGTGTTCGTCGGTGGTTGCTCGGACGGTTCGCGCGGTGCGGACGGTGCGGAGAGCCGACTCGCCGGTGCTCCCGGATCGTTGTCCGGTGTGAACCACGGCAGGGTCGAAGTCGCCGGTGCCTCCTTGGGCTCCGGTGGAGCGGAGGACAGTTTCGGCAGCCGTACGGTGAGGTCGGTCAGGCTCACGCCCCGGTGGCGTCCGGTGGCGGCGGGGCGTCGGGAGCCGCGCGGGCGCACCCGGTCGACGACGGCCATGCCGATACGGAACACGGCGGCCGGTACGACGACGCAGAGCAGCACCCAGAAGAGCGTGACGCCCCACGGGCGGCCCACGCCCCAGGGCTGTTCGGCGAGTACCTTGCCGCCGTGGCGGACGGAGACCAGATAGCCGCCGTGCGCGCCGGCGGAGAGTTCGACGGGGAGCCTGACCTGCGCCTTGGTGCCCGGCGCGACCGTGCCCCGCCACTGCTGGTCCTCCCACTGCGGGGCGAACACGCCGTGCGAGGTGCCGACCTGGAAGACGGGGTCCTTCACCGGGGACGCGCCGAGATTGCCGACGGTGAACACGAGCGTGCGGGACGGCGGGGCACCGAACCAGGTCAGGACGCCCCCCGAACCGTCGAGCCGAGTGTCCGTGAGGATCGAGAGGCGGCCCTCGCCGCTGGGTTCGGGCAGCGGCGCCGTGGGGTGACCCGCGACCTTGAACTCGGCGTCGGCGAGGGCCTGTTCACCGGTCACCGTCGCCACGTGCACGACACACGGGCAGGGCTTCGGGGGCGCGGCGACGGGGAGTTTCTTGCTGAAGGCGCCGGAGTTGTCGGTGGTGACGGCGCGGCCGTCGGCGTTGGCGCAGGAGTTGGTGCCGCCGATCATGTTCTGGCCGCAGATCAGCATCATCAGCAGGGTGTCGGGCCGCCAGCCCTTGCCGGTGACGGTGATCGAACCGCCGACGCCCGCCTGAGGGGTGGAGACGGCGACGGTCGGGCCGTCGGCGGAGGAGGCGGCCGAGGCGGGGGGCGCCGCGATGGCGGGCAGCAGTGTCGTGACGAGTGCGGCGAGGGCCGCGAGCAGTATGGCGGTCCTGGGTCTGATCGTGCTGGGCCTGCGGTTCACAGTCCGTCTCCTGTCCCGGAACCGTTCCTCGATCCGGCCAGGGCCGGTTGCCTGGGCGGTGGCGGCGCCTCCGCTTCCCGTACATCCCGTGGTGCCCGTCTCCTTACGCGTACGGCTCGGGCGCCGACGGCCGCCGCCGCTGCCAGGAGCAGGGCCGCTCCGGTCAGCGGTGCCCAGGGCACGAAGCGGGCCGTCGCGGTCGCGGTGTCCGGGGCGGCACCGGCCGCGGTGACCCTGAGCCGTACGTCGACGGAGTCGAACGCGGGCGGGTCCCACGGTTCGCGCAGGGTGATGCGGCGGCCCGGCAGCAGTTCGACGGGCAGCGCGCGGGCCGGCCGCTCCAGCACCGTGCCGAACACCCCGTCGGCGCGCACCGCGAGCTTCGGGGACAGGACGGTGTTGCCGCGGTTGACCAGGTCGTAGACGATGCGGTCGCCGTCCGTACGTACCTTCTCGACGGTGAGCGCGGAGAGCGTGGGGCCGCTGACGCGCAGATGGACCCGTACGCCCGCGTCGCGCCCGCCCGCGCTGACGACGATCGCGCCCGGGTGGTCACCGGGGTTCGCGCCGGCCGGGACGGTCACCGTGAACGGGACGTCGGCGCGGGTGCGGGCCGGGATGCGTACGGTCCGCTCGGCGAAGGTGATCCAGGCGCCGGTGTCCACCGGCTTGTCCCGTACCGAGAAGCCGCCGCCCTCGGTGTTGTCGGCGTCCGCGCCGCGCAGCCGTACCGTCAGCGCGCGGGTGCCGGTGTTGCTGACGGACACGGCGTCCTCCAGGACGGTGCCGGGGGCGCCTTCCGCGTAGACGTACGGGCGCCCTCCGGGGGCGGGGGCCACGGTCCAGGAATCGGCGGGCTCCGCGTAGGCGGGTGTCGCCGGTGTCGCTGGTGTCGCGGCCAGGAGGAGGAGCGTCGTGGCCAGGACGCACGCGGCGGCGGGGGCGGGGGCGCGCGGGCGGTCCCTTCGGTGGTACGGCGACATCGGCGGCTCCTGGTCGTCGGCGCGTACGGAGTCGGGGGCGGGCCGGTCCTAGCGGGACGCCGTCTGGTTGCGGCGGGTCAGCCAGAGCACGCCTGCCGCGCCGGCGAGGAGGACGGTGCCGCCGAGGGTGCCGAGCGCCACGGCCGAGTCGGCGGGGCCGGTCTGCGGGAGCTGGTCGCCGCCGCCGCCCGACGCACCGGACGACGAGCTGCCGCCGTCGCTGGACGAGCCGCCCGATCCTCCGGCGGCGGTGACCGCCAGCGAAAGGCTCGGCTTCGGGTTGTTGGACGGCGTACAGGTCGTCGTCGTCCCCAGGGCCTTGATGGTGAGGACCCCGGCGGTGAACGTGACCGTCCCCGACTTCTTCGGCGTGTACGTGCCCGTCAAGTCGCTGATTTTGATGGGGCTGTTGGCGGGAATGGCCTCGGCGTTCGCGGGTCCCTTGACCGCGAGGGTGCCGGTGTCGGCGCCGCCGAGTTTGATGACCGCGCTCGGGTTCATCGCGCCCTTGCCCAGTTCGACCGGGCTGGACGAGACGCCCTTCTGGAAGGACATCGTCACGGAGTATCCGCTGCCGCTCTTCACGGCCTTGATGTCGATCGGCGAGACCGCCGCCTTGTCGCCGATCGGCGTCTTGCACTGGTAGTTGACGTCGACGACCACGGCGTGGGCCGCGGGGGCGGCCATCAGCACCGCCGAGCCGGCCAGGGCCGCGCCGAGCGCGAGCGCGGCCGTTCGTTTCTGGTACGTCCGGTACGACACCACGGGTTCCCCTCTTGCCGTTCTTGCCGTTGGTACGCGCCGTCGCTCCAGGCATGCGGAAGTTGCTGACGGAAAGTTACTGACGGCGCATCAGATTGGGCGCTCAAGGTACGCCGGGGAGGGTGTCGAGGGAAGACACGGGACGCCTCGGATCCTTGCGGATCGGGGGCCGAGGGGACCTGGGGGTGCCGGTGGATGGGCTCGGTCCGGAACCTCGGTACTGGCCGACTCGACGCCGGGGGGCACTCCCGCCCACCCACCCATACGGTGCGGACCACACCCCGCCACCCCATCCCCCCGGGCACCCCGCCCCAAGGGCCGCCGCCCTATGCCCCCTGTCCGGAACCTCGGTACTGACCGACTCCACACCCGGGGCACTCCCGCCCACCCACCCATACGGTGCGGACCACGCGAGGGCCGCCAACACACGCCCCCGACACTCCCACCCACCCATGGGCGCGGACCGGGTCGCACCCTCGCCGTCCCCAATCTCCCGAGACAGAACACCGAGGGCGCGTATCGGGTCGCGATCAATGGGCGTCGCAGCTTGCGGGGCGGGTGCGGGGCGGGTGGCCGTCCGGGGTTCGCGGCCCGGCGGTCTGCGGCTGCGCCGTCTGGGCGCGAGTGACCGCAAGCCACGCCGGAGGCCATGCCTGAAGCAATGCCGGAGGCAGGCAGCGGGGCCCCGGGACCCCGGCCACGCCGCGTGCCCGGCCGGGGCGGTGCGTCAGAGCACGGCGAGCCGGTCCACCAGCAGCTCCACCCTCCGCTCGGCGTCCTCCGGCGGCACCCGTCCCGCTCGGGTCAGGGTGGCCAGTCCGTGCAGGGCCGCCCAGAACACCTCGGTGAACAGTGCCGGGTGGACGCCGTCCCCGGCGACCTCGCCGAGGCTTTCCAGCAGGGCGGCGAAGGCGTCCTTCAGAGGTGCTGGGGTGTCCTCGTTCGCGAAGGCCAGGCCGCCGTCGAGCTGGAACAGGGCGTCGTAGACCGCCGGGTTGCGTGCGGCGAAGTCGAGGTAGGTGCGGGCGAGGGCGGCGACCCGGGCGCGGGGGCCGTCCGCGGCGGAGGTCGCGGCGCGCAGCGCCACGGCCATCTCGGTGGCGCCTTCTAGGGCGACGGCGCCGATGATCTCGCGTTTGCCGCGGAAGTGGCTGTAGAGGACGGGCTGGCTGTACTCGATGCGCTCGGCGAGCCGACGGGTGGTGACCGCGTCCCAGCCCTGCTGCTCGGCGAGTTCGCGGGCCGTCGCCACGATGAGGCGTTCGCGCTCCGCCCGTTCGCGCTGCTTGCGTTCCTGTACCGACATGAGCCGATCCTAGCATCGCTAGACAATCAAGCGACAGCAGTGCTAGCGTCGGCCCGTCAGCTAGCAACACTAGATTCACTGGATACCAGGAACTGAATACCAGGAGGGGTCACCATGCTCAACGCACTTGAGGTGTTCACCATCGTGGTCGTCGGCTTGATGGTGGGGGTGGAGTTCTCCGTCGCCTTCGTCATCAACCGGATCCTCGACGCACTCCCCGGTGACAGTGGCCAACTCGGCCGCGCCCACGGGGGCCGGATGCTCGGTGCCGTGATGCCGGTCTGGTACATCACCTCACTCGTCCTCGTCGCGGTATGGGCCGTCGCCGGATGGCACCACGACGGCACCGGACTCGTCGTCACCGCGGGTGCGCTACTGATCGTCAGCGTGCTCATGTCGATCCTGCTGCTCGTCCCGATCAACGACCAGGGCAAGACGTGGACCCCCGAGAACCGGCCGGAGGACTGGAAGGAGCAGATGCACCGCTGGGACCGCTTCCACTACGTCCGCGTCGCCGTCATCATCGCCGCCTTCGCCCTGCTGGCCGCCGCCCTCGTCTGAGCCGGCGGGCGGAGACCGCGTCGGCGGCGCACGATGACCTACGCGGCTCGCGATTCCCGATTTTCCCGGTTCCCGGTTCCCGGCCCTGGTTTGGGCTTGCCGCAGGATTCCCGAGCACCGGGACGAACTGCGGACTGTCGCCCGCCCGTCCCGCGCTCAAGACGAACACCGGCGGCGAGACGGACCCCTGACGTCTGCCCGCCCGGTGAGCGCCCCAGCAGAGCGGCCTTCCGCGAACCCGGCGCCGGCGCCGGCGCCGGACACATCGCCGCCCGCCCCCTCCGGATCAGCACCACCGCCCTACCCGCTTCGCCCTCCGGACTGCCCCCTTCGACCCGGCCACCTCCTCCGCGGCGGCAGCCTTCGCCAAAGCGGCGAGCACGTCCTGACTCGGGTGCATCCCGGCGGCATCGTGAGGGGCCGGCGGCGGTGGTGGAGTCGATACCGACCAGCGGCAGATCCACCTCACGCCGCTTCGCGGCGTCCATGATCAGGCCCTTCAGCAGGGACTCGCACCCGCCGGCGTCACGCCACTGCCGGAAACGGTGGGACACCGTCGACCATCGGGCACCGAATTTCTGCGGCGTCTCCCGCCACTGCCCGCCGCTCCTGAACCACCGGACCACGCCGTCGAACTACTGGCGCAACCGCTCGGGGTACGGACCGTACTCGCCGATCGGCAGGTACGCCTCGACGAACTCCCCCTCCACCCCGGTCGGCTGCGCACGCGTCATCGGGTGGGTGGGCGGGAGTGCCCCGAACGCGGAGTCGGACAGGACCGAAGTACCGGACAGCGGCCACCCCACGGCAACCACACATGGGGCGGGCGGGCGGGAGCACCCCGCACACCGAGACGCACAGCACCGAAGCACCGGACAGCGGCCACCCCACGGCAACCACACATGGGGCGGGCGGGCGGGAGCACCCCGCACACCGAGACGCACAGCACCGAAGCACCGGACAACGGCAACCTCAGCCGCCGACAGCCCCAAGTTCCGCCCACACCGTCTTCCCGGCAACCCCCTCCGTACGGGTCACCCCCCAGTCCAGACAGAGCCGTTGGACGATGAACATTCCGTGGCCCCCGGGGCGCCCGGCCTGGTGCGGGGTGCGGGGCGCGGGCACCCCGGTGCCCCGGTCGGACACCTCCACCCGAAGCACCTTGCCCTCGCAGGCGATCCACATCTCCTCGGGCCCGTCGGCGTGCAGACAGGCATTGGTGACGAGTTCGGAGACGACCAGCAGGACATCCTCGGCGGCGGCCCTCCGGTCGGCGCCGGACGCGGGCAGCCAGCCCCACGCGTACAGCGCCTGACGGGCGAAGTCCCGGGCGAGCGGCACGATTCCACTGGCGTCGGCGAAGCTCAGCCGCCGCGCCTGGCGCCCGACCGGCCGGGCAGCGGCGACGGGGTCACCGACGGGGTCGCCCAGCGCCTCACCCGAGGGCACATCGGACACACCGGAAGCCCCGGGCGCCTCGGACCCGTCGGGCCCCCCGGACACCCCGGGCAGCCCCGAAGCGCCGTCGGCGTCCGGCTCCGGGCCGCGGTCGCCCGGCGAGCAAGGCCGGGTGGTGCTCATCAGCGGTTCACCTCACCGATTCACCAGTACTCAGTTACTCAGCTACTCAGTTCCATCAACGATCTACAGCGATGCCCTCGTTCTGCCGTTCCGCGCCCGGGGCCCAGGACATTCCTGTCGTTTCGGTGGTCACGGATCCAGGATGTCTCCTGCCCTGCCCATCCGTGAGAACACCCACTTTTTCGGCACGGGTGATGTGACGCGCGTAACGCGTGCATCACCTCACGGCAATCGGCACATGGTTCCACCACCCCAGCCCGCACAAAAGGGATGTAAGCGACATCTCGCACCATGGCCCGCCCCCCGAACGCCACACCGAACGCCACACCGAACGCCACACCGAACGCCACACCGAACCCCACCCCGAAACACCCCCCCGCCGACCCCTCAGGGTCTCATTCGACCAGCGCCGCCGCGACGGTGTCGTGGACCGTGAATACGGCATCCGCTCCGGTGATCTCAAACACCCTGGCCACGACAGGCCGCATACCGGCCAGATGGACCCCGCCCCCGGCCGCCTCGGCCTTGAGCCGGGCGCCGAGCAGGACGTTCAGGCCGGTGGAGTCGCAGAACTCCAGCTCCGAACAGTCCACGACCAACCGGGCGAAGCCCTCGTCGAGGCAGCCGTCGAGCGGCTCGCGCAGCAGCTCGGCGGTGTGGTGATCCAGCTCACCCACCGCCGTCACCACGGCGCTCGACCCCTGTTTCCGCACCTCGACCAGAAGCCGCCCCCGGTGTGCGCTCGCGCTGCCGACCGTCCCGCGGTCCATGCCGTCTCTCTCTCCGACCGTCATCACTACCGTCGTCACTGCTGTCATCGCTGCTGTCATAGCCGCCGTCACCACAGCCGTACCGGCGGCCGACCCGGCCGCCACCCCGACGCCCGCCGTCACCGACCCGGCCGCGTCCTAGCTGTGTTGTAGCTGCTCACGGACGCCCTGTCACCAGCGTCCTCATGAATGGCTGACGTTCTCGAACACTACGCCTTCCCTACGCCACGGGGTACCCGAACAACCGTATGAAATCGGACATTTCACCGTCAACAGAACTTGCCATAGGTTCGCGGGAACGGGTAGGGGTAGAAGAGTCATCAATCGAAACGGCCGGCTTTGGAGGCGCCGCACACCGCAGTGCACGTATTGGCATCGGCAGCCATATGCCGAGAACGATGGAGGACTACATGTCACCCCGGCTCGACGAATCGCACACTGAGCAGGCGACGTCGACACCCACTCCCCACCCGCTCGACACCAAGGTCCCGGGCCCCCGTGCGCACCAGGACACCCCGGCGGACCGGTCCGGCACACCGACGGTCACCTTCGACGCACCGTCCGACCCGCAGTCGGACCCGCTGGCGGACCTCCCGGACATCCCCCCGTTCGACGAAGTGGGCCCGATGGACGCGCGAGCGCTGTCGAAGACCCTCTTCGCCCGCCTTCAGGACCTCGAAGAAGGCACCCACGACTACGCGTACGTCCGCAACACGCTCGTGGAACTCAACCTGGCCCTGGTCAAGTTCGCCGCCTCGCGCTTCCGCTCCCGCAGCGAGCCGATGGAGGACATCATCCAGGTCGGCACGATCGGTCTGATCAAGGCGATCGACCGCTTCGAGCTGAGCCGGGGCGTGGAGTTCCCGACGTTCGCGATGCCGACCATCGTCGGTGAGATCAAGCGCTTCTTCCGGGACACCAGTTGGTCGGTCCGGGTCCCCCGCCGGCTCCAGGAACTCCGCCTCGACCTCGCCAAGGCGGGCGACGAACTGGCCCAGCAGCTCGACCGCGCCCCCACCGTGGCCGAACTCGCCGAGCGCCTCGACCTCAGCCATGACGAGGTCGTCGAGGGCATGGCCGCGAGCAACGCCTACACGGCCAGCTCGCTGGACGCCCAGCCCGAGGAGGACGACTCGGAGGGCGCGCTCGCGGACCGGATCGGGTACGAGGACCACGGGCTCGAAGGCATCGAGTACGTCGAGTCGCTCAAGCCGCTCATCGCCGAACTCGCGCCGAGGGACAGGAAGATCCTCTCGCTGAGGTTCGTCGCGAATATGACGCAGTCGGAGATCGGTGACGAGCTGGGCATCTCGCAGATGCATGTCTCACGCCTGCTCTCCCGCACACTCGTACGGCTGCGCAAGGGACTTACGGTCGAGGAGTAGAGACCGGTTCGGCCTGCTCGACCCAGCGGCGCGGGAGCGTTTCCCACCGACATCGAAGGCACGGTGTCCATGGAAGCGCTCCCGCAATCGCTTTCTGCCGAACTCCCTTTGACCCCACCCGCATTACCGCCGGAAACCCCTTTCCCGAACGCGCCTCTTCCATCACTATGGTCTCCCTCACATACCCCTTGGTATGTCGTTGAGCGGAGAAATGCCGGGCGGCCACGGCCACTTGGCCGAGGAGGTGTGCGGATGCCACGGCGCAGCCCGACGGACAGCGGCGCTGAGGCAGCGGAAGGTGTGCACGCCCGCGTGCCCGACACGCGCCTCACGGACCTCCTGCGCGCGGACACGGCCACCGCGTATCCGGCGCTGCGCGAACTGCGCCGCCGTCATCACGGGTCGGCGCTGGCGTACGCGCGGCTGTGCGGGACCGACGAGGCGGCGGCGAAACTGCTGACGGCGCAGGCGTTCGCGCTGGGTGCCAAGGACGTCAAACGCGGCGCCGATCCGGTGGGCGCCTGGCGGCACCATGTGATGCTCCTGGTGCGCAGGGTCGCCGCGTCCTGGCTCGGCGACGACCGGCGCGTACGGCTGCGGCCCGGCTTCGCCGACCTGCTCGCCGCCGAGGAGGCCGAGGCCGGGGACCTGCCCGCCTTCGCCCGCCCCCGGCCCGCCGAATCCCCGATGCTGGCCGCCTTCCACAGCCTCCCGGCGCGTACCCAGGGCGTGCTCTGGTACGGGCTCGTGGACGCCGAGCCCGACGCCGGCACGGCGCTCTTCCTCGGTATGAGGGAGGACGAGATCCCGTGGGCGAAGGGCGCGGCGGTGGAGGTTCTCGCGCGGGCGTTCCTCAAGGCACATCTGGCCCGGTACGGGGACGCGCGCTGCCAGGGCTTCCGGCGGCTGATCGAGGAGTCCGTCCGTCCCCGCGATCCCCGGCACAGCGGCGACCTGTTCCAGCACCTGGACGCGTGCCCGTGCTGCGGCCGGGCCCACGCGACGCTGCTCGCCCTGCGGGAGACGCCCCGGCCGGTACTGGCCGACGGGTTGCTGCCCTGGGACGGCGCCGCCTATGTGACGTCACGTCAAGATGTCGTACCCCCCGTGCCCCCCGTACCCCCCGTAGCCCCCGTGTCCCCGGGGGATATGTCGTCGGCTCGGCGGCGGCACGCGGCGGGCGGGCCGGAGCCCTCGCCCGCTCAGGAGAATCCGGACGGCCCGGACGGTGAGCCGACCGCCGTACTCCCGCCCGTCCCTCCCGTCCCGCACGCCCGCACGGGCGGTATGACCGGCGCGGCGGCGACCGTGACCGCGATGTCGGCGTTCGCGTCGGTGGCGTCGGACGTGTTCGGCCGCCGGGCGGGGGTGGGAGGGCGGGGTGCGACGGGGCGCGGAACGGGGGGCGGGGCTGCGCCTGACGGGGATCTGCTCGCGTGGCGCCCGTCGAAACGGTTCGTGCTGGTCGCGGTCGCGTTCGGCGTCGCTCTGACGCCGCTCCTCGTCGTCCTGCTCAGCGGAGGCTCCGACAGCGACGCGGCGAACGGCCCCGGGAGCCAGCCGCAGCCGCCCGCCCCGCCGCCCGTCACGGTGACCGCGACCATGACGACATCCCCGTCCCCGTCCGCCTCCCCCTCACCGTCGCCCTCCAAGTCCCCTTCCCCGACGCCGAGTTCGAATGCCCCGAAGCCACCCGCGCCCGAGCCGCCCCCGAAGAAGCCGTCGAAGGCGCCCTCGCCTCCGGGCACCGCGTTCACGCAGTTCGTCAACGCGGCCACCGGCCTCTGCCTGGACGTGGCGGACGGCGATTTCTTCAGCGGCAACGATGTCGTGATGGCGCGCTGCACGGCCACCGACACCCAGCGCTGGCGCATGGACCCCGCGCGCGGGACCGTGGAGTCCTGGGCGGACCGCGACTTCTGCCTGGACAGCCGGGGCGACACGGAACAGGGTGTCGGCATCTGGAGCTGCGCTTCGGTGCACAGCCGCAACGGCCGCAACCTCCAGTTCTTCATCGACGCCGAGGGCCGTGTCCGCCCCCAGATCGCCCTCGACCACGCGGTCACACCGCACTCGGGCGGTACGGGGGCCCGGCTCGGATTCGACCGCGTGGACGGTGGCCGGGAGCAGCGCTGGGTCGCGGGCGCCGCCCCGATTTGAAGGGACACCGATCACGGCGGCACCGATCACGGCGGCGGGGACCACGACCGTCACCGGGACGGTGACCACCACGGCGGCGGTCACGGCCGACGCTGACCGGCGACCGCCCCCTCAGCCGACGCCCCCGTAAGCCCACGACCCCCTCAGCCGGCCACCCGCGCCCCCCGCCGCCACACCTCGCTCACCAGCGGCACGCCGGGCCGGTAGGCGAGGTGCACATGGCTCGGGGCGTCGAGCACGGCCAGGTCGGCGTACGCGCCGGGGGTGAGCCGTCCGATGTCGGTGCGCCGCAGGGCCGCCGCGCCGCCCGCCGTGGCCGACCAGACCGCCTCGTCCGGGGTCATGCCCATGTCCCGTACGGCGAGGGCGATGCAGAAGGGCATGGACGAGGTGTACGAGGAGCCCGGGTTGCAGTCGGTGGACAGGGCGACGGTGGCGCCCGCGTCCAGGAGGCAGCGGGCGTCCGGCCAGGTGGCCTGGGTGGAGAACTCGGCGCCCGGCAGCAGCGTCGCGACGGTGGAGCCGTCGGCGAGCGCGGCCACGTCCTCGTCGGTGAGATGGGTGCAGTGGTCGGCGCTGGCGGCGCCGAGTTCGACGGCGAGCTGGACGCCGGGCCCGTAGGAGAGCTGGTTGGCGTGCACGCGCGCCTGGAGCCCCTTGGCGATGCCGGCCGCGAGGACGGCGCGCGCCTGGTCCCCGTCGAAGGCGCCCCGCTCGCAGAACACGTCGACCCAGCGGGCGTGCGGGGCGCAGGCGTCGAGCATGGGTCCGGTGACGAGGTCGACGTACGCGGCCGGGTCGTCGGCGTGTTCCGGCGGGACGATGTGGGCGCCGAGGTAGGTGACCTCATCGGTGTGCCGGGCGGCGATCCGCAGGGCGCGCACCTCGTCCTCGACGGTGAGCCCGTACCCCGACTTGGTCTCGAACGTCGTGGTCCCCTGCCGCAGCGCCTCCCGCAGATGCCGTACGAGCCCGGCCTCCAGCTCACTGTCGGAAGCGGCACGCGTGGCGGCGACGGTCGTCCGGATCCCCCCGGCGCTGTACGGGCGCCCGGACATCCGGGCGTTGAACTCCTCCGTACGGTCCCCCGCGAAGACGAGATGGGAGTGCGAGTCGACGAAGCCGGGCAGGGCACTGCGCCCGCCGACCCGGTGGACGGCGTCGGCCTCCGGGGCCTCCCGCGCTTCCCCCACCCACGCGACCCGCTCCCCCTCGATGACGACGGCGGCGTCCCGCAGGATCCCCAGCGGTCCCTCGCCCACCGCCGGATCGTTGGTGACGAGGGCGCTGATCTCGGTGATCAAGGTGGCGGTGCTCATGTGGTCCTTTCGGCTCGTCCGGCGCTCTCGGCCCAGGTGCCCGGCTCAGTCGTCGAGTGCCGTGATGGCTGCGGTCAGGGCTGTCGCGGGGTCGGGGACTGTGGTGTGGGTGCCGTCCTTGACCACTTGGCGGGCCGCCACCACCGTGTGGCGGATGTCCGCCGATGTGGCGGCGAAGACGGCCGCTTCCGCCGCCAGGCGGGGGGCCGGGCCCGCCGTGCGGACCGTGTCGAGGGCGACCGTGGTGAGGTCGGCCAGGGCGCCAGGGGTGAGCGCGCCGCCCTCCGGCCAGCCGAGGGCCGCGTAGCCGTCGGGGGACGCGGCGCGCAGCAGGGACGCGGCCGTCCAGTGGCCTCGGCGGTGGGTGCGGAGGCGTTCGTTCAGCTCCAGGGCCCGTGCCTCCTCCAGGACGTCGATCATGGCGTGGCTGTCGGTGCCGAGGGAGAGCGGGGAGCCGGCCGACTGGAGCGCGGGGGCCGGGCCGATGCCGTCGGCGAGGTCCCGTTCCGTGGTCGGGCACATGCAGGTGCCGGTGCCGGTTGTGCCGATGAGGTGGATGTCCGCGTCCGTGAGGTGGGTGTTGTGGACGCCGGTCGTGCGGGGGCCGAGGACGCCGTGGTCGGCGAGGAGGCGGGCCGGGGTGCGGCCGTGGGCGCGTGCGCACGCCTCGTTCTCGGCCGTCTGTTCGGAGAGGTGGACGTGGAGGGGTGCCTGGCGGGCCTCGGCCCATTGCGCGACGGTGCCCAACTGCCGTGCGGGGACGGCGCGTACGGAGTGGATCGCCGCGCCGATCCGGGCGTGCGGGGCGCCCTTGAGCGCCGATGCGCGCTCCGCCCAGGCGTCCGTGGTGCCGTCCGAGAAGCGGAGCTGATGGCGGCCCGGGGGTTCGCCGAAGCCCGAGGAGACGTACGCGGTGTCGAGGAGCGTGATGCGGATGCCCGCGTCGTCCGCCGCCGCGATCAGCGCCTCACCCATCGCGTTCGGGTCGGCGTAGCGGGCGCCGCCCGGGGCGTGGTGGAGGTAGTGGAACTCGCCGACGACGGTGATCCCGGCGAGCGCCATCTCCGCGTACACCGCCCGTGCGAGCTGGTGGTACGTGTCCGGAGTGAGCCGGTCCGCGACCGAGTACATGATCTCGCGCCAGGTCCAGAACGTGCCGCTGCCGACCTGGACCGTGCCACGCAGCGCCCGGTGGAAGGCGTGCGAATGGGTGTTCGCGAGGCCCGGCAGCGTCAGGCCGCGCAGGGGGACGGCCCCGCTGGGAGAAGTGGCCACATCCTTGCGGACCTCGGTGATGTGGCCATTTTCCGTGGTCACCAGTACCCCGGGCTCGACATGGGTGTCGAGCCAGGCGTACTCCAGCCAGTATGACGGGTTCAGCGGCACGCGAGACCTTCCAGGACGTCGGCGAGTGCGGTCACCCCGGCCAGGCAGTCGTCCTCGGCGGCGAATTCTGCCGGGGAGTGCGAGACGCCCGTCGGGTTGCGTACGAACAGCATGGCCGTCGGGACGCTGCCGGACAGGATTCCGGCGTCGTGTCCCGCACCCGTGCCGAGCACCGGCACCGGGGAGCCCGCGCGGCCCAGGACGCGGGCCAGCTCGTCCCGGAGCGCGTCCTCGAAGTCGACCACCGGCGTGAACGACTCGCGGGCGACGGCGAGTTCGATGCCGTACCGGTCCGCGTACGCCCCGGCGGCCTTCTCGACGGCGGTGACCACGGTGTCCAGGGCTGCCTGGTCGGCGGCGCGCGCGTCGAGCCAGCCCCGGACCAGGGACGGGATCGCGTTGACGCCGTTGGGCTCGACGGCGATCTTGCCGAAGGTGGCGACGGCGCCCGCGAGTTCGGCCTCCCGGCGGGCGGCGAGCACGGTCTCGGCGTACGACAGCATCGGGTCGCGCCGGTCGGCGAGGCGGGTGGTGCCCGCGTGGTTGGCCTCGCCCCGGAAGTCGAAGCGCCAGCGGCCGTGCGGCCAGATCGCGGACGCGATACCGATCCGGTCGCCGGTGAGGTCGAGGGCGCGGCCCTGCTCGACGTGGAGTTCCACGAAAGCGCCGATACGGGCCAGCCGCTCCGGGTCCGGGCCGATGGCCTCCGGATCGTGACCGGCCGCCTCCATCGCCTGCGGCAATGTGATCCCGTCCGCGTCGCGGAGCGCGTACGCCTTCTCGCGGGTGAGCTGCCCGGCCGTGAGGCGGGAGCCGACGCAGGCGAGGCCGAAGCGGGCGCCCTCCTCGTCACCGAAGTTGACGATGCCCAGCGGACGCGTGAACTCGGCCTGACGGGCGCGCAGTTCGTCGAGGGCGGCGAAGGCCGAGACGACACCGAGGGGCCCGTCGTACGCGCCGCCGTCCGGGACCGAGTCCAGGTGGGACCCGGTGACCACGGCGTCTCCCCGGGCCGGGTCGCCGTACCAGGCCCACTGATTGCCATTGCGGTCGACTTCGTACGCCAGCCCCCGGGCCTCGGCCTGCGCGCGGAACCAGGCGCGGCAGTCGGTGTCCGCGCCCGTCCAGGCGTACCGGCGGTATCCACCGCTCTCCGGGCTCCGCCCGATGGGCAGCAGCTCCGCCCACATCTCGTGAAACGTCACTCGGGTCACTCGGAACCCTCGCGCATCGGGACGCGGACGCCCTTGTCGGCCGCCACGGCTTCGGCGGTGTCGTACCCGGCGTCGACATGGCGGATGACGCCCATGCCGGGGTCGTTGGTCAGGACGCGGCGGATCTTCTCGCCCGCGAGCGGCGTGCCGTCGGCGACCGTGACCTGACCCGCGTGGATCGAGCGGCCCATGCCGACGCCGCCGCCGTGGTGGATGGAGACCCAGGACGCGCCGGACGCGACGTTCACCATGGCGTTCAGGAGGGGCCAGTCGGCGATGGCGTCGGAGCCGTCGAGCATGGCCTCGGTCTCGCGATACGGGGAGGCGACGGACCCGCAGTCCAGGTGGTCGCGGCCGATCGCCAGTGGCGCCGCCAGCTCGCCGCTCGCCACCATGTCGTTGAAGCGCTCGCCGGCGCGGTCCCGCTCGCCGTAGCCGAGCCAGCAGATACGGGCCGGCAGGCCCTGGAAGTGGACGCGCTCGCCGGCCAGCGTGATCCAGCGGCGCAGCGACTCGTTCTCCGGGAAGAGGTCGAGCATCGCCCGGTCCGTCTTGTGGATGTCGGACGCCTCGCCGGACAGCGCGGCCCAGCGGAAGGGGCCCTTGCCCTCGCAGAAGAGGGGGCGGATGTAGGCGGGGACGAAGCCGGGGAAGGCGAACGCCCGCTCATAGCCCGCGAGTTGCGCCTCTCCTCGGATCGAGTTGCCGTAGTCGAAGACCTCGGCGCCCGCGTCCTGGAAGCCGACCATCGCCTCGACGTGCCGCGCCATCGACTCCCGGGCGCGCAGCGTGAAGTCGGCGGGCTTCTCGGCGGCGTACGCGGCCATGTCGGCGAAGTCGACGCCGGACGGGAGGTAGGCGAGGGGGTCGTGCGCGGAGGTCTGGTCGGTGACGATGTCGATGGGCGCGCCCTCGGCGAGGAGGCGGGGCAGCAGGTCGGCGGCGTTGCCGAGCAGGCCGATGGAGAGAGGCTTGCGGCGGTCGCGGGCGTCGACGGCGAGCTGGAGCGCGTGCTCGGGCGAGTCCGCCTTGACGTCGAGGTACCGGTGCTCGATCCGGCGCTCGATGGCGCGCGGGTCGCAGTCGATACAGATCACGACGCCGTCGTTCATGGTGACGGCGAGCGGCTGGGCGCCGCCCATGCCGCCCAGCCCGGCGGTCAGCGTGATCGTTCCGGCGAGGGTGCCGCCGAACTTCTTGGCGGCGACGGCGGCGAACGTCTCGTAGGTGCCCTGGAGGATGCCCTGGGTGCCGATGTAGATCCAGGAACCGGCGGTCATCTGCCCGTACATGGTGAGACCGAGCGCTTCGAGGCGGCGGAACTCCTCCCAGTTCGCCCAGTCGCCGACCAGGTTGGAGTTGGCGAGCAGCACGCGCGGCGCCCACTCGTGGGTCTGCATCACACCGACCGGGCGCCCGGACTGGACGAGCATCGTCTCGTCCTGCTTGAGGGTGCGCAGGGTGCGGACCATCGCGTCGAAGGACCGCCAGTCGCGGGCCGCCTTGCCGGTGCCGCCGTAGACGACGAGCTGGTCGGGGTGTTCGGCGACCTCCGGGTCGAGGTTGTTCTGGAGCATCCGCAGCGCGGCCTCCTGCTGCCATCCCAGGGCGCTCAGTTCCGTACCGCGTGGTGCTCGTACGGGGCGGGGTCCTGACATGGTCTGCCTCCTCGCGGGTACTGCAACGGTGATCCAACAATTATTCAGCTCGCCTATTCACATCCTGAACTGCTGAATAGAACTAGTCAATAGCGGGAGTGGCCCCGCGCCCGCGCGCGTCGGGTGCTTGGCTGGATCACATGACTGACGGCGGAGCACCACACACGACGACGCGCCGCGACGAGGCCGTACGGAGCGCGGTGGAACAGGGCCTGGTCGGGCCCGGGACCCCCATCATCGGACTGCTCGACGTGGCCGGCATCCGGGAGGGCGCCGCCGCGCTGCGGGCCGCCTTCGACGCGGTCACGGCGCCCGGTACGCCGGTCCTGCACGCGTTCGCCGTGAAGGCCGCGCCGCTCGTGCCGGTCCTGCGGCTGCTGCGTACGGAGGGCATCGGCGCCGAGGTGGCAAGCCCCGGCGAACTGGCGCTGGCCCGCGCCGCCGGCGTGCGCGCCGACCACACCGTCCTGGACTCCCCCGCCAAGACCCCCGCCGAACTCCGCGAAGCCCTCGCCCTGGGGATCGCGGTCAACGCGGACAACCCGCAGGAACTGGCCCGTATCGACGCGCTGGTGGCCTCCGCGCCGACCCGCTCCCCGCTCGGCCTGCGGGTCAATCCGCAGGTCGGCGGCGGGTCCATCGGGGCGTTGTCGACGGCCACACCGACGTCGAAGTTCGGGGTCGCGCTGCGCGACGAAGGGGCGCGCGAGTGGGTCGTACGCGCCTATCGGGAGCGGCCGTGGCTGACCCGGCTGCACGCCCACTCCGGTTCGCAGGGGATGCCGCTCGGCCTGATGGCGCGGGGCATCGAGGAGACGTACGCGCTGGCCGAGGAGGTCAACGCGCGCCTGGGGCGCCGGCAGATCGACACCGTCGACATCGGCGGCGGACTCCCGGTCAACTTCACGTCCGACGAGCAGACCCCGACGTACGCGGCGTACGCGCGGCTGCTCGCGGAGCGGGTGCCGGGGCTGTTCGACGGGCGGTACGGGCTCGTCACCGAGTTCGGCCGCTCGCTCCTCGCCAAGCACGGCACGGTCCTGGCCCGCGTCGAGTACACGAAGTCCTCCGGCGGGCGCCGCATCGCGGTCACCCACGCGGGCGTCCAGATCGCCGCCCGCACGGTGTACGCGCCGGACGCCTGGCCGCTGCGGATCGCCGCGTACGACGCGAAGGGGCTGCCCAAGTCGGGCCCCGAGGTCGCCCAGGACGTGGCGGGACCGGCCTGCTTCGCGGGCGACCTCCTGGCCGAGAACCGCTCCCTGCCCCCGCTCGACCAGGGCGACTACGCGGCGGCGCTCGACACCGGGGCCTATTACTTCGCGCATCACTACGCGTACAACTCGCTGGCGCGGCCTGCCGTGTACGGGTTCGCCGGGGGCGTGGCGGGGGGCGGACGCGGGGTGCGGTTCGCGTTGGTGCGGGCGGCGCAGACGGTCGAGGAGATCGTGGCGGAGTCGGGCGGCGCCCAGGTGGATGCGTTGACGAACGCGTTGACCAACGGGGTCTGACCCGTACCCGAAACGATCCGAAACGGTCGCCTTCCGCCCGGAATACAACATTCCACGGTCGCGATCCCTCAGTCGCGGGCATGTTCCTCTGGAAAATGCCAGAGGCCCCGGAAACACCGTGTGCGTTGCGTAGCGTCCCCGTCACCGGGGCGGGTCACCGCCTCCGGACGCGCCCATGGGGAGGGGAGCCGCGTGCCCGGAATCGACGAGTGCCTGCTGGAGGCGATGACGCTGCCCGGTGCGCGGGGAGCGGCGATCGTCGACTGGACCAGCGGGCTCGCGCTCGGATCGGTCGGCGATCCGGCGGGCGGCGACCATGAGACGACCGCCGCCGAGACCGCCGAGATGGCGCGGGCGGCGGCGGAGTTCGCGGTGTTCGCACCGGACCCGGCCGAGCCTGGCGGGACCAGCGCCGCAGGCTCCCCCGAGGGCCCCGCCGTGGAGGACCTGATGGTCGCCACCCGTACCGCCTTCCACCTGATGCACTTCGTGGAGACGACCTTCGACAGCAGCGCCTTCCTCTACCTCTGGCTGGACCGGAGGACCGGCAATCTGGCCCTGGCCCGGATGCGCCTGCGCGACCTGTCCGTACGGCTGGTCCTCGGGTGAGCGGCGGCATACCGGCCTCCACGGATCCGGCGGCCCCGTCGGCCCCGTCGGAGAAGTCGGCCGTCTCCCCGATGCTGCTGCGCCTGGCCCGCGAACGCGCCACCGGCGCCCTCATCCGCGACCAGGGCACCCTCTACCTCGCCGACGGCCGGATCGTGCACGCCGAAAGCCCCGCAGCGCCCGGCCTCGACATCCTCCTGATCCGCGGCGGCACCCTGCCCCCCGAAGGCTGGTGGGACGCCGTCGCGCAGGCCGGTGCGCGCAACGCCGTCGGCCGGCACCTCGTCGACAGCGGGCACCTCGCCGAGGGCGCCTTGCAGATGTGCCATCTCGGCGCCCTGTTCGACGCCGCGTACTTCGTGCTCGGGCCGACCTCGGGGCCGACCAGGTTCCGGTACGGGGTCGCGCACTGGCTCGGCCGGGTCCAGCAGGTCGACGCGGGCGCCGTGGACCGGGAGTCCCGGCGGCGGCGGGCCCTGCTCGACGGGGTGTGGCCGGGCGCCGGCCTGGACACCGCGCCCGTGGTGCCGCGCCCGCCCGCGCCGGGGCGGCCGGTCGGCGAGCGGCTGCGGGCGGTTCTGCGCCTCGCGGACGGGGTCCGTACGCCGTCGGCCATCGCGTGGGAGCTGGGGCGGCCCGCGTTCCACACCCTGATCGAGGTACGGCGGCTGGCCGCGGCGGGACTGGTCGAGACGGAGACCGCCGGGACTCAGGAGGGGCCGGGAGCCGTCCCGCCCTGGGCCACGGACGTCGGAAAGGAACTCGGCACCGACCTGTACGCCGACCCGGACGTCGCCCTCCTGCGCCGGCTCCGTGACGCCCTGGAGGCCGCGCTGTGAACGGGCCGGTGTCATGAAGCGGTTCGCACTGTGGCAGCGCGCCGAGAGGAGACAACGGATGGCCGCCGAAGCGGAGGTACTCGCCGAACTGAAGCGCCTGCGGGCCAGGATCCCGCAGCTCACGGGCGCCCTCGTGGCCAGTGTCGACGGGCTCGTCCTCGTACAGGACACCGGCGACGTCGAACCCGAGGGGCTGGCGGCGCTGACCGCCGCCGCCCTGGGCGTGTCCCTGCGGCTGACCGGGGCGGCGGGCCACGGCACGTTCCGCGAGCTGCTGATCCGTGGCTCCGGCGGCTATGTCGCGACGTACGCGGCCGGCTCGTCGGCCGTCCTCACCCTGCTGGCCGAGCCCCGCGTGAACGTGGGCCGGCTGCATCTGGAGGCCCGCCGCGCGGGCACCCTCGTCGGCGGGCTGATCGACCCGGCCGCCGACCACGATCACCTTCACGACCGAACAGCACACACCAAGGGAGCGGAGAAGTCATGACGAACACCGAGACCAGCCTGAAGGACGCGTCCACCTCGATAGAAGGGGTCATCGGAATCGCCCTGGTCGACTACACGAGCGGAATGGCGCTCGGCACGCTCGGCGGCAGCAAGGACCTGGACCTCACGATCGCCGCCGCGGCCAACACGGACGTGGTCCGCGCCAAGCTCCGCGCCATGGAACTCCTCGGTATCAAGGACGAGATCGAGGACATCCTGATCACGCTGGGGGACCAGTACCACCTGATCCGCATGCTCAAGGGCCGCGGCCACAGCGGCCTGTTCCTCTACCTCGCCCTCGACAAGACCCGCGCGAACCTGGCCATGGCCCGCCACCAACTCCGCCGGATCGAGGCCGACTTGGAGGTCTAGGCGGCCGAGGGCAGGTCGGGTCAGACGGTGGCCTTGCGACGGGAGCCGCCCGGCGTGGCGTCCCCCGCGGACGTCCCCGTCGTGCGGTACCCCTTCACCGGCTTCCCCACCGGCCCGCCGCCCCGGCCGTTCAGCCAGTCGACGCGCACCCACAGCAACGCCTCGTCGGACCGCTCGCGGCGGCCGAGCCACGCCGACTTCAGGCGCAGGCCCGCCCCGGCACCGGCGCACACCATGCCCAGCGTCGCGGGCGCCGCGAAGGAGCTGCCGACGGCCGCGAGGAGTGCGAGCAGCAGCCACCACCGGTGCCCGCGCCGCCAGGCGCGGGTGGTGACGGCCCGGTCCTGGAGGATGTCGTGCCGGCCGGCCCGCGCGGCGCCCTTGGCCAGCGCCGCGTACGGCTTGCGCCGCCCGTACGCCACGACCGCCGCCACCACGAGGAACAGCGCGGCCCCGGCGAGCACTCCTATCCGGCGCCCGGTGAACCCGGGCACCAGGACGCCGATCCCGGCGCCGAACACGCCGACCCACCACAGGGGCGCCGCCCCCGCCCGTACGACCACCGCCACCCGAGCCAGCCCCTGTCCTCCGCGCGACATGTCCCTCTCCTCCTCAGCACATCGCCTCCACCGCTGCCGGATCCGGCACGCTAGCGCCATTTTCTGAGGAGCCGATGAGGACGGACAAGGAGTTGTCCGGAGCGCGTGGGATCACTTCACCAAGTCACTCCACCAAGTCACTCCACGAACAAGCCCCGCGCCGCCGCCCCGGCGTCGAACTCCTCCAGGCGTGCCTGCGCGTCCGGCAGGTCGTCGCACATCGCCTCCAGGAGCACTCGTCCGAGCAGCATCGGCGCGCACGCCGTGTCGAAGGCGAGGCCCGTGCCGACGGCGGCGGGCAGCAGCAGGTCGGACACCTTCGCGACGGGCGCGAACGCGCTGTCGGCGACGGTGACGACGGTCAGTCCGGCCTCCCGCGCGTGCACCAGCGCGTCCACGACCTCGCGGGGGTGGCGCGGCAGCGCGAAGCAGAGCAGCGCGCCCGCCCCGGCGCGCGCCGCCGCGTCGATCCGGTCGGCGAGCATCGTGCCGCCCTCGTCGAGGAGGCGGACATCGGGGTGGACCTTGGCGGCGAAGTACGCGAAGCCGTACGCCTGCGAAGCCGCCGCGCGCAGGCCGAGCACCGGCAGCGGACGCGAGGCGGCGAGCAGCCGGCCCGCGCGCCGCACGGGCCCGGGGTCGGCGAGGAGGTCGGCGAGGTGCCGGAGGTTCTCGATCTCGGCGTCCACGGCCTGCTGGTACTCGTTGCGCTCGGCCGTGCCGTCGTCCGGTACGTCGAGGGGCGCGACCTCGCGCAGATGGCGGCGCAGCGCCGGGTACCCGTCGAAGCCGAGCGCCACCGCGAAGCGCGTGACGGAGGGCTGGCTGACCCCGGCGAGTTCGGCCAGCTCGACGCTGGACAGGAACGGCACGTCGGCGGCCCGCCGCACCATGCTGTGCGCGATACGCCGCTGGGTGGGGGTCAGCCGGTGCCCCTCGAAGAGCTGCTGCAGCCGTGCGGCCGGACTGTCGGTCATGGCGGCCCACCTTATTCAGGTTCACCGTACTCTGCATGACGATATGCAGGACCGGCACCGGTCCGCGCGGAAAAGGGGGGCTAACCCCACTGTGCGGACGCGAGGGGCTTCGTACCGTGGACGGCATGGAGCACCGTGACGCCGAACTCAAGAAGGAACTCGACGCCACCCTGCATGCTCGCAGGGATCTGGGCGAGGAGTACGACTCGGCGCTGGTCGACTCGTTCCTGGAGAAGGTCGAGCAGCGTGTGGACGGGGCGGTGGACCGCCGGGTGCGGCGCCAGCTCGCCGAGCAGCAGATGGTCGTCGCCCGAGGGGCCCGCAGTCCGCAGAGCCCGGACTCATGGGGCGAGCGCTTCGGCTTCGGCATGGTGTCGCTGATCCTGGCGATCCCACTGTCGGCGATCGGCGCGGTCAATGCGGGCATCCCGGGTCTGTTGATCACCTGGGTGGGCATCGTGGGCGTCAACGCAGTCCACGCCTGGCACGGCTTCCCCCGCTTCCTCCGCAGGGAGAAGGACTCGGACTGGGAGGAGTAGGGGGACCACAGGTAGAGGGACTGATACCCCGCGGGACTGATGACCTGCGGGACTGATGATCCGCTGGCGGCTGGTGTGTGTGCTGGTCAGGATGCTTGCTCACGATTCGCCATCTCGAAGCGCCCGTTTGGTCACGTCGCTCCGGAGGCGGCCAGAAAGGTCTTCGCGCCGTCGAGCAGTTCGGTCTCCGTCACGTCACCGGGATCCCGCGCGGTGACATCCGCCACGAAGTCCTCGACAACGTAGAAGAGTTCGTTGAGGACAGCGAATTCCTCGTCCGAGATGTCCCGCAGACGACGGAACTCCTCCCAGAACCTCGACTCGAACTCCCGCGCGTCGATCCGTCCGGAGACGAAGAGTTCGGCCATGGTCACGTAGGGCGCCAGCGCCCGCGACGGCTCGGCTTCGCGTCCCATCACGGGCTCCCCTCGGGTGATGACTCCTCTGAACCTCACCTGACCACGCGCTGCTTCAGGGCCCCAGGTGCTGATCCAGCGGGTCGGACAGCGGCGCCGATCAGGGAGCCGATCGCGCCGATTCAGCAAGTGCCGGGGACCGGAGCACCGGTGACGAAGATATGCGCGGGGACCGCCGCACCCCCGTGAACGGGGGGCGGGACGACGGCGGTCCCCGCGAGGGGCGCGGGCCGGGTCAGGCCGGCCGCGCCAGGCGTCCATGGAGGTCCGGGAGCCGCTCCGGAGGTCCTTGGCGCCGTCTTCGTCGACCGGGGCGGGGAGCCGCTCCCGCCCCTGTCGACATCCACTAATCTGCCGGACCCGTGTTAAGCCGGTGCTGCGCGGACGTGACGTGCTCGTACCACTTCGAGGAACCTCTCCCCCCTCCGAGAAGGCGTTACTGCTTCTCGCCGCGTGCCAGGAAGGAGAGCAGGTCCTGGCGGCTGACCACCCCGGTCGGCTTGCCCTCGACCAGCACGATCGCCGCGTCCGCCTTGCCGAGCACCGACATCAGGTCGGCGACCGGCTCCCCGGAGCCGACCTGCGGCAGCGGCGGCGACATGTGCTTGTCCAGCGGGTCGGTCAGTGAGGCGCGCTGGGCGAACAGGGCGTCCAGCAGCTCCCGCTCGACCACGGAGCCGATGACCTCGGCGGCCATCACATCGGGGTGCCCGGCGCCCGGCTTGACGATCGGCATCTGCGAGACGCCGTACTCGCGCAGCACCTCGATGGCCTGCCCGACGGTCTCGTCCGGGTGCATGTGGACGAGCGAGGGCAGGCCGCCCTCCTTGTCGCGCAGGACGTCACCGACGCGCGCGGACGGCCCGGTGTCCGCCAGGAAGCCGTAGTCGGCCATCCACTCGTCGTTGAAGATCTTGGAGAGATAGCCGCGCCCGCTGTCCGGGAGCAGGACGACCACCACGTCGTCGGGGCCGAGCCGCTCGGCGACGCGCAGCGCGGCCACCACCGCCATCCCGCAGGAGCCGCCGACGAGCAGCCCCTCCTCCTTGGCGAGCCGGCGCGTCATCTGGAAGGAGTCCTTGTCGGACACGGCGACGATCTCGTCCGCGACCGTACGGTCATAGGCGGTGGGCCAGAAGTCCTCACCGACGCCCTCGACCAGGTACGGGCGTCCGGAGCCGCCGGAGTAGACGGAGCCCTCGGGGTCCGCGCCGATCACCTGGACGCGGCCTTCGCTGACGTCCTTGAGGTAGCGGCCGGTGCCGGAGATGGTGCCGCCGGTGCCGACGCCCGCGACGAAATGGGTGATCTTCCCCTCGGTCTGGTCCCACAGCTCGGGGCCGGTCGAGTGGTAGTGCGAGAGCGGGTTGTGCGGGTTGCTGTACTGGTCGGGCTTCCACGCGCCGGGCGTCTCGCGGACCAGCCGGTCGGAGACGTTGTAGTAGGAGTCCGGGTGCTCCGGGTCGACGGCCGTGGGGCAGACGACGACATCGGCACCGTACGCGCGCAGCACGTTGATCTTGTCCGTGGACACCTTGTCCGGGCAGACGAAGATGCAGTGATAGCCCTTCTGCTGGGCCACGATCGCCAGGCCGACGCCGGTGTTTCCGCTGGTCGGCTCGACAATGGTGCCGCCCGGCTTGAGCGCGCCGCTCTGTTCGGCCGCCTCGATCATGCGCACCGCGATGCGGTCCTTCACGGAGCCGCCGGGGTTGAAGTACTCGACCTTGGCCAGGACCGTCGCCCGGATGTCGCCGGTGACGTGGTTGAGCCGTACCAGCGGGGTGTTGCCGACGAGGCTGATCATCGAGTCGTGGAATCGCACCGTTGTCTCCGGGCTGCAAGAAGGCTTCAAGGATGGGTGCCGTCAGCCTAAGGCCACGGTCCGAGACCCCGCTCCGAAGCCTGTTCACTCTCCGGTGCGATTGGCCGACCGCCCGGACGGGGCAAGGAGTGGGTGTACGGCTCGAAGGAGGTGGCTGCGACGCATGTCGAGGGCGAGGGTGGCACGGCGGATCGCCGCGGGCGCGGCGTACGGCGGAAGCGGGATCGGTCTGCTGGGCGTGGCGGCGGTGGGCGTTCTGGTGGCCGAGGTGCAGTTGGCGAAACGGCAGGTGGGCAACCACGGGAACGGCGGGGGTGCGCCGCCGCCCCGCGCCGACGGCCTCTACGGAGCGGGGTTCGCGGGGCGTACGGGCCGCGGGCCGGGTGGCGGTAAGGGCGGCGGCGGTACGGGCGGTACGGAGCCGCTGCGTTTCGTGATGCTCGGGGACTCGACGGCGGCCGGACAGGGGGTCCGCAGGGCCCGCCAGACACCGGGCGCGCTGCTCGCGTCGGGCCTCGCGGCAGTCGCGGAGCGCCCGGTGGAGCTGCGGAACGTGGCGTTGCCGGGCGCCCGCTCGGACGACCTGGAACGCCAGGTGGGCGTGGTGATCGCGGACACCTCATGGGTACCGGACGTCTGCGTGATCATGATCGGCGCGAACGACGTGACGCACCGGATGCCGGCCACCGAGTCGGTGCGCTGCCTGTCGGCGGCCGTGCGGCGGCTGCGCACGGCGGGCGCGGAGGTCGTCGTGGGTACGTGTCCGGACCTCGGCACGATCGAGCCGGTGTACCAGCCGCTGAGCTGGCTGGCCCGCCGGGCCTCGCGGCAGCTCGCGGCGGCGCAGACGATCGGCGCCGTGGAGCAGGGCGGCCGTACGGTGTCGCTGGGCGACCTGCTCGGCCCCGAGTTCGCGGCGAACCCCCGGGAGCTGTTCGGCCCCGACAACTACCACCCGTCGGCCGAGGGGTACGCGACGGCGGCGATGGCGGTCCTGCCCACACTCTGCGCGTCCCTGGGCCTGTGGCCGGAGGAGGAGCGGCCCGACGTCTCCCGGGACGAGGGCTTCCTGCCGGTGGCCCGAGCGGCGGTACGGGCGGCGGCGGAGGGCGGCACGGAGGTGACGGCGGCGATGCCGAGCGGTCCCCGAGGTCCCTGGGCCCTCCTGAAGCGGAGGCGGAGGCGTCGGATCCACGAATCGCCGCAGCAGGCCCCCGAGGACACCCCGGCACCGGACACTCCGGCACCGGGCACCCCGGACGCGGACTCCCGCCCCACCGGACAGGCACAACGAGGCGGCCTCCCCGTAGACTGAGACCTGGACTGAGCAAGCGCTTGGACAAGTGCGGTGGGCATCACACTCCCACCCCGGTGACCAGAACGGTACGGGCCGATAACTTCCCGTAAGGACCCGTAAGAACCCGCAAGGACACCGGTCAAGCCCCCTGCCAAGGAGCCGTCGAACATGCCCGAAGCCGTGATCGTCTCCGCCGCCCGCTCCCCCATCGGCCGCGCCTTCAAGGGCTCCCTCAAGGACCTGCGCCCCGACGACCTCACCGCCACGATCATCCGGACCGCGCTGGCCAAGGTCCCGGAGCTGGATCCGCAGGACATCGACGACCTGATGCTCGGCTGCGGCCTCCCCGGCGGCGAGCAGGGCAACAACCTGGGCCGGATCGTCGCCGTACAGATGGGCATGGACCAGCTCCCGGGCTGTACGGTCACCCGCTACTGCTCCTCCTCGCTCCAGACGAGCCGTATGGCCCTGCACGCGATCAAGGCGGGCGAGGGCGACGTCTTCATCTCCGCGGGCGTCGAGATGGTGTCCCGCTTCGTGAAGGGCAACTCCGACAGCCTGCCCGACACGCACAACCCGCTGTTCGCCGACGCCGAGGCCCGTACGGCGGCCGTCGCCGGGTCGGCCGGCGCCTCCTGGCACGACCCGCGCGAGGACGGCCTGGTCCCGGACGCGTACATCGCGATGGGCCAGACCGCCGAGAACCTGGCCCGGCTCAAGGGCGTCACGCGCCAGGACATGGACGAGTTCGGCGTACGGTCGCAGAACCTCGCCGAAGCGGCCATCGCGAAAGGTTTCTGGGAGCGCGAGATCACCCCGGTGACCACACCGGACGGCACGGTCGTCAGCACGGACGACGGTCCGCGCGCGGGCGTCACGCTGGAGGGCGTCGAGGGCCTGAAGCCGGCGTTCCGCCCGGACGGCCTGGTCACGGCGGGCAACTGCTGCCCGCTGAACGACGGCGCCGCCGCGCTGGTCATCATGAGCGACACCAAGGCCCGCGAGCTGGGCCTGACCCCGCTCGCGCGGATCGTGTCCACCGGCGTCTCGGGCCTCTCCCCGGAGATCATGGGCCTGGGCCCGGTCGAGGCGTCGAAGCAGGCGCTCGGGCGCGCCGGCCTCGGTATCGGCGACATCGATCTGGTCGAGATCAACGAGGCGTTCGCCGCCCAGGTCATCCCCTCCTACCGTGAGCTGGGCGTCGACCTGGACCGGCTGAACGTCAACGGCGGCGCCATCGCCGTCGGACACCCCTTCGGCATGACCGGCGCCCGGATCACCGGCACGCTGATCAACAGCCTCCAGTTCCACGACAAGCAGTTCGGCCTGGAGACCATGTGCGTCGGCGGCGGCCAGGGCATGGCCATGGTCATCGAACGCCTCAGCTGACCCCCTACGCCGTGCCGGCGCGGCCCCGCGCGGGCGTACGCGCCCCCGGCGCACGGGCCGATTCGTGACCCAATCTCCCCCAGGATGTGATCTATCTCCTGGGGGAGTTCATTTGCGCAGGTCACACGTGAATCCGGAGTAAACACCGGACCGAAAGAACTACCCAAATCGTGACGTAAGGCACTGACAGGATGAGAGGCCAGGCTTCAAGCTGAGGTAGTAGTCGGGGGTCGACTGACACGGGAGTACATCAGTGAGCGCCATGCCCCTAGCCCTGTTGCTCTCCACGGCCGCCGCCACGGCCGTGGGCGCCGCCGCCCTGCATGCCGTGCACGGACTGCGTCGGCAGATCACCGCACTCCGTACGGAGCTGGCGGAACGCCATGCGCCGATGGAGGCGCGCGCGGTCGTGCCGGCCGCCCGTACGGGTCCGGACACCGAGGAGATACGCGCGGCCGTCGCGGAGGCCCTGGCCGACGAGCGGGAGCGCGAGATGGCCGAGGCCCGCGCGTTCTGGGCCGCCCAGGAGGCGCGCGACGCCTCGGACGCGCCGTCGCTGCTCGGACTGCCGCTGCCGTCGGACGAGCTGTATCTGCCGCGCCAGGCCGATTTCGTCGGCCTCCAGCCGCTGACCGAGCCGGGCCCGGACCTCGACGAGGGCGACGCTCTCGCCGAGTACCCGGAGGCCGCCGACGCCGTCGAGTACACCGGTGTGACCGGCGTGACCGGGGTCGCCGAGGCCGTGGAGTCCACCGCCCTGGACGGCGGGTACGCGGGTGACTCGCCGGAGCTGGCCGCGGCCCGCCGCCGCCACCCCTCGCACCCGGACTTCGTCCCGGTCCCCTCCCAGTCGCAGTCGCACGCGCCCGAGCGGTCCCCGATCAGCGGCGACCACGAGCGCACGGTGCTGTGTCTGGAGGAGCTGGCCGCGACCCGCGCGGCGCTCGCCGACGTACGGCCGGGCCCGCTCGGCACGCTCGACGTCTACGTCTTCGAGGACGGCACCACCCTGTGCATGACGCCGGGGCACCGCGAGACCGCGGAGCGCCTCGCCGGGGCCCTGCGCGCCGGCGACGCCCCCGTCCTGCTCGGCGGCTCAGGAATCTCGGGCGCCTACGCGCTCACCTTCTCCTGCGGCGCCGACAGCGTGTACGTCCTCGCGGACCGCGTCATAGCCTCCATCTGACCCGGACCGCACCACCGTACGAACAGGCGACACCGCACGGACGACACCGCACAGGCGACCCTCGCGCGCCGGGGATTCACACCCCGGCGCGTTTCTGTGCCTCCTCCACAAGGAGCACCGCTTCCGTGAGCTGGGCGGGATCCGTCAGCGCGACGGCCAGATCGTGGCCCGCGACGGTGATCTGGTCTGCGGCGGCGAACATGCCCGCGTCCGGCATCTCGTGCGGCGGCGCGTCCGGGTTCTCCAACCGCTGGGCGCGGGTGGCGAGTTCCCTGGCCAGGGCGAGCGCCTCGGCCGCCGCGCCTCGCTGGAGCCGGCTCTGCGGCGCGGCCCGCAAATGGTCGGCGAATCGGTCCACGGCGGCGGTGAGGGGGGTCGTATCAAGCACGCCGTGACCCTATGCGTCGGACCCGGACTGTTGCCAACACCCGAACGCTCAGGCACGGTGGCGTGAAGGACGGACCACATCGAACGCGTCCGGAGGCGCCGATGTCCCAAGTCTTCTCCGCGGAGACCCATCGAAATCTGCTCGCCCGCATCCCGCACTGCACCGGTCGTGAGATCTCCGACTGGCTGCGCACCGTCGACGAAGGCCCCTCTCTCTTCCGCTTCGAGGAGAAGGTCAGCTGGCTACGCGGCGAGCACGACCTCGCGTACGGCCACGCCAAGGCGATCATTCACGAGTACGACCTGAGGAGGGCCGCGCGCAAACTGCTCTGAGCAGCGCGCACCACACCCGCGAAAGCCACCACCAGGACCGCAGAAGGCCACGAGACCCCGTGAACCACGAGAGACACGGAAGGGCCCGCGAACCGAGGAGACGGTTCGCGGGCCCTTCCGCGTCAGTGGGTCAGTGACCCGCGATCAGTCGTTGCCCTGGAGGATCGCGATCAGCCGCAGGAACTCCAGGTAGATCCAGACGAGGGTGAGCGTCAGGCCGAACGCGGCGAGCCACGCCTCCTCACGCGGCGCGCCATAGGCGACGCCGTCCTCGATCTGCTTGAAGTCCAGCGCCAGGAAGCACGCCCCGAGGAGCACACCGATGATGCCGAACACGATGCCGAGGCCGCCGCTGCGGAAGCCGAGGCCGTCGCCGCCGCCGAAGACGGAGAACAGCAGGTTCACCATCATCAGCAGGACGAAGCCCATGGCCGCGGCCATCACGAAGCCGTAGAACCTGCGGTTGACGCGGATCCAGCCCGCTTTGTACGCCACCAGGACGGCCACGAAGACCGCCATGGTGCCGATGACGGCCTGCATCGCCGCGCCGCTCGCGATGCGGTTGTCCACGACGCTGGAGACGACGCCGAGGAAGACACCTTCCAGGGCGGCGTACGACACGATCAGCGCAGGGGACGCCTTGCGCTTGAAGGACTGGACGAGCCCCAGGACCATCGCGATCAGCGCGGCGCCGATCCCGATGCCGTACGAACGGCCGATGTTCGCGTCGTCCACCGGCAGCAGCGCCCAGGCGAGCGCGGCCGTCACGACGAGGATGCCGAGCGTGGTGGCGGTGCGCATGATGACGTCGTCCATCGTCATGCGTCCGGTGGTGGCGGGCGCCTGCGGCGGCGCTCCGTACTGAAGGTCCTGCTGCGCGTACGGGTTGGTGGGCGCGGTGGGCGCCGTCGCGTACGGGTTCCCCGTGGCGTACGGGTTGGCCTGCGTACCGACGGCGGTGGGTCCCCCGGCCTGCGGCGCGGCGTTGAAGCCCGCATAACCGTTGTCGCGGCTGAACCCCCGTCGCGAGAAGACCGGGTTACTGCTCCTCATTGCACTCCTCCATGGCCACCCTTTGTGGCACTTGGGTCCAAGAGTAATGGCCGGGCAAAGACCTGAGCCTAGTGCTCAGGGAGGATCTTTCCCCATCCGTTACAGGCAACGCCCGGCGGACGCCGGGCGTTCCCCGCTCTTTTCCCCGGTATTCGCGGGATTTAACGGATCAGCTGGCGGATCAGCTCGCCAACGCCGTCGACCCCGCGCCCGGCTCCGCGCCCGGCGCCACCTCGCGCCGGCTACGCCGGACGAGCGGCACCAGAGTGATCGCGACGGCGCCCAGGACGGCGGCGACGGCGAAGGTGGTGAAGCCGAGGCCCGCGTTGCCGCCCGCGATGACGGCGCCGCCGAGGGTGGGTCCGACGACCGCGCCGGTACGGCCGACGCCTGTGACCCAGCCGAGCCCGGTGGCGCGCTCGCCCGGCGCGTAGACCCGGGCGGTGGCCGCGTAGACCATGACCTGGGCGCTGAACAGCCAGACGCCGGTGAGGAAGACCACCGTGTAGGCGACGCCGAGGGGCAGGTGGGCGCGGAGCAGGAAGGTGCCCGCGGCGGTGAGGACGAACCAGATCGCGGAGACCTTGACCGGCCCGAACCGGTCGGCGGTGCGGCCCGCGACGAGCATGCCGACGATGCCGCCCGCGTTGATCACCATGAGGAAGGTGACGGAGGAGGAGAGCGAGTAGCCGGAGGCGCGCATCAGTTCGGGCAGCCAGGTGGAGACGCCGTAGACGAGGAGCAGCCCCGCGAAGGACGCGATCCACAGCAGCGGGGTCGCCCAGCGGGTGCCCGGCGCGAACAGGGCGCCGATCGCGGCGAGCCGGCCCTTGGCACCGGCCTCGGGCGCCTCGGCGGGCACCGGGCGGTCCAAGCGATAACGGTCGGCGGTCGCGTACGCCTCCTCGACGCGGCCCTTGGCGAACAGGACGCCCGGGGACTCCGGCAGCCACTTCACGACGAGCGGCACCGCGATGACGGCGGGCAGCACGCCCGCCCAGAACACCCAGCGCCACCCGTGGTCGGGCGCGACGGCCAGGCCGATGCCCGTGGCCGCCATGCCGCCCGCGTGGTACGAGGTCATCATCAGGCCGGTGGCGAGGGCGGCCCGGCGCGGCGGCGCGAACTCGGCGACGATCGCCAGACCGATCGGCATCAGACCGCCGAGGCCCAGACCTGAGACGAAGCGTCCCGCGCCGAACAGGGCGGCGCCCGGCGCGAGGGCGCACAGCGCGGAGCCGAGCGAGAACAGGACGACGCTTCCGGTGACCAGCGGTTTGCGGCCCAGCCAGTCGGTGAGGGTGCCGGCGGTGAGCGCGCCGATCAGCATGCCGAAGGTGGTCCAGCTCCCGATGGTGCCGGCCAGACCGGGGCTGAAGCCGAGGTCGGGGTCGTCGAGGAGGTGCGGCATGACGGCGCCGTAGATGTTGACGTCCATCCCGTCGAAGAAGACGGCGACCCAGCACAGGGCCATCACGAGCGCGACCGCCCGGAAGGAGCGTTCCGGGCGGGTTGAGGGTTCTGCCGAGCGGGTGGGGGGTTCAGCGGTCACGGTTCTCTCACTTCGTCGTGGGGGAAGTCGCGGGGGAAGGGGACGTGCGCCGGTCAGGCTTCGGGGAGGTCGAGGTCGAGCGGGAAGCCGGTGTAGGACTCCGCGAGGTCGGCCTCGGCGGACCGGGAACTGGTGATCCGGTCGAGGCTCGCGCGCTGGATGCGGTCGTCGAAGAGGGTGGCGCCGTCGGGGCGGTGCAGCATCGTCGTCATCGCGTACGAGAACCGCTCGGCCTGCCAGACGCGGCGCAGACAGGTCGCGGAGTACGCGTCGAGGGGCCCGGTGTCGCCGGTGTCGCGCCGGTGGATCAGGGCGCGGGCGAAGGTGACGACGTCGCCGACGGCGAGGTTGAGGCCCTTGGCGCCGGTGGGCGGCACGATGTGGGCGGCGTCCCCGGCGAGGAAGAGCCGCCCGTGCCGCATCGGCTCATGGACGTAACTGCGCATCGGGGTGACGGATTTGGCGGTGACCGGGCCGCGCCGCAGGGTCCAGTCGTCGTCGGTCTCCAGGCGGAGTTCCAGTTCGTCCCAGATCTCCTCGTCGCTCCAGTCGGCGGCGTCGGTGCCCTCGGGGACCTGGAGGTAGAGCCGGGAGACGACGGGTGAGCGCATGCTGAGCAGGGCGAAACCGCGGTCGTGGCGGGCGTAGACGAGTTCGTCGTGCGAGGGCGGTACGTCGGCGAGGATGCCGAGCCAGCCGAAGGGGTACGTGCGCTCGAAGACGCGGGACAGGGTGGTGGGGACGGCGGTGCGGGAGACGCCCCAGAAGCCGTCGCAGCCGACGACGTAGTCGCAGTCGAGGACGTCCTGGGTACCGTCCGCTTGCCGGAAGACGATGCGGGGGTGGTCGGATTCCGCGCCCGTGACCTCCAGGGCCTCCGTCTCGAAGAGCAGCGGGCCGCCGTCCTTGAGCTGGAGCGCGATGAGGTCCTTCACGACCTCGGTCTGGGCGTAGACCATCACGGACCGGCCGCCGGTGAGTGCGGGGAAGTCGACGCGGTGCCTGCGGCGGTCGAAGCGCAGTTCGATGCCGTCGTGGGGCAGCCCCTCGCGGTCCATGCGCTCGCCCGCGCCTGCCGCGCGCAGCACGTCGACGGTGCCCTGTTCGAGGATGCCGGCGCGCTGGCGGTGTTCGACGTAGGAGCGGTCGCGTGATTCGAGGACGACGGAGTCGATGCCCGCGTTGTGCAGCAGCCGGGCGAGGAGGAGTCCGGCGGGACCGGCCCCGATGATGCCCACGGTGGTACGCATGGAGTAGCCTCTTGTTCGCCTGTTCGCCTGATGAACTTTTGTTCATAATGTGCTCAGCGGGAGTGTCTGCCCAGTCCGGGCCGCTGTCAACGGTCCCGGCACGGCCCGCCGGACGAAATCGAGGGAGCGCCATGCCTGAAGCGGCGACGGAATCGGGGGCGGAGTCGGGGGCGGAGTCGGGGGCGGAGTCGGCGGCCGACACCGGTCGGGGGGCGGAATCGGTCCGTCCCCTTGAGCGGGGGCTCGCCGTCCTGCGCGCGCTGGCGTCGGCGCCCGCCGCCGAGCGGACCCGGGCCGGAGACCTGGTCCGTACGACAGGGCTCGCGCGGTCCACGGTCGACCGGGTGGTGGCGACCCTGCACCACCTCGGCCTGGTACGCCGCCAGGGCCAGGAGCTGTCGCTGACGCCCCGCCTGATGGAGCTGGGCAACGCCTACTTGGCGGCGAGCGGCCCGCTGGACGAGGTCGCCGCGCGGACCGCCCGGCTCGCCGACGAGTTGGACGAGTCGGTGTCCCTCGCGGTGCCGGACGGCGACGGGGTCCGGTTCGTGGCGCAGGCCACGCGGCGCCGCGCGATGTCGGTGGCGTTCCATGTGGGCGACCTGCTGCCGGCGGAACGGTGCGCTCCGGGCGCGCTGTTCGCGGCGGACTGGTCGCCGGAGCGGTGGGACGCGTGGCGGGCCCGCCGCCTCGCCGACCCGCTGAACACGGGGTTCCCCGTGGTGCCGCCACGCGAGATCCGGGAGTCCGACTTCACGGCCCGGGTCACCGGCGCGGCCGAGACGGGCCACGCCGTGGACGACCAACTGATCGAACCGGGCCTGGTCGCGGTCGCGGTCCCGGTCCGCACGCCGGACGGCCGCCCGCCGGCCGCCCTCAGCGCGGTCAGCCATACGAGCCGCCACAGCGCGGCGGACCTGGCGGATCTGGTGCTGGGGAGGCTGCGGGCGGAGGCGGGCGAACTGGGGAAGCTGTTCGCGGGGGTCGGAGGGGGCGCGGAGGGCTCCCAGGACCCGGACCACCACGGGGGTGCCGTCACCCGTGACGCCAAGGCCGAACTCGGCCCCGAGTTCCTCCAGTCACTCGCGCGCGGGCTCGCCGTCCTGCGCGCGCTGGGCGCCGCCCGGGGCGACGGGCTGCCGCTCACCGCGCTCGCCGACGCGACCGGGCTCCCGCGCGCGACGGCACGCCGCTGTCTGCTGACCCTCGAACAGGAGGGCTACGCGACCCACACCGGCCGCCTCTTCCGGCCACTCCCCCGCGTCCTGGAACTGGGCTACGCCCGCCTCTCCCGCCTCCCCTTCACCGAACTCGCCGAACCACACCTGCGGGACCTGGTCGAGGAGGTGCACGAGTCGACGTCCGTGACGGTCCTGGACGGTACGGACATCCGGTACGTGGCGCGCGTACCGACCGTACGGATCATGAGCGTGCACATCGCGCCCGGCACCCGCTTCCCCGCGTACGCGACCGCGATGGGCCGCGTCCTGCTGGCGGACCTGCCCGCCGGGGAGCGGGACGCGCTGCTCGCGGCGAGCGCTCCCCGGCCGCTGACCCGGCACACGCTGACCTCGCCGGGGGCCCTGGCGCGCGCGGTCGAAGCGGCGGCGCGCCAGGGGTACGCCACGATCGACGAGGAGTTGGAGGAGGGGCTGCGCTCGGTCGCGGTCCCGCTGCGGGACGCCCGGGGCCGGGTCGTCGCCGCCCTGAACGTCGCCCAGCACTCCGGTACGACACCTCTGACCACCACCCGGGACCGGCTGCTCCCGGCGCTGCGGCGGACGGCGGCGGCCATCGAGCGCGATCTGCACACGGCGTCCCGCTTCAGCGAGTTCCGGGTGTCCTGACCTGCTCCCTCCGGGCGACAGCCTCGCCGTGGTCAGCGATCGGGCCGTCGGGCGGCGGGCACGCTGTGAAGTTCAGTCGCCCCCGGCCGGGGCGCGGCACGGTGTACAGGGAGTTGTCGTGCGAGGTCCCGTGGATTCACCCTCTCCACATCCAGGAAGTGAAGCGCCGGCCCGTCATGTCACGGGATGGCCGGCGTCCGTGGCAGCCGCAGTCACGGGCGTGATCGCCTTGACGGGCCTGGTGGCGCCGCCGGCCGCCGCGGCGGGTGGCACGACCTGCACCGTCAACGGGCGGGCCCAGACCACGACGGCGGCCAAACCCGTGATCCAGGGCAACGCCACAGGTCAGAACACGATCGTCTGCCCCAACGGGGTGAAGGCCGGGGACACGGTCCAGGGCGGATCCAAGGCGGCGAACACCCTCACTATGCGCGGAACCGTGTACGGCACGGTCCGCTCCGGTGGCATCACCGCCACCATCACCGTGACCACGAACACGACCGCGGCGCCGGGTGTCGCCAAGGGCGGCCGGGTGGACGTCACCGCCCCCAAGGGAACGGTGCGGGTGACCGGCGGACCGGCCCGGGACGCGCATCTGGCGGAGGCCGGGCCCGGAAACGCGGGTACGGTCACCGGCGGGACCGGGTCGGTCGCCATCACCCTCACCGGCGGCAGCGGGGAGGGGAAGGGCGAGGGCGGGACCGGGAACACCGGTGGCGTCACCGGCGCCGCCTCGGGCAGCGTCTCCGTCATCGGAGGAGACGACCGCAACGCCTACGGCTCGGGCGGAGCCGGGACCGGCAACACCGGCACCGTCAACGGTGGCAGTGGCAGCGCCTCCGTGTCGGCGACGGGCGGTACGACCGTCCTGCGGGATGGCGGCCCCGTCCCCGGCGACGGGAACGGGAACGGAGGGGCGATCCAGGGCAGCACCACCGGCACGGTCACCGTCCGCGGCGGCAACACCACCGCCCTCGCCTACGTCGATGGCGGAGTAGGCAACCGCGGCACAGTCCGCGGCGGCAGCCGCAGTGGAGAGATCAAGGTCACCGGCGGTACCGGCGTCGGCGACGGTGGTGACGGCAACACGGGAGAAATCATCGCCGGACCCTCGGGAGGCGGCGCCCGCCGCATCACCGTCCAAGGCGGCCCCTCGCTCCAAATCGACGGAGGAACCGCCAACCTCGGGAAGATCACCGCAACCCACCCGGCGGGAACCGCCCTCACCGTCACCGGCGGCAATGGCCGCGACAGCGGCGGCACCGGAAACGGACCCAATCCGGGCGACCGGGCACGGATCACCGGCGGACCCGGACCCGACACCATCCGCGTCACCGGAGGCACCGCCCCGGACAACGCCATCGGCACGAGCCGCGGCGGCGAAGGCAACGTGTACGGGATCATCACGGGCGGCGCGGGCAACGACACCATCACCGTCACCGCGGGTACCCCCCGCAGCTCCGACACCTCCGGCAGTCGCGGCGGCTCCGTCGACGGGCAGACCGGCACCAACACCTGCCGCTTCATCCCCGGCCGCCACGACACCACGGTCACCAGCTGCCGCATCGTCACCTGAGCCGAAGGCGCCGCCGTCCGCGAAGGCGTGGGCGGCGGGCGCCGTGGAGGGTGGTGAGGAGTACGGCGGACGCGGCGACGAACAGTGCCAGGAACGCGGGGTGCATGTCCTTGGACAGGCTCGGCGCGCCGTCGGGCCGCACCAGCCAGATGGTGAGCGGGGCCGCGAAGGTGACGGCGAGCAGGCCGGCCGCGAGGCGCACCGCCCGGTCGCGGGCGCGGCCGAGCCCTGTGACCAGGGCGATCGCGACCGGGACGGCCGCCACCAGGGAGAACTGGACGAGCACGAGGACCGGGGCGGCCCAGGCGGAGAGGGTGAGGGAGAGGGGGATGCGACGGGCTGTGGGGGTCACGGATGACGTCGTCGGCGTTGTCATGAGGCTTCGAGGCTTCCTTGTGGCTAGATGGCTTGCCGTTGGTTAGAAGTTGTAACGGCAGCGAGTGGTTAGCGTCAAGAGGGTCCGTGATAGCCTCTAACGAAATCTTGAGAGTATCGCCATGCGCGAATACGGAGGCGGCGGACGGATGGCCGAGACGGGCACGGGGACAGGCGCAGGCACGACCCCGCGCGAGCGCTACCGCGCCCAGGTGCGTACGGAGATCAAGGAGCGCGCCTGGGAACAGATCGCGGCGGCGGGCGCGTCCGCGCTCTCCCTCAACGCGATCGCCAAGCAGATGGGCATGAGCGGGCCCGCGCTGTACCGGTACTTCGGGAGCCGCGACGACCTGATCACCGCGCTCATCAGGGACGCGTACCGCAGCCTCGCCGACGCCGTCCGCGCCGCCGCCGGTTCCGGCGCCGACCTGCCCGCCCTTGCCCACACCCTGCGCGGCTGGGCGCTGGCCGACCCACAGCGGTACTTCCTCGTCTACGGCACCCCCGTGCCCGGCTATCACGCTCCCGACGACATCACCGCGATCGCGTCCGAGATCATGGCGGCGATGCTCGACACCTTCGTGGATCTCCCCGCGCACGGCGGCCCCGAGACCCCGTTCGAGGCGCACCTCGGGGACCACAGGGCCTGGGCGGCCGACCACCCCGCACCGAACGCCGTCCTGCACCGCGCCCTGTCCTTCTGGACCCGGCTCCACGGCGTTCTCTCCCTGGAACTCGCGGGCCACTTCACGGGGATGACGTTCGACCCCGCACTCCTCTTCGACGCCGAACTGAACTCCCTGATCCAACCGGACCTCGGTTAGGACTGAAGCGCACACATCCGACCCGAAGCGCACATCCCGTTCTGCAACGCATGGCGAACAGAGAGCGACAGGGGCGAGCGGCTGCGCCGGGAGGCCACGGGTAAGGTTCGGGGGCCGGAGGAGTTCCGGTTCGCACACACCCCCCGTCGTCGCGCGGAGGCGCAGCGTGAGCGGTGGTGCCCGGAACCGGACTTGAACCGGTACGCCCCGAGAAGGGCAGCGAGGTTTAAGCTCGCCGTGTCTGCATTCCACCATCCGGGCAGGCCATGGGCTCCGCGACGAGGGTCCGAGCCTATCGGGAGCGGTCCCTCGGACAGCAGATCGACAGTCCGATGTTGTCTTATTTTATTGAGGTCTGAGGGAGCATCAGCCCAGGTCCCGGGCCGTTCGGACCCGCAAATCACCCTTCCCCGGGTCTCATGCGACGTACGCGGAATGACGGAATTTCACCGTCAACGGCAAAAATCTGTCGCTGTTCGACAGCGGACCGACACCGGACCCGCACCGGACCCACCGCGCACCCCGTGTCATCCCCATCTCGGGGTCGGCCGTCATCCCCAGGTATGAGAGCGGGCCCGGTGGTCCGACCGAAGACTGCCCCCGGAACCGGAACAGCGGCTGACTCCAGGGCCGGGATCGGCCGCGACGATGGAGAGGTCTTCGCGACGCACGGCGCCCGCAGCCGTAGAGCGCGAGCCCTCAATCGTCGTACCGACAGGAGCACCCTCCCGTGACCACCACTCACATCGCCGCCCCGAGCACCACCGTGGCCGCCCGAGCCACCGAGCTGAGCAAGGTCTACGGGCAGGGGGAGACCAAGGTGGTCGCCCTGGACCGGGTCTCCGTCGACTTCCGGCAGGCCGAGTTCACCGCGATCATGGGTCCTTCCGGCTCCGGAAAGTCGACGCTGATGCACTGCGTCGCCGGGCTCGACTCCTTCAGCAGCGGTTCCGTACGGATCGGCGAGGTCGAGCTGGGGTCCCTCAAGGACAAGCAGCTCACCAAGCTCCGCCGGGACAAGATCGGCTTCATCTTCCAGGCGTTCAACCTGCTGCCGACGCTGAACGCACTGGAGAACATCACGCTCCCGATGGACATCGCGGGCCGCAAGCCCGACCAGCAGTGGCTGGAGACCGTGATCCGTATGGTCGGTCTCGGCGACCGCCTCAAGCACCGCCCGGCGCAGCTCTCCGGTGGGCAGCAGCAGCGCGTGGCCGTGGCCCGTGCGCTGGCCGCCCGGCCCGACATCATCTTCGGTGACGAGCCGACCGGAAACCTCGACTCGCGGGCCGGCGCCGAGGTGCTGGGGTTCCTGCGGAACTCGGTGCGGGAGCTGGGGCAGACCGTCGTCATGGTTACGCATGATCCGGTGGCTGCGGCCTATGCCGACCGGGTGGTGTTTCTCGCCGACGGGCGGATTGTGGACGAGTTGTACTCGCCTACCGCTGATGGGGTGCTTGATCTGATGAAGCGGTTCGATGCGAAGGGTCGGACCAGCTGATTGCGCAGTTCCTCGCGCCCCTTTAAGGGGGTCCGCGGGCTGTCGCTCGGCTGACGGCCCGTCGTGGCTGGTTGCGCAGTTCCCCGCGCCCCTGTGGGGGGTCGGCCTCACCGATTGCGCAGTTCCCCGCGCCCCTTAAGGAACGCCACCGGCCGTCGCCAGGCTGCCGTACTTCCCCGCGCCCCTGAAGGGCGCGGCTTTCGCCCCTCTCACCAGGACGCCTCCATGTTCCGTACCGCCCTGCGCAATGTCTTCGCGCACAAGGCCAGGTTGTTGATGACCGTGCTCGCCGTCATGCTCGGCGTCGCGTTCGTCTCCGGCACCCTGGTCTTCACCAACACCATTTCCGCCGCCTACCAGAAGAGTTCGTCGAAGGGTTTCGATCAGGTCGACGTCGCCGTTCGGCCGGGGTTCACCGAGAGCACGGGCGACACCGTCGGCAAGGACCAGCCGCTGACGAAGGCGACGCTCGACACGGTGGCCAAGGCGCCCGGTACCGGGTCCGCGGTCGGTGTGGTCAACGGGTTCGCCGCCATCGCCGACAAGGACGGCAAGCTCATCGGCGGCGGCTTCAACTCCGCCGGCGCCAACTACTGGGGCGCGAAGGACTCCCGTTACCCGCTGAAGGAGGGCAAGGCCCCGCAGGGCAAGGGCCAGGTCGCCATCGACGAGCGGACCGCCGACCGCGGTGGCTACAAGGTCGGCGACACCGTCCGGATGTCCATCGACGGCCCCGTCCTGAAGCCGACCGTCTCCGGCATCTTCACCACCGACGACGGCAATGTCGCCGCGGGCGGCAGCCTCGCCCTGTTCGACACGGCGACCGCGCAGCAGCTCTTCCACAAGCCCGGCGAGTACGACCAGATCGATGTGAAGGCCGCCGCCGGCACCACGCAGACCCAGCTCAAGGCCGCCCTCGACAAGGTCCTGCCGAAGGATGCCGCCGAGACCACGACCGGCAAGAAGCTCGCCGACGACGAGGCCGAGCAGATCGCGTCCGGGATGAGCGGCATGAAGACGGGCATGCTCGCCTTCGCCGGGATCTCCCTGTTCGTCGGTGTGTTCATCATCGCCAACACGTTCACGATGCTCGTCGCGCAACGCACCAAGGAGCTGGCGCTGATGCGGGCGGTCGGCGCCTCGCGCCGCCAGGTGACCCGTTCCGTGCTGCTTGAGGCGTTCTTCGTCGGCGCGGTCGCCGCCGCCGCCGGTCTGGCCGCCGGTATCGGCATCGGCGTCGGACTGCGCGCCCTGATCGGCGCGACGGGCGAGACCGTCCCGGACGGTCCGGTGATCGTCTCCTCGGGCACCGTCCTGACCTCCCTGCTCGTCGGCATCGTCGTCACCGTGCTCGCCGCCTGGCTGCCCGGCCGCCGCGCCGCGAAGATCCCGCCGGTCGCCGCGATGAGCAGCGTGCACGCCGTCGCGACGACGAAGTCCCTGGTGGTACGGAACTCGATCGGCGCCCTGTTCTCGGCCGCCGGTGCCGCGCTGGTCCTGGCCGCCACCGGAATGAGCGGTTCGGACGGCAACCTCCCGATGGGTGTCGGCGCGGGTCTGCTGGTCATCGGCGTGTTCGTGCTGACGCCGCTGCTGTCACGGCCGCTGATCGCCGCGTCGTCGCCGTTCCTGCGGATCTTCGGTGTCGCGGGCAAGCTGGCCCGGCAGAACTCGGTGCGCAACCCGCGCCGTACCGCCGCGACCGCGTCCGCGCTGATGATCGGCCTCACCCTGATCACAGGTATGACGGTCATCGCGGGCAGCGCCCAGAACGCGATCGACAAGATGGCGACCTCCGCCATCAAGGCCGACTACACGGTCAGCATGGCGAACTACCACGCGCTCTCGCCCGAGGTGGAGCAGAAGCTCAAGGACGTCCCGGGCGTCACCGCGACCACCCCGCTGCGCAACGCGGACTCCCGGATCGACGGGAAGACCGAGTACCTGACCGGAGTAAACGGCTCCGCGATCAACGAGCTGACCGATCTCCCGGTCGACAGCGGCGCGTTCAAGGTCGCCGGTACCGGCGTCGTCGTGGACGACAAGACGGCCAAGGAGAAGGGCTGGAAGGTCGGCTCGCGCCTCCCCACGTCCTTCGAGGACGGCAAGAAGGAGACCCTGACCGTCGCGGGGATCTACGAGGGCAACGAGATGATCCGCGGGATCATCATGGACGTGAAGACACTGGCGCCGCACCAGCGGGAAGCCCGTGACATGCAGGTCATGCTCAAGACGTCCGACGGCACATCGGCGGCCGTGAAGGACAAGCTGGAGAAGGCGCTCGGCGACAACCCGGCGATCAAGGTCCAGGACAAGAAGGACATGTCCAACGAGATCGCGCAGATGTTCACGCTGATGCTGAACATGCTGTACGGGCTGCTCGCCATGGCGGTGATCGTCGCGGTGCTCGGTGTCGTCAACACCCTGGCGATGTCCGTGTTCGAGCGTCAGCAGGAGATCGGGATGCTCCGCGCGATCGGTCTCGACCGCAAGGGCATCAAGCGGATGGTCCGCCTGGAGTCGCTGGTCATCTCGCTGTTCGGCGCGGTGCTCGGGCTCGGGCTCGGTGTCTTCTTCGGCTGGGCGGGCGGTGAGCTGATCGGCGCCCAAATGGCGACGTACTCGCTGGTCGTGCCGTGGGAGCGGATGGGTCTGTTCCTGCTGCTCGCGGGCGTCGTCGGCATCCTCGCGGCGCTGTGGCCGGCGCGCCGCGCGTCGCGGCTGAACATGCTCATGGCGATCAAGTCGGAGTAGCCGCACCACCACGGGGAAGGGCCCGTACGGCGGACATCGCCGTACGGGCCCTTCCCCGTGCCGCAGGGGCCGTCGGCCCCGGTGAATCCGTGAATCCGTGAATCCGTGAATCCGCCGGATCAGCCCCAGACCCGTGCCCGCAGCGCCATCCCCGACCCGCCCCCGTCGGGGGTGCGGATCGCGAGGACCTGGTTCACGCCGATCCGGTTGCGCTCGAAGGACAGGGCCGACGCGGCCATGTAGAGGCGCCAGATCCGGGCCCGGCCTGGGCTGGTCAGCCGGACGGCCTGTGCCCAGTGCTTCTCCAGGTTGGCGACCCAGCGGCGCAGCGTGAGCGCGTAGTGCTCGCGGATCGCCTCCACGTCACGGACCTCGAATCCGGCCTGTTCGAGCAGCCCGACGGTGGTGCCGACGGGCGCCAGCTCGCCGTCCGGGAAGACGTACGCGTCGATGAACTCGTCCACGTGGTACGCCTCTTCGTCGCGCTGCGGGCGGCGCGCGATCTGGTGGTTGAGCAGGCGTCCGCCCGGCTTCAGAAGGGCGTGCAGGTCCTGCGCGTACTCCAGATAGCGGGCGGAGCCGACGTGCTCGGCCATCCCGATCGAGGAGATCGCGTCGTACGGGCCGTCGGCGACGTCGCGGTAGTCCTGGACGCGGATCTCGACCCGGTCGGTGAGACCTTCCTCGGCGACCCGCTTGCGGGCGAAGGCCGCCTGCTCGTGCGAGAGGGTGACGCCGACGACGCGGACGCCGTACTCGCGGGCCGCGTGGATCGCCATGGAGCCCCAGCCGCAGCCGACGTCGAGCAGCCGCATTCCGGGCTTCAGGTCGAGCTTGCGGCTGATCAGGTCGAGCTTGTCGCGCTGGGCGTCCTCCAGGGTGCCGTCCGGGGAGTCCCAGTAGGCGCACGAATAGACCATGGAGGGGCCGAGGACGAGGGAGTAGAAGTCGTTGCCGACGTCGTAGTGGTGGCTGATGGCGCGCCGGTCGGTCCGCTTGGTGTGCAGATGGAGACGGCCGGTGCGGCGGGTCTCCTCGCGCGGCGGGGGCGGCGGCGGATAGGGGCCCGCGAGGGTGGCGAGCGAGCGGGCGGCGGCGCGGAACTCGGGGTCGCGCAGGGCCTGCCGCAGGGTCCTGGCGTCCTCGCCCCGGTCCCAGATCAGCGAGGACATCAGGCCGAGTGCTTCGTACAGATCCCCGTCGACGTCGATGTCACCGGAGACCCAGGCGCGGGCCAGGCCCAGCTCCCCCGGCTTCCACAACAGCCGCCGCAGCGCGCGGCGGTGGCGTACGACGAGGGTGGGGCCGTCCGGAGGACCCGCCTCCGAACCGTCCCAGGCGCGGATACGCACCGGCAGCCTGGCTCCGATGAGCTGCTCGGCGAGGTTCCTCAGCCGCAGTGCGGCGTCCTGCATGGCACACACCTCCGTGATGGCAGATCCCGTGATCGCAGATCCCGTGACGGTCCAACACCACGTCAACACCAACGGGTCGGCCGCACAGTCCCGTTTTCCCGTTACGGATCCGCAAAATACGTGCAGACTCCATACATTGGGCCGCCCGGGAACGCCGAAGGGGCCGTCCGCACCACGGATGGCGGACGGCCCCTTCGGCGGAGCCTTCAACGGAGGCGGGGTGGTACGGAGGTCAGGAGGCCTTGGCCTTCTCCTCGCTCCGGACGGCGGACTGCGCGGGCGCCGCGCCTGCGGCCACCGGTACGGGCGTCGGGCGGGCGGCCTCGTAGAACTCCTCGCGCGGGGTCTCCATCGCGCCGAGCGAGACGACCTCGCGCTTGAGGAACATCGCGAGGGTCCAGTCGGCGAAGACGCGGATCTTGCGGTTCCAGGTCGGCATCGCCAGACCGTGGTAGCCACGGTGCATGTACCAGGCGAGCCGGCCCTTGAGCTTGATCTTCATCTTGCCCATGACGATCATCGCGACGCCCTTGTGCAGGCCGAGCCCGGCGACCGCACCCTTGTTGGCGTGGCTGTACTCCTGCTGCGGGAAGCCCCGCAGGCCGGAGATGACGTTGTCGCCGAGGGTCTTCGCCTGGCGCAGCGCGTGCTGGGCGTTGGGCGGGCACCAGGCGTTCGGGTTGCCGGCCTTGCGGCCGACGAGGTCCGGGACCTGGGCGTTGTCGCCGGCGGCCCAGATGTGGTCGGCGCCCTGCACCTGGAGCGTGGTGCGGGTGTCGACGTGGCCACGGGGGCCCAGCGGGAGGCCGTAGCGGGCGAGGACCGGGTTCGGCTTCACGCCGGCGGTCCACACGATGGTGTTGGAGTCGACCTCCAGGCCGTTCTTGAGCACCACGTGGCCGTCGACGCAGGAGTCGAGCGAGGTGGAGAGGTAGACCTCGACCCCGCGGCCCTCCAGGTGCTCGCGGCCGTACTGGCCGAGCTTGGGGCCGACCTCGGGGAGGATCTTGTCCGCGGCGTCGACGAGGACGAAGCGCATGTCCTCGCGCGAGACGTTGTTGTAGTACTTGGCCGCGTCCCGGGCCATGTCCTCGACCTCGCCGATGGTCTCCGCGCCCGCGAAGCCGCCGCCGACGAAGACGAAGGTGAGCGCGCGGCGGCGGACGTCCTCGTCGGTGGTCGAGTCGGCCTTGTCGAGCTGCTCCAGGACGTGGTTGCGCAGGCCGATGGCCTCCTCGATGCCCTTCATGCCGATGCCCTGCTCGGCGAGGCCGGGGATCGGGAAGGTACGCGAGACGGCGCCGAGCGCGACGATCAGGTAGTCGAAGGGCAGCTCGTACGCCTCGCCGACGAGCGGCGCGACGGTGGCGACCTTGCGGTCCTGGTCGATGGTGGTGACCCGGCCGGTGAGCACCTCCGCCTTCGGCAGCACGCGTCGTAGCGGGACGACGACATGCCGGGGCGAGATGCTGCCGGCGGCGGCTTCGGGGAGGAAGGGCTGGTACGTCATGTACGAGCGCGGGTCGACGACCGTGACTGTCGCCTCGCCGTACCGCATCTTCTTCAGAATGCGACGCGCCGCGTAAAGACCTACGTACCCACCGCCTACTACGAGGATCCTGGGACGCTCCGTGGTGCTCATGGCAACGAGTATCCACCCCCTCCGGAGGGCCGTTCGTGCGCCCCTTCACAAGCACTCGCCTGGCCTGTGCTACCCTGCGCGACCACCGTGACACACGTCATGTCACGCGGCGGGAACCACGACGACCGGCGGCACGTTGCATCACGCCCGTGAGCTGCCCGTCCGGGTCATTCAGGGGGGTGGACCAGCCCCCGATTCACCCCGCCGTAACACTCCCGGAACCCCCCGCGCACACCCCGGAACCCCCCTGGAAACCCGCCCGGGGACCCCTTCTCCGCCGAACCTCGCCCAAGAGGACCGAATTCCTTGTGAAGAACTTCACGAACTTTTCCGGCGGGGTGTCGCGCCGCGCCGCGAAACCCCCCGGAAAGCCCGCTCAGACGATGGGGGGCCTGCTCAGCCGCCCCGCTGACGCGTGTACACCGTGACGCGTACACTGGCCGTATGGCAGAGAACCCCGTGACCGTCCGCGAGGCCCGCGCACACCTCGCCGACCACATCAACCGCGCCGAACAGGGCACCGCGACCGTGATCACGCGCAATGGGGAGCCCGTGGCGGCCCTGGTGCCCATCGCCGACTTCGACGCGCTGGAGGAAGCGGCCGACGAGATGCTGGCGCGTGAGGCCGAGGCGGTCCTCGCCGACGGTGGTCCGACCGTGACGATGGCCGAGCTGCTGGCGGACCTGTTCACCGAGCGCGGGGACCGCACCGGGGATCACTCCGAGGGCGCCGCGTGAAGTACGCGTTCCGCTTCACCACGGCGGCGCAGCGCCAACTGCGGGCCATCGACCGCCCGGCGGCCATGCGCATCCTGACCGCGCTGACGGCGCTCGGCGACGACCCGTACCGGGAGGACGCCGACATCAAGAAGCTCAGCGGCCCCTCCGGCCTCTACCGCCTCCGGGTCGGCCCGTACCGCATCGCCTACCAGATCGACGACGGCCAACTCGTCATCCTGGTGGTGAAGGTGGGCGACCGCCGTGAGGTGTACCGCAACCTCTGATTCCGCCGGAGCGGAGGCTCACCAGGGCTCTTCCTCGCGCAGCGCGGCCAGTGCGTCGCCCAGCCGCTCGCTGCCGTCGCCGGCCCGCATCGGCGGCCGGTGGCCGGGGCGCGCCGCGGCCCGGACCCTTCCTTCCGCCGCGAGCCGTTCGCGTACGGGCGTCGCCTGCCGCTCCTCCTCGGCACCCGTCACGCGATCGACCACGCGATCCCGTCCAAAATGTCGTGTTCGCTCACCACGACCTCCTCCGCCCCCGTGCGGTCCATGATCGACTGGAGGATCAGGGCGCCTGCCGCGATGACGTCGACTCGGCCCGGGTGCATGACCGGGATCGCGGCGCGTTCGGCGTGGGTCGACGTCAGCATGCGGGTGGTGATCTCGCGTACCCGGGCGTACGGGATGCGGGAGTGGTGGATTGCCGTCGAGTCGTACGCGGTGAGGCCGAGGGCGATGGCCGCGACCGTCGTGACCGAGCCCGCGAGGCCGACCAGGGTGCGGGCCTCGCGCAGCGGGACCGTCCGTTCGGCGAGGTCGAGCGCGGCCTCGACATCCGCGCGTATGGCGGCGATCTCCGCGTCGATCGGCGGGTCGGACACCACACCGTCGTGCACGAGGTGCCGCTCGGTCATCCGTACGCAGCCGATGTCGACGGACCGCGCGGCGCGCACCGTGTCGTCGCCGACCACGAACTCGGTGGAGCCGCCGCCGATGTCCACGACGAGATACGGCTGCGCCAGGTCCTGGCGGCCCGTCAGCTCCCGGGTCGCGCCGGTGAAGGAGAACGCGGCCTCCTCGTCGCCCGAGATCACCTCGGGCTCGACGCCCAGCGTGTCGAGGACGCCGCGCGTGAACGCGTCGCGGTTCTCGGCGTCGCGCGAGGCGGAGGTGGCGACGAAGCGGACGCGCTGCGCGCCGTGCTCCTTGATCACGGCGGCGTACTCGCGGCAGGCCGCGAAGGTCCGCTCCAGCGCCTCGGGGGCGAGCCGTCCGGTGCGGTCGACGCCCTGACCGAGCCGGACGACCTGCATCCGCCGGTCCAGATCGGCGAGTTCACCGGTCGCGGGGTCCGCGTCGGCGACGAGCAGCCGGATCGAGTTCGTACCGCAGTCGACGGCGGCGACCCGGGTCACCGGTCGCCCTCGCCCGCCACGCACGGCCCCTTGGCCCACCACTCGGGCAGCATCGCCAGGGCCTCGTCGCCGAGCGGGTTGACCCCGGGCCCGGCGGCCAGCGAGTGGGCGACCAGGACGTGCAGGCACTTCACGCGGTCCGGCATGCCGCCCGCGCTGGGGAACCCCGTCAGCTCCTCGATCTCGTCGCGGCGCCGGATGTAGTCCTCGTGCGCCGCGCGGTACGCGGCGGCCAGCTCCGGATCGGTCGCGAGGCGCTGCGTCATCTCCTTCATGACACCGCCCGCCTCCAGCGTGCCGATCGCGGACGCGGCCCGGGGGCACGTCAGGTAGTACAGCGTCGGGAAGGGCGTGCCGTCGGGCAGCCGGGGCGCGGTCTCCACGACGTCCGGCTGTCCGCAGGGGCAGCGGTGCGTGATGGCGCGCAGCCCGCGCGGAGGGCGGCCGAGCTGCTCCTTGAACGCCGCGACATCGGCGTCGGTCGGCTCGGTGCGCGGAGTGGTCGGCGGGGGCGTGTCCATGCCTGGGGTCGTGTTCTTTCCGGGGTCGGGGGTGGGGTGGTCGGGGGTGTGGTGGTAGGGGTCGAGGGTACGCGGACGGGCGCCGGCGCGGTCAGCGGCGGGAGCGGTCCGCCTTGTCGACGGCGTCCCAGACGTTCGCGTACCAGGGCCGGTCGGCCGCGCCCCGGTCGGTACGCTTCTGGTCGGCGGCGCTCGGGTCCACGACCGTGTAGCCGGTCTCGCCGGGCATCACGTAGTGCAGCCGTTCGCGGATGCGGTGCTCGGCGTAGGCGTCGTCCTGCCAGCGGGCCTTGGCGTCGCGCAACTCCTCGACGCGCTCGCGGGCCTGCTCCTTCTGCCGCCGCAGATCGGCGATCTCGGCGCGCTGGGACACGTACTGCCGCATCGGGTACGCGAGGGCGACGACGAGGGAGCACAGGACCAGGGCGAGCAGCGCGGCCCGCCCGGTGAGCCGGGAGCGGCGGGCCTGCCGCTTGGTCTGGGAGCGGTACACGCGCGCGGCGGTCTGCTCGCCGAGCAGCCGCAGCCTGGTCGCGGTGGAGAACCGGTCCCGGTCCTTGACGGCCATCGTGTCCCGCCTCCCCGTCATGTGCGTACGTCCCCGCACACGGTACGGGACCGGGTGCGGGGACGTACGGAGGCCGGGGTGCGCAACCGGGCACGTAACGCCCGGAGGCGGGTCAGCCCTTGTAGCGCGGGAAGGCGCTGCGGCCCGCGTACACGGCCGCGTCGTCCAGGATCTCCTCGATGCGCAGGAGCTGGTTGTACTTGGCGACGCGCTCGGAGCGGGCCGGGGCGCCGGTCTTGATCTGGCCGCAGTTGGTGGCGACGGCGAGGTCGGCGATGGTGACGTCCTCGGTCTCGCCGGAGCGGTGCGACATCATGCACTTGAAGCCGCTGCGCTGGGCCAGCTCGACGGCGTCCAGGGTCTCGGTCAGCGAACCGATCTGGTTGACCTTGACGAGCAGGGCGTTCGCGGAGTTCTCCTCGATGCCGCGGGCCAGGCGCTCCGGGTTGGTGACGAACAGGTCGTCGCCGACGAGCTGCACCTTGTCGCCCAGCTTCTCGGTGATGACGTGCCAGCCGGCCCAGTCGTCCTCGAACAGCGGGTCCTCGATGGAGACGAGGGGGTAGGCCGCGACCAGCTCCTCGTAGTACTCCGTCATCTCGGCGGCGGAGCGCTCCTTGCCCTCGAAGAGGTACTTGCCCTCCTTGTAGAACTCGGAGGCGGCGACGTCGAGCGCGAGGGCGATCTGCTGGCCGGGGACGTAACCGGCCTCCTTGATCGCTTCGAGGATGAGGTCGAGCGCCTCACGGTTCGAGCCGAGGTTCGGCGCGAAACCGCCCTCGTCGCCGAGGCCGGTGGCCAGACCCTTGGTCTTCAGCACCTTCTTGAGGGTGTGGTAGACCTCGGTGCCCCAGCGCAGCGCCTCCGAGAAGGACTCGGCGCCGATCGGGGCGATCATGAACTCCTGGATGTCCACATTGGAGTCGGCGTGCGAGCCGCCGTTCAGGATGTTCATCATCGGCACCGGCAGCAGGTGCGCGTTGGGTCCGCCCAGGTAGCGGAAGAGCGGCAGGTCGGACGCCTCGGCGGCGGCGTGCGCGACGGCGAGCGAGACGCCGAGGATGGCGTTGGCGCCGAGCGACGACTTGTCCGGCGTGGCGTCCAGGTCGAGCATCGCCTGGTCGATGAGGCGCTGCTCGGTGGCGTCGTACCCGACCAGCTCCGGGCCGATCTGTTCGATGACGGCGAGTACGGCCTTCTCGACGCCCTTGCCGCCGTAGCGGTTGGCGTCTCCGTCGCGAAGCTCCAGGGCCTCGAACGCTCCGGTGGACGCACCGGAGGGGACGGCGGCACGACCCGTGCTGAGGTCGTCGAGGCCGACCTCGACCTCGACCGTGGGGTTGCCTCGGGAGTCCAGGATTTCCCGGGCTACGACGACGTCGATGGACGGCACGAGCATCTCCTTTTATGGGATGTGGCGCGGGTACACGATGTGGTGCGGGTACACGGGGCCGCGTGGCCTCGCGGTCATGAGCCTAACGGGCCCGGGGGCATCGGCCAGTCCGCCGCCCACCCGCTGGACAGAACCGAGAGCAAATTGTTTCTGAACGAAACAAAGCGGGGCGGGAGCGGGGCGGGCACGTGCCGGGCATGGACAGAGCCCCGCCCCGGCGCGTACGGGGGTACACGCGCCGGGACGGGGCGGCCCTGGGGAAGGAGGGCGGTTCGGTGAGGGACCTCGGGATCGGGGCCGCTCGGGTCAGCTCGGGTCAGCTCAGGTGGAGCTGCTGGCCCGGGTAGATGAGATTGGCGTCGTCGATGATGTCGCTGTTCGCCTTGAACAGGGTCATCCACCCGCCCTTGACGCCGTGCGCCTCGGCGATGCCGCTGAGCGTGTCGCCCTTCTTCACCTTGTACTCGCCGTCACCCTTCTTGACCTTCTTGCCGGTCGGGGTCTCGACGGTCTTCGGGGCGGTGCGCTCCTGCGCGCGCGAGGCGCGGTCCTGCGTGCTCTGCTCCTTGGCCGGGGCGCTCTGCTGCTGCGAGGGCTGCGACGGCTGGGCGGGCTGGGCGGGCTGCGTGGAGCCCGAACCGCCGTTGTACGGGGTGTTGGAGAGGCCCACGCCACAGGTCGGCCAGGCACCCTTGCCCTGTCCGGCGAGGACCTTCTCGGCGATCTCGATCTGCTGGGCCTTGGTGGCCTGGTTGGCCTGCGGCGCGTAGGCGGTGCCGCCGTAGCCGGCCCAGGTCGACGCCGAGAACTGGACGCCGCCGTAGTAGCCGTTTCCGGTGTTGATGGCCCAGTTGCCGCCGGACTCGCACTGGGCGACGGCGTCCCACTCGGACGCGGTGGCGGCGGACGCGGTGCCGGACGCCATCAGCGGAGCGGCGACGGCGGCACCGGCCACACCGGCGAGCGTGACGGCACGGGTGGAGCGGTCGAGAGCGGTCGGGCGGCGGTGCTTGCCCTTGCCGGAAAACAGCATGGAGTGATCCCCTCACCGACGCCTGCGAGGTGAGCTGTCGGGTTCGGGCCGTGTGAGTTGCCCGGCCGTGCGCCCCTGGCGCACGACTTCACCCCTAGCCGGTCGGCGGTCGCTGTCACGAAGTCGCGGTGCAGCGTGGTGCTGCTTGGCCCTGCTTGCTGCTGTTGCGACTTCGTGGGCGGCCTCGCCCGGCACTTACCTTGGGTCCCCCGCTCCTGCCTACGGCGCTTGACGCGACGACTGTTCCCGAACGGCCGTCGGCAGGATTCGGCGTGACGGCCATCGGTGCCCGCTGTGGCGAGCGGTCCTGACGGTAGACACGTGAACGGCCTTATTTCAAAGCCGTTCGGGGTGGGTGAGACTCATCTCTCACTCTCGCCAAACCGGACATTAGGCCCGAACTACTGCTGGGTGATGTCCGATTCGGGAAGAAGATCAAGGCTTTGGCCGGGCAGGATCAGGTCCGGATCGGCGCCTACGGTCGCCTTGTTGCCGTCGTAGAGCGCGGTCCATCCGCCCTTGAGGTCATGGCTGTCGGCGATGCCCCAGAGGCTGTCGCCGGGGCGCACGGTGTAGGTGCCGTCGGCCGCGCCGCGCTCGCCGTCGCCGCGTGAGGCGTGCCGGCCCGCGGAGTCGTCGGTGCGGGAATCGGCCGCGTCCCCGGCGCCCTCGTCGGCCGAGTCGCCGCGGTGGCGGCCGGTGGCCGACGAGTCGCCGGAGGAGCCGCTGCCGGAACTGGCCTCGTTTTCATCTGACTTGGCGAGGTCGGTGGTGGAGTCGGCCGACTTGTCCGTCTTGCCGGTGGAGTCCTGATTCTTCCCCTCGGAGGAGGTGGCATCGCCGGCCGGGCTCGACGGATCGGTCGTGGGGGATGAATCGGGCGAGGTGGAGGGAACCGGCTTTTTCGTTGCATCTGACGAGTTGTTCGTCTGCGAGGAGCCGCTCGAACCGGAACTCTTGCCCGGGACCTTCGACGGCGTCCCCGAGGGAGCCGTGCCCGTGTCGACGTCCGCCGACGCGCCGCCCTTCGTGAGCCCGGCGATCGGGGCGCAGCTCACCCAGGCGTCCGGGCCCTGCACCGCGAGGACGCGCTCGGCGACCGCGATCTGCTGGGAGCGGCTGGCCTGGTCCGCGCGGGGCGCGTAGGCGAGACCGCCGAAGTCCTCCCAGGTCTCCTGCGAGAACTGGAGTCCGCCGAAGTACCCGTTGCCGGGGTCGGCGCTCCAGGAGCCGCCGCTCTCGCACTCCGCGAGCCGGTCCCAGGCGGCGCCGTCGGCGGCGGACGCGCCGGTCGCGCCGAGCAGCGGAATGGCGAGGGCGGAGCCTGTCACGCCGGCCGCGACGACCAGGGCGGGTACCTGGCGGGGGCGACGGTGACGACCGTTCCCGGAGAGCATGCGGAGGCCTTTCGTGGGACAACTGGGCCGACTGCGGCGCGTGGGGACCGCCGAGTCGACGTGAACGTAGCCGTATTCGAACAGTGGTCACAAGTCGATGCAGCGCAGATCACGTGAAAGTCACAATGGTGACGGGCCGTCAATTCACCTGCCCTGTGGGGTGAAATGTACGGGCAAGGTGCGCAATCCGCGCATGATGAGCCCGCCGCGCCATCTCAGGTCGGCCGGGTCGGCGGCGAGTTGCAGATCGGGCAGGCGGCGCAGCAGGGTCGCGAGGGCGGTCCGGCCCTCCAGACGGGCCAGCGGGGCGCCGAGGCAGTAGTGGATGCCGTGGCCGTATCCGAGGTGGGGGTTGTCGCGGCGGGACAGGTCGAGGGTGTCGGGGGCGTCGAAGCGGGCGGGGTCGCGGTCGGCCGCCGCGAGGACGACGAGGACGGGGTCGCCGCGCGGAATCTCCTGTCCCCCGATCTCCAGGGGCTGCGTCGCGTACCGCCAGGTGGCCAGCTCCACCGGCCCGTCGTAGCGCAGGAGTTCCTCGATCCCGGTCTCCAGGAGTCCGGTGTCACCGCGTACGAGGCTGTCCTGGAGGAGCGCCCGCTGCACGGGGTTCCGAAGCAGGGCATAAGCCCCATTCCCGATCAAGTTGATGGTCGTCTCGAAACCCGCGAAGAGCAGCACGAAACACATGGCGGCGGCCTCGTCCTCGGTGAGGTGTTCGCCGTGGTCGGAGGCGCGGATGAGGCCGGAGATCAAGTCGTCGTCGCCCTGCTCGCCCAGGTTCTCGCGCTTGCGGTGGATGAGGTCGGCGAGATAGGCGCGGATCTTCTTCACGGACCGGGCGACTCCGCCGCGCGGGCCGCCGCCGTGACGGATCATCATGCCCGCCCAGTCGCGGAAGTCGTCCTGATCCTCGCGGGGGACGCCGAGCAAATCGCAGATGGCGTAAATCGGAAGGGGGAAGGCAAACTCGTGAATGAGGTCCGCACTGCCCCGCTCCGCGAAGCCGTCGATCAGCTGGTCCGTCAGCTCCCGCACCCGGGGCTCGAACTCGGCGACGCGGCGCGGCGTGAACGCCTTCGACACGAGGCGGCGCAGCCGGGTGTGGTCCGGCGGGTCGATGTTCAGCAGATGCGTCATCAGATTGGCGCTGCGCTCACCGGGGATGCCGGTCCTGCTCTTGCCCGGCGCGTCCTCGGCGTGGTGCAGCGGCTTCTTCGACAGCCGCTGGTCGGCGAGCGCCTGCCGGGCGTCGGCGTACCGTGTGACGAGCCACGCGTCGACTCCGCTGGGCAGCCGGGTGCGGTGCACGGGGGCGTGCTCGCGCAGCCAGGCGTACGCCGGGTACGGGTCGGTGGCGAACTCCCAGGTGAAGAGTTCCGGGGCGGCGGGGATGCCTTCGGTCACCGGGCGGTCTCGGTCGCGCGGATCGCGTCGCGGTAGGCGCGGGCTGCGGCCCGCAGCGCGGCCTCCGGGTCGACGCCGGCCGCCTCGGCCCGTACCGCCAGGGCGAGCAGCTCGTACCCGATGCCGTCACCGGACGGCGCGGGCACCTCCAGACCCGCCGTCCGCACCCGCGAGGCGAGCTTCGCGGCGAGCGCGAGACCGGGCTGTCCCAGCGGCACACCGTCGGTCACCGACGCGCGCTGCTTCTCCTCGGCCTTGGTGCGCAGCCAGTGTTCCTTGACGTCCTCGGGGGTCTCGGCGGTGGCGTCGCCGAAGACGTGCGGGTGGCGGTGGATCAGCTTGGCGACGATGCCGGCGGCGACGTCGTCGATGGAGAAGGGGTGGTCGTCCTCGTCCGGGCCGCCCTCCTCGGCGATCCGCGCGTGGAAGACGACTTGGAGCAGGACGTCCCCCAGCTCCTCGCGCAGCTCGTCCCGGTCGCCGTCCTCGATGGCCTCGACGAGTTCGTACGCCTCCTCGATCCCGTACTTCGCCAGGCCCTCGTGCGTCTGCCGTGACGACCAGGGGCACTCGGTGCGGATACGGTCCATGACCTGCACCAGGTCGAGAAGCCGGGCGCCCGGCAGGTCGTACGAGGCGGGCAGCAGCTCCAGATCGGGCAGCGCGCCCCGCCCCGAACCGGCGAGCCGGGCGAGCCCGTCGGTGAGGCGCGACTCACCGTCGGCACCGGAGACCACGACGACGGTACGGGTGCCTGCGGCGGCCTGAACCAGGTCGTCGGCGGACGGCGAGCCCACCTCGACGGTGACACCCGCCTCACGGATGTACGGCAACTGAGGGTGCCCGCCGTCCCGGCACACCACGAGATCGGCACCACGCAACACCTGCCAGGCATCCCAGGACAACAGCCCAGGAGCAACACGATGGCTGGTACTCAACAGAACAACCCGCCCACCGGGCCCAGGGGAACCAATTACCTTCACAGCTCGAACGTACAACCCGAGACGAACGACCACCGCCTGCGGGTGCGGGTGTGGGTGCGCAGCGCGATCCCTCCGGGTTGCATGAAGGGCACCGCCCTTCATCTCATTTCCGCCGCAGCGGCGCTCAGCCACCCCGCGCCTCTCCGGCGGTGCCGAGCCCACCCCCGGGGCCGGGGGCCCGGTGCGGGAGGGGGCCGGGCGCAGCCCGGGGGTGGGGGCCGGTCAGGGCGCCCCCGGCGTCACGCCTCTGTTGGCTGTGATGCCGAGACCTCGTGCAGCCACGGCATCTTCGCGTCCACCCGGGCGCTCTTCTTCACGTCCCATGCCCCGTAGCGCGGGTTCAGGTCGATGGAGAGTTCCTTCGACGCCTTGCCGAGGGCGTTCCAGAACACGGCCTGACCCTCGGTCGTGTTCATGTCGATACCGAGGGCCTGGGCGAGTTTCTGGGCCTCGACCTCGGTACGAAGGTTGGCGTCCAGGCGGGACGGCGGCACGTTGTACTGCTGCAACCAGGCCGCCTGCAAGGCCTTGCTGCCGCCCGCCTGCTTCTCCAGGTTGCCGCGCAGCGCCTGGATCTCCTTGCGGGAGACGCTGACACCGGCGTCCTCGGCGGCCCGGTCCAGCACCTTGTCGAGGACCATCGTGTGCAGCGTGGACCGCGTCAGCCCGCCGGACTTGGCGACCACCTGGTCGTACTGCTCCTGATTCGCCGTGCCGTTCCGCTGTGCGCTGCGCACCTCGTTCACGCGGCTCTCCAGCTGCGCGACCGTGATGCGCTGCCCGCCGACGACGGCCGCCGCGCCCGGATGCGCGTCGCCGCCGCAGGCGGTCAGCAGTGGGGCCCCCGCGAGCAGCGCGACGGCGGAGACGGTGACTGCGGTGCGACGGCGGCGGTGCAAAGGAGCCTCCCGGCGGCGAGATTGTGCGTCGGTGCACAAAGTCTTGCGGTGATCGATGGTAGGCAGTGGCCGCGCTCTCGGCCACTGATTCGGCAGCACAGTTTCGACACTGCCCCCACCAACGACGCGGGACGATTCGGGGCACGCCCGGCACAGACCCACCCAGGCCCCCAAGATCAGGTACGTATCGGCTACGTACTATCCCCGTACCTGCCCCAGCCAGTGCAAAGTCCGCTGGACCTCCGCCGGCAGCGGATGGCTCGGTCCGTGCAGGCGTTCCGCGTCGTGCAGCAGCCGTACCAGCGTGTCGTGGGCGGCGGCCCGGTCGCCGAGCGCGAGCAGCAGGTGGCCGATCCGGCGCCGGATGTCCAGCGGCAGGTCGGGGTCGGCGGCGGTGTACGGATTCTCCGCGTACCGGTTCTCGTAGTACGGCAGCAGCGCCCGGTACTCGTTGAGCGCGGCGGCCGGTTCCCCGAGTTGTTCGAGGCACTGCGCCGCGTCGTACCGGAAGCGGAGCGACTGCGGGTCGGCGTGGCCGGCCTCGGCGGCCCGCTCGTCGGCGAGGCGGCGCAGCTCGGGCAGCGCGCGCCGGTACTGGCCGTCGTCCATCAGCGTCGCCGCGTACTGCTTGCGCAGCGTGCGGACGACCGGCGAGTGCTCGCCGTGCTGCCCGGCGGCGGCCGGGAGGATCGCGCCGAGGATGTCGACGGCCTGCGTGATACGGCCCTCACCCAACAGCCGCTTGACCTCGTCGACGGCGGCGGCGACGTCGGGGCGCCCGGCGGGCGGGGCCACCGGCGCCTCGGGGCGCGGCGCGGGCGTGACCGCGCGGTCGGGCCACGGCGCGTGCGGGCGCAGGAACGGGCGGGTGGGGTCGAGCGGGCCACGGGTCGGCGTGGAGCGCGCGGGCAGCAGCGGCAGCAGCTCCTCGTACACCTCCTGGGCGCTGGCCGGGCGGTGCTGCGGGTCCTTGGCGAGGAGCCGCAGGACGAGCGATTCGAGAGCGTCGGGGACCTCGGGGCGCAACCGGCGCACGGGCAGCGGCGGCTCGTAGAGATGGCGGTGCAGCACGCCGAGCGCGGTGGACCCGGCGAACGGCACGTCTCCGCTGAGCAGTTCGTGCAGCAGCACCCCGAGCGCGTACAGATCGGTGTACGGGCCGACCGCGCCGCCCATGGCCTGCTCGGGCGCCATGTACGCGGGGCTGCCGATCGGGGAGCCGGTGTGGGTGAGGCGGGTGGTGTCGGTGTCCATGACCGAGGCGACGCCGAGGTCGAGGACGGTGACGGTGCCGTCCTGCTTGACCATCACGTTCCGCGGTTTGAGGTCGCGGTGGACGATCGGGACGGCGTGCACGGCGGAGAGCACGGCGCACAGTTGCGCGGCGACGGCGACGCCCCACTGCCAGGGGTACGGGTCGTGTTCGGCGAGGTGGTCGGAGAGGTCGGCGCCGTCGATGAACTGCATGACGAGGTACAGCTCTTCGGCGTCGCTGCCCGCGTCGTGCACGGTGACCAGGCCGGGGTGGTCGACCTGGGCGGTGACCCGGCACTCGCGTACGAAGCGGCGGCGCAGCTCTTCGGCGTCCTGGCTGTCGGGGCCCGCGACCTTGTCGGGGCGCAGCAGCTTGACGGCGACGCGCCGGTCGAGCCGCTGGTCGTAGGCGGTCCAGACCTGGCCCATACCGCCCTGGCCGATGAGTGTGGACAGCGCGTACCGGTCGGCGACGACGCGTGCGGTCACCGGCCGCCCTCCTGCCCGCCGCCGCTCTGCCCGCCGCCGCTCCGGTCGCGGTCCTGGCCGCGCAGATAGTCGCTCAGCTCGTCCAGTTCGGCGCGGACCTGGTCGATCCGCGCGGGCCCGGGACGGCCGGGCGGCTGCGGGGACAGTGGCTGCGGCTGGGGCTGGGGCGGCGGAACGGGCGCCGGGGTCATGGGCGGGGGCGTGGCGAAGTGCGGTGCGGCGAAGGGCGGGGGCGTGGGGGGCGCGGACTGGCCGAGAGAGCCGGGAAGCGTCTGCCCGAGAGGGCCGGGGGCCGGTTGTCCGAGAGGGCCGGGGGCCGGCTGGACCGGCTGTCCGACCGGGTGCTGGGTGCCGAGCTGCTGCGGGTAGCCGTACCCCGCGGTCGGCGGTATCGGGCCGCCGTGCCGGGGCGGCAGCGGGATGCCGTACGGCAGCGGCGGGGGCACCCGGAAGTGGTGGAAGTCCGAGTAGAGGAAGTAGACCGCCCCGCCGAACGCCGACAGCAGCAGGAGGCCCATACCGAGGTCGCCGCGCCAGGTGCTGAGATCCTCGGTGCCGTCCGCGACGAGCATCGCGAAGGCGACGACGAGCGCCACCAGCGAGGCGAAGAAGAGGATCCAGTCCCGCCGCTTACGGGTCACGATCGCGATCCGCAGCATCGTGCCCCACGCCAGGAAGCCGATGCTCCCCAGCGCGAGCGCCACGAAGATCACCCGCAGGACCACCAGCAGCGCGGTCGAAGGGCGCTGAGGCTGCGGCGGCGCGAGGCCGTGGCCGTGCATGGCTGCTCCGTAAGGTGTCGGTCGGGTGCCCCGAGGCCGCTGCGAAGGGGCACCTGTCGTGGTCGGACGTGCGGTGCGGAGTCCGAGCGTATAGGCCGCGTCGGACATGCGGTCCCGGGTGGTACCGAACCGTTGCCGTACGGATCACGCCCGCCCGTTCCCCGCAGTTCCCGGAGGCCACGGGTCCGTTTGGTGGGGTCCGGTGAGGGTGCCCGGCGGGTGCTCAGTCGGGCGTGACCGTGCCGTCCGTGAGGCCGTCGTGCATGCCGCGTACGAGCTGTTCGCCGAGGCGTCCGGCGAGCCGCAGCGCGTCCTCGAACGCGGCGAGCGTACGGAACCGTTCCCCGTACCGCGCCTGCTGGTCCAGCGGGATTCTCGGGAGCTGGAGGCGGCGGACGTCGAGCCGGGTCGCGGTGGACGCGTAGCTGCTGGCCTGGCGGTTGTTGGCGGTGCCGCGCAGGAAGCCGGCGAGGAACCACGGGTCGAGCGCGGCCGGGTCGGGTCGCAGCAGGGTGAGGTTGCGGCCGAGCGCGGCGCCCTCGGTGGTCTCGTCGATCACGCGCGCGACGGCGCCGCCGCCGAGCACGGGGACGACGACGTCGCCGCGTTCGGTCAGCACGGTGTCCCCGCCCGCGTCGCCCTCGGGCAGCACACCAGAGGGCACGGCTCCGGCGAGGACGTCGTGGTCGGTGAGTACGGGTACGCGCGCGGTGTCGGCACCGGAGCCGTCAGTACGGCTCGCGGAACCTCCCGTACCGCCACCCGTACCGCCACCGGAACCCCCCGTACCGCCCGTACCGCGCGCGTGCCCGATGCCCGCGCTGCTCGCCGTGCGCAGCACCAGCGCGCCCGCGCGGGCGAGTTCGCCGACGGTCGTGAGCGGCCAGTGCGCGGGGCGGGACGCCGGGTCGGGGACGGGCGGGGGCGGCGGGGTGAGGTCGCTGGTCAGCCGCAGGGTGTCGCCGAGGCGGGTGCGGACGGTGGCCAGCTCCTCGGCGCCGCCCCCGGCGGCGGGCGGCGGCAGATGGCGGGCGGGGGCGAGGTCCACGTCGTCGTCGAGGAGTTCGATGACCGGAACCGAACGACTCAGACCCGGCACCTCGACGGGCCTGTCCCCCCGCTCGAAGGGCCCCCAGGCGCTCAGGACAGCGGTGCGCACGGCCCCCCAGTCGGCGCGGGCGCGCGCCTCGGTGTCGCTCTCGGCGGTGTCCACGAGCAGCAGTTCGGGCTGCGCGGGGTGCGCGCCGGGCGCCGGGCGGCGCAGCACCCACAGGTGCAGCGGGATGTTGTACGGGGGCGCCGAGCCGGCGGGCAGCGCGATCACGGCGAGCAGGGCGCCCCGGCGCAGCAGATCGGCGCGGATGCGGCGGCCCGAGCGGCGGGACGCGGCGGCCGGTGGCATCAGCAGGACGGCGGTGCCGCCGTCGCGCAGATGGGCGAGCGCGTGCTGGACCCAGGCCAGCTCCGATTCGGTACGGGCGGGGAACCCGTACTCCCAGCGTGCGTCGTAGGCGAGTTCGTCATGGCCCCAGTTGCGTTCGTTGAACGGCGGGTGGCACAGGACGGCGTCCACGATGAGTTTCGGGAACGCGTCGGCGCGCAGTGTGTCGCCCACGCGCGCGTGGACCTCGGCGTCGGTGTGCAGGGCGAGCCGCAGGGCGGTCAGGGCGGCGAGTTCGGGCGCCGCGTCCTGGGCGTAGACGGCGGCGGGCGTGCGGACGGCGCGCAGCAGCGCTCCGGTGCCGGACGCCGGGTCGAGCACGGTACGGGCACCGCCGGCCAGCTCGGCCATCAGCTCGGCGGGGCCCGCCGGGGTGAGCGTGTACTGGCGCGGGTTGGCGTCGAGGTGCCGGCCGAGCAGGAACTCGTACGTCTGCCGGGTGCCCAGCTCGGCCGCCAGGTCGGCGACTCCGCGCAGCAGGGGGACGGAGGGGGCGAGTTCGGCGGCGGAGGGGACGCCCAGGGCGAGGGGGCCGGGGAGCGCGGGGTCGGGGGCCGGGGCGCCGGGGGTCTTGGCGGGCGGCGTCCGGTGTGTGGCGGGCGGGGTGTTCACAGCCTGCTGTGAACCGAAGCGGGCCGCGAGGACCTTCGCCAGCGCCGGCGGCAGCAGGTCGGCGACGCGCGCGTCGGACACGGCGGCGATCTCCAGCCAGTCGGTCGGCCGGTCCCGGACCAGGAGCAGCACGCAGCCCGCGTGCACCAGGCCGGTGACGGGTCCCGCCGGGTGTCCGGCGAGCTGCTGCCAGATGCGCTCACGCAGGGGCACCTCGGCGAGCTTCCCCTGCCTGCGCAGCCAGTCCTCGACCTCCGTGAGGGCGAAGGAAGGGCTGGTCTCGGTGCCGCCGACGGGGCGCGGGAAGTCGGTGTGGCGGCGCCTCCAGTTGCTGACTGCGGCACGCCCGACCCCCGCGAGCCGGGCGATTCCGGCGGCGGTCACCTCCGTGGCGTTGTCCTGCACGCACCGCTCCCCTCGCGACTGCCCGTGGCCCGTCTGCTCTGCCAGGGCTGCTGTTGTGGCGATGAGCATACCCAGCCAGGCCGGATCGGCCCCTTCACGGCGTGAATCATTGATTCGCCGTGAACCGTGTTGACTCGGTTCACAGTCTCTGTTCTTATTGACCCAGCGAACGAACGGCCGCCGAAAACGACGGTCGTCACTCGGGAGGGGACACAGTCATGGGTATGAAGACGAAGCTCGCACTTGGCGCAGTCGTCGGGATCACGATCATCGGCGCGGTGTCGTGCAGCGCCGCCGACGACGGCACGAAGGACGACAAGTCCTCCTCCGTGACCTCGGGCTCCGACGGGCAGGCGAAGGACAAGAAGGACAAGAAGGACGACAAGGGCGAGAAGAAGGCGTCCCAGGCCGACCAGTTCAAGGACTTCGTCAACAAGAACGGCACGGCCAAGGAGAAGGAAGCCGCAGGCCACATCACCAAGATCCAGGGCGCCGACGAGCAGAACGACATCCTCGACAGCGTCGACATCTACACCGACTACACCGGCGGAATCATGGGCAAGGGCCAGGCCCCGTCCCAGCTCATCGCCTCGTCGTTCGCCGAGTGGAAGACCAGCAAGAACGGTCTCGTCACGGTGTACGACGCCGACGGCGAGATGCTCGGCAACGGCAACTTCTGAGCCGACGGCACCTTCCCGGGCCGGCGCCCGACTCGCCGGCCCCCGGCCGCCACCGGGAACCACCCCGCCCCGCCCCACCCCACACCACCCTCACATTCACCACCGCACCCCCTGGGGGAACTCCCATGCGCCGCACCACCATCGCCGCCCTCTGCCTCGCCGCCGTCGCCACCACCGCGCTGACCGCCTGTGGCACCGACACCAAGGACGACAAGGCCGGTTCGTCCGGCAAGTCCACGGCCGGCAGTGCGACTCCCAGCCCGTCGAAGAAGGCGGCGTTCGCCGATCTGTCGGGGCAGGAGATCGTCGACCGGGCCGTCAAGGCCACCCGGGCCGCCACCTCGCTCACCCTCAAGGGCGACGTCCCCGACGACGGCGGCGGCACCATCTCGCTGGACATGGCCCTGGACCGCGAGGGCCGGTGCGCGGGGACCATGGGCATGAACGGCGAGGGCACGGTCGAACTGATCGCGAACAGCGACCTGGTCTACATGAAGTACGACGAGGAGTTCCTGCGCGCCCAGAGCAAGGGGCAGCCCAAGGCCGAGACGGACGGTGTGGTGGACATGCTCGCCGACCGCTGGGTCAAGATGAGCGCGACCAGCAAGGACGCCAAGGACATGGCCGGCTTCTGCGATCTGGACGCCGTACTGAAGGACTTCGACGACATCCGCTCGGCCGCCCGCAAGGGCAAGGAGACGAGGGTCGACGGCACGCCCGCCTTCTCGCTCTCGGAGAGCGAGGGCAAGGACCGCTACACCCTCTACGTCGCCACCGAGGGCAAGCCGTATCTGCTGAAGGTCGAGAACACCTCGGGGAAGAAGGGCGAGACGATCACCTTCACCGACTACGACAAGCCGGTGCCGGCGAAGGCGCCCGCCGACAAGGACGTCGTCGACATCGACAAGCTGGGCTGACCCACCGGGGGGTGGGTGAGAAGCCGGTGCCCCGGATGCCGTACGGCGTCCGGGGCACCGGTCGTCACAGGGCCGCCGTCCTCGTCACCGTGCCTTGAACCGTGACGGCGCCTCCGTCGGATTGCCGCCCGTCGGCAGCGCGCGGTCCGGGCAGTCCGCCAGGACCTTCCGCATCGCGTCCCGCTCAGCGGCCGTCACCCACAGCTCGTACTTCTTCTTCACGCCGACCTGGTGGGCGACGTAGTCACAGCGGTACGCCTTGTTCGGCGGCAGCCAGGTCGCCGTGTCGCCGTCGCCCTTGCTGCGGTTGGGGCCCGCGTCCACCGCGAGGAGGTTCAGCGGGTCGTTGGCGAGGGCGATCCGCTTGCTCGCGTCCCACTGCTGGGCGCCCTTCTGCCAGGCGTCCGAGAGCGCCACGACATGATCGATGTCGACCTTGCTGGCGCCCCGCCGGAACGTCACTTCATTGCCGGTGTACGGGTCCTTGGTGAGCGTTCCCGACACCACCGTGCAGACGCCGTCGGAGAACTTCACGTCGTCCAGGTCCCGTTTGAGTATGTCGTCGCGGGTGGGACAGCCGTTCGAGTCGGTGTCCGCCCACGCCGTACCGAACCGGGCCCGGTCGAACCCGGTCTTGGGCGCGCGGCCCTTGACCGTCAGCTCGTCCACAGCGGCGAGCGCGGAGCCCGCCTCGCCCTCGGCCCCCGGCTTCGGCGATTCCGACGAGCCGTTGCCGACCGTCACCGAGCAGCTCGCGGCGCTGGTCAGCACCGCCACCACCATCGCCGTCGCGGCCGTCCCCACGACCCTGCGCTTCCTGCCCGTCCCGCCTGCCCTGCCCGTCCCGCGCTGTGCGTGCGCCTCGACGATTCCGAGCGTCATCGCGCTCCCCCCGCCTTCCCTGCGTTCCCGGCGGTCCGCGCGTCACCGTGCTTCCCACATGCCACGTACCCGTGCCCCACCACCCACGTGCCCGCGTGCCCGCCTTGTCCTGCCGTACGCCGCTCCGAAGTGGTGGCGGCGGTCGGCAGGGACACTGACTGACTACGACCCCAGGATCGTAGTCAGGAACTCCCCCGTCCAGGCCAACAGTTCACGTCCTGTCAGCGGCTTTCCGCCGACCTTCGCCGCCTTCGGGCGCGGGACAAGGATCTGATGGGTGGTCGGCTTGATGACCGAGCCCGGGTAGAGCCGCTTCAGCCGCAGCTCCTGCGACTCCCTCAACTCGACCGGTGCGAAACGGATGTTGGCGCCCTGGAGGACGACCTCGCCGACCCCGCAGGCCCGCCCGAGCATCCGCAGTCCGGCGACGAGCAGCAGATTCTCGACGGGCTCGGGCAGCTTGCCGTACCGGTCGGTCAGCTCCTCGCGGACCGAGCGGATGTCGTCCTCGGTGGTGGCCGACGCGATGGAGCGGTACGCCTGCAGGCGCAGGCGCTCGCCCGGCGCGTAGTCGTGCGGGACGTGCGCGTCGACCGGCAGCTCGATCTTGACCTCCAGCGGCGGCTCTTCCTCCACACCGCCGTCCAGGGACGCCCGGTAGTCCGCGACGGCCTCGCCGACCATCCGTACGTACAGGTCGAAGCCGACGCCCGCGATATGACCGGACTGCTCCCCGCCGAGCAGATTGCCCGCGCCCCGGATCTCCAGGTCCTTCATCGCCACGTACATGCCCGCGCCCATCTCGGTGTGCTGGGCGATCGTCGCGAGGCGTTCGTGCGCGGTCTCGGTGAGCGGCTTCTCCGGCGGGTACAGGAAGTACGCGTACCCCCGGTCACGGCCCCGGCCGACGCGTCCGCGCAACTGGTGGAGCTGGGAGAGGCCGAAATTGTCGCCGCGCTCCACGATGAGGGTGTTCGCGTTGGAGATGTCGATTCCCGACTCGACGATCGTCGTGGAGACCAGGACGTCGAACTTCTTCTCCCAGAAGTCGACCACGACCTGTTCCAGGGCCTGTTCCGACATCTGGCCGTGCGCGGTCGCGATCCGGGCCTCGGGCACGATCTCACGCAGCCGCGCCGCTGCCCGGTCGATCGACTCGACGCGGTTGTGGATGTAGAAGACCTGGCCCTCGCGCAGCAGCTCACGGCGGATGGCCGCGCCGATCTGCCGCTCCTCGTACGGCCCGACGAACGTCAGCACCGGGTGCCGCTCCTCCGGCGGCGTCGTGATCGTGGACATCTCACGGATCCCGGTCACGGCCATTTCGAGCGTGCGGGGGATCGGCGTCGCGGACATGGTCAGTACGTCGACATTGGCGCGGAGCTTCTTCAGCTGCTCCTTGTGCTCGACGCCGAACCGCTGCTCCTCGTCCACGATGACCAGGCCGAGGTCCTTGAACTTGGTCTCCGACGAGAACAGCCGGTGGGTGCCGATGACGATGTCGACGGCGCCCTCACGCAGCCCCTCCAGGGTCGCCTTCGCCTCGGTGTCCGACTGGAACCGGCTCAGCGCCCGCACCTTCACCGGGAACTGCGCGTACCGCTCGCCGAACGTCCCGAAGTGCTGCTGCACCAGCAGCGTCGTCGGCACGAGCACGGCGACCTGCTTGCCGTCCTGCACCGCCTTGAACGCGGCGCGCACCGCGATCTCCGTCTTGCCGTACCCGACGTCACCGCAGATCAGACGGTCCATCGGAACCGTCTTCTCCATGTCCTCCTTCACCTCGGCGATCGTCGTCAACTGATCCGGCGTCTCCGCGTACGGGAACGCGTCCTCCAGCTCCCGCTGCCACGGCGTGTCCGGCCCGAAGGCGTGTCCTGGCGCCGCCATCCGCGCGCTGTACAGCCGGATCAGGTCCGCCGCGATCTCCTTGACGGCCTTCTTCGCGCGGGCCTTCGTCTTCGTCCAGTCGGCGCCGCCGAGCCGGTGCAGCGTGGGCGCCTCACCGCCGACGTACTTGGTGATCTGCTCCAGTTGATCCGTCGGGATGTACAGCCGGTCGCCGGGCTGGCCGCGCTTGGCGGGCGCGTACTCCACGACCAGGTACTCACGTGTCGCGCCCTGCACCGTGCGCTGCGCCATCTCGATGTAGCGGCCCACGCCGTGCTGCTCGTGGACGATGTAGTCGCCGGTCTCCAGGGTGAGCGGGTCGATGGTCTTGCGGCGCCGCGCGGGCATCCGCCGGCCGTCCTTGCCCGCCGTGCGCTGCCCGGTCAGATCGGTCTCGGTGAGCACCGCGAGCCGCAGCGCCGGGTCCACGAACCCGTACTCGATGGAGCCGCACGCCACCTGCACCACCGACGGCGTCAGCTCGGCGAGGTCGCCCGGCGCGCCGTCGCGCGCGACGAGGCGGGCCGCGATGCCCTCACCGCCGAGCACCTCGACCGTACGGGCCGCCGGGCCGTGGCCCTCCGTGACGAAGACGACGCGCCAGCTCTCGGCGAGCCAGCCCTTGGTGTCGGCGAGCGCCTTCGCGGTGTCGCCCCGGTAGGTCTCCGGCGCGTGCATGCCCAGCTTCAGGGTGTCCCCGTCGGCGCGGGCCAGGGCCGCCGCCACCGGGTCGGCGCTCCTGTCGCCCGCGTCCAGGTCGGCATCCGCCTCACCGGCCGCGAACGGCGACACCGACCACCACATCATCCCCAGCTCACGCGCCCGGTCCCGGACGTCCGCGATCGACCACAGCGACGCCGCGCCCACATCGATCGGGGCCTCGCCGCCGCCCGCCGTGGCCGCCCAGGACGCCTGAAGGAACTCCTGGCTCGTCGCCACCAGGTCCGCCGCCCGGGTCCGCACCCGCTCCGGGTCGCACACCACCGCCATGCTGCCCGCCGGCAGCACGTCGAGCAGCAGCTCCATGTCGTCCACGAGGACCGGGGCCAGCGACTCCATGCCCTCCACGGCGATGCCCTCGGCGATCTTGCCGAGGAGTTCGCCCAGCTCCGGGTGGGCCTCGGCGAGCGCCGCCGCCCGCCTCCGCACCTCGTCGGTCAGCAGCAGCTCCCGGCACGGCGCCGCCCACAGCCCGTGCTCCGCGACCTCCAGGGACCGCTGGTCGGCGACCTTGAAGTACCGGATCTCCTCGACGTCGTCGCCCCAGAACTCCACCCGCAGGGGGTGCTCCTCGGTCGGCGGGAACACGTCCAGGATGCCGCCGCGCACCGCGAACTCACCGCGCTTCTCGACCAGCTCGACCCGGGCGTACGCGGCTGCCGCGAGGGCGTCCACCACCTCGTTCAGATCGGCCTGCTGTCCCGTCCGCAGCGCCACGGGCTCCAGGTCCCCCAGGCCCTTGACCTGCGGCTGGAGCACCGAACGGATCGGGGCCACCACCACCGACACCGGGCCCGTCTCCGGGTCGTCCGCTCTCGGATGCGCCAGCCTGCGCAGCACCGCGAGCCGCCGGCCCACCGTGTCCGAACGCGGTGACAGACGCTCGTGCGGCAGCGTCTCCCACGACGGGTACTCGACCACGCCGTCCGGTGGCAGCAGCGACCTCAGGGCCGCCGCCAGGTCCTCGGCCTCGCGGCCGGTCGCGGTGACGGCGAGCACCGGGCGGCGGGCCTCGCGGGCGAGGGCGGCCAGGGTGAAGGGGCGGGCGGCCGGGGGGCCCACCAGGTCGACGTGCATACGGTTGCCGTCCTGGGCCGCCTTCACCGCTTCGGTGAGTGCGGGGTCCTCGCGGACGGCGTCGAGCAGACCGTGCAGGCTCATGAAGGGGTTCCATCCCGGCTCAGGGGGCAACGCGAACGACCCGACTCGTCGTACGGGCCGGGGGTCCCCAGGGTACGACGTGCCGTCGGCTGACCGGACATCCCTTGGCGCCGGGTGCCATTCCGGTGCCCGGTGCCTCCCTTGCCCAGGGGGCGCGTGACTTGCCGCTCTCTCTCCAAGTGACCGTCGACTCGGGTTGTGCCCACCCGTTCCGCCATGCGGAACGCCTGCCCACAACGGGTACGGGGTACGAGGGTGGGCGGGGGCGGGTGGCGTGCCGTGCGGGGCGCCTGCCCACAACGGGACCGGGGAAATGGGGTGGGCGGGGGGCGCCTGCCCACGACGGGACCGGGGAGGAGTAGTTGCCGGAGAAACTATGGCGCCCGGCGCCTCGGGTGGTCCGAGGTGCCGGGCGCCTCCCCCGGTTCCCCCGTGGCTACTCCGTCGCGATGGCGTTCAGGACGTTCATTCGGCCGGCCCTGAAGGCGGGGATCAGGGCGGCCATGAGGCCCACGAACGCCGAGGCTATGAAGACCGTGATGATCGTGGGCCAGGGGATCTCCAGGACGCCCAGACCCTCCAGCGCCAAGAGCTTCTGCGCCGTCGTACCCCAGCCCATGCCCAGGCCGAGGCCGAGCAGGGCGCCGAAGAGGGCAATGACCACGGACTCCAGCCGGATCATGCGGCGCAACTGCCGGCGGGAGAGCCCGATGGCGCGCATCAGACCGATCTCACGGGTCCGCTCGACCACCGAGAGGGCGAGGGTGTTCACCACACCGAGGACCGCCACGATGATCGCCAGTGCCAGCAGCCCGTACACCATGTAGAGGAGCTGGCCGATCTGGTCCTTGAGCTGCTGCTTGAAGTCCGTCTGGTCGCGCACCTCGTACTGCGGGTACTCCTTCAGCGAGGACTTCAGCGCGGCGTACGCCGTCTTCTCCTGACCGTCCTTGGCCTTGGCGAACATGATGTCGTTCGCCGGGATCTTGTCGGCCGGCAGGTACTTCTCGACGGTCGTGATGCCGACGTACCGCGCGCCCTGGTCGATGGTGACGTCGTCGTCGGTGATCGCGGCGACCTTGAGCTTCGCGGTCTCGCCGCCCTTGAAGGCGACGGTCATCCGGTCACCGACCTTGATCTTGTGCTCGGCCGCGTACTTGTTACCGATCGACATCGCGTCCATGCCGTACGCGGCGGACAGGTCGCCGGCTGTCGTGGTGCGGCGCAGGTCGCTCGCGTACGTGGGGTCGGCGGCCGAGACGTCGCTCTTCTCGGTGGAGCCGTCCGGCGCGGTGAACGTGACGTCGACGATCTTGTACCGGGTGACGTGCTCCAGGCCCGGCGTCGACTCGATGACCTTCTCGGCCTGCGGGACGATCCGCTGCTGGCCCTGGATGATGAAGTCCGCGCCGACCGACTTGTCGAGTTCGTCGGTGGCCGATGCGACCATCGAGGAGCCGACCACGGACAGGCAGGCCACCAGGGCGAGGCCGATCATGAGGGCGGCGCCGGTGGCTCCGGTGCGGCGCGGGTTGCGCAGCGCGTTGCGCTCCGCCATCCGGCCGACCGGTCCGAACAGGCGCAGGACGACCGCGCTGATCGCCCGGACCATGCCGCCCGCGAGGAGCGGGCCGACGACGACGAACCCGATGAGGGTGAGGACCACACCGAGGCCGAGGACGAGGGAACCCTCGCTCGCCTTGTCGGCGGTCGCCGCCGCGTACAGCGAAGCGGCTCCGGCGCCGGTGAGGACCAGGCCGATCACCCCGCGCACCACTCCGGCCTTGCCGTCCGCCGGGGTACCGGCGTCCCGCAGGGCGGCCATCGGGGAGACCTTGCTCGCGCGGCGGGCCGGGAGATAGGCGGCGAGGACGGTGACGACGACGCCGAGGACGAGGCCGATCACGGGCGTCGTCCACTTGACCGTCAGATCGTCGGTGGACAGATCCATGCCCATGGAGCCCATGAGCTGCATCAGCCCGACGGCGAGTCCGACACCGGCCGCGACTCCGAGCAGGGATCCGACGATGCCGAGGAACACGGCCTCGATGAGGACGGACCTGTTGACCTGGCGGCGCGAGGAGCCCAGGGCGCGCATCAGACCGATCTCGCGGGTGCGCTGGGCGACCAGCATCGAGAAGGTGTTGATGATGAGGAAGACACCGACGAGGAGGGCGATTCCGGCGAAGCCGAGCATCGCGTACTTCATCACGTCGAGGAAGGAGCCGATGTCCTCGCGGTTGGCGTCCGCGGTCTCCTTCTGGGTCTGCACCTTGTAGGGGCCTTCGAGGGCCGAGGCGACGTTCTGCTTGAGCTGGGTGTGGCTCACGCCCGCCGCCGCGGTGACGTTGATCTGCGTGAACCGGCCCGTGGCGCCGAGCAGTTCGCGCTGCGAGGTCGCGGTGTCGAAGTAGACGACGGCCGCGCCCGGGTTGGTGACCTTGAAGGTGGCGATGCCACTGATCTTCGCGGTGAAGTCGCCGGTGACGGCGATGGTGCGCAGTTCGTCACCGAGTTCGAGGTGGTGCTTCTTGGCGGTGTCGGCGTCGACCATGACGTCGGTCGGGCCGCGCGGGGCGTGCCCGGAGGTGATCTCCATGGACCGCAGGTCGTTACGGGTCCAGTTGCCGGCGATGGTCGGGGCGCCGGTGGTGGAGCCCATGTTGTCGTTCTTCGCGTCGACCACCGTCACGTTCATCGAACTGACGGCGCCCTCGGCGGACTTCACGCCCTCGGTCGCCCGCGCCTTCTCCAGGACGGAGGCGGGCAGCGACTCCGGCTTGCCGGACTGTCCCGCCTCGCCGGACCCCGAAGCGGACTTGGGGCTGACCGTGACATCGGACGACGTCGCGGCGAAGAGCTTGTCGAACGTCGTGTTCATCGTGTCCGTGAACACCAGGGTGCCGCAGACGAACGCGACCGACAGGAGCACGGCCACCGCGGACAGCGCCATGCGTCCCTTGTGCGCGAAGAAGTTGCGCACGGAGGTCTTGAACACGGTCATGACGTACGCCCCCGGGCGTCGAAGTCCTTCATGCGGTCGAGAACGGCGTCGGCGGTGGGCCGCAGCATCTCGTCGACGATGCGGCCGTCCGCGAGATACAGCACGCGGTCGGCGTAGGACGCGGCGACCGGGTCGTGCGTGACCATCACGATGGTCTGGCCCAGCTCGTCCACCGAGCGGCGCAGGAAGCCCAGGACCTCGGCGCCGGCCCGCGAGTCGAGGTTTCCGGTCGGCTCGTCACCGAAGATGATCTCCGGCCGGGCGGCCAGGGCACGGGCCACGGCGACGCGCTGCTGCTGGCCGCCGGAGAGTTGGTTCGGCCGGTGCTTCAGACGGTCGGCGAGGCCGACGGTCTGCACGACGCGGTCCAGCCACGGACGGTCGGGCTTGCGGCCCGCGATGTCCATCGGCAGCGTGATGTTCTCCAGCGCGTTCAGCGTCGGCAGCAGGTTGAACGCCTGGAAGATGAAGCCGACCCGGTCGCGCCGCAGCCGCGTCAGCTTCTTGTCCTTGAGCCCGGTGATCTCGGTCTCGTCCAGATAGATCTGGCCCTCCGTCACCGAGTCCAGACCGGCGAGGCAGTGCATCAGCGTCGACTTGCCGGAACCCGACGGGCCCATGATCGCGGTGAACTGCCCCCGCGCTATGTCCACATCGACATGGTCCAGGGCGAGGACGCGGGTCTCCCCCGCGCCGTACGCCTTGACGACCTGCCGTGCCCTCGCGGCCACGGCCGTACGCCCTCCAGTGCCCCCGTGCCTGGTCTTGGTCACAGCCGTTGTCACGGTAAGTCTCCTATGTCGGTCATGCGAAGAAACGACGTCTGCCCACCCGGTGAAGGGATGCGGACGTGTGGGTGCGTTGTCGCCCGGAGGCGCGGATGCGCCGACGTGCCGGGCGGACACGCTCTGCGGAACTGCCTTCAGTCTCCAGCCGGGCGGTGGTCCCGCGCCCTGGTGCACAGCGCAGTCTTTCCCTGGGGAAAACCCCACCCCCCAAGGTGCGGTCCACCGCCCGGTCCCCCTGCGGTCGACCCCCTCGGACCGCATAAGAACAGGCTAAAGACCGACCCGGCTCCCGCTCCTCCTCCGCCGGAACGAACCCGCCCCGGGCCCTGATGCGGAGGTCCCCCTAGGGGTTCTCCACCCGTTGGTGGAGCGGTTCTCGGGGTTCCTCCACCCTTCGGCCCGGCCAGCCTCCACCCTCCCGCCGCGTGAGGATCAACCCCGCCCCCGCCCCTCCCGGACGCCGCCACATACCGACCATCCAGTTTGTGGAAAACTCCCCACCTCCCGGATACCAGCGAGTAACGTGCTCGCTCACCCCCATATACCCCCATCCCTCCTCTGCGGTCCCGCACCGGACCACAGCCGCGCAAAGGAGATTCCGGGATGTCCGCCTACCCGCCTCCCCACCGGCCGCCCCACCCACCCCCGACGCCCACCCCCACCACCCAGCACCTGCCGCACGCCTTCCCGCCCTCGCACGACTCGTCCCCGTCGTACACGACGTACCCCCGACAGCCCCACCCCCCGGAACCCACACCTCCGCCACGCCACCCGGCCCACGCCTGCCGCCCCACCCACACCGCCGCCCGCCGCGACGAACTGCGGCGGCTGCGCGGCGCGTACCGCTGGCAGCGCCGGGTCGCGACCCTCACCGCGCTCGGCTACTTCACCCTCTTCCTCGTCCTGTCCGCGTACGCACCCGGTTCCATGACCCGCGCGCTCTCCGGCGGGATGACGACAGGACTGCTCCTGGGCGTGTGCCAACTCCCCGTCGCCTGCCTGGCCGTCGCCCTGTACGAGTACACGGCCCGGCGGCGCGTCGACCCGCTGTCGGAACGGCTGCGGCTCCACACCGAGGCCGACGGACAACAAGAGCGGCAGCAACAGAACCGGCAGCAACAAGAGCGGCAGCGACAGGAGCGCGGACGATGAACGGATTCAGCGATTCCGCGCAGGCGATGTCCCTGATGGCGTTCACCGCCGTCGTCACCCTCACCCTGCTCCTGTGTGTGATGACCGGCCCCGACCGGGACGGAATCGGCGAGTTCTACACCGGCTACGGCACCCTCTCGCCGATGCGCAACGGCCTCGCCATCGCGGGCGACTACATCTCCGCCGCGACCGTCCTCGGCACCAGCGGCGTCATCGCCGTCGCCGGGTACGACGGCGTCGTCCTCGCGCTCAGTACGGCGCTGTCACTGATGCTGCTGATGTTCCTGATGGCCGAACCGCTGCGCAACGCGGGCCGGTTCACCATGGGCGACGCGCTCGCGCGCCGGATGCCGGGCCGCACGGTCCGGATGGCCGCCTGCGCGGTCACCCTCGCCGCCCTCCTGCCGCTGATGCTGGTCCAGCTCGCGGGCGCGGGCGACCTCCTCGGGTTCGTCCTCGGCTTCGACAGCCAGGGCCTCAAGACGGGTGTCGTCGTCGGACTCGGCACGCTCATGATCACGTACGCGGTGATCGGCGGGATGAAGGGCACCGCGCTCATCCAGATCCTGAAGATCGTGATGCTCCTCGGGTCAGGCACCGTCATCGCCGTCCTCATGCTGAACCGGTTCGACTGGGACCCCGGGGCGCTGCTCGCCGCCGCCGCACGGAACAGCGGCGTCGGGGACGCCTTCCTGCACTCCGGACTCCAGTTCGCGGGCGGCGCCAACCCCCGCCTGGACATGATCACTTCCGAGCTGACCGTCGTCCTGGGCGGCGCCTGCCTGCCGCACATCACCATGCGGATGTACACCGCGCGCGACGCGCGCGAGGTGCGCCGTTCGATGTCCTGGGCGGTGTCCTCGGTGGCCGGCTTCGTCCTGATCATGTCGATCGTCGGCTTCGGCGCCGTCGCCCTGATCGGCCGCTCCGCCGTCCTGGGCGCCGACCCGCAGGGCCAGACCGCGTATCTCCTGGGCTCCCGGGCCGTGTTCGGGGTCGACGTCTCGACGGTGGAGACCCTGCTGTTCACGACGGTGACCACCGCGATCTTCCTGACGCTGCTCGCCTCCGTCGCCGGGATGATCCTCGCGTGCGCCAACTCCCTCGCCCACGACGTCTTCGCGCACCGCGCGAAACGGCAACTGTCGGGGCGGCGCGAGATGACCCTCGCGCGCGTGTGCGCGGTCGGCATCGGCGCTGTCGCGATCCTCCTGGCGACGTTGGTGCAGCACCGCAGTCTGCAACCCCTGGTGACGCTGTCGTTCTGCATCGGCGCGTCCGCTCTCGCGCCCGCGCTCGTCTACACCCTGTTCTGGCGCCGCTACACGCGCGCGGGGCTGCTGAGCACCCTCATCGGCGGCACCCTCACCGTCCTGGTCCTGCTGCCCGGCACCAACCTGGTCTCCGGCTCACCCGCCGCCGCGTTCCCCGACCACGACTTCAACTGGTTCCCCTTCACCACCACGGGCCTGGTCACCATCCCCGCCGGCTTCGCACTCGGCTGGCTCGGCACGGCCCTCTCGTCCCGCCGCACGGTGGACACCCAACGCCGCCAGTACGAGGCGGTCGAGGGCTGGCTGCTCGCCGGAGCGGGAACGGGCACCGGAACGGGAACGGGCACCGGAAAGGGGGTGGGCGGTACGGAGCCCTGAGCCGGACGACATCACGTACACCGACCGCCCCTGCCCGCCGAACTCGCCCGACTACCGCCGCCGACCAATGGCTACTCCGGAGTCCCGCTGGTCAACGTCGTAAGGCTGCTGCGGACCTGGGTCATCTGGGTGTGGAGTTCGTCCCAGCGGTCGCCGTGTTCGCGCAGCACCCGTTCCGTCTCGCGGGCGATCCGGTCCGCCGTCGCCCGCGCCTCGGCCAGCAGCGCCGCACCCCGCGCCTCCGCCTCCTCCTGCCCGTGCCGCGCCGACTCCTCCGCCGCCGCCAGCTCCCGCCGCGCCGTCGCCAGCTCCGCGTCCGCCCGCGCCGCCGACTCCGCCCGCGCCGCGTCCGCTTCCGCCGCGCGCTCCGCGTACCCCTGCTCGGCCGCGTCCCACCGCGCCGCGCGCTCCGCCTCCTGCTCGGCGAGCAGCGCCGCCGCACGCGCCCGCTCGTCACGCAGCGCCGTCAGCGCCTCGCCCCGCCGCTCCTTCACCTCACGGCGCGCCGCGATCCGGATCCCGTCCGCCTCCGCCCGGTCCGCGAGCGCCCGCTGCCGCGCCCACTCCTCGGCCTCACCCCGCACCCCGTCCGCGTACGCCTCCGCCCCCTCGCGCGCCGCGCGCGCCGTGTCCCGCGCCGCGTCACCGATCCGGCGCGCCTCGTCATGCCCCGCCGCCCGTACCGCACCGCCCTCCTCGGCGCCCAGCGCGAACAGCCGCCGCGCCCCCTCGCCCAGCGTCTCGTACGTCTGCGGGACCAGCCCCGCCACCACCTCGCGCAGCCGCTCCGCCTCCGTCTCCATCTGCCGGGAGAGGACCGTGAGCCGGGCAGCCCGCTCCCAGATGTCGTCCCGCTCCCGGGACAGCGCGGCGACGAGCCGCCGCACCTGGTCGGGACGGTAACCACGGCCCCGTACGGTCACGAAGTCGTGAGGCGCCGACGATGCACCGCTCACCTTTGTCTCCCTCCACGAAGCCGGCAGGACGCACCCGCGCACAGCACCGGGCTGCGGCACATATCCTGACGGATGGTGAGCAAGTGCCCATAACATGACACTCCACCTCACGCAACTGACACGGATAGCGGACGCGGAGAGCGGACACACAAAGGCGCCCGGCCCCTCATTCGGGACCGGGCGCCTCAGCACTCGACGGAGTGGTTACGGCAGGAGCGGCTACAGCAAGCCGTCCCACATCTGTTCGAGCAGCACGGACCACCAGCTCTCCGGAGACCCCAGCGCCGCCGGGTCGAGCGCGGCCAACTGCGCCTGGAAGTCGACGGTCCAGCGGCCCGCCTGCTCCTGGTTCAGGCCGTACCGCAGCCGCCACATCCGCCCGAGCAGCGCCATGCACCGTACGAACTCGGGCAGCCCCGTGTTCACGAACTGCGGCGGCACCGGGGCGCCGCCCGGACCGGCCTCCACCGGCACGGCGACGATGTTCGCCGTCCCGTACTGGACACAGATCGCCCGCCCGAAGTCACTGCCCATCACCAGGTACGAGCCCGCGTCCGACGCGGGCTGCACCCCGCGCTCCTGCGCCAGCTCCGCCAGCGTCGGCACCGGGCGGCCCGGCTGCGCCTGCGCCCAGAAGAACGGCCCGAAGTCGACCGGAAGGCCCGCCCACACCAGCGTCACCGCGACGGCCTCGGGCACCCCTTGCCGGGACACCGAGCGCTGTTCGAAACGGAACACACCGGGCCCGAACGCCGCGGCCAGCTCCTGCGCCACGCCCTCCGGCGGAAGCGGCGGCGCCGGATGCACCTGCGGCAGCGGCGCCCGCACCGGCGCGGGCCGCGCGGGACCGTCCGCGACCTGGTGCAACTCGCCCTGATGCGCCAGCAGTTGACGCATACCCTGCTGCCGCGACGCGTGGTCCCTGCCGTACGGCGCGATGCTCGCGATCCGGGCCTGGGGCCAGGTCTCCCGGATCATCCGGGCGCAGTACGCGCCCGGCAGCTCGCACGACTCCAGCTCCGTGTGCAGCTCAAGCACCTGCTGCGGCGGCACGTTCAGCGCGCGCAGCTCATGCAGGATCTGCCACTCCGGGTGCGGGGTCCCCGGCGCCGAACGCCGGATGACCTGCTGCTCGGACCCGTCCGCCGCGCGGTACCGCAACACGGCCTGATAGCCGGGCCCGACGGTCGGCATCCCGGCGGGCGGCTGCGGATAGCCGTACGCAGCACCAGGTCCATTCGGTACGGGGCCATTCGATACGGGACCACCGGGTACGGGACCACCCGGAACCGGAGCGCCCGGCAACGGGCCAGGGGCGCCGGGCGGGGGCGGGGGCGTGCCAGGACCGCCCGGGTTGGGGCCGGCGAGCATGGTCGCCGCATGATGGACGCCACCGGGAGGCGTACCGGGACCGGCGGGCGGCTGCCCGGGACCGGGACCGCCGGGAACACCGGGGGCACCAGGAGGGCCCGGCGCGTACGGAGGCTGGGGGGCGCCCGGAACACCCGGCGCGCCGGGCGGAGGCGGCGGACCACCCGGATTCGGACCCGCCAGCATGGTCGCCGCATGATGCACGCCACCAGGAGGCGTACCCGGACCGGCGGGCGGCTGCCCGGGAACACCAGGAACACCGGGAACACCCGGCCCACCCGGCGGCGGAGGAGGCGCACCCGGACCCCCCAGACTCGGCCCGGCAAGCATCGTCGCCGCATGATGCACACCGCCAGCACCACCAGGAGGCGCCCCCGGAGCGGCAGGCGGCTGCCCACCACCCGCACCGGGCCCACCCGGCACACCCGGCACACCCGGCCGGGCCCCCGGCGTCCCCGGCGCACCCGGCGGCGGCGGAGTCGTCGCCCCACCCCCGCGCGCCCCCCGAGGCGCCACCTGCGCCTTGCTCGTCGCCGCATCCGCGATGTCCTGCGCCCCGGCACCGGCCGGACCCGCCGGCGCGCCCGGCACCTGCGGAGCACCCGGCACCTGCGGACCCGACCCACCCGGCGCACCCGGCGCACCCGACGCACCCGGCGCACCCGGCGCACCCGGCATCCGAGGAGACATCGCCGTCGGCGGCAACTGACTCCCCCCCGACATCAACGCCGTCTGCGCCTCCGGCGGCACCACCGGCGGCGGAGTGTCGTCGTCGTCCGCGAGCTGCACCGGCGGCGCGAACACCGTCGCGGGTAGCGGCACCGAACGGTCCTCGCCCGGACCGGGCGCCGTGTCCGTCCCGGCCCACGGGGTCGCCCCGGCAGGCACGCCCGGCGACCCGGCCCGCGACCCGTCCTGCGCGGTCGGCTCGTGCGCGTGCGCACCGGAAGCCGCCGCGGGCCACGGAGTCGCCCCGCTGTCCACCGCACCGGAACCCCCGGCAACCGAAGAAGCCGCGGCAGCCGCAGACGCCCCGTCCCGCTCCCCCCGCCGATCCGGAATCCCCAGCTTGTCCGCCGCCTCCTGAAGCCACTCCGGCGGGCTCAACAGGAACGACGTCTGATTCAGATCGATCCGCTCCGGCGGACGCGCGGCCCCGGCACCCGTACCCCGCCCGTCATCGGCAACCCCGTACTCCTCCTCGTACCGGCGGATCACCTCACCCACCGGCAGCCCCGGCCACAGCGTCACCTCACCGCTGTCCCGGGCGATCACCAGCCGCTGCCGCCCGCCGTCGGAGCGGGGACCGTCCGCGCGGTCCTCCGCCCAGACCACGAACCCCAGCTCGAACTCCCGTACCCGCACCTCGCGATGCTGATACGCGGGCACGTCCGCGTTGATCCACTCCTCGGCGCGCTCCTGCGCCTGTGCGAAAGTCACCATCGGTCACTCACTCCCCCGTCGCGCCGTCCACCGGAACGGACCGCGCGAAACCGCCGTCCACCATCAGATTGGCCACAGTCTCCAACTCCGGCGGATTGCCCGCGAGCCGCGCCAGGAACGCGTCGAAGTCCTCGCCGCACGGCAACAGCAGCCGCACCCGCTCCGCGACCGTCCAGCCGTCCCGGTCCCGGGCGTCGTCGTACGCGCAGAACCAGACCGAACCGGCCCCTTCGCCCCGCACCTTGACCGCGAGGAGACCGCCCTGCACGAACCCGACGCCCAGGTAGTCCTTCGTCAGATGGTCCCGCAGGCACTTGTTCACGTACACCAGGTCGTTGACCGCCGCCTCGTCCCGCACCGTGAAGAACGGCTGGTCCACCAGGAGGCCCAACTCGGCGTCCAGCGCGGCGCCCAGCGGCGCGCACCCGCCCGCCGCCTTCAGGAAGGACCGGTACGCGCCCGGCAGGCGGTACCCCAAGTCCTCCTCCACACCCAGCACCTGCTGCTCGGTCACCGCCACCGACGACCTCGGCAGCCCGAAGTGCGCGGGCCGCGTCTCCTGCAACGGACGCGTCCCCCGCTTGTCCTGGTCGACCGCGGCCGTCGCCAGACCGCCGTGATGCCGCAGCAGCGCCTTCACCTCGACCGGCACCAACTCAAGCCGCCGGGTGTCCGGTACGTGATGCCACGTCCAGCCGTGCGGCGTCGCCACCGACGGAATCGTGTCCCACAGCGCGTGCCCCGCCGCCGCCATCGCCGCGTTCGCCGACACGTAGTCCGTCAGCCGCAACTCGTCGACGCCGAAACCCTCCGGCGGCTCCGCGATCTCGGTCGCCGCGCGCGCGTACGCCGAGAAATCCGGGTAGCCGCGCTCGTCGATCCGCACCCCTCCGGGATGCCGGGCGGCCCGCACCGGGTCCGGGAAATGCACGACCTGCCCGGCGTAGGCCGCGTTCGGCGGCACGGCTCGCTGCCCGAGCCGACCTGTCGTCATGGCGGTTGCCCCCTGCGGCACTCTCGATGGATCTACTCGGCGACCACGTGCACCCGAAGCGACGTACGGACACCCGAAGCCACGGACAGGCGACAGCCTAAGCGGTACGGCACCGCCGGTCACCGGGCGCCGGTCACCCGCCTCCGGTTCCGTGACCAGCGGTCACCCCGCCGTGACCGTACGCCGAAGACCCCGCGTGTCGCCGCGCCCCCGCTTCCGCACCACCCGCCCCATTTGGCAGGCTGTCCCAACGCCCGGGGGCGGCCCGCACACCGGCCGACGCCCGCCGGCGGGGAGGGAACCACCACTCATGACCACGGCTCAGACAGGCACACCGGGCGACCCCCGGGTCCACTGGAGCGGCACCGACGCCGCCCACACACCCGTCCTCACCCACCGCCGCGACGGCATCCTGCCCACCGTCGCCGCCGCCCTCTCCGTACGCGGCACCACCCTCACCGGCACCGCGGCCCGCGCCGACCAACCACCCGCGCTGCACCCCCTCGTACAGGACTTCCTCGACACCCTCACCGGCGACCGGCGCGACCGCTTCACCGGACGCTGCGCCGAGGCCGTCCTCATATCGCGGCACCTCACCACCGCCGACGCCGAACGCTCCAAACGCGCCCGCCGAAAACCCATGACCAACGGCGAAGCCCGCAAGGCACTCAAACAAGCCAAACTCACCACCCGCCGCATCCGCGAGGACGGCGACCCCCTGCACGGCGCCTTCGCCCACCCCTGCCGCGCCTGCACCGCGCTCACGGCCCACTTCGGCGTACGCGTCGTCGCCCCCGCGCCCGAGGACTGACCACCGCCGCGGCGAGGCAGCCCCCGAGGACGACGACAGCGACAGAACGAGAGCCGATGCACCCCGAACACGAACACCCGTACACCGACGCGTACTCCGACCCGCAGCCGGCACCCGCGGACCCTCACCACTTCGCCTCCACCGCCCCCGTACCCCCGCACGCCGACCTGACCACCGGCACCCGCTTCCCCGCCCCCGTCGACACCGCCCTGCGCGCCGCCGGCTGGCACCCCGGCCGCTGGGACATCAAACAGGCCGAATACTGGGCCGACACCCTCCGCGCCCACACCACACCCGGCGGACACCTCCACGCCGTCTTCCCCGCCGCCGTCGAAGCCTGGGCCGCGTTCGGCGGCCTCCACATCACCCCGGCGCCCCAGCCGCCAGGACCCGGCCGCCCCCTCGCCCCCACACCCCTGCGCCTCGACCCGCTGCGCGGCCTCCACATGGCCCGCACCCTCGCCGACCTCGGCCGCGCACTCGGCACCGAGGTCTGCCCGCTCGGCGAAGAGATCTCCACCGGATCGCCCGCACCCGGCGACCACCAGGCGCTCCTCGCCATCGACACCGAAGGCCGCGTCTACGGACTCGACCACACCGGCGACTGGTACCTCGGCCCCGACATCGACACCGCCCTCACCACCCTCCTCACAGGCACCCGCCCCACCCGCCTCACGGCAGCAGGCTGACCCCGGGCCCCGTCTCAAGGGCCCTACGCCGGAATGACCGCCGACACCCGGAAACCCCCCGCATCCGTCGGCCCCGACACGAACACCCCGCCCAGCTCACTCACCCGCTCCTTCATCCCCACCAGCCCATTGCCCCCACTCGGCAACCGCGCCCGCTCCGGATCGCCCTCCGGCGGCGGCCCGTTCTCCACCTGCATCGCGATCTCCGACAACCGGTGCGCCACCCGCACATACGTCTTCGCGCCCGCCGCGTGCTTGTGGACGTTCGTCAACGCCTCCTGCACCACCCGGAACGCCGTCTGCTCCACCTCCGCCGCATACGCCCGCAACTCCCCCTCCACCGACAGCACCACGGCCATCCCCGCCGTCCGCGACTGCCCCAGCAACTCGTCCAGATCCGCGAGCGAAGGCCCCTCACCCCCCGCACCGGGACCGTCGGCACCGCCGGACCCGCCCACCTGACGCGAAGCCGCAGCCGCCGCCGCGTACCCCACCGCCGCCAACGGCACAGGCGCCGGCGCCGACCGCGCGTCCGGCACCGACAGACTCTCGCCCGCCCGCAGCACGCCCAGCATCTCCCGCAACTCCGTCAACGCCTGCCGGCCCATGTCCCCGACCAGCGCCGCGTTCTTCACCGCCTTCTCCGGGTCCTTCCGCGCCACGGCCTGCAACGCCGCCGCGTGCACCACCATCAGACTCACCCGGTGCGCCACCACGTCGTGCATCTCCCGCGCGATACGGGTCCGCTCCTCACCCCGCGCCCACTCCGCCCGCTCCTCCGCGCGCTCCGCGAGCAACTGCAACTCCCGCTCCAGCGAATCCGCACGCTCCCGCAGACTCTCCATCAACCGCCGCCGCGCCCCCACGTACAGCCCGAGCAGCACCGGAGGCGCCGTCATCCCCAGCGCCGTCGTCACCGAGACGAACGGCACGAACCACTCACCGATCGACAGCGCACCACTCGCCATGTCCTGCCGCGCCCGCACGAACGTCACGATCAGCGAGCCCGCCAGCGACATCCCCGACAGCGCCCCGATGATCCGCCGCGGCAACTCCGACGCGGCCAGCGTGTACAGCCCCACCACGCTCATCAGGAAACCCATCTGGGCCGGGGTCACCGCGATCGCCACCAGCACCACCGCGATCGGCCACCGCCGCCGCAGCAACAGCACGGACCCCGCCAGCAGGCCGAACACCAACCCCACCGGAACCGGCAGCCCCGCGTCCCCCGAGAAGGCGATGCCCTCCGCCGCACACTCCGCGGCCGACGCCACCGCCAGCCCCCCATCGAGCACGACACTGCGCCGCCGCGCCCACCACCACGGCCCGGTCACCGCCGCCCGAAGGTCTTCCCCCGTCCTGGTCATGCCCCCCAGCGTACGGGCGCCGGCCACCACCTTTCCGGCGAGTTTCCAGTGAATACGCCCTCACGCACTGCAACAAAACGCCCCGCACTGCAATCGAACAAAGCCACCACCCCTCGAACTGATGAATCACCCCCACCATCCATCCCGGAGCCCCACATTCCGCCGGAAGGTATGCCTATGGCAAAGACACCCGACATTTCCCCCGCCCCCCAACCCCGCCGAAGCCACCCCAACGCCAAGGACGACCTCCGCGACCGAGCCCGCGAATTACGCGCCCAGGGCTGGACGTACAACCAGATCCAGGCCGAACTGGGCTGCTCGAAGAGTTCGGTGTCGCTGTGGGTACGGGATCTGCCGAAGCCGGAACTGATGACGCCTTCGGAGCAGGCGAGGCGAGCTTCGCGCAAGCGGTGGGACAAGGAACTGGCGCTCCGCGACGTGCAGCGTCAGCAGACCAAAGCCGCGGCATCGAGCGAGGTCGGCACATTGAGCGACCGGGAACTGCTCTTCGTGGGTGCCGCTCTCTACTGGGCGGAGGGCACGAAGGACAAGCCGTACGCCCGCCGCGAGGACGTCCTGTTCATCAACAGCGACCCCGGCGTGATCCGCCTCTACCTCGCCTGGCTGCGCCTGCTGGACGTGGACCCCGACAGGCTCCGATACCGCCTGATGATCCACATCACAGCCGACCCCGATGCAGCCAAGCGCTACTGGGCCGATCTCGTCGGCGTGGACCCGGCGACATTCCAGAAGACAACGCTCAAGCAGCACAACCCGAAGACGGTCCGGAAGAACGTCGGCGAGGACTATCGAGGCTGTCTCGTGATCCGCGTCTTGCAGGGCGCCGACCTATACCGTCGCATCGAAGGCTGGTGGTGCGGCATAGTGTCCAGTGCAACATGACAGCCCGACCTAAATGTCCGATTAGGTCGTGTTTATGGTCCCCCGTGGTGTAATTGGCAGCACTGAGACTTTTGGTGTCTTAAGTCCGGGTTCAAGTCCTGGCGGGGGAGCTTCCTGGGTTCGGGTCCTGACCGCGAGGTCAGGACCCGTCCCCGTTTCCGGCCCGGTACGCCCCGGTATCCTGCGGATGTCCACCTCCCGTAGCACCGAAAGCCGAGGGGCAAACCCGTGAGCGCCAATCGCCCGGCAGCCGTCGTCGTTCTCGCAGCGGGTGAGGGCACCCGTATGAAGTCGGCCACACCCAAAGTCCTGCACGCGATCTGTGGGCGGTCCCTCGTGGGGCATGTGCTCGCCGCGTCCCGGGAGTTGGACCCCCAGCAGCTCGTCGTGGTCGTGGGGCACGCCCGTGAGCGGGTGACCGAGCATCTGACCGCCGTGGACCCGGCGACCCGTACGGCGGTGCAGCACGAGCAGAACGGGACGGGGCACGCGGTCCGGATGGGCCTGGAGGAGTTGGGCGGTGCCGTGGACGGCACGGTGATCGTGGTGTGCGGGGACACGCCGCTGCTGCGTGGCGAGACGCTGCGGGCGCTGGCGGCCACCCACACCGGGGACGGGAACGCGGTGACGGTCCTGACCGCCGAGGTGCCGGACGCGACGGGGTACGGCCGGATCGTGCGGGACGCGATGGGCGCCGTGACGGCGATCGTGGAGCACAAGGACGCGAGTGAGTCGGTGCGGGCGATCCGGGAGATCAATTCCGGGGTCTTCGCGTTCGACGGGCAGTTGCTGGCGGACGCGCTGGGGAAGGTGCGGACGGACAACAGCCAGGGCGAGGAGTACCTGACGGACGTCCTCGGGATTCTGCGGGAGGCGGGGCACCGGGTGGGTGCGTCGGTCGCGGCGGATCACCGGGAGATCGCCGGGATCAACAACCGGGTGCAGCTCTCCGAGGCGCGGCGGACCCTGAACGGCCGGCTGGTGGAGCAGGCGATGCTCGACGGCGTGACGGTGATCGATCCGGCGTCGACGTGGGTGGATGTGACGGTGACGTTCGAGCGGGACGCGGTGGTGCATCCGGGGACGCAGTTGGAGGGTGCGACGCATATCGGTGAGGGTGCCGAGGTGGGGCCGAACACGCGGCTGCGGGACACGTCGGTGGGTGCGGGGGCGCGTGTGGACAACACGGTGGCGGATTCGGCGGTGGTGGGTGAGGGGGCGAGTGTGGGTCCGTTCGCGTATCTGCGGCCGGGGACGCGGTTGGGTGCGAAGGCGAAGGCCGGCACGTTTGTGGAGATGAAGAACGCGGTGATCGGTGAGGGTACGAAGGTGCCGCATCTGTCGTATGTGGGGGACGCGACGATCGGTGAGTACTCGAACATCGGGGCGGCGAGTGTGTTCGTGAACTACGACGGCAGGGACAAGCATCACACCACTGTGGGGTCGCACTGCCGGACCGGTTCGGACAACATGTTTGTGGCACCGGTCACCATTGGGGACGGTGCTTACACGGCCGCGGGGTCGGTGATCACGAAGGATGTGCCGCCGGGTTCGCTGGCCGTGGCCCGTGGTCAGCAGCGGAATATCGAGGGTTGGGTGGCGCGGAAGCGTCCGGGGAGTGCGGCGGCGAGGGCGGCCGAGGTGGCTTCGCGGGAGTCCGCGGGCGAAAGCTGACCGGATTTGGGTGCGTCGGAGTCGGCGTACGGTGATAGGGCCTCCTTCCGCTGGTTTGGGGCAGACAATGCGGCCGACTCGTCGCTGAGGGACGCGGGCGGGTGCGGCAGCGAGATTCACGTCGAGGAGACTGTGCTGTGACCGGGATCAAGACGACCGGCGAGAAGAAGTTGATGCTCTTTTCCGGCCGCGCTCACCCCGAGTTGGCGGAGGAGGTCGCCCACCAGTTGGGGGTGGGGATCGTTCCGACGAAGGCGTTTGATTTCGCCAATGGTGAGATCTATGTGCGCTATCAGGAGTCGGCGCGGGGTGCGGACTGTTTTCTGATCCAGAGCCACACGGCTCCGATCAATAAGTGGATCATGGAGCAGTTGATCATGATCGACGCGTTGAAGCGGGCGTCGGCGCGGAGCATCACCGTGATCGTGCCGTTCTACGGGTATGCGCGGCAGGACAAGAAGCACCGTGGGCGGGAGCCGATCTCGGCGCGGATGATCGCGGATCTGATGAAGACGGCGGGTGCGCACCGGATTCTGACCGTGGATCTTCACACGGATCAGATCCAGGGCTTCTTCGACGGTCCGGTGGATCATCTGTTCGCGCTGCCGATCCTGGCGGATTACGTGGGCGCGAAGGTGGACCGTTCGAAGCTGACGGTGGTCTCGCCGGACGCGGGCCGGGTGCGGGTCGCGGATCGCTGGTGCGACCGTCTCGGCGCGCCCCTGGCGATCGTGCACAAGCGGCGCGACAAGGACGTCGCGAACCAGGTCACGGTGCATGAGGTCGTCGGCGATGTGAAGGGCCGTGTGTGTGTCCTGGTCGACGACATGATCGACACGGGCGGCACGATCTGCGCGGCGGCGGACGCCCTGTTCGCGCATGGCGCGGAGGACGTCATCGTGACGGCGACGCACGGTGTGCTGTCGGGTCCGGCGGCGGACCGGCTGAAGAATTCGAAGGTGAGCGAGTTCGTGTTCACGGACACGCTGCCGACGCCGAACGAGCTGGAGCTGGACAAGATCACGGTGCTGTCTATCGCGCCGACGATCGCGAGCGCGGTGCGTGAGGTGTTCGAGGACGGTTCGGTGACGAGCCTCTTCGAGGAGCAGTAGGAGGAGGCGCCCGGCCCCTGGGGGCCGGTGGGTGATCCTTTTGGAGTGCGGTCTGTCCGCCGAGTAGGCTGGTGAAGTTGCTCGGCGAGGGAGGCCGCACTTCTGTGTGCGGCGGTCCGTTATCGACGCGCTCTTCGTAGCAGGCCAGTCGTTTGGCCGGGTGACCGACCATCGTCCGCTTTCTCTGTTACGAGGAGTGCATATGTCCGAGGTGAAGCTCGCCGCCGAGTCCCGTACCGACTTCGGCAAGGGTGCGGCACGTCGCGTCCGCCGCGAGAACAAGGTTCCCGGGGTTCTGTACGGTCACGGCACGGACCCGGTGCACATCACGCTGCCGGGTCACGAACTGCACCTGGCGCTGCGTACGTCGAATGTGCTGCTGTCGCTGGACATCGAGGGGAAGAGCCAGCTGGCGATCCCGAAGGCCGTGCAGCGTGACGCGCTGAGGGGCTCCCTGGTCCATGTGGACCTGCTGCTGGTGAAGCGCGGCGAGAAGGTCGGCGTGGAGATCCCGGTCGTCGCCGAGGGCGAGCTGGCCCCGGGTGGGAACCTGCTGGAGCACGTGCTGAACACGCTGCCGGTCGAGGCCGAGGCGACGCACATTCCGCAGCAGGTCACGGTGTCGATCGAGGGCCTGGAGGCCGGTGCCTCCGTCCTCGCCAAGGACATCAAGCTGCCGTCCGGTGTGACGCTGGCCGTCGAGGACGACGCGGTCGTTCTGCAGGTGCTGGCCGCGCAGGCCGAGGAGGCGCCCGCGGAGGGTGCGGGCGAGGGCGAAGAGACCGCCGAGGCCTGATCCGTTCCTGACGGTGCCGTCGGTCGCCGCCGCTCCTTCGGGGGCGGCGGCTGCCGTGTTCTGAGGAGACTTTCCGGATGGTGACCGACGCGATGGACGCGAGCGGGCCGTGGCTGGTGGTGGGGCTGGGGAATCCCGGGCCCGATTATGCGGCGAATCGGCACAATGTGGGGTTCATGGTCGCGGATCTGCTGGCGGAGCGGATGGGCGGCCGGTTCAAGCGGGCGACGAAGGCGCAGGCGCAGGTCGTCGAGGGGCGGGTCGGTGCGCCGGGTCCGGGGAGCCGGCGGGTGGTCCTCGCGAAGCCGATGTCGTACATGAATCTGTCGGGCGGTCCGGTGGTGGCGCTGCGGGACTTCTACAAGGTGCCGGTGGAGCGGATCGTGGCGGTCCACGACGAGCTGGACATCGATTACGGGACGCTGCGGCTGAAGCTGGGCGGCGGGGACAACGGGCACAACGGTCTGAAGTCGATGACGAAGGCGATGGGTCCGGGGTATCACCGGGTGCGGTTCGGTATCGGGCGTCCGCCGGGTCGGATGCAGGTGGCCGATTTCGTACTGAAGGACTTCTCGTCGGCGGAGCGCAAGGAGCTGGACTACTTCGTGGACCGGGCGGCGGACGCGGTGGAGTGTCTGGTGTCGGAGGGGCTGGAGCGGGCGCAGAGCGCGTACAACTCCTGACATCCGTCCCGGTCGGCGAGGAGCCCGTACAACTCCTGACATCTCGTCGGCTGTGGTTGACCGGGTGGCATGTCATGGCCAAGGATCGCCGCCATGTCCGCCACCAGTACGCGTCACTCGGGGCGCTCTCGCCCCACCGGTCACCCTTTGATGCTGCTGGGGCAGCGGGTGGTGATGGGGGCGGTGGCGGTGTTGCTGCTGATCTCGGGGGTGTGGGCGTCGTGGGGTACCGCGCAGCACGTGATGCTGGCGAAGGGCCGGGAGCGCGGCACGATGACGGTGGAGCGGTGCGGTGCCGACGAGTGCACCGGGTCGTACGCGCCGGGGACCGCGGGGTCGCAGGCGCGGGTGCGGGTGGTGCTCGACCAGTCGGTGGGGGCGCGTAAGGGCGACCGCATCGCGGTGACGGTGAAGCCGGGCTCCGACGACGTGGTGCGGACGGGTACGACCGGGCTGCTGCGGGCGTGGGCGCCGCTGGGTGGGGGGCTGTTGCTGGCCGCCGTGGTGGTGGCGGGCGGGTTGCGGATGCCGCGTACGGCGTGGGTGACGGCCGCCGCCGGAGGGGTGCTCCTGGCGGCGGCCATCGCCACGATCTGACCGTCCCTGGGAGGGGCGGCCGGGGTCAGCCGGTGTTGCGCAGGCCGGCCGCGACACCGTTGACGGTGAGCAGCAGGGCGCGGGCCAGTGTCGGATCGGGCTCCTCGCCCTGTGCGGTGGCGGCGCGCTGGCGGGCGAGCAGGGAGACCTGGAGGTACGAGATCGGGTCGAGGTAGGCGTCGCGGATGGCGAAGGTCTGCTGGAGGACCGGGTTGGTGTCCAGGAGCTGTTCGCCGCCGGTGATGCGCAGGACCTCGCGGACGGTGAGGGCGTGTTCGGCCTCGATGGTGGCGAAGACGTGCTTCAGGTCGTCGGGGACGAGCGTGTCGACGTAGTGCCGGGCGATCCTGAGGTCCGTCTTGGCGAGGGTCATCTCGACGTTGGACAGGAAGTTCCGGAAGAAGTGCCAGTGCTCGTGCATCTCGTCCAGGACCGTGTCCAGGCCGCTTTCGCGGAGCGCCTTGAGCCCGGAGCCGACGCCGTACCAGCCGGGGACGATCTGCCGGGACTGGGTCCAGCCGAAGACCCACGGGATGGCGCGCAGGCCGTCGAGTCCGGCGCCGGAGTCGGGGCGGCGGGAGGGGCGGGAGCCGAGGTGGAGGTCGGCGAGCTGGTCGACGGGGGTCGAGGCGAAGAAGTACGCGGGCAGGTCGGGGTCTTCGACGAGGCGGCGGTACGCGCCGTGCGCGGCGTCCGATACGACGTCCATGGCGGCGTCCCAGCGGGCGAGGGCTTCGCCGGACTGGCGGGGCGCGGTGTGCAGGGCGGATGCCTGGAGCGTCGCGGCGACGGTGAGTTCCAGGTTCTCGCGGGCGAGTGAGGGCACGAGGTACTTGTCGGAGATGACCTCGCCCTGTTCGGTGACCTTGATCTCGCCTTCGAGGGTGCCCCAGGGCTGGGCGAGGATCGCGTCGTGCGAGGGGCCGCCGCCGCGTCCGACGGTGCCGCCGCGGCCGTGGAAGAGGCGGAGCCGTACGCCGTAGCGGTGGGCGACGTCGCGCAGGCGGCGCTGGGCGCGGTGGATCTCCCACTGGCTGGTGGTGATGCCGCCGAACTTGGAGGAGTCGGAGTAGCCGAGCATGACCTCCTGGACGTCGCCGCGCAGGGCGACGAGGCGCCGGTAGGAGGGGTCGGCGAGCATGCCGTCGAGGATGACGTCGGCGGCGCGGAGTTCGTCGGTGGTCTCCAGGAGGGGGACGATGCCGATCTTCGCCCAGCCGGCGTGCAGGTCGATGAGTCCGGCCTCGCGGGCGAGGACGGCGGCGGCGAACACGTCGTCGGCGCCCTGGCACATGGAGATGATGTACGACTCGATGACCTCGGGCCCGAACACCTTCAGGGCGCGGCCGACGGTGTGGAAGACGCCGAGGGTCTTCTCGCCGGCCGCGTCGAGGGGCGCGGGCGTGGGGGCGAGGGGGCGGCGGGAGCGCAGCTCCTTGGCGAGCAGCTTGGTGCGGTACTCGCGGGGCATGTCCGCGTACCGCCACGACTCTTCGCCGAGCCGGTCGAAGAGCTGGCCGAGTGCGTGGTGGTGGGCGTCGGCGTGTTCGCGTACGTCCATGGTGGCGAGCTGGAGGCCGAAGGCGGCGAGGGTGCGGATGGTGCGGTTCATCCGGCCGTCGGCGAACAGGGCGCCCCGGTGCTGCCGCAGGGAGGTCTGGATGAGGGTGAGGTCGCGCAGGAGTTCGCTGGTGCCGAGGTAGTCGTGGCCGGTCTCGTGGGGGGTGCCCTTGGCGAGGCGGCTCTTGGTGTTGACGAGCTTCTGGCGGATGCAGGTGGCCTTGAGCCGGTAGGGCTCTTCGGCGTTGAGGCGCTTGTAGCGGGGGCTGATCTCCGGGAGGCGTTCGAGGTCGGCCTGGAGGGAGGTGAGCAGGTCCTCGGTGGCGCCGGTGTAGCGGATGGAGTTGGAGAGGAAGCCGCGGAGTTCGTCGACGAGGTCGAGGGCGTCGTTGATGCCGTGTTCGTGCTGGAGGATCAGGACGTCCCAGGTGACCTGCGGGGTGACGTTGGGGTTGCCGTCGCGGTCGCCGCCGATCCAGGTGCCGAAGGTGAGGGGGCGGGTGTCGTCGGGGACCTTCACGCCGACGCGGTCCAACTCCGCGGTGAGGTCTTCGAGGACGTCACCGACGGCGCCGGCGTGCAGCTCGTCCAGGTAGTAGATGGCGTTGCGGGCCTCGTCGGCGGGTTCGGGGCGGACGACACGCAGCTCGTCGGTCTGCCACACGAGGTCGATGTTCTCGGCGAGGCGGGTGTCGTAGCGCCGGCGGTCGGCCTCGATGACCGGGGTCTCCAGGAGGGCGGCGATCCGGCGGAGCTTGGTGAGGACGGAGCGGCGGGCGGCCTCGGTGGGGTGCGCGGTGAAGACCGGACGCACATTGAGGTGCCGGACGGTGGCGCGCAGGTGCTCGGGGTCGGCGTCCTTGAGGCGGTCGGCGGTGCGGGCGAGGAGTCCGCCCTCGGCGGCGCGGCGGGCGCGCAGCTCCCGGCCTCGGTGGACCTGCTCGGTGACGTTCGCCAGATGGAAGTACGTGGAGAACGCGCGGACGAGCTTCGCGGCGGTCTCCAGTTCGGTGCCGCCGAGCAGCTCGGCGGCGGCCTCGCCGTCCTCACGGGTCAGTCGGCGGACCTTCTCGACCAGTTCCAGCAGCTCGGGGCCTTCCTGGCGGACGAGGGTCTCGCCAAGGAGGTCACCCAGTCGGCGGATGTCTGCGCGGAGTGCTGCGTTGGTCGTCGTGGTCGGGTCGTCGGCACTGCTCACAGGTGCGGCTCCTTGCAGTGTGTGAAGCACGTCCGGGAGATGAATTCCGGTTCCTGGCGGGCGGGGAGGTGACTGACGTCCCGCGGTCCCGGGAAGTAACAGAGCGGACCACGCTGTCCGACCGTGTCCAAGGATAGGTGGCCGGGCGCCGGGCGGGACGCGCGGTCCTTGGGCCTCTTGCCGCCGCGTGGTCCGCTGCCATACTTACGATGCCGTAGGTTACGGAACCGTAGGAAGCCGTAACCGCGTGCTTCTGCCTTCTCCCCTCGACCCCACAGGGACGCCGCATGTCCACCAGCCCCGAAGTGATCGAAGACGCCTCCGAGGCGGCCGATACGCCGGTTCCTTCCGCCACGCTGGGAGGTGAGCGGAAGCGCTCGATCGAGCAGATCGCGCTGCTGCTGTTCATCACCGTCCCCTTCATCGCCCTGATCGCCACCGTCCCGCTGGTCTGGGGCTGGGGGGTGAGCTGGCTGGACATCGGCCTGCTCGTCTTCTTCTACTACCTCGGTTGCCACGGCATCACGATCGGTTTCCACCGATATTTCACCCACGGTTCGTTCAAGGCGAAGCGTCCGCTGCGGATCGCGCTGGCGGTCGCCGGGTCGATGGCGGTGGAGGGGCCGCTGGTGCGCTGGGTGGCGGACCACCGCAAGCACCACAAGTTCTCCGACGCGGAGGGCGACCCGCATTCGCCGTGGCGGTTCGGTGAGACGGTGCCGGCCCTGATGAAGGGCCTGTGGTGGGCGCACATCGGATGGCTGTTCGACGAGGAGCAGACCTCGCAGGAGAAGTACGCACCGGATCTGATCAAGGACCCGGCGATCCGCGCGGTGTCCCGTCAGTTCGTGCTGTGGACGGTGGTGTCGCTGGCGCTGCCGCCGCTGATCGGCGGTCTGGCGACGATGTCGTGGTGGGGCGCTTTCACCGGCTTCTTCTGGGGCTCCCTGGTCCGCGTCGGCCTCCTCCACCACGTCACCTGGTCGATCAACTCCATCTGCCACGCCGTGGGCAAGCGCCCCTTCAAATCCCGCGACCGTTCGGGCAACGTGTGGTGGCTCGCGGTGCTGTCCTGCGGCGAGTCCTGGCACAACCTGCACCACGCCGACCCGACGTCGGCGCGGCACGGCGTGATGCGCGGACAGGTCGACTCGTCGGCGCGGATCATCCGCTGGTTCGAGCAGCTTGGCTGGGCGACGGACGTGCGCTGGCCCTCGCAGTCCCGTATCGACGCCCGCCGCAAGGGCGTGGCCGCCGACGCGGCATGATGGACGGCGTGGCGACCGACTCCAGCACCCCGAGCAGCAACGACAAGCCGCGGCGCGCGCGCCGCACCCGGATGACCGGTGCCGAGCGCCGCCAGCAGCTACTGGAGATCGGTCGCACGCTGTTCGCGGCGAAGGGCTTCGAGGGCACGTCGGTGGAGGAGATCGCCGCGAAGGCGGGGGTGTCGAAGCCGGTCGTGTACGAGCACTTCGGCGGCAAGGAGGGCCTGTACGCGGTCGTCGTGGACCGCGAGATGCGACGGCTGCTCGACATGGTGACGAGTTCACTGACGGCGGGCCACCCCCGGGAACTCTGCGAACAGGCCGCCTTCGCCCTCCTCGACTACATCGAGGAGTACACGGACGGCTTCCGCATCCTCGTCCGCGACTCGCCCGTGGCCCAGTCCACGGGCTCTTTCGCCTCACTGATCTCGGACATCGCGACGCAGGTCGAGGACATCCTCGGCCGCGAGTTCAAGAACCGCGGCTTCGACTCGAAGCTGGCACCGCTGTACGCGCAGGCGCTGGTGGGGATGGTCGCACTGACGGGCCAGTGGTGGCTGGACGTCCGCAAGCCGAAGAAGGCGGAGGTGGCGGCGCATCTGGTGAATCTGGCGTGGCACGGCTTGGACGGCCTGGAGCCGAAGCCGCGGTTGATGGGCCACCGCAAGTCCTGACCCGACGGGGTCATGGGGTGGGGCAGGGTCCGGGGTGGCCGGCGTAGAGGGGGCAGGCGTGGTCGGGGGTGGTGGAGTGGGGGCAGTCGGTGAGGGTGAGGAGTTCGCTTTCGCTGTGGGGGTCGTGCCAGGTGATCCATAGGGCTGTGTTGTGGGTGAGGTAGTGGAGGAGGGCGTGGTGGGGGCCGGGGTGGTGGGGGTGGAGGGTGCAGCAGGAGTCTGGGGTGAGGTCGGGGTCGTCGGGGTCGTCGGCGAGTAGGGCGGTGTGTTGCGGGGTGAGGTGGTAGTCCTGCCGGGCGCAGGTCGCGGGGATCTCGCCTGTTTCGATGAGGTGGGTGGCGAGGGTGGTCATGTAGGCGGGGTCTTTGAGTGCGCGCCGGATCATGTCTGTGTTGATGTCCATGTGCTGGGTCACCGGCCGGGGAGGGTGTGGGCGGCGAGGACGGCGGTGAGGAGGGAGGCGACGCTGAGGTAGGTGGCTAGTACGTGGATGAGTACGGGGTGTTGTTGGCGGTCGGGCGGTGCCGGTAACGGGTGCGGAGGCTGGGTTCCGTCGCCGTCCATGAGGATGTCGAGGAGGGTGTGCGGCTCGTGGTCGTGGCGGCGGGAGCGGTGGGTGCGGATGCGGTGGGCGGTCCAGAGGTGGGACATGGTCGGTTGCTCTCTCGGTAGGTGTGGTTGCTGCGGTTGGTTGGTGTGCGGCTGAGGAGGGAGTGTCATGAGGCGGCGTCTCCCAGGTGGTCGAGGAGGGTGAGGAGGGAGCTTGCGAAGCGCACGAGGTGACCGTGGGAGTTTTCCGGTGCGGGCTGCTCGGCGCTGAGGTCGATCGCGGTGCGCAACTGGTGCATTGCGCGGCGCTGTTGGTCCACGGGATACGTCTTGGTGAGGCGCGGGACCACGTCGGTGAGCTTGGTCGCCGTCTGCCGCAGGCGGTTGGCGATGGCCGCGGTTTCGGCGGGGGAAGCGGGGACGGCGTACTCGCCGAGAACGGTTTCCAGGTCGTCGTACAGCTCATCGGTGATGGCCTCGGCGGCGAGGGAGCGCAGCAGGCCGAGGAGGAGCCTGCCGGCTGTGGCGTCGTTGTCGGAGAAGTCGCCGCTCGGCTGTGAGGGCTCGTGCGTGACGGCCGTCATCACGTTCCGCCGGTTAAGGCGAAGGCGGCCCAGGTGGTGCGGCCGTCGTCGCTGACGCCCCACGTGTCGGCCAGCGCGGCGACGAGGAACAGCCCCCGGCCGCAGAGGTCTTCGTCGTCGGCGTCCTGAAGCTGGGCGGGGGCCGGGTTCTCGTCGGTGACCTCGATACGGAGTTGGGTGCCGGTGTGCCGCATCCGCAGGACGACGGTTCCGTGGCCGTGCTCGACGGAGTTGGTGACCAGTTCGGAGACGACGAGCCGTACGTCTTCGGTCAGCGGGGCGGGTACGGACCACAGCCGCAGGTGTGCGACAGCGATACGGCGTATCCGGGAGATGCGCACCCGGTCCGGCGTCGTGGCTACCTCGAAGCCGCGCGACATCTTGGCGTGCTGCTGGGAGTTCATCCGGTCGGGAACCCTGCGGGTGTTGATGCTCTGGCGCATTGCTGGCCTCGCTTCGTCGGAGGATGCGTTCGCCTCACGCGAGTGACGTGGCCTCCCCCAGCGCAGGGCACGCGGGAAGGCCACGCCGACGAGCGACCGCACGTCACTGAGTGACCGTGAGATGACTGCACGTCACCTCACGGGCATTAGCATGCTCTCATCGAGCGTCATCGCGCAATATCGAGCATCAGATTCTCGAAAAGATGGAACAGTTGTTTTATCGCCAACGCTCCCTACGACTGAGAGACTGCTCCCCATGACCCAAAAGAAGCTCCCTCCGCCTGTCATGAGGCGGCGGGTTGGTAGCGTGCTGCGCGAATCCCGTGAACGCGCCGGCCTGGCACCCGGCGCAGCCGCCAAGCGACTCGACTGGGACTCCACGCGGCAAGGGCGCATCGAGCGCGGCATCTACAGAGTTGGCGCCGACGACATCCGCAAGATGCTGGAGACATATGGCATCCACGACGACGAGGAGGCGGTCCGCGAGATGGCCGCTGCCTCCAACGAGGCACCGGGCGCCGGCTGGTGGGCCGCGTACATGGGTCAAATCTCGTACGCCCTACTCGACTTCATCATCCTGGAGTCGAAGTCGAGGAAGATCCAAGTTCAGCACCCTTCGATCATCCCCGGCCTGCTTCAAGCGCCTGGATACGTCAGGGAGATCTTCAACAGCCCGCTCCACCCCGACAACCGAGGCCGGTCAGACATGCTGAGCGCCATCCGCATGGCACGTCAGGAAGTCCTTCATCGCCCCGGAAACGCAGTCCACCTTCACGCACTGATCTCCGAGGCCGCACTCCTGCACCGCTTCCCCAGTGCTCCCGGGGTAATGAAAGAGCAGCTACGCAAGCTGGCCTACGACGCCGAGCAACCCAACATCACCATCCAGATCGTCCCGGCAGATGTCCCCGCCTACGCGGCAGCGAACCAAGCCATGACCATCATGAGCTTCCGCCACCCCTGGCCCGCGACCGTCTCCATCGACAACTCCTTGGGCGGCAACCTCTTGGACGACCCAACCGAAGTAAGCGACCTTTCCGTCATGTTCGAGAAGATCGCCGAGCTGGCACTCCCCGCAGACAAGTCGCGCGATCGCATCAATGCTCATCTTGAGGAGAAGTTCTGATGACCGGTTACAGCGACACCGACACGAAGACTGGCCTGACCTGGCGAAAGTCGTCCTACAGCGGCGGAGAGCAAGGGCAGTGCGTGGAGATCGCCGAGTCGGCCGGCGCAGTACATGTGCGGGACTCCAAGACCCCCGACGGCTCCGTACTGGCCTTCGCCCCTGCCGAGTTCGCCGCCTTCGCTCGGTTCGCGTCAGATTTCGAGGTCTAACCCGTACGACGCGCCGACCGAAAAGGGCTCGCCTCCCTCCACGACCAGTGCGGGGGGGCGAGCCTTCTCGGAACGCCGCGAGGCGCGCACCGGTCAACTGCCAACTCACGGAGCCGCTGTCGGGGTTGGACGAGTAGGGTGCGCCGCGTGTACCCGATCACGCGCTCCAGCCGCCGTCTCGTACTCCGTGAACTGAGCCTCAACGACGTGGACCCCGTGTACGCGATCTACAGCAGCCCCGAGGCGACGCGACACCTCTCGTTCGAACCTCGCGGCAAGGCCGAGGTGGAGGACATGGCGGCTCGGGTCATCGCATCCGCCCAGGCCACGCCGCGCAGCGAATACTCGCTCGCCGTGGTCGAGATGAGTACGGGCGAGACGATGGGGGTCGCCCGGCTGGCCATCGACCCGCACCAGCAGCGTGCCGCGACCATCGGCTTCGCACTGCGCCCCGCGTCCTGGGGCGTGGGCTACGGCCTGGAAACCGTACGGCTCCTCTGCGGACTGGCCTTCGAGGACCTGAACCTCCACCGGGTGTGGGGCGCCCGATCCCCGGAGAACACGGCCTCCGACCGCACCATGACCGCTGCCGGCATGGTCCGTGAGGGCGTCATCCGCGAACACATCCAGAAGAACGGCGCGTGGCGGGACTCCGTGGTGCACGCGATCCTCGACCGGGAGTGGTCTTCCGGCGAACACTGAGCGCATCCGGCGTCTCTGTCACCCCCGCAGCGACCCGCACTGGTTGAGAGATGCACCGAGCCTCGGTCGATTGAGGTCGGGACCGGCATACGCCGCCAGGCGTAATCGACCGAATGCCGTCTACCGAAGTATTTGAGCAGGGCGACACACTGTGCGCCAAAAATCAGAAGCGACAGGAGCCTGACGTGAGCGAGACAGCGGCGCCTTGGGGTGTCACCCGCATGAGGCCCTACCCCGAAGCAGTCGTCCTTCCAGCGGCGAAGGTTGTCCTGGACCCCGCGACGCAGACCGGCCGATGGGTCGGCTCGGACGGTCTGAACGTGCCCCTCGCAGGTAGGCACAAGAGGTCCGAGACGAACAAAGAGACGAAGCCCACGACGAGTCTGGACGGCAATACGGATGAAGGTAGCGACCAGGATGGCGACACCGATTGACGCCGGCCGCCCCCGTTCTCGTCGTCTCACAGGTCGATGACGTAACCGCCGATTCCGTCATCGAGGAACTGAACCGCCGACAGGTCCCGGTCGTTCGCCTGGACCCGGGCGACTTCCCCACAGGCATCACCGTCGCGGCACGTCTGGATGAGAACGGGATACAGGGGAGCGCCACGACTCCATCCCGCGCGATCGACCTCAGCGGGGTTCGTTCCGTGTACTGGCGCAGGCCGCGCCCCTACACAGCTCCACCCGGGCTGGGAGACCAGGACGCCCACTGGTGCCGGGAAGAGGCCCGCTACGGACTCGGCGGCATCCTCGCCTCCCTCCCCGGCGCGCACTACGTCAACCACCCCTGGCGGAACCGGAACGCCGAGTACAAGCCCGCCCAACTCGCCACCGCGGCACGCTGCGGCTTCGACATCCCGCCGACCCTCCTAACGAACGACGAGACCGCCGCGCGCGAGTTCGTCCGCCACCACGACCCCGTCGTCTACAAGCCGCTGCGCAGCACGGACTACCTGAATGCCGAAGGCCAGGCGCTGACGGTATGGGTCGAAGAAGTCGATCCCGCCGACCTGACCGCAGGCGTCACCCAGACCATGCACCTGTTCCAAAAGCGGGTGCGATCCGTCGCCGATCTACGGGTGACGGCTGTGGGCGACGAGATGTTCACGGTACGGATCGAAGGCTCCCCGGGCCTGGACTGGCGACGCCACTACGACGCCCTGGACTACACGCTCATCGACACACCCCCGCGCCTGGCCAAGACCATCCGCGACTACCTCAAAGCCTTCGGACTCGTCTTCGGAGCCTTCGACTTCGGCATGGACGGTGACGACCGGATCTGGCTGTACGAGTGCAACCCGAACGGGCAGTTCGCCTGGTTCCCCGAACCGATCACCGGCAGGATCGTCACCGCCGTCGCCGACCAGCTCCAGCACGCAGGAGAGCACCGTGCCCGCTGACCCCACCGCGCTCCGCCAAGCCCTGGCCGAGGAGATCGCCACCGCCAACCCCACACTCGACCCCGCCTGGCACGACGCCGTCGCAGCCGTCCCGCGTGAACTGTTCGTCGGCGATGCCGTCTTCCGACTCACCGGGGGCGTGTGGGAGCCCGTACGCCGGGCCGAGGTCGGGCAGGACGAATGGCTGCGGATGGTCTACTCGGACCAGACCTGGGTCACCCAGATCGACGGGCGGGACGCCGCCGACGCCACCGGCCCCGTCTCCGGCAGCCCCACCTCCTCCGCCACCCTCCCCTCCCTCGTCGTGCGCACCGCCCAGGTCGCCCAACTCCAGCCAGGCCAGAAGGTACTTGAGGTGGGTACCGGTACGGGCTACTCCACCGCCGTACTGTGCCACCGGCTCGGAGCCGGCAACGTCGTCAGCATCGAGTACGACCCCGGCGTCGCGGCGCGCGCCGCCGTGCACCTCCACGACGCCGGACACACGCCGACGCTCGCCGTCGGAGACGGCCTCCAGGGCTGCACGGAGCACGCCGGCTACGACGCGATCATCGCCACCTGCTCCGTACGGTCCATCCCGCCCTCATGGTTCTGGCAACTGAACGACGGCGGATCGATCACCACCACCATCAGCGGCTGGATGCTCGCCGCCGGACTGATCCGCCTGGTCCTCGATGATGAGGGAACCGCCCACGGTCGCTTCACGGACGACACCATCACCTACATGCTGGCCCGTCCCCACGAACGGCCCCCGTCCTCCAGGGTCTTCCGACTCGACGGAGACACCCGCAGCACGCGCCAGGCCCCCGGCCTCCTGAAGGAGTGGGCGGGAAAGTTCGTCGCCCAACTCGCCGCTCCCTCAGCCGAGTTCATGACCATTGAGTCCGGCATCGTCCTCCGCGACGTAGCCACCGGCTCACAGGCATGGACCGAATCCGACGGCGAGGGGGCGACGGTGCACCAACACGGGCCGCTCCGCCTCTGGGACCAGGTCGAAGACGCCCTCGCCGCCTGGCAGAAGGCAGGAGCACCCGACCTCACCGAGTTCGGAATGACCGCCACCCCCTACGAACAGACCGTATGGATCGGCTCCCCGACGGGACCGAACTGGCGGCTTCCCATCTGAAGCCGGGGACGGACCCACCTGACGGTCAGGGCTTGCGGGCCACCGCGAAAAGGCGCCGGAAAGGGAACACCGTTCCGCGGGGTCCCCTCGGGTACACATCCCGCAACCGCCCCGCGTACTCCCTCACAAAGGCCTCCCGGGCGTCCTCGTCCTCGGACAGCGCCGTCAGAACCGGGCGCAAGCCCGTCCCCTTCACCCAGTCCAGTACCGGATCCTCCCCCTCCAGCAGGTGCAGATACGTCGTCTCCCAGACGTCCGTCTCGCAGCCGAGGGCCACCAGCCGGTCCAGATAGGCGGCCGGTGCCAGTACCGCGTCTCCGTGGCGTAGGACGCCGCCCAGCCGCTCCCGCCAGCCCTCGGACTCCGCCAGTTCCCGCATCAGGACGTGGCTGGGGGCCGCGAAGTTCCCCGGTACCTGGAAGGCGAAGGTTCCGCCGGGTGCGAGCCCTGCGACCCAGCGGGCGAAGGCGTCGGCGTGGTCCGGTACCCACTGGAGCGTGGCATTGCTGATGATCAGGTCGTACGGCTCGTCCGCCGCCGGCGTCCACTCGGCCACGTCGCCGTGGGCGAAGTCCAGGTATCCCCCGCCCGGTGTCGGGCCCGCGAGGCCCCGGGCCCGGTCCAGCATCTCGTGCGACGTGTCGAAGCCCGTGATGTCGGCGTCCGGCCAGCGGTCGGCCAGGAGGCGCGTGACCGTTCCGGGGCCGCATCCGAGGTCGGCGATCCGAGGGCCGGAGGGCAGCTCCGGTACGCGGGCGAGCAGGTCCACGAAGGGGCGGGCACGGTGTCCCGCGTGCCGCAGATACTGGTGCGGATCCCAGACGGGTGAGGGTGGGGTGGGCATGGTGGAACCTCCTACTTCCCAGAGTGGGCCGTCGCGGCGCCATCCTCACCCCCATATTATCTTGACGTCAAGAGACTTCATGTCGACAGACCAACTACACTGATCGGCATGGAGGACGAGGTCGATCGGCTGGTCGCAGCGTGGCGCCGGGAGCGCCCGGACCTCGACGTGGAACCGCTCGAAGTGCTCAGCCGGGTCAGCAGGCTCGCCCGGCACCTCGACCGCGCCCGTCGTCTCGCGTTCTCGGAGCATCAGCTTGAGCCTTGGGAGTTCGACGTACTCACCTCTCTGCGCCGCGCGGGCGCCCCGTACCAGCTCTCCCCGGGGCAGTTGCTGACGCAGACGCTGGTGACCTCCGGCACGATGACCAACCGGATCGACCGGCTCACGAAGAAGGGCCTGGTGGAGCGGTTGCCGGACCCCAGCGACCGGCGCGGCGTGCTCGTCCGGCTCACGCCCGAGGGGCAGGACCGCGCCGATCAGGCGCTGTCGGGGCTGCTCGACCAGGAGCGGGCCATCCTCGCCGAGCTGTCGAAGGGGCAGCGCGGCGAACTGGCCGCGCTGCTACGCCAGTTGACCGCGCCGTTCGACAACATCCCGGGCTGAGACCCCTGCCCCGCACCGCTCACCGGCAACCGATGACGCCCCCGCGACTCACGACGCGGCCTCCAAGTCAGCCGGGCCCACCCCGGCCCGCCGGGCCAGTGCGACCGCCGCGAGCGTGGAGTGCACGCCGAGCTTCCCGAGCACGTTCTGCATATGGGTCCGCACGGTGTGCGGGGACAGATACAGCCGCTCGGCGACCGCCTTGCGGCCCAGCCCCGCGACCATGCACCGCAGCACCTCCCGCTCACGCGGAGTCAGCGACTCCACCAGGCGTTCGGACTCCGTACGGTGTTTTCGGGCCGCCGTCAGCTCCCGCAGCACGCCCGTCAGCAGCGCCGGCGGCAGATGCGTCTCCTCACGCAGCACCCCCCGGACCACCGTGAGCAGCCGGGACAGCGAGCAGTCCTTGGCGACCCAGCCGTTCGCGCCCGCCTGAAGGGCGAGGGCCGCGCGGCGCGGATCGTCCCGCTCGGCGAGCACCACGCTGCGTACGGCGGGCTGGCCCTGGCGGACCCCCGCGACGAGCGAGATGCCGTCGACCAGACCGTCCGCCGCGCTGTCGGCGACGGCGACCGCCGGACGCCGACCGTTGACCACGCCGACGGCGGCGGCCCCCAGATCGGCGTCCACGAGCAGCACGTCGAATCTGCGGCCCTCGGCCGCCGCCCGCTCAAGGCAGCGCAGCGCCGCCGGGCCGCTGCCCGCCGCGGACACGTCCACGTCGGGCTCCGCGGCGAGCGCCGCGGCAAGGGACTCGGCGAAGATGCGATGGTCGTCTACGACCAGAACTCGGATGCGAACCATGTGATTACCCCCCACTGGCCGGGGGGCGACCGGAACGGGTACGGCGCCCGGAGTGAAGCCCGGACCCCTGAAGGGCCCGGGAACGGGTCGCCGCAGCCGCACGGCCGCCGCCGTGCTGGGACTGCTACCCCCACTCCGGGCGTCGTACCCGACTGTCTCGCCCCCTGATCAACACCGGCCCCCACCGGTGCATGACCCTCAGAGTACGGGCGGGGGCCGGGAGCGGAAGGTGATTTGCAGAACTGATTGGCCTGGGCGTTTAGGGTGAGCCGTATGTTTCGTATCGAGACAGAAGTCGACAAACAACGGGTTGATCTTCTGCGCTCCCGGCTCGGGGAGACGAATGCGGAGGAGTCGGCCGCGATCCGTGTCCTGCGGGGCACCCCGGCCGAGCGTGAACTGCCGCTCCAGGCGTGGGCGTTGGACCAGGACGGCGCGCTGATCGGTGGCTGCGACGCGCACACCTGGGCGCGCTGGCTGCATGTGAATCTGCTCTGGGTCGACGCGCGGTACCGGGGGACGGGCCTGGGGACGCGGCTGCTCGCGGATGTGGAGCGCAGGGCGCGCGACGAGGGGGACTGTGTGAGCGCGCGGGTGTCGACGTGGGACTTCCAGGCGCCCGGTTTCTATCGGTCGCTCGGCTATGAAGCGGTGGCCGTGATCCCCGACTATCCGCCGGGGGTCACGGAGTTCACGCTGGTCAAACGGCTGGGCTGAGCCTGCGGGCGCCTTCCGACGGGACCGCGGGGAAGATCCGGGGCGCGGTGAAACCGGCCGCTTCGAAGGCGTCGAGGACCGACTTGGTGACCGCGTCCGCGTCGCCCGACTCGACCAGGACGACCGCCGAACCGCCGAAGCCGCCGCCCGTCATCCGCGCACCCAGCGCGCCCGCCGCGTTGGCGGTGGCCACGACGAGGTCCAACTCCGGGCAGGAGATCCGCAGATCATCGCGGAGCGAGGCGTGGCCCTCGGTGAGGACCGGGCCGATCGCCCGGATGTCACCGGCGTCCAGGAGCGCGATGGTCCGCTCCACCCGGTGGTCGTCGGAGACGACATGGCGGACATAGCGGCGGATACGGTCGTCCTCCAGGCGCGTTAGGGCGTCGGGGAGGCGCGCGTACGCGATGTCCCGCAGGTGCGAGACCCCGAGCTGCCGTGCGCCCTCCTCGCACCCCGCGCGCCGCTCGGCGTACGCCCCGTCGCCGAGCGCGTGCTTCACCCGGCTGTCCACGACGAGCAGCCGCAGCCCCTGCGCTTCGAGGTCGAAGGGGACCTGACGGGTGGACAGGTCGCGGCAGTCGAGGTGCAGGGCGTGTCCGCCGGTGCAGCACGCGGACGCCATCTGGTCCATGACCCCGCAGGGCACGCCGACGAAGTCGTTCTCGGCGCGCTGCGCGAGGACCGCCAGCTCGGCGGGGGTGAGGCCGAGCGCGAACAGGTCGTTCAGGGCGAACGCGGTGACGACCTCCAGGGCCGCCGACGAGGACAGTCCCGCGCCGGTCGGCACGGTCGACGCGAGGTGGATGTCGGCGCCGGTGACCGCCGTGTGCCCGGCATCGCGCAGCGCCCACACGACACCCGCCGGGTACGCGGCCCAGCCCCCGTCGGACAGCGGCGCCAGGGTGTCCACGGCGAGTTCGGCGACGGGGGCCTCGATGTCCGCCGAGTGCAGGCGCAGTACGCCGTCCGTGCGCCGGGCCACCGCGGCGAGCGCGGTGTGCGGCAGCGCGAGCGGCATCACGAACCCCTCGTTGAAGTCCGTGTACTCGCCGATCAGATTGACCCGTCCCGGCGCCGCCCACACACCGTCGGGCGCCTTCCCGTACAGCTCCTGAAAGCCCCGGACCACGGCCTCGGCACGCTCCACGGACCCCACGGCCTCGGCGGACCCCACAGACTCGGCGGACTCGGCAGATGTCACTTCTACCCCCTGCTGCTTCCTGCTTACTTCCGCCGGGCGAACGCCCAGGCGTCGGCGACGATCCCGGCGAGGTCCGCGCGGGTCGGGTTCCAGCCCAGTCGGGCGCGGGCGGTGTCGGCGGAGGCAACGAGGACCGCCGGGTCCCCGGCGCGGCGCTCCGCGGCGACCTCCGGGACCGGGTGCCCGGTGACCTCGCGGACCGTCTCGATGACCTCGCGGACCGAGAAGCCGTTGCCGTTGCCCAGGTTGCAGATCAGATGCTCGCCGGGCGTGGCGGCGGCCAGGGCGAGCAGATGCGCGTCGGCGAGGTCGGCGACGTGGATGTAGTCGCGTACGCAGGTGCCGTCGGGCGTCGGGTAGTCGTCGCCGAAGACGGAGATGGCGTCGCGGCTGCCCTGGGCGACCTGGAGGACGAGCGGGATGAGGTGCGACTCGGGGTCGTGGCGCTCGCCGTACGCGGCCCCTTCGGGCGTGAGGTGGGCGCCGGCGACGTTGAAGTACCGCAGGGACACCGCGCCGAGTCCGTGGGCCGCGGCCTCGCCGGTGATCATGTGGTCGACGGCGAGTTTCGATGCGCCGTAGGGGCTGGTGGGGGCGGTCGGGTCGGTCTCCCTGATGGGGGAGCCCGCGGGCTCGCCGTAGGTCGCGGCGGTGGAGGAGAAGACCAGGGTGCGGACGTTCGCCTCGCGCATCGCGGTGAGCAGGGCCATGGAGCCGCCGACGTTGTTGTCCCAGTACTTCTCGGGCCGGACGACGGACTCGCCGACCTGCGAGCAGGCGGCGAAGTGGAGGACGGCGTCGTAGGACGGGTCCAGCCATTTGGCGGCGTCCTGGACGCGGCCCTCGATGAACTCGGCGCCCGCCGGGACGCCCTCGCGGAAGCCCGTGGAGAGGTCGTCGAGGACCGTCACCGTGTGTCCGGCCGCCAGGAGATGGGCCGCGACGACGCTGCCGACATATCCGGCGCCCCCGGTGACCAGGTACTTCCCGCTCATGTACTCGCTACCTCTCGCAGTCGCTGGGCCGCGGCCTCCGGTGGCACGTCGTTGATGAACACGCTCATGCCGGACTCGGAGCCCGCGAGGAACTTCAGCTTGCCGGAACTGCGGCGGATGGTGAAAAGCTCAAGGTGCAGGGCGAACTCACCTCTCTCCTCGCCCTTCTCCGCACCCCGCTCCCCCGTGAACGGCGCCTGATGCCAGGCGGCGATGTACGGGGTCCTGGGGGCACCGTCCCCGAAGATCCGGTCGAAGCGCCTCAAGAGTTCCAGATAGACCTGGGGGAACTCTGTGCGCGCCGCCCCGTCCAGGGCGAGCAGATCGGGCACCCGGCGCCTCGGGTAGAGGTGCACCTCGTAGGGCCAGTGCGCCGCGTACGGGACGAAGGCGACCCAGTGTTCGCCCTCCAGGACGACCCGCGAGCCGTCTGCCAGCTCATCCGCGAGGACGTCGTCGAACAGATTGCGGCCCGTGCGGGCTCGGTGGGCGCCGGCGGAACGGAGCATGAGCGCGGTGCGCGGGGTGGTGAAGGGGTAGCCGTAGATCTGCCCGTGTGGGTGACCCAGTGTCACGCCGATCTCCACGCCACGGTTCTCGAAGCAGAACACCTGCTCGACGGAGGGGAGGTGGGACAGCTCGGCGGTGCGGTCGGTCCAGGCGTCGAGGACGAGGGCGGCCTGTTCTTCGGTGAGGTCGGCGAAGGACGCGTCGTGGTCGGAGGTGAAGCAGACGACCTCGCAGCGCCCCGAATCGCCGGCGAGGGAAGGGAAGCGGTTCTCGAAGACGACCACGTCGTAGGCGGAGTCGGGGATCTCGCTGAGCCGGTCGCCCCGGGTGGGGCAGAGGGGGCACTCGTCGGCGGGCGGGTGGTAGGTGCGTTCCTGGCGGTGCGAGGCGATGGCGACCGCGTCGCCGAGCAGCCGGTCGTGGCGGATCTCGGAGTGGGTGGCGACGGGGCCGAGGGGGCGCCGGTCGACGGCGTCGCGCACCGTGTCGTCGCGGCGGTCGTAGTAGACGAGTTCACGACCGTCGGCCAGCCGGGTCGAGGTCTTCTTCACGCAGGGCTCCTCATCACACCCACCCACCATCCATCCAACAGAATCGAACATAACAAATCACAAGACAACAGTTCCGTCAATGCCCGAGCGGGCCGCGTGGACGCACCGCACGGCCTAGAACCTGGGAGCGATAACATACGCGGACAAATCGGCCCGCCCGATCACAATCAAACAGAGAACATCAACAGAACAGAAGTGTTCGGGCTACAGACCGGCCGGGGGCAGTTGCGCCGGGGCCGCCCGGTCCAGGAGCCCCGTACGGGCAGCCAGCGCCGCCGCCTCCAGGCGGGACCCCACGCCCAGCTTCATCAGCACCCGCTGCACATGCGTCCGCGCCGTCGACGGGGCGATGCCCATACCGGCCGCGATCAGCCGGGTGTCCTCGCCGTCCGCGACCCTGACCAGGACCTCGACCTCGCGCGGCGTCAGCATCTGGAGCAGCCGCTGCCCCTCGTCGTCGGGCTGCGCGGCCGGGTTCAGCAGCTCCCCGAAGGCCCCTTGCAGCAGCCCAGGCGCCACCGCCGCCTCACCGGCGCGAGCCTTCACGATGGCGCGCTCGACACCCTCGATGCGCTCGTCGTGCCGTACGTAACCGGAGGCGCCGGCCGCGAACGCCGCCGCGATCCCGCGCGGGGACGGCACCGGACCCAGGACGACGACCGCGACCTGCGGCCGTTCCCGTTTGATCTTCACCACTGGGTCGAACGTGCCCGGTTCGGCGGGCACCGCCGTGCCCAGGAGGCACACCTCGGGGGCCCGCGTGATCACCAGATCCGCGGCCCCTGCGGACGGCGCCGCCGCCGCGAGCACCCGGTGCCCGCGCAGCTTCAGTGCCGAGGCGAGCGCCTCGGCGAGCAGACGGTGATCGTCGACCACCATCAACCGCACTCCCATGGAGCAACCCCCCGGCTTCGCGCCCGAATCCCCCGCCGATGTGGGGCCCCCCGCCCCTCGTGAACCGGAAGCTACACGCTTGTTCGACATCGCGCTTCCCTTACCGCCGAGAAGCCCACCGTAATGCCGAAATCCCCGTCCTTTGCGGCTCATGGCAGGTATGCCCCGCCGATCGGCGAGGAACGCCACGAACGCCCGGTGCCCCTGCCGTCCGTGCGCGGGGCGCGGCGGGCAGGGGCACCAGTGTGACGGCAGGAAGCCGTTACCGGGGACCGCGCTACTGGGTTCCGTAGGCGATCGCGAGATAGCGCTCGCGGTCCGACGAGGACGACGACGCCTGGGCGTAGACGGCGCTCATGAACAGCCGGCCGTCACCGTAGAGGATCTCGGCGTACGACGGAAGGAAGCTGCGCTCGACGTCGCGTACCGCCTCCGTCGCCGGGTTCTCCATCAGCTTCGTCTCCTTGAAGCTGTCGCCCGAAATGCTGACGACCTGACCGCCCTTGTCGTAAGGAGGGGACTTGTAGGCGATCACATTGCCGCCGTCCATCCGCAGCGGCGTGAGCGTGTAGCCGTCGCCCGCGTCGGCGCGCTGGCCGGTCAGCTTGCCGGTGGCCAGGTCGAACGCGACGATCTCGTTCGTCTTCTTGAACTCCTCGGAGCCGTCGTGCTCCTCGGTCGGGATGTAGAGACGGTCATTGCCGACGGCGAGCATCGTGCACTGCTCGACCTCGGTCGCCCCGCACCGCGCCGCGTACCGGTCGCCGGGCGCGGACATCTTGGCGCGCAGCTTGCCGGTCTTCCAGTCGATCGAGAAGAAGTCGGAGATGCTGCTGCCGTCACCGGCCGAGTCACCGACATCGGCGGCGACCACGAGCGGCCGAGTCGACACGATGCTCGCGTAGTCGATGCCGGCGGCCAGCTTGTACGTGGACAGCGGCTTGCCGGACGCCGGGTCCAGGGTCTGGATCTCCAGCCGGCGGGCGTCGATGGCACCGCACTTGCGGACCACGGCCAGCGCCTCGCCGCCCGCGTACCCGGCGTCGTAGCAGGTGTCCCCCACCTTCGGGTTCCACAGCAGCTTGCCGTCGGAGATGTTCCATGCAGAACCGCCGCTGGTGCTGCCCGCCGCGACCGTGTTCGCGCCGACCGTGACCTCACTGAAGTTGATCTTCTGGTCGCCGGACTTGCCGTTCTCGGTCCACAGCAGCTCACCCGCGTCGAGGTCGACGCCGGAGACCTCGGTGCAGCCGTTGTACGGCTTCGCCTTGGTGGGCATGGCGGCCTCGTAGATGATCGCCGTCATGTTCTCGGCGGTGGTGTGGCGGGCCGCCGCGCAGACCGGTCCTGGCAGCGGGATCGTCCACGTCTTCTTGCCGGTGTCCCGGTCGTAGCCGACGATCTCGGCGATGCCGCTCTTGGCGTACACCTTGTCGGTGAGCCAGGAGCCCTCGACGGTGATGCTGCTGTTCTTGTCCTTCACCTCGGGCTGCGGGACCTGGAACAGCACCTTCGACGCGGTGTTCGACGGCGCCTTCTCCTTGCCGCCGCCCCCGGTCGAGCCCTTCTCCTTGTCGCCGCTGTCGTCGGAACCGCCCTTGGAGCCGCCCGAGTCCGCCGTGTTCTTGGTGTCGTCCTTGCCGGACGAGGACGCGTACCAGACGCCGCCGCCCACGATCAGGGCGATGACGAGGACCGCCGCGCCGATGATCAGCGTGATCGGGTTGCCCAGCCGTGAACCGCCGCCCGCGCTGGGCGCCGAGGGTGTGGTGGCCGTCGGGTACGTGCCGTAGGGCGAGGGCTGCTGGCCCGGGTAGCCGTAGCCGGGCTGACCACCGGGCTGACCACCGGGATGGCCGGGGTACTGCGGGGGCTGCTGGCCGGGGGCGCCCGGGTATCCGTAACCGGGGGCGGGCTGGCCGTACGGCTGCTGCGCGGGCGGGGTCTGCGGGGGTGCCTGCGGAGGTGCCTGCGGCGGCTGGCCGTACGGCTGCGCGGGCGGTGGGGTCTGTGGGGCCTGCGGGGCCTGCGGGGGCTGGCCCGGGTAGCCGTAACCCGGCTGCTGCGGGGGCTGTTGCGGCTGCTGCGGAGGCTTTCCGAAGTCCTGCGGCGGGCCCTGCGGCGGAGTCTGGGGCGGTGTCTGGGGTGCGCCGAAACCGCCGGGCGGCGGGTCCTGCGGTGCGCCGAAACCGCCGGGCGGCGGCTCGTTGGGCGGCGGGGGCGGCTGCGTCATGACGTCTCTACCTCTGCGGAGGGCTCTGGAGTCCGGGCGGGCTCGGGGAAGGGCGGGCGAAGGGGCGGGCGCGGACGGTGCGGCGGGCGCACGGTCACTTCCCGAACGCGAGCATCAGCTTCGCCTGCCCCGACGAACTGCTCAGGCTCGTGGTGGAGATGTAGAAGCGCCCGTCCACCCAGTCGACGGCCTTCGAGTAGAAGCCGTTCTCGATCTTCGCCGTGCTCGCGGGGTTCTGGAGCAGCTTCGTCGGGGTGTGGGCGCTGCCGCCGGTCGGGGTCGATGTGACGGTGCCGCCCTGGTCGTAGGTGGCGGGCTCGTAGCTGATGAGCTGCCCGTTCTCGACCCGCAGCGGCAGCGCGGTACGGTCGCCTGTCGGCTTGGCGCGCCACTTCTCCTTGCCGGTCTCCAGGTTGATCGCGACGATCTCGTTGGCGCCGCTCTTCGCCTCGGTCGGCAGATACAGCGTATTGATGTCGGACGCGGCGCCGAGGCAGCCCTGGAGGTCGCGGTTGAAGATCGCCCAGCCGCACTCGGGGGCGAGCTTGTCCTTGATGTCGACCTCGGAACGGACCTGGTTCGAACCGTTCTTGAGCGTGGTGATGTTCCACGCGTTCTTGTCCTGGTTGGTGAGGTAGAGGACGACCGGTTCGAGGGAGTAGGCCCGCTCGACCCGCCAGCCCTTGGGGAACGGCTTCGTCCACTTGACCTTGCCGGTCGCCGGGTCCAGCTCCCGCACCTCGTCGTGCTCGGTGTCGGTGCCGGCGCCGCAGGACGCCACGGCCAGCAGCTTGGCGCCGCTGGTGAAGGTGCTGGGGAAGCAGGCGGCGCCGTACTTCTCCATCGTGAACATCTGCGCACCGGTGCTCGCCTTGTAGGCGGTGCCGGACAGCGAGCGGCCGATGACCAGGGTGTCGTCGCCGACGAGGGACATGCTGATGGTGAGCGCGCTGTCGAACAGCGCACCCTCACCGAGCTTCTTCGTCCAGCCCTTCTCACCGGTGACGAGGTCGATCTCCTGCACCTGGTTGCACTTGGCGCTGTCGCTGATACCGCTCTTGTACGCGACGATGATCTTGTCGGCCTTGGTCTTCTGCGCCGTCACCGCGCAGATCTTCTGCGGCAGCTTGATCGTGGGCCAGGCGGGCTGTCCGCCGTCGATCGTGTACCCGTAGATCTCCTTGTACGCGGCCTTCACCGCGATCTTGTCGGTGATCCACATCCCGGGGGCGTCGGCGCCCGAACCGGGCACCTTCGGGGCCTCCTTATACCAGAGGACTTTCGACTCGCCCGCCTGGCGGCCCGCGTTGAGGTCCTCGGTCTCGCCGGACTTGTCACCCTCGCCGTCCCCCGGGTTGACCGGTGCGGAGGCGGTGGGCTTGGGGTCGGAGGACTTGTCGGCCTCGGGCTTCTTCTTGTCGCCGTCTCCACCGGTGCCGACGACGGCGTACACGGCGCCGCCGATCACCAGGAGACCGGCGACGGCCGCGGCGATGACGAGTCCGGGCTTCCCCTTGAAGGGGTTACGGCCACCGGGTGCGGCGCCGGGCGCACCGGGCATACCTGGCATTCCGGGTCCGCCCGGGTAGGGCTGCTGCGGCGGATACCCGTACTGCGGCTGCCCGTAGGGGCCGGGCTGCTGCGGCTGACCGTACGGACCGGGCTGGTTGTACGGACCGGGCTGCGGCTGGCCGTAGGGGCCGGGCTGGTTGTACGGGCCGGGGGTCTGTGGGTAGCCGTATCCGGGCTGCGGGGCCTGGGGTGGCTGACCGGGCATCTGGGGTGGTGGGGTTGGCTGGGGCGGCTGACCCGGGGGCTGTGGTGGACCCTGTTGTGGATCGTGCGGATCGTGCGGGCTCCCGAAGCCGCCGTGGGGCGGCTGGTTGGGCGGCTGAGTCATCAGCGCCTCCCCCTTATCACTGATTTTCGCCACGCCGTGCTCGTACGCGATGGCCGTACGTCGTCCGGTCTCGATCGCCCTTTCTATCACCACGCCGGGGCATGGTTACGGGCCGGTCAGCCCCTGTTCCCAAGGGCGGACCGGCCCGTGATCCCGCTGTTACGGGCCCTTCACGGGTCCTCCGCAAGCGGTGTCGCGGCTCCGTGGGCGGCGCTGTGCGCGGCTGTCGTACGGGCGTATCGGTGAGGGCTGTCCGTGGGTCCGCTCAGGCGTCGTCGGCGAGTTCCAGCCAACGGTTCTCCAAGTCCTCGCGCTCGGAGCCGAGTTGCCTCAGCTCGGCGTCGAGCTTCGCGACCAGTCCGAAGTCCGTGGAGTTCTCGGCGATGCGGTCGTGCAGCTTGGTCTCCTGCCCGGAGAGGCGGTCCAGCTGCCGTTCGATCTTCTGGAGTTCCTTCTTGGCGGCGCGGGCGTCGGCGGCGGAGGCGGTGCGCGGCGCGGTGGCGGAGGCCTGGGCCGGGGCGGGGGTCGCGGCCTCGGCGATACGGCTGCGGCGCTCCAGGTACTCGTCGATGCCGCGCGGCAGCATCCGCAGCGAGGTGTCGCCGAGGAGCGCGAAGACGCGGTCCGTGGTGCGCTCCACGAAGAACCGGTCGTGCGAGATCACGATCATCGAGCCGGGCCAGCCGTCGAGCAGGTCCTCCAGCTGGGTCAGGGTCTCGATGTCGAGGTCGTTGGTGGGCTCGTCGAGGAAGAGGACGTTCGGCTCGTCCATCAGCAGCCGCAGCAGTTGCAGCCGGCGCCGTTCGCCGCCGGACAGGTCGCCGACGGGCGTCCACTGCTTGTCCTTGTTGAACCCGAAGGTCTCGCACAGCTGCCCCGCGGTCATCTCCCGGCCCTTGCCGAGGTCGACGCGCTCCCGTACCTGCTGGACGGCCTCCAACACCCGTAGCCCCGGGGCGAGTTCGGTGACCTCCTGCGAGAGGTACGCGAGCTTCACGGTCCGGCCCGCGATGATCCGCCCGGCGGCGGGCTGCCGCTCGCCCTCGCTGCGGGCGGCCTCGGCCATGGCCCGCAGCAGGGAGGTTTTGCCGGCGCCGTTGACGCCGACGAGACCGATACGGTCGCCGGGCCCGAGCTGCCAGGTCACATGCTGGAGCAGCAGCTTGGGCCCCGCCTGAACGCTCACGTCCTCCAGCTCGAACACGGTCTTGCCGAGCCGGCTGGAGGCGAACTTCATCAGCTCGGAGGTGTCGCGGGGCGGCGGTACGTCCTTGATCAGCTCATTGGCGGCCTCGACCCGGAAGCGCGGCTTCGAGGTACGGGCCGGGGCGCCCCTGCGCAGCCAGGCCAGTTCCTTGCGGACCAGGTTCTGCCGCTTGACCTCTTCGGTCGCGGCGATCCGCTCGCGCTCGGCGCGCGCGAAGACGTAGTCCGAGTAGCCGCCCTCGTACTCGAAGACGGAACCCTTCTGCACGTCCCACATGCGGGTGCAGACCTGGTCGAGGAACCAGCGGTCGTGGGTGACGCAGACGAGTGCGGAGCGGCGGGCGCGGAGGTGCTCCGCGAGCCAGGCGATGCCCTCGACGTCGAGGTGGTTCGTCGGCTCGTCGAGTACGAGAAGATCCTGCTCCTCGATGAGCAGCTTGGCCAGCGCGATGCGGCGCCGCTCACCGCCGGAGAGCGGACCGATGACCGTGTCCAGGCCGTGTTCGAAGCCGGGAAGTCCGAGACCGCCGAACAGCCCGGTCAGCACATCGCGAATCCGGGCGGAACCGGCCCACTCATGGTCCGCGAGATCACCGATGACCTCGTGACGGACGGTGGCCTTCGGGTCGAGGGAGTCGTGCTGCGTGAGCACACCGAGACGCAGCCCACCACTGTGGGTGACCCGCCCGGTGTCCGCCTCTTCCAGCTTGGCGAGCATCCGGATGAGCGTGGTCTTCCCGTCCCCGTTCCGCCCGACGACCCCGATCCGGTCCCCCTCGGACACCCCGAGAGACACCCCGTCGAGCAGCGCCCGCGTCCCATAGACCTTACTGACGGCCTCGACATTGACCAGATTGACGGCCACCAGTGACTCCTGACGAGAGGGTTGGACCGTTCCACCCTACGCGGCCCTGGCGGGCGGCCGGACCGGACTACGAGGGAGGCGACCTCCGGGGCGCCGCAGCCCCGAGGGGTGGCATCAGGTGGTTCGGGGGGTGGGGCAGGTTCCGGGGTGGCCGGTGTAGAGGGGGCAGGCGTGGTCGGGGGTGGTGGAGTGGGGGCAGTCGGTGAGGGGGAGGAGTTCGCTGTGGGTGCCGTGCTGCCATGTGATCCATAGGGCTGTGTTGTGGGTGAGGTAGTGGAGGAGGGCGTGGTGGGGGCCGGAGTGGTGGGGGTGGAGGAGGCACCAGGACCGTGGGGTGAGGTCGGGGTCGTCGGCGAGTAGGGCGGTGTGTTGCGGGGTGAGGTGGTAGTCCTGCCGGGCGCAGGTCGCGGGGATCTCGCCGGATGCGATGAGGCGGGTGGCGAGGGTGGTCATGTAGGCGGGGTCTTTGAGTGCGCGCCGGATCATGTCGGTGTTGATCTCCATGTGCTGGGTCACCGGCTGGGGTGGGTGTGGGCGGCGATGACGGCGGCGAGGAGGGAGGCGACGCTGAGGTAGGTGCCGAGGATGTGGATCAGTACGGGGTGTTGTTGGCGGTCGGGCGGTGCCGGTAACTGGTGCGGGGGCTGGGTTCCGTCTCCGTCCATGAGTATGTCGAGGAGGGTGTGCGGTTCGTGGTCGTGGCGGTGGGAGCGGCGGGTGCGGATGCGGTGGGCGGTCCAGAGGTGGGACATCGTCAGTTGCTCTCTCGGTGGCTGTGGTTGGTCGGGTCGGCGGCTAAGGCGAAGGCGGCCCAGGTGGTGCGGCCGTTGTCACTGACGCCCCACGTGTCGGCCAGTGCGGCGACGATGAACAGCCCCCGGCCGGAGACGTCCTCGTCGTCCGCGAAGGTGAGTTGAGCCGGTGCCGGGTTGCCGTCGGTGACCTCGATCCGCACCTCACCGGTGGTGTGGACGACCTTCAATCCGATGTCCCCGTGGCCGTGCTGGAGGGCGTTGGTGACGAGTTCGGAGGTCAGCAGGACGGCGGGGTCGATCAGGGAGTCGAGTCGCCAGTGCCGGAGGCGGGCCGCGCAGATCCGGCGAGCGTGACCCGGCCAGGACTTGTCTCTCTCGGTCAGTGGCTCACCGGGACGCGTGGTGCGATGCATGCTCACGTCGCATCCGTCGATGGCCTGTAAACGGTCAGGCAGTACGGCGGCAACAAGCTGCACGGCGCTCGCGGTAGCGATCAGCCTGGGTCCATTGGAGGGGCGGGGGCTGCCCAGTTCCCACAGCGGTGGCTCCGAGACTGACTGTTCTGCGTTCACGTGTCCGCCTCGGCCGACAGGCGCTCCCGGCCGAGGCCGATGAGAGCGCGTACCGAGGCGGGCGCGCACAAGTGGCCGTCGTAGGACGGGGGCACCACCCAGTAGGGGCCGGGCGGGCCGAGCCGGTCGACGCGGGGAACACCGAGGTACGTGCCGACTGCGACGCACGGGGCGGTGTGCTGCTCCTCCCAGATCAGACCGGCGTGCCACGGGATGAGCGCGTAGTACGCGACGCCGACGGTGTTGCCGTCGTGGATGACCGGGCCGCCGATCATCGATGTGATCGAGGCCCGCAGCCCGGGGAGGCGGTCTGTCCTGTCGTCAACCCCAATGGCGGCGTGGATCAGACGCGCGGGCAATCGGACGGCCGCGAAATCGCGTCCGAGCGGGAGCATTGCCACACCCTGCACCTGCCACTGCGTGTACGCGGCGGACGGGGTGGGGTGCGCGCGGGCCAGCCACTCGGTGATCGCGCGGTTGATGGTGGGGGTCTGACGCATTCAGGTTTCTCCTCGGGGCGGCCCGAATTCGGCTTGTGGCAGGTGGCGCGCACACGATGTCTCGCCCCTGACGGCCTGCGGCAAGAGATGTGTGGCCGACCTCCCATACGGCGGCGACGTCCGTGGAGCCGTAGAACGCTGCCGGCCGGACGACGGCAGGGCAGCAGGCTCACAAGGCGCTTCGAGGTGGTGACCTGCCGCCGACACGTCCGCGCGTCCGCGCGTCGGTCCGTCATCCGGTTCCACGGCAGACGGCCCGCGCGCCCGTAGCGTGTCGACCGGACTGTCCGTTGCGGTGTTCGCGGCCATGTGCCGATCTCACCGCAACGCCTCACGCACCGGCATCTGACAACCTATGACATGGAGTTGATCATGGCCCTGGCTGTGGCGATCACGGGAACCCGGTCAACTGGACACCATGAAATCGATTGGTACGCCGACCTGTTCGAGAGGTATGTGCGTCCATGGGTCCAGGACTCGACCCACTTTCACATCGGTGGGGCCACGGGGATCGACAGCCTCACTCTCCTGTGGCTCGCCGGGAACTCGAAGGCGAAGATCACGGTCGTCACGCCCGGCACACTCGGACAACAGCCGCCCGAGGCACGGCAGGCAGTCGAGCGTTGCCGCAACCGAATCGACGGCATCGTCGAGTTGGCTGCGGCCGAGTTGCGGAGCGCCGCCTACCACGCGCGCAACAGGTACATGGTCGACCGCTCCGACATGGTGATCGGCTTTCCGCTGGGCCGGAGCGACGCGACGTCCGGCACATGGCACACCATCAACTACGGTGCCGAGAGCGGGAAACCTCGCCTGATCATCCCCGTATGACCCGGAAAGTGGGCATCATGGGGAGCATGAGCGCGCACGACAAGTCCATCGGCGCTGCGACACTCCACCGACTCAGGCGAAGCCGCGGGTGGTCCCTGAGAGACATGGCCCGTGCCCTGATCGACGCGGCTGCGGATCTGGGGCATCCGCTCGACGCCGATCTCGCGAGTGTGCAGCGTTCGGTCGCACGGTGGGAGAGCGACAGCAAGCCGATCCTGCCGGGTGAGCGATACCAACTCCTTCTCGCCCGCGTGTACGCCCGTACCTGCGACGGACACGTGTCGCTCGGTGCCGGCAGCGATGTCGCCGAGCTGCTCGACGCTCTGGCCCACCTCGGGGAGGGCGAGCGTCGTCTCGTCGAGCTGCGCACGCTGCTCGTGAAGACGACGACCGATGACGGTGGCGGACTCCTCGCCCTGCTCGGCCCGTCGACACAGCTCGCCTTGTCGAGAGCGCTCGCCGACCCGTCACGGCTCGACGACAGTGTGCTCGATGCGATGCGTATCGCGGTCGGCGACGCGAACGGGCAGGTCGGCAGCGTGCCGTTCGTTCGGGTGCAGCTCCTCCTCGCGCCGATCGTCGAGTCGTGTCGTCGGCTGCTCGCCGCATCTGTACCCGATGTACCCGAGCCGCTGATGCCGGGACTGGGGGCCGTCGCCGCGCAGGCGTACACCCTCGCCGCAAGGGCGGCGTTCGAGACCCGCGACGACGAGGCATCGCGGGCGCTGTACGCCGAGGCGACCGCGGCTGCGGGCGTGACCGGCTCGCCGTGGCGCCGCGCCGTCGTCCACATGAGTCACGCCCTGGTCACCCTCTACTCGACGTCCGGCGGCAAGGGCGCACAGCGACTCGTGGACGCCGCAGTACGTGATGCGCGAGCGGGAGAGAGCGTGACTGTCCGAGCCCGAGCACACGCCCTGCAAGCAGAGATCGCCGCCCGAGCCGGTTCGGAGAAGCATGCGATGGCAGCGCTCGCACTGGCCTGGTACGACATGGAACGCGACGCGGAAGGGGACCCGGCCGCGTCCAGCTTCTCCGCGGCGCATCTTCGGGGCTTCGAAGGAGTCACCGCCCTCCATGTGGGCGATGCGACCGATGCCCACGACTACTTCGCCCGCTCCGCCGCCTCCATGTCCGCGCCGCGTGAGAGAGTGCAGCGCGCCATCGTGTCGACGGATCAGGCACTCGCCCTTATCCGCCTCGGTGACCCCCATGCGGCAGCCGTCCTCCTGCACGACTGCGTGGACGCGGTGTCGGCCACCGGTGGCCGGGTGGCGTCCATTCGGCTACGGAACGCCCGTATCGACCTACGGCCTTGGCGAACGCAGGACTTCGTGGCGGACCTCGACGACCATCTGATCGAATCGCTCGGCCCGTAGAGCAGGACAGTGCCGGTCGGGTCGGATGAGTGGGACGCCGCCACCTCGCCCGGAGCCTGAAAGAGACCACGATGACCCACCCCCCAACCGCCCCCCGGCGAGTACTCGCTCGCCGGAGGAGCGAAAGCCGTCGAGATCCGCGTCGGCTACGCGAAGATCCGCAAGAAGGCCCCCGGGGACAGCCCGTGGTTCCGCTCCGGCGACGGCTCCTTGCTCACCCGCGTCACCGCCCTCAAGGAGTACGCCTCCTTCGAGGACATGCTCGACGCCGAGGACAACACCACGATCGGCGAACCAGGCATGACACGCGACCAGCTCCTGACCGCCTGCCGCGACATCTACCCGCCCGCGAAGGAAGCCCTCGGCGTCTTCGCCATCCACCTCGCCCCGCCCAATGCCGGGACCGGCGTCGTTGAGACCGAGTCGAAAGGCTGAAGCATGACTTTGGGGATCGGGCCGATCGGGGAGGTCGTCGAAGGCCGTACCGAGGTTGCCGATGACTACTGGGGTGGCGTCGAGTCGGTGATCCAGCTCGATGAGGCGAGGTTCCCTCTCGACTCCGTGCAGGGACTGGCCGAGTTCTCGCACCTGGTCGTGGTGTGGCACTTCGATCAGGCCTCGCCGGACGACGTCGAATACCACGCCCGCAGCCCGCGCGGAAACCCACGATGGCCTGCCACCGGCACGTTCGCTCATCGCAACCACCGGCGCCCCAACCAATTGGCACAGAGCTTCCCCCGACTGCTCCAGGTCGATGGACTCAGGCTGCGCGTGACCGACCTGGACGCCGTCGTCGGTACGACGATCTACGACCTGTCGCCGTACTTCGAGGAGATGGGCCCGCGCGGCTCGGTTCATCAGCCCGCATGGCCCGGCGAGATGCTGACCGACTACTGGTCGGTCAAGGGCTGACTCGATCGCGGTGTCTCCACCGGTCCCCGTTCCGCGCGGAGGCGCAGGGGCGCTGCGCGAGGTGCTGGCACTGTCTGCGGAAGAGGGATGGCGAATGGTGACGATCGACCGGGCCACCCCGGCGGACACGGCGGTCATCTCCGTCATCCTCGGCGAAATCGAGGCGTACTACGGAGGCGAGAACATCCCCGGGGACCGGGATCAGATCCGCGCCGCCCTGTTCGGCGAGCGGCCCGCGGCCACCCTGCTTCTGGCCCGCGAAGGCGGTGCGGTCCTCGGTCTCGCGTCCTACTCGCTGCTGTGGCCGGCGGCCGGAGCCGAATCCTCCCTGTACCTGAAGGAGTTGTACGTACGCGACGGCGCCCGCCGGAAGGGCGTTGCCCGCGCTCTGATGGCCCGGCTCCAGGACGAGGCCACGGCGGCGGGCTGCTCGCGCGTGGAGTGGACCGCCGACGAGGACAACCCCGCCGCGCTCGCCTTCTACAAGGCGTACGGTGCGGAGCCCCACCGGGGCAAGGTCTTCTTCCGGCTCCACACGTAGCACTGTCAAGAACCGTGCACCACATCTCCTCCGGCCGGGCACTACGCCCTCCCGGTGTTCTGACGAACCCGCCCTCTCCGTGGCTGTCTCCGGCGCGCGTGCCGCCGGACGAGGCCAACCATGCCGGTGGCGCTGCCGAGCAAGCGGGCACCGTCACCTCGTCGAGGGCCGTAGCGAGGTCGCCGATGACTGCTGAGGTGGCGTCGAGTCGGGGATCCGGCCCGACGAGGCGAGGTTTCCGCTCAACTCCGTCCAGGGACTCTCGGTGTCGGGCAGCTTCGCCGTGAACCACACGGCCGTCCGGCCGATGAAGGGTTGCGAGGCGCTGCCTTCGCATGGCTGGAAGTCGCTACCCGATCTTGCGTCAGGTGTGATTTCGGTTACTTTCGGAGGTATCGAATGGAGGACTCGTGATGACCCGGGGCTGGGAAGCTGATCCCTCTTCACCGCTGGTACGCCGCCTGGGAAAACCTCCCGCAGAACTCGGTACCACGGGCGGTGAACAGGGGTGCCCGGACATCTGGGAGCTGGAGAACGGTGACATCGCCGTCGTGGGCCGTGACCTCACCGATTCCTACCTGACGCGCCTTCCCCCGGGACTTTCCGTCGCCCCGGACGAGCGGATCGTCGTGATCCCCCGCAGGACTGCCGCTGCGGCGAAGGCGGACATCCCTGATGCGTAGCCCACAGGCCGACGGCCCCGGTCGGCGTCTCGGACTGGACGACTACGCGGAGGATTTCGACCGCTATTTCTGGCACTCCGGCCCGGAGGGGTTCTGGAAGCTCGAACGTCAGCAAAACTTCCGGGAGCCCGGGGTGGAAAGCTGGGAAGCGTTCCGTCGCGGGCACTGGGACGAGTCCCTGGCGCTGATCGAGGGACGGCGGGGTCATTACGAGGAGTACTTCCGGCGAATCGCCGGATGCGGATTCGCCCTCCACCGTGTTCGCTGCGTGGAGGAGCCCATCTCCCCCTACCTCCAGTGGGAACTCCATCTGCTGCACCTGAAGGCCCAGTACGGAGAGGACACGAGAGTCCTCAGCGGGGACGCAATCCGCGCGCACGAAGAACAGCACACGCTTCCGGAGATCGTCATCCTCGGTTCCTCGGTGATGTACGAGGTGCTCTATGACGACGAAGGAAAACTCGCCGGCGGCATCCGCTTCGACGACCCGCATGACATCTCTCGGTGTCGGCAGGCGATCCAGGAGATGCATCGGTCCGGTGAGCCGTTGGACGACTTCTTCAGCGGTCACGTCGCCCGGTTGCCTCCGCCGAACGTGACCGAGGAGCAGGTCTGAGATGTCGTGCCGAACACCAATCACCACATAAAGGCAACACATGCGGATTATCCTGATTTCATACTCTACGCAAGGGTTCGCTCTCCTGCACAGAGTCTGCGAGCAGGCCGGGCACATGCCCGTCGCCTATCTGCATGCGCGATCACTGCGGCCGGGCGGGCCAACGCGCAGCGGTGCGGGTGATGTCGTGGGCGAGATCGTCGATGCGCTGCCGGACGGGATGGACCTGCTGATCCCTGGCCGCAAGAACATGTTGCCGCACATCGTCGATGGGTATCGGGCCGATCTCATCGTCTGCTACGGATTCCCGTGGAAGCTTTCGTCGGCAATTCTTCAGTCGACACATCTGGGCGCGATCAATGTGCACACATCCATGCTGCCGAAATACCGAGGTCCCATTCCGATCAATTGGGCGATCAGGAACGGCGACAAGGAAACCGGTGTCAGCATCCACTGGATGGAGAGCGAATTCGACTCCGGTGGGATCCTGGCTCAGGAGTCGGGGATCGCGTTGGGCGACGATGTCGTCCCCCGGTTGTTGTGGGAAGAAGTCGACCGATACATCGAGCGGCTTCTGCCTCTCGCGCTCTCGCGGGTCGTCACCGGTTCCCCTGGTACGCCGCAGGAGGAGGAGTCCGCCACGTACGCAGGGTGGATGGAACCCGAGTTCTCGCGGATCGACTGGGGCGCCGCCAGGGAAGAGATCCACAACCAGGTGCGCGCCATCAGGTTCGGCAGTTCGGGAAGATCCGGTCCGGTTGCCACGGTGGCTGACCGCCGGCTGCGGGTCATGCGCACATCGTTGCAGCAGGCGGACGGCATCAAGGTGATGTGCGCGGACGGGCCCGTGTGGATCACGGAGTCCGTACCGGTGGCGGACTCCGAATCCTGAACGGATGCCGAACCGCCGGCTATCAGGTCGGGTCGGATGGCGTTGCCTCGGCCAGGGAACGCCGGTACCGCGAGAGCTTGTCTCTGATCACCGTCGTCCACGGGTGCTCCGGGCCGAGTACACGCTCGCGCCACTCCCTGACGATCGCCGCCTGTTCGACTGCTTCCCGGTACTCGCCGACCGTGTGCAGGACGCTGCTGAGCAGGCTTCGTGCCGCCAGCGTGATGGGGTAGTCCGTTCCGAAGCGGTGTTCGTGTGCTGCCAGTGCACGGCGTGCCGACAGCAGTGCTTCGGAGTGCTGTCCGGTGTTGAACAGCGCTCCCGCGCAGTTGAGTTCGGCCGACAGCGTGATCGGGTGGTCGGCCCCCAGCTCACGGTGGCAGTCCGTGACCAGGTCCGGTCCCGCCGGTGCCTCGCGGTCCAGTTCCGGTCCGGGAGGCAGTTCGAGCAGGCACGCCCTCGCCTCCAGCGTCAGCGGGTGCCAAGGGCCCAGTAGCGCGGCTCGCCCGGCCGCCGCCCGGTGCATCAACTGCACCGCTTCCGCGGGCCGGTCGAGCCAGGTCAGCGGGCGGGACAGGTGGAGGCAGGTGGTCAGGGTGACCGGCGCCTCGGGACCGCAGACCCGTTCGAGGTCGTCGAGCAGCACGCGGTGGAGATTCGCTGCCTCATCGAGGCGTCCCAGTCGATCGGTCGCTTTCCCGATCCGCTGCCGCAGACGCAGCACCAGGACGTGATCGTTGCCCAGTCGCCGGCGCACGAGATCCGTCGCCTGTTCGGCCGCGGCCAGCGCAGAGGCGTAGTCGCCTGAACGATGCTGGGCCGTCACCAGAAGCAGGGCGCAGGTCGCCGCGGACTCGACGGTACCGACCGCGATCTCGGGCCAGGTGATCACGCGGCGAAGCAACGCCAGGACATGAGGGGCGAGGACGGTGAGTCGGCTGTCGCGCAGCCCGCGTTCCGGCGACTCGGGTAGGCAACGCAGCAGAAGTCCGGCCGCCGCGGTGGCGAGTTGGTCGCGTTCACCGGCCGGGGTGACGCGCGCGACGCTGTCGAGAAGCACCCCATGCGTGCGCAGGCAGCGGATGTCGCCGGGAACGAGTTCGGTGAGCGAGTGGTCGAGCAATCCCCGAAGCGCCAGTTCCATCCGGTCGGCGGGCAGCGGCAGGTCGAGCCGGGAGTCGGCCAGCAGCGACAGGGGCAGCAGATCGTTCGACCAGCAGGCCAGCAGACGGAGCAGGGTGACGGCCTCGGGCAGGTTCTGCCCGACCAAGGAGTTCAGTGAGAGTTGCCACGTGCCGCTCACCAGGTGACGTGAATCGTTGCTCGTGTCGGTGGCGCCTTGGTCGATCAGCTCGATGGGATCCGAACGCTCCTGCAGACGACGCCCGTACTCCTCCATCGTCCAGGGAGCGATCACCTGGTGGGCCAGGAACCCGCCGGCAAGAGTCAGGGCGAGCGGCAGTCGGCCGAGGCGGTCGGCAATGGCGGCCGCGTCGGCGGCGGAACCCGTTCCGGGGGCCAGATCGCGCAGGACCTGGGCCGCCTCCTGACGCGGCAGGACACCTACATAAAGCAGCTCGGCGGCGGGCCACCAGTGGCCGGCGGCCTGCCGTGTGGTCACGAGGACGGTTCCGCGCGGGCTGGTGCGTAGCCACCCACCGTCCCGCAGCACCGCGGGGTCGTCGGCGTTGTCCAACACCAGCAGCCATGGCAGGTCGGACCGGTCGAGATGGTCCCAGACCAAGTCCGCAGCCGCGCGCAGGCCGTTACGCGCGGCCATCAGCTCGCCGTCCCCGGCGCCGCGGTCGGCGGCCACCGCGAGCATCCCGGCCCGCAGGGATGCCTGATCGGAAGCGTTGACCCACAGGCCCAGGCGTCCGCGTTCCCGAGTGGCGTGGTCGAAGAGTGCGCAGGCCACAGCCGTCTTGCCGCATCCTCCCAGGCCGTGCAGGACGAACACGGTGTTGCCGGCGTCCTCGGTCACCGCCTCCTTCAGACGCCCGACGAGTTCATGGCGATCCCGGAGAATGGCCGGTGCCCGGCCGATGGGCGGACGCCGCACCGAGTCCGGGCCGGTCCAGGCGGCGCCGTGATGGTGGTGCTCGACGATGTGCTGGTCGCCTGATGCCTGGTAGACGCGCCCCTGATCGGTGGCCCGGCCGTCGTTGCGGCCGGTCACCGCTCGTCGACGTTCAGGTCGCGGCCGGCCTGGTAGACGCGTGAGCTGCCAGAAGCGGTCGCGCGTTGGGTGACGGTCGCGGTGGTGAATGTATTGGGGGCGAGTTCCGCCAGCAGGGAGCGCAGTTCCGCCGCCAGCTCGGGGTGGGTGACGAGGAGACGGCGGATGCGGCCTCCCCACTCCGCCGCGATCTCCCGCTCGGTCTCCTCGTCACCGGCGGCCCGCGCGTCCAGGAGGTCCTGCCGCTCCGCGTCGAGCTGCGCAGCGACGTGCTCCCCGTGGTCCGGCCGGACACGTCGCCAGAGCGCGACTACTCCGTTTCGCATGCCGGTCCATGCGTCGGTCGCCAGCAGCGTCGCGATCGTTGTCCCGGCTGTGCCCGCTAAGAGGGTCATCTCCGCGTCCATCCTCTGCCCTCCCTCGATCTGGCCTGGGCTGCAACTCTAGGGAGTCGACGGAGCGTCAGTACACTGCGCCTCCGGAGGCGTTTCGGGACTCGCGGAAATCCCCCACGCCGCCGAGATACCGACCGACTACTGAGTCCCCCCGGCCATGGGCGGGACGGCGACCGTCGCACGGGACGGTGGCGGCTAGGCTTCAGGCGTGAGTAGTAGCGATCCGGGGCCAGGGCCCCTTCTGGGGCCCGCCGACATCCGTGATCTCGCGGATGCGCTCGGCGTCCGCCCCACCAAGCAGCGTGGTCAGAACTTCGTCATCGACGCCAACACCGTCCGCCGCATCGTCCGCACCGCGGACGTCCGCCCGGACGACACCGTCGTGGAGGTCGGCCCCGGCCTCGGCTCCCTCACGCTCGCCCTTCTGGAGTCCGCCGCCCGCGTCACGGCCGTCGAGATCGACGACACCCTCGCCGCGGCCCTCCCGGCCACCGTCGCCGCCCGCCTCCCGCACCGGGCCGACCGTTTCGCGCTGGTCCACAGCGACGCGATGCGCGTCACGGAACTCCCCGGCCCGCCCCCCACGGCACTCGTCGCGAACCTCCCGTACAACGTCGCCGTCCCCGTGCTCCTCCACATGCTGGAGACCTTCCCGACCATCGAGCGCACCCTCGTGATGGTCCAGGCCGAGGTCGCCGACCGCCTTGCCGCCCCGCCCGGCTCCAAGGTGTACGGAGTCCCCTCCGTGAAAGCCACCTGGTACGCCGACGTCAAGCGCGCCGGCGCCATCGGCCGCAACGTCTTCTGGCCCGCGCCCAACGTCGACAGCGGTCTTGTGTCCCTGGTGCGGCGCCCCGCGCCGCCCCACACCACCGCGTCCCGCCAAGAAGTCTTCGCCGTCGTCGACGCGGCCTTCGCCCAGCGCCGCAAGACGCTGCGCGCCGCCCTCGCCGGCTGGGCCGGGTCCGCTCCGGCCGCCGAGGCCGCCCTCGTCGCCGCCGGGGTGTCCCCGCAGGCGCGGGGCGAGGCACTGACCGTCGAGGAGTTCGCCCGGATCGCGGAGCACAAGGAGGCGACGGCGTGAGCGTCACGGTACGGGTCCCGGCCAAGGTCAACGTCCAGCTCGCCGTCGGTGCCGCCCGGCCCGACGGCTTCCACGACCTCGCCAACGTCTTCCTCGCCGTCGGCCTCCACGACGAGGTCACGGTCACCCCGGCCGACGCCCTCCGCATCACCTGCGCGGGGCCCGGCGCGGACCAGGTCCCCCTGGACCGCACGAACCTCGCGGCCCGCGCCGCCGAACTCCTGGCCGCCCGGTACGGCAGGCCCGCCGACGTCCACATCCATATCGCCAAGGACATCCCCGTGGCCGGCGGCATGGCGGGCGGCAGCGCGGACGCGGCGGGCGCGCTGGTCGCGTGCGATGCCCTCTGGGGTACGGGGGCCTCGCGCACCGAACTCCTCGAACTCTGCGCCGAGTTGGGCAGCGATGTGCCCTTCGCGCTGGTCGGTGGGGCGGCGCTCGGTACGGGGCGGGGGGAAAAGCTTCAGCCGCTGGAGGTCGGCGGGACCTTTCACTGGGTGTTCGCGCTCGCTGACGGGGGGCTTTCGACGCCTGCCGTGTACCGGGAGTTCGACCGGCTGCACGAGGGCAGCGCAGTGCCTGAGCCGGAGGCGTCCGGTGCGCTGCTTGGCGCTCTGCGGAAGGGGGACGTCGGGGCGTTGGCGGCGAACCTCGCGAATGATCTTCAGGCGGCTGCGGTGTCTTTGTATCCGGCGCTTGCGGAGACTCTTGCGGTGGGTACGGGGGCCGGGGCGCTGGCCTCGTTGGTGTCTGGCTCTGGGCCCACCACCGCCTTTCTGGCGCGGGATGCGGCGTCCGCGGAATCGGTGGCCGCCGCCCTCACGGCATCCGGCACTTGCCGTGCCGCCCGCACCACCGTCTCGCCTGCCCTCGGAGCCACAGTCCTGTAGTCGTCGGGCTGTGCCCACCCGTCCCGCCGTGCGGGACGCCTGCCCACAGCGGGTGCGAGCAAGGATTGGGCGCCGGTCCCTCCCTCAGCTGTGCAATCGGGCCCCGCAATGCGGCCAAGGTGCCGCCCCCCTGCTCACGTACAGCTTCTTCGCTCTGTACGTCTGTTCTGCCGCGCTCGCGTCCTGGGGGCGGCCCTTGCCGCCCAAGCTCTGCCAGGTGCGGGTGTCGAACTGGTACAGGCCGCCATATGTGCCGGAGGCATCCACCGCCCCGGGCCGCCCACCCGACTCGCACGCCGCCAGTGCGGCCCAGTTCAAACCGTCCGCCCCCGTCGGCAACGGCTTCGTGCCTACCTTCACCACCTCCGACTCCGGCGCCCGTACGACCTCGGTGCCGATCCGACGGGGGCGGTCCCGTACGCCGTTGACCGTGCGCAGCGCGTACGTGACCCGTCGCGTCCCCGGCCGCCCCGGCCGCTCCACGACCTCCGTCCCCTGGAACAGCGCCGGATCCCGGGTACGGGACACGGCGTACGGGATCGGCTCGTCTCGTACCTCCCGGCTGCCCTTGATCCTCAGCACGGTGACGGTCTGGCCGTCGCGCGGGAAGCTGTCCGCCGGTACGGACGTGGTGTCCTGGCCGTGCAGCGCGACCCCGGCCTCGTCGACCGCCTCGCCGACCGTCGCCGCGTTGGTGCGGATGGTCCGCTGCCGGCCGTCGGCCATCACCGTCACGGTCCGTTCCGTACGGATGTCGAGGGCGAGGCCCGTGCGGTCGATGCGGCGGGAGCGGGAGGTGGACAGGTGGGCGCCCTCGGCGCGGACGCCGAGCTGCTGGAGCGCGCCTTCGACCGTGGCCGCCGTCGTCCACACCTCGCGGCGCTGCCCGTCGAGGGTGAGGCGTACGGGACGGCCGTAGCGGACGGCGACCTCGTCGCCGTTGGCGAGGGCCGCGCCGGGGGCGGGCGCCACGAGGTCGTGCGGGCCGATCTCGACGCCCTCGGCTGCGAGGAGTCCGGTGACGTCGTCGGCGAAGGTGTGCAGGGTGCGGGGCGTGCCGTCCACGGTCAGCCGGACCGCCTTGTCGTGGGCGACGAAGGCGGTGGTGCCGCCCGCGAGGAACGCGACGACGAGGGCCTGCGGGAGCAGGCGGCGAAACGTGTCGGGGCGCTGTGCGGAGGCCCGCCGCCTGGCCGCCCGCCGCGCCTCGGCCCGCCCGCCGGCCCGGGGCGCCGGCACCTGCGCCACCCCGTATACCTCGTACGCCTCATTCGTCTCGTACCGCGCTCTGGTCACACCTGCTCCAGGGGTCCGCCCAGGGGTCCGTCTCGGGCGGACAGAACCTAGCCGAGGCTTCGTCACTCTCCAAAGCGACGCGACTACACGGCGTGGTCAGTAACCGAACGCCCGTGCCGTGTTCGCCGCGATCGCCGTGGCCAGGACCGACTCGTCGACGCCCTTCACCGCCGCCATGGCCCGCAGCGTGACCGGAATGAGATACGGCGCGTTGGGCCGTCCGCGGTACGGCGCCGGGGTCAGGAAAGGCGCGTCCGTCTCGACCAGGACGAGGTCCAGGGGCGCCACCGCGAGGGCGTCCCGCAGGGGCTGGGCGTTCTTGAAGGTGACATTGCCGGCGAAGGACATGAAGTAGCCGTGGCGCGCGCACACCTCGGCCATGGCGGCGTCGCCGGAGTAGCAGTGGAAGACGGTGCGCTCGGGGGCGCCCTCCTCCTTGAGGATGCGCAGGACGTCGTCGTGGGCGTCGCGGTCGTGGATGACGAGGGCCTTGCCGTGCCGTTTGGCGATCTCGATGTGCGCGCGGAAGGAGCGCTCCTGCGCCGCCTTGCCCTCCGGGCCGGTACGGAAGTAGTCGAGGCCGGTCTCGCCGACGCCCTTGACCTGCGGCAGCGCGGCGAGCCGGTCGATCTCGGCGAGCGCGTCGTCCAGGGCCCGGTCGCCGCCGGGGGTGCGGGCGCCCTGCCGGGACCAGCCGTCGGGGTCGCCGTGCACGATCCGGGGCGCCTCGTTGGGGTGCAGGGCGACCGTGGCGTGCACGGAGGCGTGCGCGGCGGCGGTGTCGGCGGCCCAGCGGGAGCCGTTCAGGTCGCAGCCGACCTGGACGACCGTGGTCACGCCGACGGACGCGGCCAGCGCGAGCGCTTCGGCCACGGTCGTGGACTGCATGTCGAGATGGGTGTGCGAGTCCGCCACCGGCACCGCGAGGGGCGGGGGCGGCGGGGGTGCGGCTTTCGAGGACATGCCCCCGATGGTACGAAGGGCCCGTCCGACGGTACGGAGGGCCCGTCCCTTGTCCCGAAGGGCCCGTCCGGTGGTACGAAGGGCCCGTCGCCGTCCGACGGGCCCTTCGTCGTCCCGGAGACCCGGTTACGCGATCTTGTCGGCCGACGGCTGCGAGCCGTCGGCCCCCGGGCCGGGCGCCACGACCTTGCGGCCGTGGTGGCCGAAGGGGTGCAGGAGATCCGAGAAGTGCCAGTGGTGATGCGGCTTGCGTACGGGCGGCGCCGTGCCGTCGCCGTCCGAGCCGTCACCCGGGCCGGAGTCGGAGGCGTCGTCGGCGGCGTGGGCGCGCGGTGCCGGGCGCGGGTGCCGCATCAGGTTCTGCACGGAGGACACCTGGCCCGCCCGCATGATGCGGACGACGTGTCCACCGCAGTTCTGGCACGTGGGACGGCTCAGCGGCGACGGGACGGCCTGCCCGTTCGCCACGTACACGACGTACTCGTGACCCTCGGCGTCGCGGTGGTGCTCTATCTCGTACGACTGCTCCCAGCCGTGCCCGCATCGCATGCAGGCGAACGAGTACGACTCATGGACGGTTGCGGTCGCCGCGGTGTGGTGGCCGGTCCCTGCGATCTCAGTCATGCCAGCTCCTGTTGTCCGCTGGACAAGCGCCGCCGGGCACCGAGTAACGCGCCCCACGGCGTGGGACGGGTGCGTCCCTTCAACCAGTGGACGCCCCTGGGGGAGCGAGCGCATCAGACCTGTCGACTGTTGGATCCGATTTGGCATTTCCATGCCGAACGGGCCTGGCGCGCGGCCTCCGCTTTGCTTTTCAGGTTAGTCCTTTGCCCTCGGATGGGGCGCCCTGAGCCGCGTTCTTTGCCGCCACCACCGCGTCGAAGACCGCACGCTTGGGTAGCCCCGCACCGGCCGCCACGGCGGCGATCGCCTCCTTGCGCCGCTCCCCCGCCTCCTCGCGCACCCGCACCCTGCGCACCAGCTCACCGGCGTCCAGATCCCCGGGCGACGGCTCGGGAGCGCCCTCCACGACGACGGTGATCTCGCCGCGTACGCCCTCGGCGGCCCAGGCGGCCAGCTCGCCGAGCGGGCCCCGCTTGACCTCCTCGTACGTCTTCGTCAGCTCGCGGCACACGGCGGCGCGGCGGTCGGGTCCGAACGCCTCGGCCATCGCGGCGAGGGTGTCGTCCAGGCGGTGCGGGGCCTCGAAGTAGACGAGGGTCCTGCGCTCCCCCGCGACCTCCTTCAGCCGGGAAAGGCGCTCGCCCGCCTTGCGCGGCGGGAAGCCCTCGAAGCAGAACCGGTCCACGGGCAGCCCGGACAGCGCGAGCGCGGTCAGCACGGCGGACGGGCCCGGTACGGCGGTGACGCGGATGTCGCGCTCGACGGCGGCGGCGACCAGCCGGTAGCCCGGGTCGGACACGGACGGCATGCCCGCGTCGGTCACCAGGAGGACCCGCGCGCCGCCCGCCAGGGCCTCGACGAGTTCGGGGGTGCGGGCGGTCTCGTTGCCCTCGAAGTAGGACACGACGCGCCCGGCGGGCCGTACGCCGAGCGCCTGCGTCAGGCGGTGCAGCCGGCGGGTGTCCTCGGCGGCGACGACATCGGCGGACGCCAGTTCGGTGGCGAGCCGGGGCGGGGCGTCGGCGAGATCGCCGATGGGGGTGCCGGCCAGGACAAGGGTTCCGGATGTCGCAGTCACGGGCCCAGTCTCGCAGGGCTCCCGGGGGCCGGTCGGCGGCCGGGTGGGGGCGGGCACCGCACGCCCACAGAAGGGTTCCCTACGATGGCGCGGTGACGAGTACCGCGTCCTCCACGGACACCCGGCAGGGCCAGGCCCCCGCAGAACGGCCACACACGTGGCAGTCGCGGCTGCGCCGCTTCGGTTACGCGGCGCCGCCGCGCGGCGATGTGCGGGCCCATCTGGTGCCCCCGTACACCGCGCCGAGCCCCCGGGTGTGGGCGGTGCTCGGGCTGCGCGACGAGTTCGGCGCGCTCCTGGTGCGCTGGTCGGCGTGGCTGGGGCCGCTGGCGGTCACGCTGGTCGCGGGCGTCATGCGGTTCTGGAATCTCGGCAGCCCGAAGGCCGTGATATTCGACGAGACGTACTACGCGAAGGACGCGTGGGCGCTCATCCACCGGGGCTACGAGGTCAACTGGCCCAAGGACGCGAACGACCTGGTGCTCCAGCAGGGCAGCGGCGTGGCGCTGCCGACCGATCCGGCGTACGTGGTGCATCCGCCGGTCGGCAAGTACGTCATCGGGCTCGGCGAATGGATGTTCGGGTTCGACCCGTTCGGCTGGCGGTTCATGGCGGCGGTGCTCGGCACCCTGTCGGTGCTGATGCTGTGCCGGATCGGGCGGCGGCTGTTCCGGTCGACGCTGCTCGGCTGTCTCGCGGGCGCGCTGCTCGCCGTGGACGGGCTGCACTTCGTGATGAGCCGGACCGCGCTGCTCGACCAGGTGCTGATGTTCTTCGTCCTGGCGGCCTTCGGCGCTCTCGTGGTCGACCGGGACAAGGCGCGGGCCCGGCTCGCCGCCGCGCTGCCGGTGGGGGCCGACGGGCGCCCGCACCCCGATCCCTCGGTGGCCGATTCGCTGCGGCACGGCTGGCGGCCCTGGCGGCTCGTGGCCGGGCTGTGCATGGGCCTGGCGTTCGCGACGAAGTGGAACGGCCTGTACGTCCTGGCGGCGTTCGCGCTGATGTCGGTGGTGTGGGACGTGGGCGCGCGCCGGATCGCGGGGGCGCGGCGGCCGTATGTGGCGGTGCTGAAGCGGGACGTCCTGCCGGCGTTCGTGTCAACGGTGCCGGTCGCCCTCGCGACGTATCTGGCGTCGTGGACCGGGTGGATCCTCTCGCCGGACAACGGCAAGGGCGGCTACTTCCGCGACTGGGCGGCGACCACGGGCAAGGGCGGCGACTTCACGTGGCTGCCGGACTGGGTGCGCAGCCTGTGGCACTACGAGTACGAGGTGTACCAGTTCCATGTGGGGCTCAGCTCCCCGCACGCGTACCAGTCGAACCCGTGGAGCTGGATCGTCCTGGGCCGCCCGGTGTCGTACTTCTACGAGTCGCCGGCGCCCGGCGCGGACGGCTGCCCGGCGGCTACGACAGACAAGTGCGCGCGCGAGGTGCTGGCGCTCGGCACGCCGGTGCTGTGGTGGGCGGCCTGCTTCGCGATCCTGTACGTGCTGTGGCGCTGGCTGTTCCGGCGGGACTGGCGGGCGGGCGCGATCCTCTGCGCGATCGTGGCCGGATATCTGCCCTGGTTCCTGTACCAGGAGCGGACGATCTTCTTCTTCTACGCGGTCGTCTTCGTGCCGTTCCTGTGTCTGGCGGTGGCGATGATGCTCGGCGCGATCCTCGGACCACCGGGTTCGACGGAGCGCCGGCGCACGGTCGGCGCGGCGGGGGCGGGCGTCCTGGTCCTCCTCATCGCCTGGAACTTCATCTATTTCTGGCCCATTTACACAGGTCAGCCCATTCCGATCGAGAGTTGGCGGTCGCGGATGTGGCTCGATACGTGGGTCTGACACGGGATCTGGAACGGTTCTGTTCCGGTCGGATAACAGGCGTCCCGTCTTGCCCTCCGTCCCCGTAGGGTGACTCCGAGCACATCTTTGAACGCGTTCAAGACGACGCACACGGGGAGGGGCGCCAAGTGCGCAACGGAGCGAAAGTCGCCTTGGTGGGCGGGGTGTTCGCGGTGATGGTGGCGGGCGCGGGGTACGGCGCGTACTACTTCGTGGACGGAGTGGCCGGGGACTCGTCGGCATCGGACGAGGCGCCGAAGCGGACCGGACCGCCGACGGCCGACGAAGTCAGCGCGGTCACCAAGGCGTTCTTCACCGCCTGGGAGAAGGGCGACCCCACGGCCGCCGCCGACGCCACGGACAACGCCAACGCCGCCGGCCCCGCCCTCACCGGCTACCGGGACGACGCGCACATCACCGGCGTCCGGATCACCCCCGGCACCGCGCGCGGCGCCACCGTCCCGTACACGGTCAAGGCGACCGTCGCGTACAAGGGCGCGAAGAAGTCCCTGTCGTACGCGTCCGAACTCAAGGTCGTCCGCGGGCTCACCACGGGCAAGGCGCTGGTCTACTGGGCGCCTTCCGTGCTGCACCCGGACCTGAAGAAGGGCGACTCCCTCGTCACCGGCACGGCGGCGGCGCCCGACGTCGAGGCCGTCGACCGGGACGGCACCGTCCTGACGAAGGAGAAGTACCCCTCGCTCGGCACGGTCCTGGACCAACTGCGCAAGAAGTACGGCGCCACGGCCGGCGGCACGCCCGGAGTCGAACTCGCCGTACGGCACGCGAACGAGGAGGCCGCGGACACCTCGCTGCTGACCCTCACCAAGGGCAAGCCGGGCAAGCTCCGCACCACACTGAGCGCGGGCGTGCAGGCGGCGGCCGAGAAGGCCGTGAAGGAGTACGACGAGTCCAGCGTGGTGGCCGTCAAGCCGAGCACGGGTGAGGTCCTGGCTGTCGCCAACCATCGCGAGGACGCGTTCAACGCGGCGTTCCAGGGGCAGTTGGCGCCCGGCTCCACGATGAAGATCATCACGGCGGCCATGCTCATCGACAACGGTGTGGCCACGGCGGCCGGGCCCGCGCCCTGCCCGGACACGGCGGTGTGGGAGAGCCAGACCTTCCGCAACATCAAGGGCATGCCCGCCAACGAGGGCGCCACCCTGGCCAACAGCTTCCAGCGGTCCTGCAACACGGCGTTCATCAAGCTCATCGACGAGAAGCCGCTGACCGACGAGTCGCTGACCCGGGAGGCCGAGGACCGGTTCGGCCTCGGGCGCGACAACTGGGCCACCGGGATCGCCTCCTTCGACGGCATCGTCCCCCCGTCCGCCGGGCCCGATCGCGCGGCCAACGCGATCGGCCAGGGCCAGGTCCAGATGAGCCCCCTGAACATGGCGTCGGTGACGGCGACCGCGATGACCGGCGCCTTCCGGCAGCCCTACCTCGTGGCGAAGTCCCTGGACGACCGGGAGTTCGCCACCGCGGACGGCCTCAAGCCGAACACGGTCGCGCAGTTGCGGCAGATGATGCGCAACACCGCCACGATCGGGACCGGCGCGCCCGCGATGGCCGGGCTCGGCGGCGACATCGGCGCGAAGACGGGCTCCGCCGAGGTCGACGGGCAGGCCAAGTCGAACAGTTGGTTCGCGGGATACCGGGGTGACATGGCCGCCGCGGCGATGACCCAGGAGGGTGGTCACGGTGGTGATGCGGCGGGGCCGATAGTCGCGGCTGTGCTGCGGACTTCGGGCTGACGGGCACCCTGGGGCCGTGGCGGCCGTTGGGGTGATGAGTGACGGGGGTGGGGCGCGGGGCGCCCTAGGGTGAGGTGACGGGCCGAGGCGGCGGGCCGGGCAGGTCGGCCGGGTCGGGACCACGGCCCGGGGAGACAGCGGAGGACTTGTGGGGAAGAGAAGGCGCGCCGCGCGCCGCAGAACGCACCCCGCCCTGGTGGGCGGGGCCGTAGCGGTGCTCGTGGGCGGAGGCGCCATCGCCGCGTACACGCTGTACGGCGGGGGGACGCACGCCGACGCGGTGGGGGACGCCAAACCGGTGCCGAAGGGCCCGCCGACCGCGGCCGAAGTCCGCACGGTGGCCGAGGGGTTCCTCACCGCGTGGGGCGCCGGGAACGCCGCGAGGGCCGCCGCGCTCACCGACGACCCGGCCGCCGCGACGAAGGCGCTCACCGGGTACCGCAAGGACGCCCGGATCAGTGCCGTCACGCTCACGCCCGGCACCCGCGCGGGCGCGAAGATGCCGTTCTCGGTCAAGGCGACCGTGTCGTACGGCGGAAAGACGAAACCGCTCGCCTACGCCTCCGAACTGACGGTCGTCCGCCGCGCGTCCGACGGTGAGGTCCTGGTCGGCTGGGCGCCCTCCGTCGTCCACCCCGACCTGGGCGACGGCGACCGGCTCGTCACGGGCGCGTCCGGTACGCCGCCGATCAAGGCCCTGGACCGGGCGGGCGGCGAACTGACCCCGGCCGAGTTCCCGTCGCTCGCGGGCGTCCTGGACGGGCTGCGCGAGAAGTACGGCAAGACGGCGGGCGGCAAGGCGGGGGTCGAACTGCGGTTGGTCCGCGCGGACTCCGCCGCGAGCAAGGACAAGGGTACGGACGCCTCCGCGAAGAGCGACCCGGACACCAAGGCCGCCGACAAGACGCTCGTCACCCTCTCCAAGGGCACGCCCGGCACGGTCAAGACGACGCTGAGCCCCACCGCGCAGGCCACCGCCGAACAGCAGGTACGGGCCCGCGAACGCGCCTCGGTCGTCGTCCTCAAACCGAGCACCGGTGAGATCCTCGCCGTCGCCAACTCCAACGCCGGCGGCTTCAACACCGCCTTCCAGGGCTCCCTCGCCCCCGGCTCCACGATGAAGATCGTCTCCGCGTCGCTGCTCCTGGAGAAGGATCTCGCCTCCATCGACAAGCCGCACCCGTGCCCCAAGTACGCCTCCTACGGCGGCTGGAAGTTCCAGAACCTGGAGAAGTTCCAGATCAAGGACGGCACCTTCCGCGCGAGTTTCGCCGCGTCCTGCAACACCGCCTTCATCACGCAGGCCAAGGAGCTGAGCGACGACGCGCTGACCAAGCAGGCGCAGGAGGTCTTCGGGCTGGGCCGGGACAACTGGGCCGTCGGTGTCTCGACGTTCGACGGCTCCGTCCCCGTGCAGAAGGACGCGTCCAAGGCGGCCTCGCTGATCGGGCAGGGCGGGGTGCGGATGAATCCGCTGAACGTCGCGTCGATCGTCGCCACCGCCAAGACGGGGGTCTTCCGTCAGCCGTATCTCGTACCGCCCGACGTGGACGACCGGACCCTGGCGAAGGCGTCCCGCGTGCTCAGCGGTTCGGCTCAGTCGCAGTTGCGGGAACTTCTTCGGTATACGGCGACTTCGGGTACGGCTGCCAAGGCGATGGCGGGGCTCGGGTCGGACATCGGGGGGAAGACCGGCTCCGCCGAGGTGGATGGGCAGAAGAAGCCGAATGGGTGGTTCACGGCTTGGCGGGGGGATGTGGCTTCGGCTGCGGTGGTTCTTGAGGGTGGGCATGGGGGGGAGTCGGCGGGGCCGTTGGTCGCGGCGATGCTTCGTGCCGGCGGCGGCTGACCCGTTTTGCGCAGTTCCCCGCGCCCCTTATGGGGTGCGCCTGTAGTCGTTCGGGTGCGGGTCCGTCGTGGTTTTTTGCGCAGTTCCCCGCGCCCCTGGAAATGCTGACGTACGCCCTCGTGGACCGGTTGCGCAGTTCCCCGCGCCCCTTATGGGGTGCGCCTGTAGTCGTTCGGGTGCGGGTCCGTCGTGGTTTTTTGCGCAGTTCCCCGCGCCCCTGGAAATGCTGACGTACGCCCTCGTGGACCGGTTGCGCAGTTCCCCGCGCCCCTGAGAGGGGTGCCGCCGGCCGTCGGTCGAGTGCCGGTTCTCCTTCCTCGGGTGCTCGTCCAGCGGGTCGACGCCCTCCACGGAGCCTTCCTCACACTCGCCTGCTGCGTGACCGTCGGCCCGAGTCGTTGTGGCTGGACGGTCCAGACGCTAAAATGTGAGAATGCTTTCTCAATTAAGAAAGTGGTCTAGAGTGTTCATTGCTGCGAAGGCGGACGCCGTATCCGTCGTTCCGAGCTGGGACCGCGCGGCGGCGGCGGAGACCCGCCTTCTGGGGGAGGTTCCGGCCGCTCACGTCGGCGACGCACTCGGACGGATGACGGTCATGGACGGCGGCATCCGGCTGATGACCGAGCGGGCCACCCTTCTGGGCAACGCCCTCACGGTCGACGTGCGCTCGGGCGACAACCTCGCCGTTCACCGCGCGCTCGACGAAGCCCGGCCGGGCGATGTCCTGGTCGTCAACGGACACGGGGACACGACCCGGGCGCTGGTCGGTGACCTCATCGCCGAGATCATGGTGAAAACCGGGGTCACCGGCGCGGTGGTCGACGGTGCCGTCCGCGACGTTCAGGCACTGTCCGAGATGGGTTTGACTGTCTACGCGCGGGCGATCACCCCGGCCGGCCCCTTCAAGGACGGGCCGGGCTCCGTCGGAGTTCCGGTGGCTGTCGGCGGCATGGTCGTGGCCGCGGGTGACGTGCTCGTCGGTGACGCCGACGGCGTCGTCGTGGTCCCGCGCAGACGGGTGGCCGAGGCCGTGGCTGCGGTCGGCGGGATCGGCAAGAAGGAAGACGCGCTGCGCGGGCGTATCCGTGCGTCGCGCCCCGACGACGGGGCGGCGGATCGGTGACCCGCAGGCAACCCGCCTTCCGGGTCCGGAAACTGCGCCGGCTCTCGCGGCGCCCGGCTCTCGCCCCGGCGCCGCCGGGTACGGTCTCGCTGGCCATGGGGGAGCCGGACTTCCCGACACCGCCGACGGTGATCAGGGCCGCCGTGGACGCTCTGCGCGAAGGCCGCACCCACTACGCGGACCAGAAGGGGCTGCCGGAACTGCGCACCGCGCTCGCGGCGGGGCTGCCGGATCGCCCCGGCCGGACGTGGAGCGCGGACGACGTCCTGGTCACCCACGGCGCCACCGCGGGGCTGGCCGCGATCGTGTTCGCCATGGTCGGCACGGGCGACCGTGTCGTCATCCCGGGCCCGGCCTACTCGCTCTACGCCGACCTGGTCACCCTGGCGGGCGGCACCGTCGACTTCGTCCCGCTCGCTCCGGACCTGCACTGGGATCTCGACGCGCTGGCCGAGGCTCTTCCCGGTGCCACCATGATGATCTTCTCGAACCCGTCGAACCCGACTGGCATCGTGCACCGGAGAAGCGAGCTGGAGGCCCTGGGCAAGCTCCTCGACGGTTCCGACGCCCTGGTCGTCAGTGACGAGGCGTACCACCGGCTCGTCCACCCCGGGAACGAACTGACCTCGGCGCTGGAGGTCGAGTCGCTCCGCGACCGGACGGTGTACGTCCAGACGTTCTCCAAGACGTACGCGATGACGGGGTGGCGCGTGGGATACCTCGCCGGGCCGCGTGCCGCGGTGGACGCGGCGGCGCACATACACCGGACCTGCAACGGCTCGTTGAACACGGCGGTTCAGTACGCCGCCCTTGCCGCACTCGACCTGCCGGACAGCGCCGTCGAGGCCATGGCCGAGAAGTACCGGCAACGGCGCGAGATGGTGATCGCGCTGCTGTCCGATGTGCCTGGCCTGCACCTGACCGCACCGGAGGGGGCCTTCTACGCGTTCCTGCGCTACGACATCGGCCTGCCCTCCGAGACGGTCGCCGGCGAACTCGCCGACCGGGGGGTGATCGTGCGCGCCGGCGCCGAGTACGGACCCTCGGGCGAGGGACACCTGCGGATCTCGTTCGCGGCCTCCGAGGACGCGCTGCGCCTCGGACTCGCACGTCTCGTCCGCTACTTCGACGAGGCGAGGCCGTGAGATGCTGTGGCGAGGAGGGGGCGCACCGCCCGTGGGAGCGTCGGCGGGAGGGCGGTTCCACCCGGGCCACCCCGAGTCCGCGGTGCTACGAGTGGAGGAGGCCCGTGACCGATCAGCAGGCTGCTCCCCGCACCGGACGCAAGCCACGCAGCGACACCCGACGCAACCACCGACGCCTCCTCGAAGCCGTCGGTGAACTCGCCCGGGAGGCGCCGGACCAGCTCACGATGCAGGCGATCGCGTCCCGCGCGGAGATCGGCCCGGCCACCGCCTATCGCTACTACCCCTCGATGGACGACGTGCTGGCGGCCTACGTGCTCAGTGTCGTGGAGGAGCTGCGGGCCTTCAGCGGCGCCTCGACCGCGGAGGGACGGCCCCTGTTCGACGCCGTCGTGGACAAGTGGGTGGACCTCCTCGCCGCACACGGCCCGGCGTTGGTGCAGCTTCGCTCCCGGCGGGGCTTCTTGGAGCGGCTGCACAGCGAAGACGAGATCATCGCCGCTCAGCGGGGTGCCTGGAGCGAACCCGTGCGGGGGCTGCTCGACGACATCGGACTGTCCGCCGGGATGCTGGAACACGCCTTGTTCCTCAGCAACATGCTCTTCGACCCGCGCGAGATCCAGGACCTCCTGCGGGAAGCGGGTCTTTCCCGCCGCGAGGTCGTCGCCCGACTGACCGAGGCGTACTGCGGCGCGTTGCGCGGGTGGATGCGGGCGAGCTGACGCTCCTCCCCCACCCCCACCCCCTACCCCGGTATCACCTCCACATTGGCTCCCGGGTACGACGACGGGCGCACAGCACCACCCTCATTCTGAACCCGCTGCCGTAAAGCACCGCGCTGTCGATGGCGCGCATTCAGTGCTACCTAAGAAATGATAGTCACGTATCAAATAATAAACATTCGTCTTCTGGCGAGGAGGGCATATGACCACTCACAAGGCGTGGGTAAGTAACACTGCGGCTGCCGTGACCATACGGGCGCAGGATCTTGAGGTCGGCCTGATCGATACAGGTGACGGTGTGCCGCTCGTGCTCGTCCACGGCGGGGAGAGCGACCGCACCCAGTTCGCCACGCTCCGCGGGCCACTCGGCGAGAAGATTCGCTTAATCTCCTACGACCAGCGTGATTCAGGGATCACCATCAACCCGCCGACCCCCTACACGCTGAGGGACCTGGCCGATGACCTCGCTGCCCTGTTGGACGCGCTGGGGCTGGAGCGCGCGCACCTGCTGGGCACCTCCTTCGGCGGCGCGCTCGCGCAGCACGTCGCACTTCTCCACCCCGAACGGGTCAGCTCCCTCATCCTGATCGCCACCACGCCGAGCTTCGCGATGGGCAGCGAGGCGGTGAACGAGTTCCTGGAGATGTCCCACGAAGACCGGCAGCTCCGAGCCGCCGACTTCTTCTTCACCCCGAGGGGCCAGGCCGAGCAAGGAGCCCGGCCGGCCCGGACGCTCACCCGCCGCACTTCCGAGCAGAGCGCCCGCCGCCACTACGCCGCCCGGCAGCACGAGGTCCGCGACAGCCTCGGCGAGATCACCGCACCCACGTTGATCGTGCACGGCACGCAGGACCGGCTGGCGCCCTTCGCCGGGGCCGTCCTGATGGAGCAGCGGATACCGAACGCCGAACTGCGTGCTGTCGAAGGCGGGCGCCACGGGATCGCCGTGGAGTTCGCGGACACGATCGCCCCGTGGGCACGCGAGTTCCTCCAGGTGGACCCGGCATGAGCGGCGACGCCTCCCCCGGCCCGTCAGGTCACCACGGCGCCGGGGGCACAGCCGAAGGCCGCCGACAGGTCGCCGGCCGGATGGCCGGGGCGGCCCGAGCCTGGCTGGACTGTCTGGACGCGGACCAGCGCAAGACCGCGGCCGGACCTTCACCGGGCGCCGACAGCGAGGCCGAGGCCGAACGCACCCGCTGGTTCTACACGCCCACCGACCACGGCGGCCTGACCTTCCACCAGCAGCGCCCCGCGCAGCACCGGTTGGCCATGCGGCTGATCGCAAGCGGACTGTCCGAAGCCGGGTACGTCACCGTCGCCACCGTACTGGGCCTGGAGAACGTACTCGATCACTTCGAGGATTTCTCGGTGAACTGGGGGAGAGAGCGGACCCGCGACCCCGGCATGTACTACCTGCGGGTCTTCGGCGAGCCCGGCGGGTCACGGCCGTGGGGATGGCGGTTCGGCGGTCACCACGTCTCGCTCAACAACCTTGTCGTGGACGGACACGTCGTCTCCACCACCCCCTGCTTCCTGGGCGCCGACCCCGCCGCCTCACCCCTGCTGGGCGGTGCGACGCTGCGCCCGCTCGGGACGGCCGAGGACCTGGCCCGCGAACTGGTCCGTTCCCTGCGTCCCGAAGCCGCCGCGCGGGCCCTGCTCCTGTCCCGCGCCCCGAACGACATCGTGACGGGCAACAGCCCCCGGATCGGCGAGCGCGTGGTCAGGCGCCGCGAGCTGTGGCGTCCCGGCACACACACGCCCGACCGTGCCGACCATCCCGTCACCGGCTTCGACGGCGCGGACCGCCGGGCGCTCGCCCTGGCTCTCCCCCCGAAGGGCGTGCCGGGCTCGGATCTCGACCCGCACCAGAAGGAGTTGCTGCGTTCCCTGCTTGCCGGCTACCTCAACCGCGTCCCCGAGGAGGTTTCCCCGATGCACCGCTACGCCGACCCAGCGGCGCTGCACGACGTACACCTCGCCTGGGCCGGCTCGACCACGGCAGGCGAGTCGCACTACTACCGGCTCCAGGGTCCGGGGCTGCTCATCGAGTGGACCAACATCCACCGCGGCGCCAACCACGCCCACGCGGTATGGCGAGACCCGGAGACCGACTTCGGCGGCGATGTCCTGGCCGCACACCACACCGCCCATCACGCGCGGTGACCACTCGCACGCTCACTCGGCAAGGAAGGCAAGGACACTCATGACGACAAGTTTGGCTCCCTCACCCACGGTCGGAAAGGCCGCTGTCGGGGCGCTCGGCCTCCTGGCGCTGTCCACCGGCGCGCTGGAGTCGGTCGTGTCACCGACCATTCCGCTCCTCGAACGCGAACTGGGCATGAGCCAGTCCGAAGGGGCGCTGCTCAGCATCGTGCTCCTCATCACTGGCGCGCTCATCACCCCGTTGGCCGGCAAGTTCGGCGATCGCTACGGCGGGAAGAAGGTCCTGATACGGCTGATGGCGGTGGTCTCGGTCGGCGGCACGGTGTCCGCCCTGGCACCGAACCTCCCCGTGCTGCTGCTCGGGCAGGTATTACAAGGGGCGATGGTGGGTGCCCTACCACTGTCCTTCATCGTGGTGCGCAAACATCTTCCCGCAGGCGATTCAAAGGTCGCCATCGGCGTGGTCAGCGGACTCTTCGTCGGAGGCGGGATGGTCGGCATGCTGTCGGCCGGGCCTGTGGCGGAACAGCTCTCACGGCACTGGATGTTCGCCCTTCCGACACTCGCGGTCGTGGCAGCTACCCTGCTCGTGAACAAGCTGATGCCCGGCGATCCTCCTGGCGTCGGTCGCGACGCGGGGATCGACTGGCCCGGCCTCCTGCTCTTGAGCGGGACCCTGATCACGCTCATGCTCCTCCTCGCGCTCGCCCCCGAGGTGGGCTCCCAGCCACTCGCGCTCCTCGTCCTCGTCGTGATCCTTGCCGTCTTCGTCATCAGCTGGGTCTCCGTGGAGCGGCGCGCGGCCTCGCCGATGATCGATTTGAAGATGCTGGCACGCCCCGCGATCTGGAAGGCGTGCGTACTCACCTTCATCATCTGCATGGGCACCTCGACAGCCGTCTTCCTGGTTCCGCAGCTGCTCGACGAGCGCGGTGAAGGATACGGATTCGGAGCCAGCGCCACCGAGATCGGCCTCCTCCTGCTCCCAGGCGCCATCGTCGCGACGCTGGCAGGGCCGCTCGGCGGGATCGGGGACCGGCGCTTCGGCTCGCGCGCCGTCGTGAACTTCGGCGTCATCCTGATGGCCGGCTCCCTCGTCGCCATGGCACTCGTGCACAGCGAGGTCTGGCACCTGGTCGTGGGGAAGGCACTGATCGCACTGGCCAACGGCCTGTGCGTCACGGCCATGATGACCAGCACCGCCACCGCCGTCGACAAGGGCGACACCGGCATCGCCACCAGTCTGATCCTGGTGAGCCGGGTGCTCGGCTTCGCCGTGGGCGGCCAGCTCGGCGGCGCCTTCCTGACCGCCGCGACGCCTTCCGGCTCGAAGATCGCGGCCGAGTCGGCCTATGTCACCGGATTCCTCATCGCCGGCGTCATCACGTCGCTGGCTCTGATCGTCACCCGCACCCTGCGCAAAGGAGTCACGTCATGACCCGCACCGAGCAGCCGACCGGCAGCCGCACCGCGCCCCGAGGCAGGGTCCTGATCTCCGGGGCCAGCATCGCCGGCCCCGCCCTGGCCTTCTGGCTCAACCGCTACGGATACGCGGTCACGGTCGTGGAGAAAGCCGCCGCCATTCGCAGCGGGGGCTATCCGATCGACGTACGCGGCACGGCACTCCATGTCGTCGAAAAGATGGGGATTCTGCCGCGCCTGCGGGACGCGCACATCGACCTCCGCCGGATCACCTTCCTCGAAGAGAACGGCGACGAGGTCACCTCCCTGCACCCGCACGCCGTCACCGGAGGAGTCGCCGGACGAGACCTGGAGGTACGGCGGGGGGATCTGACGGACGCTCTGTACACGGCGGTCCGGGACGATGTGGAGTTCCTGTTCAACGACTCCATCGACACCCTCCACACCTCCGAGGACGGGGTTGAGGTCGTCTTCCAGAGCGGCGGCAGCCGCACGTTCGACTTGGTGTTCGGTGCGGACGGCATGCACTCGCGCACCCGCGAGATGGTGTTCGGACCCGAGGACCGGTTCCACCGCGATCTCGGCTATTGCTTCGCCATTTTCACCATGCGCAACACCCTGGGGCTCTCCCACGAAACCGTGATGTGGAACTCCCCGGGCAGGGCCGCCGCCGTCTACGCGGTGGGAGACGACGACGAAGTGCACGCCTTCCTGAACTTCGCCCCATCGGAACTGCCGCCCGACATCTTCGGCAACCCGGAGTCCCAGCGGAAACTACTCGTCAGCACCTTCGCCGACGCCGGATGGGAGATCCCGGGCATCCTGAAGGCCCTGCGCGCATCGGACGACATCTTCTTCGACACGGTCGGCCAGATTCACATGCCGCTATGGTCCAACGGCAGGGTCGCCGTTCTGGGCGACGCCGCGTACGCGCCCTCATTCCTCACCGGACAGGGCACCAGTCTCGCTCTCGTCGGCTCCTACATGCTCGCGGGCTCTCTGGTCGGGCGGGACCACGCGGCGGGTTTCGCCGCCTACGAACGCGCCACACGCGATTTCGTGACCCTGAACCAGAACCTGGTCGGCGAGGGTGGCGCCACCCTGTTCCCCACCACGCAACAGGCGCTGGAGCAGCGCAACGAGCGGCTGCGCAAGCTCACCGCCATGCCCGTGGCGGAGCCCCGCCCGGCCCACTCGGCACTTGTCCTGCCCGACTTCGGTGACCTCTGACCTCATGCGAAGGGGTGGGGCAGCTCGTCGGTCGGGTGCGGGTCCGTCTTGGTTTTCTTGCGCAGTTCCCCGCGCCCCTGAAGGGGGATTTCGCGTCCGCGGTTTCCTGGGTGTGGCAATGCAACGGGGGCTTGGGCTGCCTGGGTGGGGCGTTGCTTGCCTGGTCCTTTCCAGGGATGGTGAAGGGACCTGGAGGGAGGGGACGTCTTGCGGCGATTTTGGCGTATGTGGGTGGTGCTTTTGTCGTTGGTGCCTGCTGTGGGGTGCTATCTCGTGTTTTCTGTGTGGCTTCCCGCTGACCGGCGGGAGTTCCGGGAGTACGGGAGTGCCCAGGTCTGTTCCGAGCGGGTGGCGGCGGCGGCTTGGGAGGACTGTCTGCGGACGGTTTCCTTCACCGTGGACAAGGTGGTCGTCAAGAACGCGGGCAGGAGTTCCAGCTACACCGCGACCGTGTCCGGTGCTCCCTTCTGGAACGGGGTTGTCGACTTCGGTGACCCCGGGCCGCTGCTGACGGCGCTGCGGGCCGGGGACAAGGTCACCGGTACCGTCTGGCGCGGTGACGTCACCGTGCTCAGCAAGGACGGTGTCCGGCAGAACTCCTCCGACAAGCCGCGCGACGAGCCTCAGATGACGGCCGCCATCGGTACGTTCCTGGGTCTTCTGGCGGCCCTCGGCATCGGGCTCGGTGCGGTGCGAGTGGCGCGGCCCGGTGGGTACGAGCCCCTCACCTGGCGCTCGTACGGCAAACCGCTGCTCATCACCATGGTGATCGTCTGCGCGGGTGTGGGGCTGCCCGCCGTGTGGACCGGCATCCCGTGGCCGGTCGTGCCCCTCCTCTCCGTCCTGATCGTGGGGACGGTGGCCTGGCAGCTCTACCGGTACCGGCTGGCGGGCAAAGGAAACCGGGTCGCCGAGCCCACGTTCACGGAGCTAGCGTGAACGTCCATGACCGTTCAAGAACCCGCCGCCCACCCCCGTTTCGCCCAGGCGCTGGAAGACCTCGGGCTCGCCTCCGGGCTGCTGCCGCGGATCCGTCGGTTCCCGGAGGCGACCAGGACCGCCGCCGAGGCCGCCGCGGCGATCGGGTGTGAGCTGAGCCAGATCTGCAAGTCCCTGATCTTCGCGGCCGACGGCGTCCCGGTCCTGGTCCTGATGGACGGTGCCTCACGCGTCGACGTGGAGCTGGTCCGGCGGGAACTGGGCGCCGGGAAGGTCACCCGCGCCAAGGCGGACCAGGTGCGCGAGGTGACGGGGTACGCGATCGGCGGCGTACCCCCCTTCGGCCACCGCACCCGTACCCGCGTACTCGCCGACCGCTCCCTCCTCGACCACGACACCGTGTGGGCCGCCGCGGGCACCCCGTACACCGTGTTCCCGATGGATCCCAAGACTCTGATCGCCCACGCGGGCGGCTCTGTGGTGGACGTCCGCGAGTTGTCCGAGTGACCCCTCTGGTCACCGCGGCGGTCCTGTTCGCCGCGGTCACGCACGCCAGTTGGAACGCCATCGCGCACCGCATCACCGACAAGCTCGTCGGGTTCACGCTGATCGCGGGCGGCGGCACCCTGATCGGTCTGCTCATCGCGCCGTTCGCCGCCTTTCCGGCGGCCGGGGCCTGGCCGTATCTGATCGTCTCGGCCCTGATCCACATCGCGTACTACGCCCTGCTGATGCGCTCGTTCAAGCTGGGCGACTTCGGGCAGGCGTACCCGATCGCGCGCGGTACGGCGCCGCTCGTCGTGACGGTGCTCGCGGCCGTCTTCGCGGACGAGGTCCCGGACGGCTGGCAGGCCGCCGGGATCGCCCTGTCCTGCGCGGGCCTGACCGGTGTCGCGGTGTGGGGGCTGCGCGGCCGGCGCCCGAACTGGGCGGCGATCGGCGCGGCCCTGGCGACCGGCCTGTCCATCGCCGCGTACACGGTCGTGGACGGTCTCGGCGTCCGCACGTCCGGCACCTCGCTCGGCTACATCGCCTGGCTGATGATCCTGGAGGGCATCGCCGTCCCGGTGTACGCGGCGTGGCGCTGGCGTGGTGAATTCACCGCGCGGATACGCCCGTTCGCGGCGCTCGGCCTGCTCGGCGCCGCCCTCTCCGTCCTCGCCTACGGTCTGGTCCTCTGGGCCCGGACCCGCGCCGCACTCGCACCGATCGCCGCACTGCGCGAGTCGAGCATCATCGTGGGCGCGGCCATAGGCGCGATCTTCTTCAAGGAACGCTTCGGCGCCCCGAGACTCGCGGCGGCCGGGCTGCTGGTCGCGGGCATCGGCCTGATGCTGCATACGGGTTGAGCCACCGACCGGCTCCTGCTACGCCGATCGGGGCTCGCGCGGCGACCTGAAGACGGCGTCGAGCACGAGCACCAGCAGTCGGCCGGGCTGCCCCGGGTCGTGGCCGCGCGTCGTGGACAGGGCGATCCCCACGACGAGTTGGACCAGGTCGTCGACGACCAAATCCGGCCGCGCCGAGCCCCGTCGCTGCGCCGCTCCAGGAGACCGGCCGCCGTGCCCCTGATCCACCGAAGACACCACCTCCACCGATCAGGACTCGCGCGACGACCCGAAGACGGCGTCAAACACCAACACCAGCAACCGACCGGGCTGCCCCGGGTCGTGGCCGCGCGTCGTGGACAGGGCAATCCCCACGACGAGTTGGACCAGGTCGTCAACGACCAAATCCGGCCGCGCCGAGCCCCTTCGCTGCGCCGCTCCAGGAGACCGGCCGCCGTGCCCCTGATCCACCGAAGACACCACCTCCACCGATCAGGACCCGCGCGACGACCCGAAGACGGCGTCGAGCACCAACACCAGCAGCCGACCGGGCTGCTCCGGATCGTGGCCGCGCGTCGTGGACAGGGCGATCCCCACGACGAGTTGGACCAGGTCGTCGGCGGTCAGGTCGGGGCGGGCCGATCCCCGCTCCTGGGCCCGCGCGAGCAGGCCGGCCGCCGCGTCAAGGATCAGCCGGTGGCAGTCGACGCCGATCCCTCCCGCCTCCTCGATCATCAGGGCGCCGCCCATGCCCTGGTTGACGCGGGCGTGGTCGAGGAAGGCGCCGAGCCAGCGCGCCAGCGCGTCGTCGGCCGACTCCGCGCACAGCAGTGCGTCCGCCTGCTCGCCGAGCACCCGAATACGGTCGCCGAGTACGGCGGTCAGCAGCGACGGCCGGTTCGGGAAGTGCCGGTAGAGCGTTCCCGGGCCCACCCCGGCCCGGCGCGCGATCTCGTTGAGTGACGCGTCGGGTCCGGCTTCGGCGAACACCTCCCGCGCGGCGGCCAGGAGCCGTTCCCGGTTCTGTCGCGCGTCCGTGCGCCTCGGAGCCGCCGCGGGGCCGGTACCGCGTCCGGTCGTCATCGCACCCACCCTTCGGTCGCCGGCCGGGGCCGGGATAGCCAAACGGAGAACATCTCCGTATCGTACCGGGCGGGAAGCGGAGAGCTTCTCCGGAACGGCGATCGGCACACCGGCACAAGGAGGACGTATGACGGACGGCGGCGCCCAGGCGGACCTGGGCCGCGTCGGGATCTGGACCTTCGCCTTCGAGGGACAGCCCGCCGGGCGGGTGAGGGAATCGGCCGCGGAGATCGAGGAGTTGGGGTACGGGGCCATTTGGTACGGGGAGGCGTTCGGCCGCGACTCCGTGGGGCAGGGCTGGCTTCTGCTGTCGGCGACCCGGCGCCTCACCGTCGCGTCCGGCATCGCCAACATCGCCTTCCGGGACCCGATCGCCACCGCCACCGCGACCCGGACACTCGGCGAGGCGTTCCCGGGGCGCTACGTCCTGGGCCTGGGCGGACACCGCGTGGACGACACGGTCCACGAGCTGGACGGCTATCCCGTTCCGGCCCGGGGCCGAGCCGTGCACACCATGCGGGCCTATCTGGACGCCATGGACGCGGTGCCCGCGCACGGCCCGGTCCCGGATCCGGCTCCCCGCCGGGTCCTGGCCGCGCTCGGCCCGAAAATGCTTCGGCTGGCCGCCGAACGCACCTGGGGCGCCCACCCGTACTTCGTGCCCGTCGAGCACACCGAACTGGCCCGCCGGATCATGGGCCCGGACGCCTTCCTCGCCGTGGAGCAGGCCGTGGTGCTCGACACCGATCTCGCGCGCGCCCGCGAAGTGGCCACGGCGCATGTCGCCGGTTATGTCGCGGCGGCACCGCACCAGCAGGCGAACGTCCGCCGGCTCGGCTTCGGCGACGCCGACATCGTGGGCGGCCCGAGCCGGCGGCTTGTGGACGCGATCGTGGCGTACGGGGATGCCGGAGCCGTCCGCCGGCGCGTCCAGGAGCATGTGGACGCGGGGGCCGACCACGTCTGCCTCCAGGTCCTCACCGCCGACCCGGCCGCCCTCCCGGACCACGCCTGGCGCGAACTCGCCCCCGCACTCGACCTCGACACACCGACCACCCGCGCCGTCACGGTGCCAGGCGCAGGAAGCCCGTGTTCACCGACGTGAGGCCGCCGTCGACCGGGAGCGTGACGCCCGTGATCCACGACGCGTCCGGCGAGGCGAGGAAGGCGACCGCCGCCGCGATGTCCTCCGGTTCGCCCACGCGGCCCAGCGGATACGCGTCGCGGAGTACGTCCACGTCGGCGCCCCGGTCCGACCAGGCCCCGGTGCGGACCGTGCCGGGCGCGACCAGGTTGACGCGGACCCGCGCGGGCCCGCGTGCCCGGCGAGGGTGCGGGTGAGCGAGATCAGGCCCGCCTTCGCGGCGCTGTAGGCGTGGTTGCCGAAGGACTGGAGGCCGTTGACGGAGCCGACGTTGACGATCGCGCCCCGGCCCGACGCGGCGAGATGCGGCAGCGCGGCGCGGCTGCACCGGTAGGCGCCGGTGAGGGTGGTGTCGAGGTCGCGCGCCCACACCTCGTCGGACTCGTCCTCGAAGAGCGGGGCGTCGGGGTGACAGGCGTAGGCGTTGTTGACCAGCACGTCCAGCGAGCCGAACGCGCCGACGGCGTGCGCGACCGCCGCCTCGACCGCCGCCCGGTCCCCGACATCGCAGGCCAGCCCCTCGGCCGTGGCGCCCTGTTCGCGCAGCTCCGCGGCGGCCCGTTTCGCCGCGTCCGGGTCCAGATCGGTGGTGAGGACCCGGGCGCCCTCACCGGCGAACCGGCGGGCGACCGCCGCCCCGATCCCCCGCCCGGCCCCGGTGACCAGCACCCCGTACCCGCCGAACCGGCCACCGCCACCAGCGCCGGCACCACCGACATCGCCGCCGCCCATACCGCTCAAGTGATCCGCATGACTCATACGACGGAACGTACGGCGGAACGCACCGCCTGGACCAGGGCCTGTGCCCGGGGATCCGAAGTGACCGACTTGCGCAAGCCGTTGGTGACATAGCCGAACGCTGTTCCCGTCGACGGGTCGGCGAAGGCGAGGGGACCGCCGCGGCCCGGGTGGCCGAAGGAAGCCGGGCCGAGCAGCGGGGACGCCGGGCCGTGCAGCATGAAACCGGCGCCGAAGCGGGTGTTGATGACGAGGACGCGGTCGGGTCCGGCGGACTGCTCGGTCGCCGCGAGCGCCACGGTCTCCGGCGTGAACAGGCGTGCCGCGCCGTCGACTTCGCCGATCAGCGCCGCGTAGAAGCGGGAGAGCGCGGCGGCGGTCGCGATGCCGTTGGACGCGGCCAGCTCGGCGCGCCGGTACGCGGGGTCGTTCTCGTCGGGCGACGGGCTGATGGCGGCGAAGGCGCGGCGGGTGAGGGAGCCCGGGTCCGCGTACGCGTCGGCGACCGCGCGCCGGGCGCGGACGCGCGGCACGCCCGGGACGGCGGGCGCCTCGACGGGACCGATCCGGCCGACGCGCCCCACCTCGGCGTCGGGCAGGCCGACCCACAGGTCGAGGCCGAGCGGCCCGGCGATCTCGTCGGCGATCCACCGCCCGACGCCCCGCCCGGTGACACGCCGCACCAGCTCGCCGACGAGCCAGCTGTAGGTCTGCGCGTGGTAGCCGTGGTCGGTGCCGGGCGCCCAGGCGGGGCGCTGCGCGGCGACCGCGGCGGCGCCGGTGTCCGGGTCCGCGGCCTCTGCGGGCGTCAGCGGCCGGTCGAGCGCGGGCACGCCGACGCGGTGGGACAGTACGTGGCGTACGAGCGCCTGGTCTTTCCCGGCGGCCTTGAACTCGGGCCAGTACCGGGCGACCGGGGCGTCCAGGTCGAGCTGTCCGCGCTGGTGCAGCAGGAGCGGTACGGCGGCGGCGACGCCCTTGGTCGCGGAGCGCACGATATGGGCGGTGCCGTGCTCCCAGGGTGCGCCGTCCGGGCCGCCGTCGACATCGCGGGTGCCCGCCCACAGGTCCACGACGTGCCGTCCGGCGTGGTGCACGGAGACGGCGGCGCCGCGTTCACCGCGCTCGGCGAAGTTGCGCGCGAAGGCGGCTCGTACGGGTTCGAAGCCGGGGGCGACCGTGCCGTGCACCTTCACTTGCCGGGTCCCGTGCCCAGGGACCGCACGGCGCGCGGGTCGAAGCCGAACGGCAGTTCAAGGCGGTGGCGCCGCATCAGGTCGTCGTCGGTGAGCAGGTCGCCGGTGGGGCCGTCCGCCGCGATGACTCCGTCGCTGAGGACGAGCGCGCGGGGGCAGAGTTCGAGGGCGTACGGCAGGTCGTGCGTGACCATGAGGACGGTGACGTCCAGCGTCCGCAGGATGTCGGCGAGTTCGCGGCGCGACGCGGGGTCCAGGTTGGACGACGGTTCGTCCAGGACCAGGATCTCCGGGCGCATCGCCAGGACGGTGGCGACCGCGACGCGGCGCCGCTGCCCGAAGGAGAGGTGGTGCGGCGGGCGGTCCGCGAAGCCGTCCATGCCGACCCGCTCCAGCGCCTCCCGCACCCGTGCCGCCAGCTCCTCGCCCTTCAGCCCGGCGGCGGCGGGCCCGAACGCGACGTCCTCCCGGACCGTCGGCATGAACAGCTGGTCGTCGGGGTCCTGGAAGACGATGCCGACGCGGCGCCGGATCTCCGCCATGTGCTCCTTGCCGACGGGCAGTCCCGCGACGTGCACGGTGCCGGCGCCGCCGGTGAGGATGCCGTTGAGGTGGAGGACGAGGGTGGTCTTGCCGGCGCCGTTGGGCCCGAGCAGCGCCACGCGTTCGCCGCGCTCGACGCGGAGGTCGACGCCGAAGAGGGCCTGATGGCCGTCGGGGTAGGCGAAGGCGAGGCCGGCGACGTCGAGGGACGGGGGCGGCGGGGTCGGCGTGGGTACGGTCACGGGGTCCATCCCAGCAGACGGCTCGGCGGGCGGTTCACAGGGTCCAGCCGAGCAGGCAGACGACGAGCGCGGCGGCGGGCAGGGCAAGGGCGTACGCCCACTGACCACGGTCCGCGGTGACCTCGTCGATCACCGGCATGGACCCCGCGTAGCCACGGCTGATCATGGCGAGGTGGACGCGCTCGCCGCGCTCGTAGGAGCGGATGAACAGGGCGCCCGCGGACTTCGCGAGGACACCCCAGTGCCGTACGCCCCGGGCGGTGAAGCCGCGCGACTCGCGGGCGATCCGCATCCGCCGCATCTCGTCGGTGATCACATCGCCGTAGCGGATCATGAACGAGGCGATCTGGACGAGCATCGGGGGCAGTTTGAGGCGCTGGAGCCCGAGGAGGAGCGCGCGCAGATCGGTGGTCGACGCGAGCAGCACGGAGGCGGCGACGCCGAGGGTGCCCTTGGCGAGGACGTTCCAGGCGCCCCAGAGCCCGTTCACGCTCAGCGAGACACCGAGGACGTCGACCCGTTCGCCCTGCGCCACGAAGGGCATGAGCACGGCGAACGCGACGAACGGCACCTCGATCAGCATCCGCTTCAGCAGAAACCCCGGGGGTACGCGCGCGGCGTACGCGACCCCCGCGAGCAGCACGGCGTACGCCCCGAACGCCCACATGGCCTCGCGGGGCGTGGACACGACCACCACGACGAACCCGAGCACAGCGGCGAGCTTCACCTCGGGCGCCAGCCGGTGCACGACGGAATGCCCGTGCCGATACAGCCGGTGAGCGTGTCCGGCACCCATGTCAACGGCCGTCGGTGTCGGCGGACGAGACCCCCGGTACGGGAGAGGCCCCCGCAACCCCCACCCGGTCAAGCCCCGCGCCAGCGCCCCGTCGGCGCAGCAGCAGGAAGACCCCCGTGCCCGCCGCCACCGTCACCGTGACGCCGATGACTCCCGCGAGGCCGCCGGAGAGGCGGGTGTTCGTGATGTCCTTGACGCCGTAGTCGGCGAGCGGCGAGTCGGCGGTGTGGTGTTCCTCGGTCTTCTTGTCGATGCCCTGGTCGTGGGCGACCTTCTCCAGGCCGTCGGGGCTGGCGGACGCGTAGAAACTGACGCCGCCCGCGAGGACGACGGACGCGGCGAGTCCGGCGAGCCACACCTTGCGGTGCGAGCGGGCGGCGACGGGTACGGGGGTGGGGGCGGCGGTGGGCGCGTCCACCAGTTCGCCGTCGATCCGCAGCTTCAGCGGCGTGGTCAGCCCCCGCGCCCCGTACACCAGGTCGGGCCGCACGGCGATCACGGCGCCGACCGTGAGCGCGGTGATCACGGCCTCGCCGATCCCGATGAGGACGTGGACGCCGACCATGGCGGTGGCGACCTTGCCGATGGAGACGTCGGCGGTGCCCCCGACCGCGTAGATCAGGGTGAACGCGACGGCGGCGGCCGGCACGGACAGGAGCGCCGAGACGAAGGCGGCGGCGGTGATCGAGCGGCGCCCGCGCGGCAGCACCTTCACCAGACCGCGGAAGACGAGGTACGCGACGACGGTCGTGACCAGCGCCATGTCCGTGATGTTCACGCCGAGCGCGGTGAGGCCGCCGTCCGCGAAGAGGACGCCCTGCATGAGCAGCACCACCGAGACGCAGAGCACCCCTGTGTACGGGCCGACCAATATCGCGGCCAGCGCCCCGCCCAGAAGATGGCCGCTGGTCCCGGCGGCGACCGGGAAGTTCAGCATCTGTACGGCGAAGATGAAGGCGGCGACGAGTCCGGCGAGCGGCGCGGTCCGCTCACCGCCGAGCCCCCCGACCCCACCCACGCCGGGCGGTCCGGCCAGTTCGCGCCGCGCCCCGCGCAGGCTCACGGCGACGGCGCCGGCCGCGACGACTCCGGTGATCGCGGAGACCGGGGTATTGATGAATCCGTCGGGGACATGCATGGCGGGCTCCGGTTCCGGGGCGACGGGACTACGGCGGGGACTACGGCGGGGGCGTGTGGATGCGCTCAGCCGCTCGATGATAGTGCCCTCTTGCGAACGGCTTGCAAGAGCGAGGCGAACACAAATAACCGCTCTCACCGGAGCCACATAAAGAGGAAATATGGGACATTGGATGACACACGCAGAACAAGTGTGAGGAGCCGGTGATGTCCGCCGTCGAGCAGCACGCACGAGCCCATGTCGTCACGGACTCCCCGGACTCCGCAGCGCAGGATCGCACCGTCCCGGTCGCCCTGATCTACGACCCGGAGGCCGATCCGCCCATAGTCCGGATGACCCTCCCGGCCTCCCTCGGGACCGTCCCGGGCGGTTGGGCCTTCGACCGCGAACTCCTGGAGAAGGGCCTCACCGCCCCCGCGACCAGCGGTGACGTACGGATATGGCCCTGCGGCCGGGTCCAGGCGATCGTCGAGCTGCACACCTCGTCGGGTGTCTCCCTGCTGGAGTTCGACTCCCAGACCCTGATCCGCTTCCTCGGCCGCACCTACGCGGCGACGGCGGCCGTCACCCACTGACACGCCGCCACCCGAACAGCCGAACGGCCCGGGAACAGCGCCGCTCGCACTGTTCCCGGGCCTTTTCGTCCCGTACCCGACCCCGTCCCCACGGGCGGTACGGACCGGGGGCGCCCCCGCCCGGCGGCGGCCCCGGTGGTACGTGTCCGAACCTCGGTCGAGACCTCGGCTCAGACTTCGGTTCAGACCTTGACCAGCTCCCGCTTCTCATCGGGATCGTCCTGGCCGGTCCGTACGCCGTCGCGGTCGAGGTCCTTCAGGCCCTCGCCCTCGACGTCCACGTTGGGCAGCGCCCGGTCGAGCCACTTGGGCAGCCACCACGCCTTGTCGCCGAGCAGTGCGAGCACCGCGGGCACGAGGGCCATCCGGACCACGAAGGCGTCGAAGAAGACGGCGATGGCGAGACCGAAGCCGATCATCTTCACCATCGACTCGCTGGAGCCGATGAACCCGGCGAACACCGCGATCATGATCACGGCCGCCGCGCTGACCACGCGGGCCCCGTGCCGGAACCCGGTGACGATCGCCTGCCCCGGCCGCTCCCCGTGGACATACGCCTCCCGCATCCGGGTCACGAGGAACACCTCGTAGTCCATCGCGAGGCCGAAGACGACGCCCACCATGAAGATCGGCATCATCGACATCACGGGACCGGTCTCCTCGACGCCGAGCAGCGAGCCGAGCCAGCCCCACTGGAAGACGGCGACGACGGCGCCGAGCGCGGCGAGCACCGAGAGCAGGAAGCCCAGGGCCGCCTTGAGCGGGACGAGCACCGACCGGAAGACGACGATCAGCAGCAGGAACGCGAGCCCGACGACCAGCGCCAGATACGGCACGAGCGCGTCGTTCAGCTTCTGCGAGACGTCGATGTTCATGGCCGTGGAGCCGGTGACCATGATGTCGGCGCCCTGCTCGGCCTTGAGCGTGCCGCCGGCGTCCCGGATGGAGTGCACCAGGTCCTCGGTGGTGACACTGCTCGGCTTGGAGTCGGGGATCACCGTGATCATCGCGGCGTCCTCGGCCTTGTTGAAGACCGGCGGGGACACCGACACGACGTCGTCGAGACCCTTGATCGTGGCGACGACCTCGTCCGCCGCGGCCTTCGGATCGGCGGCGCCCTTGAGGTCCGACGCGATCATGAGCGGCCCGTTGAAGCCGGGCCCGAAGCCCTCCGAGAGCAGGTCGTACGCCTGGCGCTGGGTCGTGGACACCGGCTGTGAGCCGTCGTCGGGCAGACCCAGTTCGAGCGAGGTGGCGGGTACGGCGGCGGCGCCGAGCGCGACGACTCCGAAGAGGAGGACGGCGAGCGGGCGGCGGACCACGAAGCGGGCCCAGCGGGTACCCATGTTGGGCTTGCCCTCACCGGCACCGGGACCGGAACCCGCACGCGTACCAGTGGCCGTTACGGCAGCGGCATCGGCGGCATCGGCGTTCTTCCGCCCCCGCCCGAAGATCTTCCCGCCCGCCAGCTTGCCCTTCGCACCCATCGGCCGCACCCGCTTACCGGCGTACCCGAGCAGCGCGGGAATCATGGTGAGCGCGATGAGGACGGCGATGACGACGGTGCTCGCGGCGGCGATACCCATCTTGGTGAGCATCGGGATGTTGACGACGGAGAGTCCGACGAGCGCGATCACGACGGTGAGCCCGGCGAAGACGACGGCGGATCCGGCGGTGCCGACGGCCCGTCCTGCCGCATCCTCGCGCTCTCTGCCCTCGGCGAGTTCGGCGCGGTAGCGGGAGACGATGAACAGGGCGTAGTCGATACCGACCGCGAGGCCGATCATCATCGCGAGGATCGAGGTGGTGGAGCCCAGGTCGAGCACGTTCGCCAGGGCGCCGATCGAGGAGACACCGATGCCTACGCCGATGAGCGCGGTGAGCAGCGGCAGTCCGGCGGAGACGAGCGAGCCGAAGGTGATCACGAGGACGACCGCGGCGACGGCGATACCGATGATCTCCGTGGACCCGGTCTCCGGCACGGCCTGGAGCGCGTCACCGCCGATCTCGACGGTCAGCCCGCTGTCCCGGGCGTCCTGCGCGGTGTGTTCGAGCGCGTCCTTGGAGGCGTCCTTCAGCTCCATCCCGGAGACCTTGTACGACACCTGCGAGTAGGCGATGGAGCCGTCCTCGCTGATCGACTTGGACTTGAACGGGTCGGTGGCGCTGACCACCTCGGAACCGGTGCCGAGATCCTTGACGGCCTTCTCGACGGCGGCCTTGTTGGCCGGGTCCGCCATCTTCTCGCCGTCGGGTGCCTGGAACACGACCCGGGCGGTGGCGCCGTCGGCCGCCGATCCGGGGAACCGCTCTTCCAGCAGGTCGAAGGCGCGCTGGGCCTCGGTGCCGGGGATCGAGAAGGAGGTGGAGCCCGCGGCGGGAGCGTTGGCCGCTCCGACGCCCGCGAGCGTGAGGAGGGCCACCCAGATGAGGGCGACGAAGTGCCGTCGCCTGAAGGCGAGCCGGCCGAGTTTGTAGAGGAATGTGGCCACGGAGGGGTACTCCCGGTCAGGTCGTGGAGGTGCGAGGGCAGGGTTCACCAGCCCGACGACGTGAGCGGTCGCGTCAGGTGGAGCACAGTGGAGCAAAGGGGAGGTATGAAGGGATGTGACCCGCGCGGGGTGGAACGCGCGCGGTGGTTACGGCGGTCAGACTCCGAGAGCGGGGAGGATCACGGAGTCGACGTACGACGCGAGGAACGCCTGCGTGGGTGGTCGCTCGTCGATGAGGCCCCGGGCCACGAACGCGCCGATCAGCATGTGCGGGACGAACCCCAGGGCGGGGTTGTCCGCTCTGACCTCCCCGCGCTCGACGGCGCGGCGGATGATCAGGTCCAGTTCGGCGAGTTCGGGGTCCACGAGCAGTTCGCGGAACGCACTCAGCAGTTCGGGGTCGGTGTGCACCGCCATGGCCAGACCCCGGAACAACGCCGAGTTCTGTTCCATCTGGCAGTCGTCCTCGCGGTTGAGGATGGTGTGGAAGTCCCCGCGCAGGGATCCCGTGTCGACCTCGGCGAGATGCAGTCGCTTCTGGTGGCGTAGCGCCACGACGACCAACTGCGGCTTACCGCCCCACTGTCGGTAGAGGGTGGCTTTGCTGGACCGGGTGCGGGTGGCGACGGCGTCCATGGTCAGGGCGTCGTAACCGACCTCGCGGAGGATGTCGAGCACGGCCGCGTACAGCTCGGCCTCGCGCTCGGGGGTGATCCGGCTGCGACGCGCCGTTGCGACCTCGGCCATGGGATCCCCTTTCCGGAACCAGCTCCGTACGAAACGGTTTCGTACCTCTTAGAAGGTACCCCACCGCGTAGCGAAACGAAACCGTTTCGTACGTGTCCTGGACCACACGGCTGCCACACGGTTGCCGCACGGCTGTCCCGGGGGCGCGGCCCCACCATGCCCGCGCCTACCTCGGGGGCAGCTTCGGCCGGGCCAAGTCCGGTACGTCCGTGTAGTCCGGCGGGGTCGCCGCCGGGCGGTGGAGCAGGAGGTCCAGGGCGAGCCTGACCGCGTCGTCGAGCTGGGCGTGGCGGCCCTCCGCCCAGTCGAGCGGGGTGCGCAGCACCGACAGATCGGGTTCGACGCCGTGGTTCTCGACGGACCAGCCGTACTCGTCCAGCCAGGCCGCGTTCATCGGCACCGTGATCACCGTGCCGTCGCCGAGCCGGTGCCGGCCCGTCATCCCGACCACACCGCCCCAGGTGCGCTGCCCCACGACCGGGCCGAGCTTCAGCAGTTTGAACGCCGCCGTGATCATGTCGCCGTCGGACGCGGTCGCCTCGTCGGCGAGGGCGACGACCGGGCCGCGCGGGGCGTTCGACGCGTACGACACGGGCTGCGCGTCGCGCGTGAGGTCCCAGCCGAGAATGGTGCGGGTCAGCTTCTCGACCACCAGCTCACTGATGTGACCGCCCGCGTTGCCGCGTACGTCCACGATGAGGGCCGGGCGCGACACCTCCATCCGCAGATCGCGGTTGAACTGCGCCCAGCCGGAGCCGCCCATGTCGGGGATGTGCAGATAGCCGCACCGGCCGCCGCTCAACTCCCGTACCACCTCACGGCGTTTGGCCACCCAGTCCTGGTAGCGCAGCGGACGTTCGTCGATGAGGGGGACCACGGCGACGCGGCGGGAGCGGCCCTCGCCCTCGGCGGGCCGGAACGTCAGCTCCACCGTCGTCCCGCCCGCCGCGCCGAGCAGCGGGAACGGGCCCGCCACCGGATCGACCGGGCGGCCGTCGACATGGGTGAGGACGGCGCCCTCGCGGATGCCGGCGCCGGCCAGCGGGGAGCGCGCCTTCGAGTCGGAGGAGTCGCCGGGCAGGATGCGTTTGACCATCCAGCCGTCGTCCCTGCGGACCAGGTTGGCGCCGAGGAGGCCCTGGGCGCGCTGGTAGTGCGGCGGGCCCTCGTTGCGGCGGGCGGCCGAGACATAGGCGTGCGAGGTGCCGAGTTCGCCGAGCACTTCGCGCAGCAGGTCGGCGAACTCGTCGGGGGACGCGACCCGTTCGACCAGGGGCCGGTACTGGGCGAGTACGGCGGGCCAGTCGATGCCGCACATGTGGGGCTCCCAGAAGTAGCCCCGGATCAGCCGGCCCGCCTCCTCGTACGCCTGGCGCCACTCGGCGGTCGGGTCGACCTCGTGCAGGATGCGGCGCAGATCGATCCAGACGGTGGAGTCGCTGTCGCCGGGTTCGGCGGACGGCACCGCGCGCAGCTCACCGTCGTCGACGACGACCAGGCGGGACGCGTCGCCGCTGACCTCGAACCAGTCGAGGTGTGTGACGAGTTCGGTCCGTTTCGCCTTGGTGATGTCGAAGTGTTCGAGGGTGGGGCGGCCCGAGGTGTCGGACGGGTTGGCGAAGGTCTCGCCGAGCGCGCCGGAGATCGGCCAGCGCAGCCAGACCAGACCGCCGCCCGCGACCGGGCAGAGCGCCGAGTACTTGGACGCGGACACCGGGAAGGGCGTGACCCGGCTCTCCAGGCCCTCGGTCTCGACCATCACCGTGCCGTCCCCGGTGTCGCCCTCGACCGGGTCCATGCCCCCGGCGGCGGGCCGCCCGTCGGGCTGGAGCGCGAAGGGCGAAGGGGTCGCGGACGACAGCGGCACGAGGTAAGGCCGACAGCCGAGCGGGAACGACAGATCGCCGGTGTGCACGTCGTAGACCGGGTCGAAGCCGCGCCAGGACAGGAAGGCGAGGTAGCGGCCGTCGCGTGTGAACACCGGGTTCTCGTCCTCGAAACGCCCATTGGTGACGTCCACGACCGTACGGGCGCCCGGCCCCTCGATCCGGGCCATCTTGATCTGGCGCAGCGAGCGGCCGATCCCGGGGTGCGACCAGGTGAGCCAGGCCCCGTCAGGCGAGAACGCCAGGTCGCGCACGGGCCCGTTGATGGACCGGATCAGCTCGGTCGCCTCTCCGGTGGACTCCTCGCTCGCGTCGAGCAGCAGCAGCCGCCCGTCGTGCGCGGCGATGGCGAGCCGCTGGCCGTCCGGGTCGGACACCATCTCCAGGACGCGGCCCAGATCGCCCGAGGCGAGCCGGCGCGGCTCCCGGTCACCGGAGGCGCGCGGCAGATACGCGATCTCGACGGCGTCCTCGCCCTCGGCGTCCGTGACATACGCGACCTGGCCGCCCGAGCCGAGCATCTCCGGCAGCCGGACCCGTACGCCCGGGGTGTCCGCGATGGTGCGGGCCGGGCCGTCGCGGTGGGTCAGCCAGTACAGGCTGCCGCGCACCACGACCGCCGACGCCCGCCCGGTCTCGTCCACGGACAGCCCGTCGACGTGCCGCGCCGCCGGCACCTGGTACGGGCGCCGCCCGGCGCGCGGCCCGCCGAGGCGGACGTCGAGACGGCGCGGTACGGAGTCGGGGGCGAGGTCGTCCACGATCCACAGGTCGCCCGCGCACTGGTAGACGACCCGGGAGCCGTCGGAGGAGGCGTTGCGGGCGTAGAACGCGTCGTGGTCGGTGTGGCGGCGCAGACCGGTGCCGTCGGGACGGCAGGAGTAGAGGTTGCCGACGCCCTCGTGGTCGGAGAGGAAGGCGATACGGTCCCCGACGAACATCGGCGATTCGAGGTGGCCGCCGAGGTCCGCGAGGAGCCGCTTGCCGTGCAGCCACAGCCGTCCGGTGGCTCCGCCCCGGTAGCGCTTCCAGGAGGCGGGCTCGTGCGGCGGCGTTCCGGTGAGCAGCAGGGTGCGCCGCTCACCGTCCCGCCCGGCGACCGCGATGTCCGTGACCGGCCCCCACGGCAGCCTGCCGCCCGGCGAACCGTCGACCGGGACGCTGTACGCCCAGGTGTGGTACGAGAACGGCTCGCCGTGCGACGCCACCGCGAGGATGTCGCTGTGCCCGTCCCGGTCGGGCGGCGACCAGCCGCGCACCCGGGTGTCGACGCTGCCCCAGTACGTCAGCCGCCGTGCCGCGCCGCCATCCACGGGTGCGAGATGGATCTCCGGGTCGAGGCTGCGCCACGTCGTGTACGCGATGTGCCGCCCGTCCGGGGCGAAACGGGGGTGGCCGACCTTGGTCCGGTCGACGGTGACCCGCCAGGCACGGCCGTCCCCGTCGAGCGGCGCCACCCAGAGATCGTCCTCGGCCACAAAACAAAGCCGCTCACGATGAACATGCGGAAACCGAAGATAGGCGAGGCTCACCCGTCCATGCTTTTCCCCCCGGGGGACGACGGCAACTCGACCTCACACGGTGACCAGGACTCCCCCGCCCTTCCCCCTCCGCCAACCCGCTATGGGCAGGCGCACCACACGACGCCCCCCGCCCTCACCCCCACCTCGCCGTGGACAGGCGCACCACACGACACCCCCAACCCGCACCCCCACCTAGCCGTGGGCAGGCGCACCACACGACACCCCCAACCCGCACCCCCACCTAGCCGTGGGCAGGCGCACCACACGACACCCCCAACCCACACCCCCACCTAGCCGTGGGCAGGCGCACCACACGACACCCCCAAC
>NZ_JBIVUQ010000014.1:0-225720 GCF_044757265.1 Streptomyces sp. NPDC091292 | reverse complement strand
GCATCAGCGTCCTGTTCGCCATGCTCCGCGACGGCACCTTCTACGAAGCCAGAACCCCACGCCACGCTTGACGAAAGACATAGAGGCACCCCCCCGCGACGAGGGCGGTGCGTGGGGGTGCCGGCCGCGCGCCTCGCGCTGTTGCGCCGGGATGTGGAGCAGGCTCTGCGGAAGCGTGCCTGACCAGACCGGTTCCGGTTCCGGTTCCGGTTCCGTAGACATGACCAGGTGTCACCACCCCCGTCGACAGGAGGCCGTGATGGATTTCGATGTGACCGTGGAGATCCCGCAGGGGTCCCGCAACAAGTACGAGATGGACCACACGCTCCACCGCATCCGGCTGGACCGCCTGCTGTTCACCTCCACCCAGTACCCGGCCGACTACGGCTACATCGATGACACGCTCGGCCGTGACGGCGACCCGCTCGACGCACTCGTCCTGGTCGGCGAGCCGACGTTCCCCGGCTGCGCCATCGCTTGCCGGGCCGTCGGCATGTTCGTCATGAAGGACGAGGAGGGACCGGACGAGAAGATCCTGTGCGTCCCGGCCCACGACCCGCGCTACGCCACCGTCCGGGACATCGACGACATCTCCCCCTTCGACAGACTGGAGATCAGCCACTTCTTCGAGGTCTACAAGGATCTGGAGGCGGGGAAGTCCGTCGAGGGCAGTCACTGGGAGGGGCGCCGGCAGGCGTACGCCGAGATCGAGTCGTCCCGCGAACGCGCCGTCGCCCTCCCGGCCGGACGCCTCTCATGACCGTGCCGGGCACGCTGATCCTGCTGCGGCACGGACAGAGCGCGACCAACGCCGACGGCCGCTTCACGGGCTGGGCCGACGTCCCGCTCACGCACCACGGCGAGGAACAGGCGGCCGACGCGGCACGGCTGCTGGCCCGCGACGGACTCGTACCCGAGGTCGTGCACACCTCGGTGCTACGGCGGTCCATCCGTACCGCGGACATCCTCCTGGCGGAGCTGGACCGCTGCTGGATCCCCGTACACCGCACCTGGCGGCTGAACGAGCGCCAGTACGGGGCGCTGGCCGGCCGGGTCAAGAGCGAGGTGCGGCGGGAGGTGGGAGCGGCGCGGTACGAGGCGTGGCGCCGCTCGCTCACCGCCGAGCCGGAACCGCTGGCGGCGGGCGACCTGGCGCGGCTGCGCGCGGACCCTCGGTACGCCGTTCTCGCCGGGGCGGGGCTGCCGGCGGTGGAGAGTCTGGCCGATGTGATCGCGCGGACCGCGCCCTACTGGTCGGACGTCCTCGCGGAGCAACTGCGCACCGGACTCACCGTGCTGGTGGTGGCCCACGGCAACGCGCTGCGCGCCCTCGTCGCGATCCTGGACCGACTGACCGAGCCGGAAGTGGCGGAGCTGAACATTCCGACCGGGGCGCCCCTGCGGTACGAGTTCGACGCCGCGCTGCGTCCGTCCCCGCGCGGCGGTCGCTATCTGGACCCCGCCGCCGCCCGGACCGCCGCCGCGGCCGTGGCGGCGGAAGGCTACGCGTGATCTTGGAGGCGGGGGTCAGGGGGTCAGTGCCCGGTGGCGAGGCCCCGGGGAATGGCGAACGCCGTCAGTGCCGCCGTACCCGGTGCGAGCCGGGCCCAGGTCGACGGCAGCGCGAGCACGGCGATCGCGGAGGTCGGGAACTTCCCCCGGGCACCGTCGAGAGCCACGGCGTCACCACCTCCGGCCAGGGACAGGACCAGTTCCTGCACGCCGGGCTGATGGCCGATCAGCAGTACGGTCCGCCGCGACTCCGGCGTCGCACGCAGCACCTGTGCCAGCTCCGGCCCGCTCGCGCCGTACACACGCGACTCGAACACGACCTCCGGCGTCGCGTCGAGTTCCGGTGCGGCCAGTTCCCAGGTCTCCCGAGTGCGCTGGGCGGTGGAACAGATCACCAGATCGGGCACGTTGTCCGCCGTGCGCAGCCAGCGGCCGGCGGCGGGTGCGTCCCGGCGGCCCCGGCGGGCGAGCGGACGGTCGTGGTCGGCCATCTCCTCCGGCCACGCGGACTTGGCGTGCCGTAGCACGATCAGCCGGGCCGGGGCGGAGCCGCTCATCGCCTCAACTCCCTTCCCCCACCGGTACGCGCCCCACCTCGCGGGCGAGTTCCAGACCGAGAATCCGGTCCAGATAGGCGAAGGTCTCGAACTTCGCACCGTCCGGGAGGTCCTCGGCGGACTCGGCACGCAGCAACAGGTTCAGGACGGCGGGCGTCGCGAGATCTGTGGCCAGGGCGTCGGCGGCCCGCCTGCGGTACTCCTCGGGAACAGGCTGGGACGGCGTGCGCGCCCAGCCCGCCACGCGGCCCCGCCATCGCGTCAGCGTCCGTCCGGCGTCGGCGAGCGTGCGGGGCGTGAGCGTGGCGGCGCGGTGGTACGGGTGTCCGAGCAGATCGAGCCGGACGTCGAGCGCATCGGCGTCTCGCGCCGGGTGGGGTTCCGGGGCCCCCACCTGACGGACCGTTCCGACCTCCAGCCACAGCCCCTGTTCGGCGTCGCGCCGCCCGTCACCGAAGACGTCCACGTCCGCCGGGCCACCCAGGACATCCCGGGCTCCGCCCTCGGCGGTGAATCCCGACGGCACATGCGTACCGAGCGCAGCCGCCAGAACCCGTACCGCCTCGGTCTGCTCGGCCGCTCTGGCGTCCGGGAAGTCCACAACCCAGTCAAGCTGCCGGCCGGTCGCTTCCACGGTCCGCAGCAACACGTCGGCGGTCACCAGGACACGTGCGGCGGCCGGTCCCATGGAACCGTCGTCGACCGGCATGTGCACACACATGCGCAGCAGCCGGTCGCGGGGGGCCGCCAGCGCGACGGGATGGTGCGTACGGCCATCAGTGATGGTCACCAAGGCGGTGCTCCTTCCCGGGTGCCTCCAGTGTCGCGCGCCCTGGCAAACGCCACAAACGCCCACCGCCCTGGCAGGAACCTGGGTGGTACACGCCCCCGCCATCGAGGTGCGCTGTGCGGCGCGGCGCTGGTACTCCCCCGTCTCGCTCGCCCGCAGGGCACCGTGGTGCGGCGGACCGTGCCCACGATAGGTTCGGCGCGCCGAGAACAGGGGGAAGCCACATGGCTGAGGTGTCACTGCGGGTGGAGATCGTACGGGCGAGCGAGGAGCACGTGGAGCAGATCGCCCGGCTCGCCGAGTCACGCAGTCTGAACAGGCCGGACGGCACCCGGGGGCGGGCAGACGGCGGCTTTCTGGTCTCGGCGTACACCGAGGCCGACTACCGCGCCCGGCTGGAGACTTCCGAGCACTTCTATGTCGCGGTCAAGGGCGGGCAAGTACTCGCGTTCCTGATGGCTTACAGCTCCGACCGTGTCGAGCCGGACGAATGGCTGAACCGCCGGATCAAGACGGCGCTCGGCAACTTCCTGGTGATCAAGCAGATCTGTGTGGCCCGGGAGGCGGCGCGGAGCGGGGTCGCGTCGATGCTCTACTACCACATCCTCGATCAGTGGGACGAGAGCCCCGTGATCGCCGCCGTGGTCAACGATCCTCCCAACGAGGCGTCCGCGCACTTCCACCACAAGCTCGGCTTCCAGGAGCTGACCCGACTGGTCCCGCCGGACGGACTGCCCCGGGTGGTGTGGGTGTGGCGCAAACCGCGCGAGGCGATGCTGCACGCCCAATATCAGATCGCGGTGGACCTCTACAAACACGAGGACAACCTCAACTGGCAGAAGCTGAACAACTTCTTCTACATCACGGCGGGCCTCGCAGCCGCCACCGCCTTCTTCCTCGGCAAGGAGGGCGCGGGCGGCACCCTGGGAAAAGGGCTCGCGATCATCATCGGGATCATCGGCATCGGGGTATCGGTGGGCTTCTCACTGATGCTGCGCTTCGGCCGCCAGTACCTTCTGGCGCGCAAGGAGGCGGTGATCGAGCTTGAGGAGTACATGGCCTGGCACGGCGGCGAGCGGATAGTGAACCGCCGCACCGACGCTCCCAACTCCGCCTATCTGAAGGTCTCCCCGACCGGCGCGATCATGGTGCTCCTCCCCGTACTGGTGGCGGTCTGCTGGCTCGCGGTACTCGGGGTACTGATCGCTGATTGACCGGCTGAGACGGAGGGCGGGGTACGCCCTCACGTCCCTTCGCCGGTTAAGGGATTGCCGGGCAAGTATTCGTCAGAATCTGGAACACGGTGCAATAGGTGTCGGCTTTGGTGCTCTGGGGCTGTTGGGTGGCGGCAGCGGCGGGAGCCGCGAAGAGTCCGATCAGGGCACAGATTCCGAGAGCGGTTGCAGCAGCACGACGCATGAAGAGCCTCCGTGGTGAACTGAGCGAACGGATGCCTTAGCAGGTACCCCCAGCCCCGGCGTGCACGCTCCAGGTCATTCGCACGGGTGACCTGCCACACGAATGCGCGAGGCCAATACGACGTCGGAGTCGGTCGCCTCGGCCTTCGCCGGGCCCCCTGTCCGCCGGCCGGTCACGACGCACGGGCGGTCTCCACTACCCGCATCCGTCCCACGGTGCTCACCCCAGGAAGCTCAACCGCACATCACGGTTGATGTGGGAGATGTTGGTGTCGACCAGGCATACCGACTGCCATGTGCCCAACTCCAGGGCGCCCGCGATGACCGGCAGTGTGGCGTGGGGTGGGAGCAGTGCGGGGAGTACGTGGTCTCGGCCGTGGCCGGGGGTGCCGTGGCGGTGTTGCCAGCGGTCGTCCGCCGGCAGGAGTTGGCGGAGGTCGCGAGCAGGTCCACGTCGCTGCCCGCGCCCGTCTCGATCACGGCGATGCCGGCGGTGGCGTGCGGGACGAACACGTTCAGGAGACCGTCGCGGCCCTGGGCGACCTCGCCGAGGAACGACACGCACTGCCGCGTCAGATCGACCACGGCCTCCTCGGATCCGGTGACGACGTTCAGGACACGGGTGGTGAAGGCATCGGGCATGCCCCTCATCGTCGCGCACCGCCCGCCCCGTGCGTTCGCGACAGGCTGCCGGGGCTCCCACCGCACGCGGTCGGCCCAGGCGTTGGCCCTCGGGGGCCGGAGGCTGCTTACCTCGCGGATTACTTCTCGGACCACCCCTCGATACTCTTCGTCCGCCTTTCGAGACGGCATTGACCGTGTGCCGACGACCTGGCTACGTTCAGCCGCATGTCGCGATCAGTCCTGCTCACCACGCGCGGTCACATCGACCTGCTGCGGGTGGCCTCCGCCGCGTGTCGCCGCGGCCACTGACGCCTCTTCACCCCGCCTTCGCCCGCGCCCTCCGGCGCCCCGCTTCGCCCCGATTCACCCCGAACGCACCCGCGCTCGTCGTGGTGCTGACCAGGCCATGATCAGGCCGTGATCCGGGCGTGAACCCCGTGGGGGCGGGCGCCGAGGCGCACCCGCGCACATCCGCGTACCCATGCGGACCTCCGCAGACCCCCCGCGCCCCCGCTGCCGTCCTCCCGCCATGGAGTCTTCATGAGCGTCAGCCACGCCCCACCGAAATCAGCTGGTACCACGGATGCCACGGATACGTCGCTACCCGGCCCTCCAGCCTCCGAGCTGGAAATCCTCATCCCCTCCTCGTCCCGCCGCACCCGGGTCCCCCGCTGGCTGCGGCGCACCTCGGGGCCGGTCCTGCTGCTCGTTCTGTGGCAAGTCCTCAGCGCCACCGGCGTGTTGACATCCGATGTACTCGCGTCGCCGGGCACCATCGCCCGGGTCGCCGGCGATTTGATCCGTGACGGCTCCCTGCCGCACGCCATGGCCGTCTCGCTGCAACGCGTCGCCGCCGGTCTTCTGCTCGGCACCGTCGTCGGCACGTCCCTCGCACTCGTCTCGGGGCTGTTCCGTATCGGCGAAGACCTGGTGGACGCGAGTGTGCAGATGCTGCGCACGGTGCCGTTCGTCGGGCTGATCCCGCTGTTCATCATCTGGTTCGGCATCGGCGAGACACCCAAGATCGCGATCATCACACTCGGTGTGTCCTTCCCCCTCTATCTCAATGTGTACGCGGGCATCCGCGGCGTCGACGCCCGACTCATCGAGGCCGGTGAGTCGTTGGGCCTGTCCCGCTGGGGTCTTGTGCGGCATGTCGTACTTCCGGGCGCGCTGCCCGGCGCGATGACCGGGCTGCGCTACTCGCTCGGTATCGCCTGGCTCGCGCTCGTCTTCGCCGAGCAGGTCAACGCGGACGCCGGTATCGGCTTCCTGATGGTGCAGGCCCGGGACTTCCTGCGCACCGACGTGATCGTGGTCTGCCTCATCGTCTACGCCTTCCTCGGCCTCCTCGCCGACTTCGTCGTCCGTACCCTCGAAAGGCTGCTGCTGCAATGGCGACCGACCTTCACCGGACGGTGAACACCACCACCGAGCAGGCTCCCGCGCCCGCGCCGCCCAGGGCTTCGGTGCCCGCGCCGTCGGCGGTCCGGGTACAGGGGCTCACCCGCTCCTTCGACGGACGTGCCGTCATCGACCGGCTCGATCTCGACATCCGCCCCGGCGAGTTCGTGGCCCTGCTCGGCCGCAGTGGCTGCGGCAAGTCCACGCTGCTGCGGATCCTCGCGGGGCTCGACCGCGAGATCGAGGGCACCGTGCTCGTACCCCGCCGCAAAGCCGTCGCCTTTCAGTCGCCGCGTCTGATGCCGTGGAAACGGGTGTGGCGCAATGTGCTGCTCGGGCTGCCCGGCCGCCCGGACCGCGCGCACGCCGAACGGGCGCTCACCGAAGTCGGTCTTGAGCACCACGCGCGGGCCTGGCCCAAGACCCTCTCCGGCGGCGAGGCCCAGCGCGCCTCGCTCGCCCGCGCCCTGGTCCGCGAACCCGATCTGCTGCTCCTCGACGAGCCGTTCGGCGCGCTCGACGCACTCACCCGTATCAAGGCGCAGCGGCTCGTGGACGAGTTGTGGCAACGGCGCGGCTGCGCCGTACTCCTCGTCACCCACGACGTCGAGGAGGCATTGCTGCTCGCCGACCGGGTGCTCGTGATGGACGGCGGTGTCATCGCGTACGAGACCGAGGTTGGTCTCGACCGGCCTCGCGACATCGCAGATCCGCGCTTCGCCGCGCTGCGCACCCGGCTGCTCGAACGTCTCGGCGTCGACACCCCGGCGGCCACCCCATGAACGACCCGACACCCGCCACATCTGCCCACACCACATCTGCCCGCACCACATCGACCCCCACCACACGGGCACGCGCCACGGCGAACGGACTCCCCATGCGACGACACACCGCCCCCTTTCACACCGCCCCCTTCCTCCTGCTCCCCCTGGCCCTGCTCCTCGCCGCCTGCTCCGGCGTCTCCTCCGCCGACTCGTCGTCCGGTGGCGCGGGAGGAGGTGACGGAACCGATGGCAAGGGTTCTGTCACTCTCAACGTCGGGGACCAGAAGGGAGGTTCCGAGGCGGTGCTACGAGCTGCCGGAGAACTGAAAAATCTTGACTACAAGATCCGCTGGTCGACCTTCACCTCGGGCCCACCGCTCCTGGAGGCCGTCAACGCCAAGGCGGTGGACATCGGCGCGGTCGGCAACACACCACCGGTCTTCGCCGCCGGAGCCGGTTCGAAGATCACCGTGGTCGCCGCCTCGCACGGCTCGTCGCGGGGCGAGGCCATCCTCGTACGCGAGGACTCTCCGCTGAAGACGCCGCAGCAGCTCAAGGGCGCGTCGGTGGCGGTGGCTCAGGGGTCGTCGGCGCACTTCCAGCTGGTCGCCTCGCTCAAGGCGGCCGGGCTCACCCTGGACGACATCGAGGTCAAGTACCTCCAGCCGGCCGACGCGCTCGCCGCGTTCACGGGCGGCAAGGTCGACGCGTGGGCGGTCTGGGACCCGTACACCTCACAGGTGTTGCAGGCGAAGCAGGGGCGGGTGCTCACGGACGGTGAAGGGGTGGTCAACGGGCTCAGTTTCCAGGTCGCGGCGCCCGGGGCGCTCCAGGACGAGAAGAAGGCCGCCGCCATCGGTGACCTGGTGAAACGCCTCCAGCGCGCGCAGGACTGGGTGTTCGACCATCCCGAGGAGTGGGCCAAGGTGTGGGCCAAGGACACGGGTCTGCCGTACGAGGTGGCGCTCGCGTCCGTGAAGCGGACCAACGGGACCCGGGTCCCGGTCGCGCTCGACCGGGCCGCCATCGCGTCGGAGCAGGAGATCGCCGACACCTTCGCCGCGCTGAAGCTGATTCCGCGGACGTTCGCGTTCGAGGACTACGTCGACACCCGGTTCAGCGGCGGCCTTCCGGCGTCGACCTCCGCACCGCGTACCTACAAGGAGTCCTGACCATGACCGTGCACCTTCACTGGTTCCTGCCGACCGGCGGCGACGGCCGCACGCTCGTCGACCGGCACGCCTACACGGACGGTGGCGTCAAGCGGTCCCGTATCACTCCGGTGAGCGGGATCAGGGCGCCCGACATCGAATATCTGATCCAGATCGCCAAGGCCGCCGAGCAGTTGGGCTTCGAGGCGGTCCTCACGCCCACCGGCACCTGGTGCGAGGACGCGTGGCTGACGACGGTCGCGCTGTCCCAGCACACGGAACGGCTGAAGTTCCTGGTGGCGTTCCGGCCCGGGGTGATCTCGCCGGTCCTGGCCGCGCAGATGGCGGCGACGTATCAGCGCATCACCCGTGGACGACTGCTCCTCAATGTCGTGACGGGCGGCGACTCGACCGAGCAGCGCCGCTTCGGCGACCATCTCGACCACGACCGCCGGTATGCCCGTACGGCCGAGTTCCTGTCGGTGGTACGCGGGGTGTGGAGCGGCCGGCCGTACGACTTCGAGGGCGAGCACTACCAGGTCGAGGGCGGGCTGACGGCGCTGCCGCCGGATCCGCTGCCGGAGATCTTCTTCGGCGGTTCGTCGGCCGCCGCGGGCCCGGTGGCGGCCCGGCACACCGATGTGTACCTCACGTGGGGCGAGCCTCCGCAGCAGGTCAAGGAGAAGATCGAGTGGATTCGGGGCCTGGCCGACGAGGAGGGGCGCACGGTCCGGTTCGGGATCAGGTTGCACACGATCTCGCGGGACGCGTCGGCGGACGCGTGGGCGACCGCGCACCGGCTGCTCGACGACCTGGACGCCGACACGGTCGCCGCTGCCCAGCAGGCCCTCGGCCGCAGTGAGTCGGTGGGCCAGCAGCGGATGCTGGCGCTGCACGGAGGCTCCCGCGACCGCGACCGGCTGGAGATCGCGCCCAATCTCTGGGCCGGGGTCGGTCTGGTGCGCGGCGGCGCGGGAACGGCGCTGGTCGGCAGCCATGCCCAGGTCGCGGACCGGATCGAGGAGTACCACGCGCTCGGTGTCGAGCACTTCGTCCTGTCGGGCTATCCGCATCTGGAGGAGGCGTACTGGTTCGGTGAGGGGGTGATTCCGGAGTTGTCGGCGCGGGGGTTGCTGCCCCGGATTCCGGCCTCGCAGGCGGGCGTGGCGCCTTGGCCGGACGGGGCGTCGGCTTCGCCGGGGGTGCCGTTGCTGGTGGCCGGGGGGAGGTAGCGCGAGCGGGAGCCGGAGATGGTCGATCGGGGGCGGGAAGATCCGGCTCCCCGGCCCGGTTAGTAGAAAAGTGAACGACACAAGGGACGTGGAGAGCGGCACAGAGGTAGGCACAGCGGTAGCCACAGAGGTGGTCGTCATAGGCGCCGGGCAGGCGGGTCTGTCCAGCGCCTATCACCTGCGCCGTACCGGCTTTGTGCCGGACCGGGACTTCGTCGTCCTCGATCACGCGCCGGGCCCCGGCGGCGCCTGGCAGTTCCGCTGGCCGTCGCTCACCTACGGCAAGGTGCACGGGATGCACTCGCTGCCCGGCATGGAGCTGACCGGGGCCGACCCGTCCCGGCCCTCCTCGGAGGTGATCCGCGCATACTTCGACCGGTACGAGCGGACCTTCGGCCTCCGGGTGCACCGGCCGGTCGACGTACGGGCCGTCAGGGAGGGTACGGACGGGCGGCTGCGGGTGGAGACGTCCGAGGGGGTGTGGTCGGCGCGCGCCCTGGTGAACGCGACCGGCACCTGGGACCGGCCCTTCTGGCCGCGCTATCCGGGTCAGGAGACCTTCCGTGGACGGCAGTTGCACACCGCCCAGTACCCCGGTCCCGAGCAGTTCGCCGGGCAGCGGGTCGTCGTGGTGGGCGGTGGCGCATCGGGGACCCAGCATCTGATGGAGATCGCGCCGTTCGCCGCCGCGACGACCTGGGTGACCCGCCGCCCGCCGGTCTTCCGCGAAGGCCCCTTCGACGAGGATCTGGGGCGCGCCGCGGTGGCCATGGTGGAGGAGCGCGTACGGCAGGGGCTGCCGCCGAAGAGCGTGGTGTCGGTCACCGGGCTGCCGCTGACAGATGCGGTACGGGAGGCCCGCGCGAGCGGTGTCCTGGAGCGGCTGCCGATGTTCGACCGGATCACTCCGGACGGTGTGGAGTGGGACGACGGGCGCCGGGTGGACGCCGATGTCATCCTCTGGGCGACCGGTTTCCGTGCGGCGATCGACCATCTGGCACCGTTGCGGCTGCGGGAAGCGGGCGGCGGTGTGCGGGTCGAGGGCACCCGTGCGGTCGCCGATCCCCGGATCCATCTGGTCGGCTACGGCCCGTCCGCGAGCACGATCGGGGCGAATCGCGCCGGGCGCGCGGCCGTCCGCGACATCCGTCGGCTGCTCGCCGGGGAGCCGGTCGCAGCCTGAGGCACCCGGCCGGCTCGCCCCGGCTCCGATCCGCGGGTCGTACGCGGGTCGTACGCGGGTCGTACGCGGGTCATTCGCTCGGCGTGGCGGTCTTCATGTTCTCGTTGAACTCGGTGACGTTCTTCTGCTGCTCCTCGTAGCTCGCCGTGAAGCGGGTGTCGCCGGGCTTCACGGTGACGAAGTACAGCCAGTCGCCGGACGCCGGTGCGGTCGCGGCGCGCATCGCGTCGTCGCCCGGGTTGGCGATCGGGGTCGGTGGCAGCCCCATGCGTGTGTAGCTGTTGTAGGGGCTGTTGATCTTTGTGTCGTCGTCGCTGGTGAGCAGGGTGCTGCGGTTCAGTGCGTAGTTGATGGTGGAGTCCATCTGCAACGGCATGCCCCGGTCGAGCCGGTTGTAGATGACGCGGGCCACCTTGCCCATGTCGTCCTTGCTGCCCGCCTCGGCCTGGATGATGCTCGCGATGGTGACGGTCTGATAGAGGTTCTGCGTGGTCCGGGTCGCGCCCGCCGCCACCGGTGCCGGGGCGAACCTCTTGTTCGCGGTGTCCACCATGTACGCCAGCAGGGATGTGGGCGTCGTCTTCTTCGTGACCGGATAGGTGGCCGGGAAAAGATAGCCCTCGGGGTTGCCCGCGGCGTCGCGAGGGAGCTTCAGGCCGGCCTTCGGCAGGATGTTCTTCGTCGTACCGGCCGGAACGGCGAGCGCCTTGTCGACGGCGTCGTACACCTGCCCGGCGCGCCAGCCCTCGGGAATGGTGAGCGCCCTCGGCTTCTCGGGCTTGGCCTCCCACCACAGCAGCAGTGGCGCCGCCACCGCGGTGGCCGTCACAAGGGCTCCGGTCGCGATGAGGGCGATCCGGCCCCGGCGTGTCAGTCGCATCGAGCTACGACGCGGATCCATGTTCTGCATGCGGGCACGGTAACCCGACAATTACTCCCTACCCTTGCAAATCCGGCATATTTTCATCTTGTCGGCTCCAGTTGGGCGTCCCGGTGCACAAGTCCGGCGTAACGGCCGTCCAGGTCCAGCAACTCCTCGTGCGTACCCTGCTCGGCTATGCGGCCGGAGTCGAGGACGACGATCTGGTCGGCGCCGCGAACGGTGGAGAGCCGGTGCGCGATGGTGATCGTGGTGCGGTTGGCCGAGAGCGCGTCGATGGCTTCCTGCACGGCCTGTTCGGTACGGGTGTCCAGGGCGCTGGTCGCCTCGTCCAGGACGAGGACCGGCGGGTCGCGCAGGATGGTGCGCGCGATGGCGAGGCGCTGCTTCTCGCCGCCCGAGAAGCGGTGGCCGCGCTCGCCGACCACCGTGTCATAGCCATCGGGCAGGGAGGCTATGTGGTCGTGGATCTGGGCCGCTCCGGCCGCCGCGACAAGTTCTTCGTCGGTGGCGTCCGGCTTGGCGAAGCGCAGGTTCTCGGCGACCGACGCGTGGAACAGGTAGGTCTCCTGGGAGACCACGCCGACCGCGCGGGCGAGGGTGTCGAAGTCGAGGTCGCGTACGTCGACGCCGTCGAGCGTGACGCGTCCGCCGGTGACGTCGTACAGCCGGGGCACCAGATAGCTGAGGGTCGACTTTCCGGCGCCGGTGGGTCCGACCACGGCGAGGCTGCCACCTGCGGGGACGGTGATGTCTATGTGGTCGAGTATGGGTCCGCTCTTGGTGTCGTAGCGGAACTCGACGTCCTGGAAGGCGACTTCGCCCTTGACGGTGTCCAGGTGCACCGGGTGCTCGGGCTCGGTGATGTCGATCGGCAGATCGAGGTACTCGAAGATGCGCTGGAAGAGCGCGAGCGAGGTCTGCATGTCCACACCGGTCGACAGCAGGCTGACCGTGGGCCGGAACAGGCCCTGTTGGAGCGAGACGAACGCGACGAGCGTACCGATCGAGACCGCGGTGCCGCCGACCGCGAAGGCGATGCCCGCGGCCCAGTAGATGAAGGCGGGCATGGCGGCCATGACGATGGAGATGACGGCCATCCGCCAGCGTCCCGCCATGTTCGACCGGACTTCCAGGTCGACCAGGCCGTCGGACTCGCCGGCGAAGGAGCGGGTCAGCGAGTCGGAGCGGCCCATGGTGCGGCCGAGGAGGATGCCGCTGACGGACAGCGACTCGGTGACGGTGGCCGCCATCGCCGCCATCTGCTTCTGGCGCTGGGTGGCGATCTTCTTGCGCTCGCGGCCGACGCGGCGGCTGATCCAGACGAAGACCGGCAGCAGGAGCAGGGAGACCACGGTGAGCCGCCAGTCCAGCGCGACCATCGCCACGATGGTGGCGACCACGCTGGTCAGGTTGGAGACCAGGGAGGTCGCCGTGGAGGTGACGGTCGCCTGCATACCGCCGATGTCATTGGCTATCCGGGACTGGACCTCGCCGGTGCGGGTGCGCGTGAAGAAGGCGAGGGACATCCGCTGCAACCGGTCGTACACGGCCGTGCGCAGGTCGTGCATCACGCGCTGGCCGACGGTCGTGGAGATCAGGGTCTGGAGCACGCCGAAGATGCTGGAGACGACGGCGCTGAGGATCATGCCGAGCGCGAGCAGGCTCAGCAGGCCGGTGCGGCCCTGCGGGATCGCCGTGTCGATGATCGCCTTCAGCATGAACGGCGAGGCGACCGATACCAGCGAGGAGGCGCCGACGAGCAGTCCGACGACTGCCAGCCGGCCGCGATAGGGACGGAAGAGACGGAGGATACGGCGCATCTGCCGCGGCTGCTCCTCATCGGGAGGCGGCGGCGTCCAGGGGACTTCTCGGGGACTCATGGGCTCCTACGGTGGTGGACGGGCGGCCGGTCCCGGCCGCGGCTTGACTTCGAAGAGCATAGCTCATTGTTACCTATACTCACAATGCACAAAGTCCTGGTATTGTTCCCCGTATGAGCACCCCAGACGCCGACGGCCTGCTCGCCGAGCAGCTGCTGCGGCTGACCCGCCGCGTGCACCGCATCCAGAAGCGCCATCTGGAGGCCTCCGGTGTGGGCATCACGCCGGCCCAGTCCCGGCTGCTGCGCACCCTCGCGCACTACGGATCACCGCCCCGCATGGCGGATCTGGCCCAGCGCCTCGAAGTGGTGCCACGGGCCGTGACCACGCTCGTGGACGGCCTGGAGGCGAGCGGCCAGGTGCGCCGGGTGCCGGACCCCGACAACCGGCGGGTCATCCGCATCGAGATCACGGAGGCGGGCCGCCGGACCCTGGGCGAGCTGCGCAAGGCGCGCCGCTCGGCGGCGGAGGACATCCTGGCCCCGCTGGACGCCGGGCAGCGTGCCGTGTTCGGCGGCCTCCTGTCGGCCCTGGTCGACGGAGTGGCGGTCGGCCACGCGGGCCAGGCGGTGAGCGCCCACACCAAGGACAACGGCACCGGCACCGCACCGGGCACCCAGGACGCCCAGAACGGAAACTGCTGAGGACGAGCCGGCACCAGTAAGACGTAAGAGCAGAGACCCACACCCGGAAGAACAAGGAACGAGGAGCGCACGATGCCCCTGCTGGAGCCCGACCCGGACGCGCTGCGCCCCGTATCCCGCCCGGCGGGCCCGGCGCCCGACCGGGTGCCCGGCGACCGGGCGGCGGGCACGCCCGAGCCGCTCAAGGGCGAGCTGATCGCCCTGCTCGGCGAGAGCAAGGTGCTCACCAAGGTCTCGGACCTGGTGCGGTACGCGTCGGACGCGAGCCCCTACCGCTTCCTGCCGCAGGTCGTGGTCGTCCCGGAGGACATCGACGACATCTCGGCCGTGCTGTCGTACGCGCACGGCAAGGGCCGCGAGGTGGTGTTCCGCGCGGCGGGCACCTCACTCAACGGGCAGGCGCAGGGCGAGGACATCCTGGTCGACGTCCGCCGGCACTGGACGGGCATCGAGGTCCTGGACGACGGCGCGCGGGCCCGTATCGGACCCGGCACGACCGTCGTCCGGGCCAACGCCACCCTGTCCCGGCACGGGCGCGTACTCGGCCCCGATCCGGCCAGCGCCATCGCGTGCACGGTCGGCGGTGTCGTCGCGAACAACGCCTCCGGCATGACCGCCGGCACCACCCGCAACTCGTACCGCACGGTGGCCTCGCTGAGCTTCGTCCTCCCCTCGGGCACCGTCGTGGACACCGCGGAGCCGGACGCCGACGAGCGGCTCGCCCGCGCCGAACCCGCCCTGTGCGCGGACCTTCTGGCGATCAAGGCGGACATCGAGTCGGACCCGGACCTGGTGGCCCGTATCCGCGCGAAGTACGAGATCAAGAACACCAACGGCTACCGGCTGGACGCCTACCTCGACGGCGCGACACCGGTCGAGATCCTGCGCGGGCTGATGGTCGGCTCGGAAGGCACCTTCGGATTCATCTCGGAGATCGTCTTCGACACGCTTCCGCTGGACCGGCGGGTGACCACGGCGCTGCTGTTCTTCCCCTCGCTCACCGCCGCCGCAGCGGCCGTGCCCGTGTTCAACGAGGCCGGGGCGCTCGCCGTGGAGCTGATGGACGGCAACACCCTGCGCGCGTCGGTCAGCGTCCAGGGCGTGCCCGCCGACTGGGCCACGCTGCCCAAGTCGACCGCGGCGCTCCTGGTGGAGTTCCGCGCGCCGGACGAGGCGGGACAGACGGCGTACGAGGAGGCCGCGCGCAAGGCGCTCGAAGGGCTCGACCTGGTCGCACCGGTCGCGTCCGTGACGAACACGTTCACGCGGGACGCGAAGACCATCGCCGGGTACTGGAAGGCCCGTAAGGCGTTCGTCAGCGCGGTCGGCGGCTCCCGTCCGTCGGGGACCACGCTCATCACGGAGGACTTCGCGGTGCCGCCGTCGCGCCTCGCCGACGCCTGCGAGGCGCTGCTCGAACTCCAGACACGGCACGGTTTCGACGCGGCGGTCGCGGGCCATGCCGCGCACGGCAATCTGCACTTCCTGCTCGCCTTCGACGCGGGCCGCGCCGAGGACGTCGACCGGTACGCGGCCTTCATGGACGAGTTCTGCCGCCTCACCGTCGAGCGGTTCGACGGCTCCCTCAAGGCCGAACACGCCACCGGGCGGAACATCGCGCCGTTCCTGGAGCTGGAATGGGGCCCCAGGGCCACCGAGTTGATGTGGCGCACCAAGCAGGTCATCGACCCGGACGGCGTGCTCGCCCCCAGGGTCGTGCTCGACCGCGACCCCAAGGCGCATCTGCGCGGCCTGAAGACCATCCCCAAGGTGGAGCTGATCGCCGACCCGTGCATCGAGTGCGGCTTCTGCGAGCCCACCTGCCCCAGCCACGACGTGACCACGACACCCCGCCAGCGCATCGTCCTGCGCCGCGAGATGATGCGGCAGCCCGCCGGATCGGACGTCGAGGAAGGGCTGCTCGACGCCTACGGGTACGACGCGGTGGACACCTGCGCGGGCGACTCGACGTGCAAGCTGGCCTGCCCGGTCGGTATCGACACCGGCGCCATGATGAAGGACTTCCGCCACGCCCGGCACTCGCCCCGCGAGGAGCGGACGGCCGCCCTGGTCGCCCGGAACTTCAAGGCCGTCGAGGCGTCCGCGCGCCTCGCGGTGGCCGCCGCCGACAAGATCGGCGACCGGCTCCTGACGAAGGTCACGCGCGCGGCGCGTACGGCCGTGCGCCCCGATCTCGTACCCGAGTGGCTGCCCGGCATCCCCGGCGCGGCGGCGCGCAAGCTGCCGCGTACCGCGCGCGTGGGGGCGTCCGCCGTGTACTACCCGGCCTGCGTCAACCGCATCTTCGGCGGCCCCGAGGACCGCGAGGGTCCGTCGCTCTCCGAGGCCGTCGTGGCGGTGTCCTCGCGCGCGGGGAAGCCGGTATGGATCCCGGACGATGTCGCGGGCACCTGCTGCTCGACGATCTGGCACTCCAAGGGGTACGACCGGGGCAATGTCGTCATGGCCAACCGCGTCGTCGAGGCCGCCTGGGGCTGGACGGCGGGCGGCAGGCTGCCGCTCGTCGTGGACGCGTCGTCGTGCACGCTGGGCATCGCGCACGAGGTGGTGCCCTATCTGACGCCCGACAACAAGGAGTTGCACCGGGAGCTGACCGTGGTCGACTCCGTCGTCTGGGCCGCCGAGGAGCTGTTGCCGCATCTCACCGTGCGACGCACCGTCGGCAGTGCGGTGCTGCACCCCACGTGCTCCATGCAGCACCTGGGCGACGAGGCGCAGTTGAGGGCGGTCGCCGAGGCGTGCGCGGACGAGGTCGTCGTACCGGACGACGTCGGCTGCTGTGCCTTCGCGGGCGACCGCGGCATGCTCCACAAGGAACTCACCGAGTCCGCCACCCACAAGGAGGCGGCGGAGGTGACGGCACGCCACTTCGACGCGCATCTGTCGGCGAACCGGATGTGCGAGGTCGGCATGGACCATGCGACGGGGCGGAGCTACTACTCGGTGCTGATGGAACTGGAGGCGGCGACGCGGCCGTGACGAGGGGTGTCGGGCGGGGCGGCGGGTGCGGAGTGGGTGGAATGGGTGGCCGGGGCGGGGGTGCCGGGGGTCGGAGCGGCTGAGGTGAGCGGCTCCCGGCCGGCTGAGGTGGGCGGCTCCCGGTCCGCCAGATAGCGGTCCAACGCCGCCGCCCCCGCGAGCATCGCCCGGGACCGGAGCGACAGTTCCTCCTGGCGCTGGGCGATGGCCGTACGCAGGGCCTCACCGCTGCCCGTGCGGCGCAGGCCGTCCAGGACCGCCCGGATCTGCGGCAACCCGTACCGGCCCTGCCGCAGCATCTTGATCATGCGGGCGTCCCGGATGTCGGCGGGGTGATACCAGCGGTAGCCGGTGCCTCGTTCGCGTTCCGGGGTGAGCAGGCCCGCCGACTCCCAGACCCTCAGCGCCGAGGTCCGTACGCCCAGATGGCCCGCCACATCGCCGATCCGCATACCCGCCCGGGGCGGCGCGGCGGCATCCGGCGACTCCCCCGCGACCGCCTCCAACGCCTCCCCGACCTCCCGCAGGGCCACACGCTGCTCGTGCAACGCCGCGTGGCCCGCGTCCACGGCCGCCAACGCCGCGCGGTGGTCCTCCGCATGGACCGCGCGCATCACCGCGCGGGCCGTCTCCGCCCCGTACCCCCGGGCCAGCACCCGATAGGTGAGCAGGGCACCACGGTGACTCTCGTCGAAGCGCCGGTACCCGCTCTCGGAGCGCGGCACCGGGGGCAGGAGGCCCGCGTCCTCGTAGTTACGGATCTGCTGGGTGGAGATCCCCGCGCTCCGGGCGAGATCGATGGGCCGCAGCCCCCCACGCGCGCGGCTCATCCGGGACCCCTTCCGAAGGCGGCGTCACGAGGGGAGCGAAAGCGAGCCGTGAGGCGAATGCGCCATCCCTCGTCTTCCCGTACCGCCAGATGCAGTGCGCCGGCGCGGGCTGTCAGGGGCAGGAGGGGGCGTAACCGGGTGGCCACGGTGAGGGTCTCCTCGTCGGTGGACCCCGTGGCGACGGTGACGTGGGTCGGAGGGTGCGGGCCGAAACGACCGCTGTAGGGGGCCATGCCCGGCCACAGTTCGCCGAAGGCATCGGCCACGGGCTGGAGCGCGGGCACGGCCACGGCGACGAAGCCCTGAGCTGTCGTCACCTCGGTCAGCTCCACCTCGCGCGCGGGCGTTGCCGCCGCGAAGTCCCGTACCGCCCGATCGGTCGCGGCGGACAGTTCGGCGGCCGGCAGGAACGGATAGCGGAGGGTTACGTGGGCGGGGAGGCCGGGGCGGACCAGGGAGGCGTTCACCTGCCGGGCGGCATCGAGCAGTACGTCGGCCTCCGCGAGCGTGATCACCACCGCCGTCGTGCCGGTCGGGGCGGGCTTCCCCGACCTCCCCGGCGCCTCCGACGTCGCGGGCTCCCCCGGCTCCCCCGGCATTTCTGGCGTCGCTGCGCTGGACATGGCGGCATCATGTCAGCCCGGTGCGGGGGTGCCGCGCGGGCGGTTCGTCCGGAGGCGAACATCGGCGTCCCGTAGCAGGCTCGACGCATGCGACAACTGCTGGACACTGACTGGAAAGGGTGCGGTTGCCATGGAACACGTCTCACTCGGCGGACTGGACGTCTCCCGTATCGGACTCGGCTGTATGGGGATGTCGGCCTTCTACACAGGCGCCAACACCGATGACTCGGAATCGGTCCGTACGATTCACCGGGCGCTCGACCTCGGGGTGACGTTCCTCGACACGGCCGAGGTGTACGGCCCGTTCACCAACGAGGAGTTGGTCGGGCGGGCGCTCGCCAAGCGGCGCGACGAGGTGGTCCTCGCCACCAAGTTCGGCATCATGACCCACACCCCCGACGGACCCCGGCGCGGTGTCGACAGCTCCCCGCAGAATGTGCGGACCGCTGTCGAGGGCTCCCTGAAGCGGCTCGGAACCGACCGGATCGACCTGTACTACCAGCACCGCGTCGACCCGGACACACCCATCGAGGACACCGTCGGCACCCTGGCCGACCTGGTCCGGGAGGGCAAGGTGCGGCACATCGGCCTGTCGGAGGCGGCGCCCGAGACCATCCGTCGGGCGCACGCGGTGCATCCGGTCGCCGCGCTCCAGACGGAGTACTCACTGTGGACGCGGGACCCGGAGGCGGAGATTCTGCCGCTGCTGCGCGAGCTGGGCATCGGGTTCGTCCCGTACTCGCCGCTCGGCCGCGGCTTTCTCACCGGTCAGATCCGCAGCCGTGAGCAGTTGGCCGACGACGACTTCCGTAAGAGCAACCCGCGTTTCAGTGACGAGAACTTCGAGCGGAATCTGCGGCTGGTGGACGAGGTCGAGGCGGTGGCCCGCGAGGTGGGTGCGACCCCGGCGCAGACCGCGCTGGCCTGGCTGCTCGCGCAGGGCGACTACATCGCCCCGATCCCCGGTACGAAGCGGGTGTCGAGGGTCGAGGAGAACGCCGCCGCCGACGCCGTGCGGCTCACGCCCGAGCAGATCCGGCGGCTCGGCTCCCTGACGGCACCCGCCGGGGACCGGTACGCCGACATGTCGCCGCTCAACCGCTGAACCCGGTCCGGCACGAGCCGTCACCGAGCCGCGCGGCACGCCGGCGCCCAGGTACCGGTCGGGTACTGGACCGGGCGCCGGTCGGAGCCGCACGCTGCTCGGGTGCCGAAGAACCCCGCCCCTCCCGCAGACCCGACCGCCCGCCCCCCGCGTCCTTGGTACGCGCGACCGGCCGCCCGCGCCTGGAGCTGTACGCCTGCCCCCGTCGCCGTACGGGACTTCCACGCCTCGCTGCCCGGCTACGCCCCCACGCCCTTGGTCGAACTTCCCTCCCTGGCTTGTGAGTTGGGAGTCTCCCGCGTTTTCGTGAAGGACGAGTCGGACCGTCTCGGACTCCCCGCGTTCAAGGCGCTGGGCGCGTCCTGGGCGATGCACCGGGCGCTCGCCGGAGGTGCGTCCGAGGAAAGTGGCCAGATCCTTGCGCCTGCCGCAGATCTGGTCACTTTCGTCACCGCGACCGACGGCAACCACGGCCGGGCGGTGGCCCGGACGGCACGGCTCATCGGGCAGCGCGCCGAGGTGTTCGTACCGCGCGGTGTACATCCCGCCGCCGTGGCCGCCATCACCGCCGAAGGCGCCCTCGTGACCGAGGTCGACGGATCGTACGACGAAGCGGTACGACGGGCCGCCGACGCCGCCCAAAGCCCCATGGAGGCGGGCGGGTCGCGCCGGGTCCTCGTCCAGGACACGGCGTGGCCGGGGTACGAGCAGATCCCTCGCCGGATCGTCGAGGGCTACTCCACTCTGTTCACCGAGGTCGACGCCCAACTCGCCGCCGAGGCAGCCGGACCGCCGGGGCTGGTCGCCGTGCCGGTGGGCGTCGGATCCCTGGCCCAGGCCGCCGTCACGCACTACCGCGGCGCGCCGGCCGGGCACCACGGGACGGCCCTGCTCGCCGTCGAACCCGAGGCCGCCGCATGCGTGCTGGAAAGCCTCACCAGAGGCGAGCTGACTTCGATCACGACCGGTGCCACCACGATGGCCGGCCTCAACTGCGGTACGCCGTCCGCGCTCGCCTGGCCCTTTCTGCGCGACGGACTGGACGCCGCCGTCGCGGTCACCGACGCCGAAGCAGCCCGCGCCGCACGGGACCTGGCCGCTCACGGAATCTCCTCCGGCCCGTGCGGTGCCGCATCCCTGGCCGGGGTCCGTGCCGCCCTCACCGGTCCGGGCGCCGCCGACCGCCGTACCGCCCTCGCCCTGACCGCGACTTCGACGCTCGTCCTCCTCAACACCGAGGGCGCGGCAGCCAATCCGCTGACGCCCGCACCGGACCCGGAACCGGACCCGGACCCGAACCCCGAGGGCTGACGCGGGGGACTCTGTCCGGAAACCGTCCACATATGGCATGGACATGTCCAGACCAAGCTGGGACTCTGACTTCGGTTCGCCGTGGACAACGTTGTCGGTTCGCAGAGATGGACAACGTTGTCCACCCCCCACCATGCACGCACCACATGCACCCGCACCCCGCACCCCGGCACCCCCGTACTCCCTCCCCCCACACAGAACTTGGAGCCGCCTCCATGAAACGAGCCATGACGTTCCTGAGCGCGCTGACCCTCGCCACCACCGGCTGGGCCTTCGGCACCGCCCAGGCCGCCGCGCCCGCACCCACCGGCACGCACACCACCGCCGTGTCCGCCGCCGAGCAGCGCGCCGCCCTCCACTTCTGGACTGACGAACGGCTGCGTACCGCAAGGGACATGACGACGTCGCCGACCACGACCGCCACCGCCACCGCGACGGCTGCTGAGAAGGCACCCCACATACAGGTCCCCCCACTCTCCGCCCCCGCCACTATCACGCCCAACACCCCCACCCCTCCCTCACTGCGCGCCTCCTCCCCCACGGCCTGGACCGGCGACGGTCTGATCAGCACGACCGCGGGCAAGGTGTTCTTCCAGAACGCGTCCGGCGGGACCTTCGCGTGCTCGGCCACGGTCGCCAACAGCGACAACCGGTCCGTCGTCCTCACGGCGGCCCACTGCGTGGTCAACTCCGGTACCGGCGAGGTCTACCGCAACTGGGTCTTCATCCCCGGCTACGCCAACGGCAACCGACCCTTCGGCACCTTCACCGCCTCACGCCTGATCACGGACGCGCAGTACGTGTCGACGGCGGGCAACGCCAACTGGGACTTCGCGTTCGCCGTGCTCGGTACGGTGAACGGCCGGACGGTCGGCGACACCGTCGGTGCCGAGGGCATCGCGTTCAACTCCCCCACCGGCCGCCATGTGCACTCCTTCGGCTACGGGGGTTCGGCGGCCGAGGGCAACGGTGAGCGGCTGAACCACTGCGAGGGCGACGAGTTCGCCGACGCGGGCCGGCCGGGTTCGACGATGTGGGGCATCGACTGCGTCCAGACCGGCGGTTCGAGCGGCGGCGGCTTCCTCGCCGACTTCAACACGGGGAACGGCGGCGGCTATCTGATCGGCAACATCAGCGTCAGCGCGGGCGCCAACGAGTACCACCCGACCCTGGGCAATGAGGCGCTGGCCGCATACCGCCAGGCAGGCGCGTCCTAGCCTTTGGCCGCCGAGCTTCAGGCGAACATCGGCCCCATTCAGTTCGTACGGAGCACGCAGGGCGTAATTCCCCAGCGCGCGCGAGACGCCCGACGCCCGGCATCCCGGCGGATGCCGGGCGTTCGCCTCATCCCGATGCCGGAAGGGTTACGCGAACGGCTGCATATTGCTTCCATATTGCTTCCCCGCGTTCCCTGCCATAGGGTTTCTCGCATGACTGCCGGGTCGGCCATGGGCCATACACGAGTGGGGCTCCCGGCCTCGGAGTGATTCCGGGGCGGGCGCGAGGCCCTCCATTCTCTTTACCCTTCCGCGTGTTGAGTGCGCGCTCTTCCGCATGCCTCCACGCTTCCTCTCTCACCACGGCCTCAGTGCGCCGTGGAATTCTCAGCCGCCCGCCGGGCGGTTGCTCCGCATGCCTGCCTTCACGCCCTGCCCACCTCTGCGGCCCGGCGTTTCATCGGCATGCCCGAAACAGCACCTCCCCCTGCCCCGTAAAGAAAGCCGAGAATGCCGAACGATTTCAATCAGCAAGTCATCGACGAATTCCGCGCCAACAACGGACGCGTCGGCGGCCCCTTCGAGGGTGGCCGGCTCCTCCTGCTCACCACCACCGGTGCCCGCTCCGGAGCCCCGCACACCACTCCCGTCGGCTACCTTCCCGACGGCGGCGAACGTGTCCTCGTGATCGCGTCGGCCGCGGGCGCCCCGAAGCACCCCGCCTGGTTCCACAACCTCGTGGCGCACCCCCGTGTCACCGTCGAGGACGGCGTCTTCGTCTACGAGGCGGACGCCACCGTCCTGGAGGGCGACGAGCGCGACACCGCTTTCGCGCGCGCCGCCGAGGCGGATCCCGGCTGGACGGAGTACCAGGCCCGCACGGAACGGATCATCCCGGTGGTCGCCCTCACCGCCATCCACAACGGGCCGCCCACCACCGCCGCCACCTCCTTCGGCGAGGCACTGCGCACGATCCATGACGCCTTCCGCCGTGAACTCACCCTGATCCGCAAGGAGATCGCCGCGTCGGGCCCCGGCCTGGGTGCTCAACTGCGCGTGAACTGCCTCAGCTTCTGCCAGGGTCTGCACAACCACCACCAGGGCGAGGACGCCGGAATCTTCCCGTTCCTCGCCGCACGCCATCCCGACATCGCCCCGACGATGGAGCGGTTGCACGAGGAGCATGTGGCGATCGCCGGGCTCGTCGAGGAGTTGCGGACGGTCGTCGCCGACGCCGACGCGGACCCCGCGACCGTACGCGCCGAAGTGGAGCGGCTCTCGGACGCGCTCGAACGTCATCTGACGTACGAGGAGGAGCAGTTGATTCCGGTGTTCGAGGCGTCGGGTCCGTGACCGTGTAGCGCCGGCCGGGCATATGAAAGGCGCCGGTCACGGAGGGGTGCTCCATGACCGGCGCCGGACCGGGCGGCGTACACGACCGGGTGCGTCCAGGTGGACCGTGCCTAGTACTCCACGGCGGGCAGCAGCCCGGTGACGGGAGCGACCAGGTCGGTCACCTGGTGGAGTTCGTTGAGGCGGCTCACGCCCTCGTGCAGCCCGCCGAGCTGGCCGGTGACGGTCGGCATCTGGGCGCGGTGCTCCGGCGTCACGGAGTTCGCGGAGAGCGAGTCGAGCTGGCCGACGACGGAGGGCACTTCCAGCGCCTGCTGCGAGGTGCCGGCCGCGAGCGCGGTGGGGGCGGCGAGTGCCGAGGCGCCGGTGGCGAGGGCCACGGCGGCGAGGATGCGTCGTGTTGAGGTCATGCCCCGTGCAACGCCCGAGGTCACGGCTGGACACGGCCGTTCGGCGGGGCTCACCCGTGGGGCGCATCCGGTCACCGTGCGCACACCTGGTCGACAGGAGGGAAAGCAGTTGTCCGTGGTGAGCCGGGCGGGTAGGAAGGGGCGCATGACTGATCTCGGAGCGGTTTTCCGTCCCCAGCTTCCCCCGGAACGGCTGCGGCAGGTGGTCCGCTCGGCCGAGGCCGCCGGACTTGAGGAACTCTGGCTCTGGGAGGACTGCTTCCTGGAGAGCGGTATCGCCAGTGCCGCCGCAGCGCTCGCCTGGACCGACCGCTTGAAGGTCGGGGTCGGCCTGCTGCCGGTGCCGTTGCGGAACGTCGCGCTCACCGCGATGGAGACCGCGACGCTGCTCCGGCTGTTCCCCGGGCGGCTGACGCTCGGTGTCGGACACGGGGTGCAGGACTGGATGGGCCAGGTCGGCGCCCGGGTCGAGTCGCCCGTGACGTTGCTGCGCGAGTACCTGACCGCGCTGCGCGCCCTCCTCGCGGGCGAGCGGGTCACCACACAGGGCCGCTATGTGCGGCTCGACGGCGTGGCGCTCGACTGGCCGCCCGCGACGGCGCCCGCCGTGTTCGCGGGGGCGACCGGTCCACGGTCGCTACGGCTGACCGGCGAGGCGGCGGACGGCACGGTCCTCGACGCGTCGGCCTCACCCGACACGGTACGCACGGCACGGGCGCTGGTGCGGGAGGGGCGGGCGGCGGCCGGGCGCTCCGGCGACCACCCGTTCGTCGTCTACCTCCTCACCACGACCGGCCCCGACGCCGCCGTGCGCCTCCACGCCGAACTGTCCGCCCAGGGCGCCGAACCCGACCCGGACCTCGGGGTCGCCGGCGACGCGCGGGCGGTGGCCGATGCGGTGCAGCGGCTCGTGGAGGCGGGCGCCGACACGGTGGTGCTCCAGCCCACCGGCGACGAACCGGATCCCGAAGGGTTCGTACGGTTCGTGGCCGACGAGGTGCGCCCGCTGGTTCCGTAGCGGACGCACCAGTCACCTTCGGTGGTCATGGAGCGGCGCCTCTCCCCGGTGGTCCGGGAAGGGGCGCCGCTCTGCTCGCGCGTTCTGCTCGCGTATCGCCGGCAGGGGCCTGGTCAGGGGCAGCTGGCGATGGTGCTGCGCGCACGTTCCGGGTTGGCGTGCTCGACCTTGCAGGTGTCCTCGCCGATTCCGCCGTCGACGACACCCCAGCCCGGTCCGACCTTGAGGACGGTGTCGCCGGTGCCACGGATCGTGTCCAGGCCGGGGCCGCCCTGGATGACTCCGCCGGTCTCGACGCCGACGCCCTTCGCCTCGATGATGTCGTCCTCGCTGCCGCCGAGCACCCGGCCGCCGAAGTCGATGACACCGGTGGAGATGGTGTCGTTGCCGTCATTGCCGAAGACCTGGCCGCCGCCGCGCATGAACGGCCCTGGCTGGCCGAAGACGCTGCCGACGGTGATGGTGTCGTTGCCCTGGTCGCCGTAGACGGTGGCGCCGTGCTCTGCGGTGCCGATCACGGTCGCGACGATGATGGTGTCGTCGCCCGCGCCGCCCCGAATGGTGCTCTGCCCCTGGCGCGGCAGCAAGTGGCTGGTCTGGATGCGGTCGTTGCCGTCGCCGCCGAGGATCTGCGAGTCGATGATGAGACCCTTGACGCGGATGTTGTCGTCACCGTCGTCGCCCCAGATCGTGACGTTCTCGACGTCGTTCTCGCACTCGATCACGTCGTTGCCCGGGGTGCCCCTGACCATGTCGCCGGGGGGCGCCGCCTTGCCGTTGACCACACAGTGGTGCGACGGCAGGCCGGATTCGGCCTGGACGGGCGTGACCGTCAGCGAGGCCACCGCGATGACGGTGGCGACGACGGCCAGACCACGCAGTGCGGTACGGGGCCGGGCTCGGTCGGTGCGCGGCCATGAGGGCTGAGCGGGCATACGGGTCTCCTGAGGGGAGGCGGGCGTGACCGCCCCACCGTGCGCCCCGGCCGAGGGACACGCCCGAACATTTGACGCAGCGTCACCCGGCCGGACCCCGCGCCCCGCGCTCACCTGCGCACGACCGCTTCGGCCGCCACGCCGGGGTGGCGGGCAGCCGGGTGACGCGCACCCCCGACCGGACCTGGCCCGATCCACGACGGCGACGGCGACGGCTACGGCGACGGCCACGGCTGTACGGCAAGCTGACGCGGTCGGCCCTCCCGAGGGGCGCCGTGGGGGCGCGCTGCTTAGCGTGACTGCGTGAGCCAGCCCAGATCGCCGCGCCGTACGGACGTACCGGCTGCCGTGCGGCCCGCTCCGCACGGCTGGGGCTGGGTCCAGGCGCTGATCGCGGTGCTCGCCTCGCTCGTCACGATGGGCGTCCTGGCCGCGCTCGGCCTGTGGGCCGCCGGCGCGAACGGGCTGCCGGACTCCGCGTTCCCGAGGGTCGTCGTCGCGGTCGTCGTCATCGCCGTCGGCGGGTCCGTGGACATCTCGGGCGGCGCGGGCGCCCTGGCCACGACACACGGTGACCTGACGGTGCTGCCGCTGTCGGTGACGCTGGCCGGCGCGCTGGTGATGGGCGCAGCCTTCCTGCGTCCGCTCCGCCGTCGGGCGGTGGCGGGGACAAGGGAACTCGCCGGCTGGGCCGCGCGGATCGCCGTGTTGTGGGCCCTGGCTCTGATCGGGCTGTCCCTCGCGGCCAGGCAGGAGTTCGCGGTGTCGACCGGGAACGGCACGCTGAACGCGATCGGCAACCTGCTGGGCACCTCACCGACGGTCGCCTTCCGGGCCGATGTGCCCCTCTCCGTCGTGATCGGCCTGGTCTGGCTGGCCGGTCTCTTCGTGCTGACGCTCCTCGCCTCCCGCAGCGCCCCACTCCCGTCCCGGCTCGTCCCCTTCCATGAGTCGGTACGGCCGACCGCGCACGCCATGGTCGTGCTGCTGCTCACCTACGTCGCCGGAGGACTCGTCGTCGGCCTGGTCGTGGCGGCGAGCCGGGGGCACACGGCGGAGACGTTCGCCGTGCTGCTGCTCGGGCTGCCGAACCTGGTGTGGCTCGCTTTCACCCTCGGGCTCGGGGTCTCGTGGGAGGGCCGGGTCGAAGGGCCGTTCGGGCTGCCGATGCCGCAGATCCTGGACACCGTGCTGCGCCACCCCGGGAACTCGACGGTGAACGTCCGTACGCTCGCCGCCGTCGACGGCCGGGCGTGGTGGCTGATCGTCGTCGCGGCGGTGCTGCTGCTGGCCGCCGCGTTCCTGTCGGCGGCCCGCTCGCCCACCCTGGTGCCCGCCTGGCGGCACGCCGTGCGTTTCGCGGTCGCGCTGGTCGTGACGGTGCTCGCGATCTGCCTCCTCGCCCGGGTCTCCGCGCACTACGGACTCTCGCTGCTCGGCATCGGCTCGGTCGGCGGCGCCCTGTCCGGCGAGGTCGTCCTGTGGCCCCACTGGTGGACGGCGCTGGGGTTCGCCGCGCTGTGGGGCCTGGTCGCCGGTTTCCTGGGCGCGCTGTCGGCCCGAGGGGTGCGGCGACGCGGCGGGGTCGCGCGCAGGTAAGGACTCGTACACAGGTAAACAGGTACGCAGGGGGCAGCGGCCCGCTTCGGCTCGCCCCCCGGTGTCACCTCCGCATGACCGCGGGCTCCTGTCTCCTCAGCAGCCGGGTGATCACGTACCCGAAGACCGCCGACAGGACGACGAGCATGCCGATGTCGAGGAGCCAGACGCCGGGCGAGTGGTGCAGGAGTGGGTCGGCGGTCAGGTTGCCCGGGGCGATCGTCGCGAGGTCGACCGTGCTGCCCATCGCGGCGAGCGCCCACCGCGAGGGCACCAGCCAGGACACCTGTTCAAGCCCCGGCACCCCGTGCAGTTTCAGCAGGGCGCCGCAGAACACCACCTGGACGATCGCGAGGAGCACCAGGAGCGGCATGGTGACCTCCTCCTTGCGCACCAGCGCGGAGACGAGGAGGCCGAGCATCATCGAGGTGAACGCCAACAGGGCGACGGCGAGGGTGATCTCCACGAGGGGTGGCAGGAACACCCCTCTGCCGCCGGGCGCGTCGAGGTCGACGCCGAGGAGCGCGACCAGGGTGAGCACGACGGCCTGGAGCACGGTGATGGTCCCGAGGACGATGACCTTCGACATCAGGTACGCGGATCTGGAGAGCCCGACGGCCCGTTCCCGCCGGTAGATCACACGCTCCTTCACCAGTTCCCGTACGGAATTGGCGGCGCCGGTGAGGACGCCGCCGACGCACAGGATGAGCAGCGCGTTCATCGCGGTCTGCTGGGTCAGCCGGCTGCCGGCGAGTGCGCGGGCCATGGCGCCCATCACGAACGGCAGCACGACCATGATGACGAGGAAGGTCCGGTCGGCGCCGAGCGCGGCGGCGTACCGTCTCACCAGGGTGCGCAGTTGGGCGCCCCAGCTCTGGGCCTTCGGCGGCGGCGCGGGAACGATGGTCACCGCGTCGTGCGGGAGGTCCGGCAGGGCGACGGGGGCCGCGGGGGCGACGATGTACATCTCGTGGAGCGGGGATGCCCAGTACTCGCCCGCCCAGTCCCGCGTGCGGTCGTGTTCGAACGCCTCGAACGCCTCGGGCCACTCGGTGAACCCGAAGTACGGCAGGGCGTCGCGCGGTGGACCGTAGTAGGCGATCCTGCCGCCGGGCGCGAGGATGAGCAGCCGGTCGCAGACGTCGAGGCTGAGCACACTGTGGGTGACGACGACGACCGTGCGGCCGTCGTCGGCGAGGCCGCGCAGCATGTTCATCACGGAGCGGTCCATGCCGGGGTCGAGTCCGGAGGTGGGCTCGTCGAGGAAGAGCAGCGACGGTTTGGTGAGGAGTTCCAGGGCGACGTTGACGCGTTTGCGCTGGCCGCCGGAGAGGCGGTGGATGGGCTGGTCGGCGCGCTGCTCCAGGCCGAGTTCGCGGATGACCTCCTCGACCCTGGCCCGGCGTTCGGCGTCGGAGGTGTCCTGCGGGAAGCGCAGCCGGGCCGCGTAGCCGAGGGCGCGGCGCACGGTGAGCTGGGCGTGCAGGATGTCGTCCTGCGGTACGAGTCCGATACGGCGGCGCAGCTCCGCGTAGTCGTGGTAGAGGTCGCGGCCGTCGTAGAGGACGGTGCCGTGGTCGGCGGGGCGCAGTCCGGTGAGGGCGTTCAGGAGCGTCGTCTTGCCGGCGCCGCTCGGGCCCACCACGGCGAGCAGGAACTTCTCGCCGACGGGGAACGACACGTCGTCGAGCAGCGTCTTGCGCCCCTGGTCCACCTCGACGGTCAGGTCCTGTACGTCGAGGGAGACCTCGCCCGTGTCGACGTACTCCTGCAACTGGTCGCCGACGAGGCAGAACGTCGAGTGACCGATGCCGACGATGTCACCCTCGACGACCGGGGCCCGCCGGACCGGGCGGCCGTTCAGATAGGTGCCGTTGTGGCTGCCGAGGTCGACGATCTCGTACGTGCCGTCGGCGTGGGTCCGCAGTTCGGCGTGGTGGCGGGAGACGACGAGGTCGTCGATGACGAGGTCGTTGTCGGCGGCGTGTCCGATCCGGACGGTGCGGGTGGGCAGCGGGCGGACGGAGGCCGGGTGCCGGAAGGTGCCGCTGACGGCCGGGGCGACGACGGCGGCGGGGCGGGCGGTGAGCGGATGGGCCTGCGAGAGCGGTACGGGCGCGGGCGACGGCGGCAGGTCACGGTCGGTGAGCAGGACGCGGGGGCCGTCCTCCGGGCTGCCGAAACGGATCTCGGAGCCGGGGCCGACGCCGTGCGCGAAGATGCGCAGGCCCTCCTCGTAGGTGCCGTTCGTGCTGCCCTCGTCCTCCAGGGTCCAGTGGTCGGCCTCCACCCGGATGACCGCGTGGTGCCAGGAGACCCGGGGGTCGTCGATGACGATGTCGCTCGACGGGTCGCGCCCCACGTGGTAGTCCCGGCCCGGGGTCAGCACCGTGGAACCCGTGTCGGTCTCCAGGACGAGGTCCGGTGCGGTCGGCACGACGGGCCGCTCTACCATGCCGGAATTCTACCCATTGGTAGGCATGTGCGCCCGCCCGACCGAGGACGGTGGGACGGGTTCAGTCCTTGGGCTTCAGTCCTTGGCCAGATGCGTCACGATCAGCGTCACGCCGGCCAGGGTGACCACCCGGATCGCCGCATCCAGGCCGTTCCAGTTCTCCGACTGCCACATGGCGAACCACTCGCCGCCGATCCCGATGAAACCGAGCCCGAAGAGCAGGAGCAGCATGACCAGGCCGAGGGTGCCCGCGCGCCGCGCGCGGTCGGCGCCGCCCGACCGCCCCAGGGCCCGGCACCACAGCCAGGCGGACGTCAGCAGCAGCACCGCCGCGACGGTCTCCCAGACGATGACGGCCACGTAAACGATGTCGGCGAGGGTGTGCGAATCAATCGCGCGCCACATCAGGTCGGGGTCCTTGAACGTGGTGTCCATCGCGAGGACATGCCGGACGAACTGCTGATTGGTCCCGAAGTCCGTGATGTTGCCGAGGGCGACGAGCGCGGTGTAGACGGCGACGGTCACGGTCAGCGCGGTCGCCGCTAGCGGCAGCGTGCCCCAGGAGAGGACACGGTCGAGCGTGCCGCCGGCCCCGGTCCTGCGTTCTCGGTCCAGCACTGTGTCCCCCTCGCTCCCCCGCACTCGGCGGGCCCGCCCCGGTCGATCATCAACGAGCATGCGCCGGGCGCCACTTGGGCGCCACCGTCGGCGATCGAATCCGGCCGCGCGCGAACCCGGGGCGACAGCAACGCGACAGCAGAGCGACACCGGGGCTGCACGGCACCACTCGGACCCCAAGGGTGAAAACGGACCACCAATGGTGACCCCTGCCCACGCGCCGCCCGACCGCCCCCGCCTAGCGTGACGGCATGCCGATGCAACCCTGGTTCTCCGACGCAAAGTTGGGCATTTTCCTCCATTACGGTATCTACGCGGTCGACGGCGTGCCCGAGTCCTGGGCGTTCTACACAGGCGACGTCCCGCACGACCGGTACATGCGGCAGCTCGACGGATTCACCGCGTCCCGCTACGACCCGCGCGCCTGGGCCGACCTGTTCGCGCGGACGGGTGCCCGGTACGCGGTACTCACCGCCCGGCACCACGACGGCGTCGCCCTGTGGGGCACGGCCCACGGCGACCTGAACGTGGTCCGCCGCACCCCCGCGGGCCGCGATCTGGTCGCCCCCTATGTCGACGCGCTGCGCGAACGCGGCCTCAAGGTCGGCCTGTACTACTCGCACTCGGACTGGAACCACCCGGACTACGCGAGCGTCGTGCACCCCGACCCGCCGGCTCACGACGGTGTGGCCACCAACCCGTACGTGACCCCGAAGGACGGCGTCGAGGACCCGGCGGCATGGGCGCGCTATCTCGCGTACCGCGACGGCCAGGTCGGCGAACTCGTGGAGCGGTTCCGGCCCGACCTGCTGTGGTTCGACGGGGAGTGGGAGCGCAGCGAGGAACAGTGGCGGATACGGGAGCTGGCGCGGCGCATCCTGGCGGGCAACCCGGAGACGGTCCTCAACGCGCGCATGCTGAGCCAGGGCGACTACGCGACCCCGGAGCAGGGCCTGCCGGTGCGGATCCCGGACGGGCCCTGGGAGCTGTGTCTGACGGTCAACGACTCCTGGGGCCATCAGCCCGCCGACGACCGCCACAAGTCGGTCGGCATGCTGGTGCGCTACTTCGCCGAGACGATCGGCATGGGCGGCAACCTCCTCCTCGGCGTCGGCCCCCGCGAGGACGGCACGGTGCCTGAGGCGCAGGCCGAGCGGCTGACGGGCCTCGGCGACTGGATCGCCCGGCACGCCGACGCGGTGTACGGCACGTCCGCCGGACTGCCCCCGGGCCACCACTACGGCCCGAGCACCCTGTCCGCCGACGGCCGCACCCTGTACCTGTTCTGCTTCGACGCGCCGCGCGAGCATGTCGCGGTACGGGGGCTGCGTACGCCGGTGAAACGGGTCCGCGTCGTCGGCACGGGCGCGGAACTCGGCCATGTCGTCGTCGGCGGGCTGCACGAGGTGCCCGGTGTGACGTGGATCGACGCGCCGGCGCCCGGTGACATCGACCCGTACGCGACGGTCCTCGCCCTGGAACTCGACGGGGATCTGGACGTGTACCGGGGCAAGGGGCGGGACTGACCGGGATCAGATGGTGCCGCCGCGCAGGGCGCGCGGGGACGCGCCGAGTTCGCGGCGGCACGCCTTGTTGAACGCCTGGAGGTCGGCGATACCGACCGATGCGGCAACGGCCGAGATCGACAGGGTCGACTCGCGCAGCAGATGCCGGGCCCGCTCCATCCGGCGGGCGCGGATGTAGGCGACGACGGTGCCGCCGGTCTCCGCGCGGAACAGCCGGGTCAGATGGTTGTGCGAGACACCGGCGGCCCTCGCCAGGTCGGGCACGGTCAGCGGCCCCGCGAGATGTGACTCGATGTGCGCCATCGCCGCCGCGACGGGGGCGGGCGCCCGGCGCGGTCCCCCGTCCGGCGCGGCCAGTTCTGCCAGTTCTGCGACGCACCACAGCGCCGTCCACACCTCGGCGGCGGCACGTGCGGGGTTACGGGGCGCCACGGCGACGGCGCGGCGGAGCAGTCCCGTCAGCAGGGGTGTCTCGGCGCCGGCGTCCTGCATCACCGGAACCGCCAGGGCCGCACCTGTCGTACCTGTCGCAGCTGGCGCACCCGTGTCGCTCGGCGCGAAGTGTACGTACAGATGCTCCGACCGCCCCCGGTACCGGAAGTGGACCTCGGCCCCGGGCGGGACCAGACTCACGCGGCCGGGCCGGATCGCGTACGGGGTGCCGTCCACCGTGAGGTCGGCCGTGTACCCGTACAGGTGGAACTGCCACAGATCAGGGAGGCGGAAGGTGTCCGTGGGGCCTGTGGTGCCGTGGACGCCCACGCCGAGGCTCGCCAGGCGCGGGGGCGCGTCCAGACACAGGGTCACGTGGGGCCCGCTCTCGCCGGGAATCACGGTGAGAAGCTACCAGCGGAGCCGGGCGCGGGGGCGCGCGGATGCCCCCTTTCGTCTCCTTGACGATAATCGGCGCGGACCGATATCGTCGCCATGACGAAAAGGGGGATCTCCATGGCCGACATCAGCAGGCGCCTCGGCTGGCGACACCTGCGCTCCGCGCCCACCGCACACGTCCGGCACCACAAGGGCGGCAAGCTCGTCCACGACGGCCCGGGGCTCAGCTTCTGGTACCGGTCGCTGACCGCCGCGCTCTCCGAAGTGCCCGTGGACGACCGCGAGTTGACGATGGCCTTTCACGCCAGGACCGCCGACTTCCAGGACGTCACGGTGCAGGCCACCGTCACGTACCGCGTCGGCGACCCGGCCCTCGCCGCCGCCCGCCTCGACTTCTCCGTCGACCCGGACACCGGAGTCTGGCGCGGCACACCCCTGGAGCAGATCTCCACCCTGCTCACGGAGGCCGCACAGCAGCACACGCTCGACACCCTCGCCCGCAGCCCCCTCGCCGACGTCCTGCTCACCGGCGTCGCCTCTGTGAGGGAGCGGATCGAGGAAGGTCTCGCCACCGAGCCGCGGCTGCCCGCGACGGGACTCGAAGTCGTCGCGGTCCGCGTCGTCGCGATCCGCCCCGAACCCGACGTCGAACGCGCCCTGCGGACCCCCGCCCGGGAACAGATCCAGCAGGAGGCGGACCGGGCGACGTACGAGCGGCGGGCCGTCGCGGTGGAGCGGGAGCGCGCCATCGCCGAGAACGAACTCGCCAGCAAGATCGAACTCGCCCGCCGTGAAGAGGAGTTGGTCGAGCAGCGCGGCACCAACACCAGGCGCGAGGCGGAGGAGAGCGCGGCGGCCGACGCGGTACGCGCCGAGGCGGAGGCGGCCCGCAGTGTGCGGCTCGCCCGCGCGGAGGCCGAGGCGGCCCGGCAGGTGGGCGAGGCCCGCGCGGACGCGCAGGCGGCCTGGCTGCGGGTGCACGCCGAGGTGGATCCGGCGACGCTGCATGCCCTGGGTCTGACGCGGCTCGCCGAGAACCTGCCGCGCATCGACAGCCTGACGCTCTCGCCCGACGTCCTGACGGGGCTCCTCGCGAAGCTCGGCGCCACGGGAGGCGGACGGCCGTGAGCCTCGCGCCGCGTGTGGTCCTGGTCCACCGGGTCACCGAGTACCAGGAGCTGCTGGCCCACCACGGCACCCACGGGCAGGCCGAGTTCTTCCTCACCTCACGCGGCGCCTCACGCGGCCGGAGCCTGACGGAGGCGGCGGACCGGCATGCCCGCACACACAGCGCGCTCGCCGAGGTGACGGCCGCCGTTCCGCTGGCATGGCGTCACGTACGCGTCGAGCGCTCCGATCTGGACCGGTTCCTGTTCGCACCCGAGGACGTGGTCGTGGTCGTGGGGCAGGACGGTCTCGTCGCGAACACCGCCAAGTACCTCGCGGGTCAGCCGGTGATCGGTATCGACAGCGACCCCGGGCGCAACCCCGGGGTCCTCGTACGGCACCGGGCGCGGGACACGGCGGCGCTGCTGCGCGCCGCCGTGTCGCGTACGGGCGCCTTCGACGACCTCACGATGGTGGAGGCCGTCGCCGACGACACCCAACGGCTGCTCGCGCTCAACGAGATCTATCTGGGCAGACCCGACCATCAGACGTCCCGCTACCTCCTGGGGACGGACCCGCCGGGCGGCGCCGGTTCGAAGGGCGGGAAGGGCGGGAAGGGCTCCGACGGCGACGAGGCGCAGGCGTCGTCGGGTCTGGTCGTCGGCACCGGCACGGGTGCCACCGGCTGGCTGCGGTCCCTGTGGCTGGAGCGCGGGAGCGCCCTCGCACTGCCGGGACCGACCGATCCGGCGCTCGCCTGGTTCGTCCGCGAGGCATGGCCGTCGCCCGCCACCGGCACCACCCGCGTCCAGGGCACACTCACCCGTGCCGGACGGCTGCGGCTGACGGTCGAGTCGGAACGCCTGGTCGCCTTCGGAGACGGTATGGAGTCGGACGCGCTGGAGTTCACCTGGGGGCAGACGGTACGGCTCGGCGTCGCGGACACCCGGCTGCGGCTGCTCGTCTGAAGGCCGCGCCTCCTCGACTCCGTCGGAAGACTCCGTCAGAAGTGGGTGGCGATCCCGAAGGCGTCGCGCAGCAGCGCCATGTCGTGCAGGTCCCGCTCCGCCGGCTCGTACCCCTGGTGGAAGCGGACCTGCTGCTCGGCGGAGAGACACGGGACGGTGGCGCCCTGGATCGTGCCGGTGGAGAAGCAGGACGCCGGGTAGGTGAAGGGGTGCTCCGGGTCCATGGACGTCTGGACCGCTGAGCCGTCGGGTGCGAACTCCAAGGGGTGCAGGTCGAGTTCACGGCCCCGGCCGTCGGCGAGGACGAAGCGGACGGGCCGCCAGTCGACGGTTTCCGTGAACCCGGCGGCGCCGAGCGCGGCGAGCAAGTCCGGTTCCTGTTCGGCCCGGTGGACCAGGTCCAGGTCCCGGTGCGGGCGGGTGGCCCGTCCCACGAGCGCGTCGATCCCCCAGCCCCCGCCGATCCAGACTTCGGCCCCCGCGTCGTGGAGCAGCGCCAGGACGGCGAGTACGTCGTCGCCGGTCATCCTCGCCCCGACCCCCTCGTCGCCGGTCACCGCGGCCCCGGCTGGGTCGTGACCTTGCCGCGCGGGACGGCGGAGGTGGTGGCGTTGGCGGGCTCCGGGCCCTCGACGGTCACCTCGTCGCCCGGCCTGACCTGCGTGTAGAGCCACTTGGCGTCGCGCGTACGCAGTCCGATCCAGCCGCCCGTGGCGTCGTACTCGCCCGGCGCCTTCTCGTTGAACGTGAGCGCGACGATGTAGTTCGTGCCGCCACTGGGCGTACGCAACTGCACCACCCACGGCAGTCTCATGTCGTACATGCCGAAGGTCGCCGAGGTGGCGGAGAGTCGCTGCGTCGCGTATTTGGCGACGACGGTCATGCGGCCGGTGGGCGTCGGGCTCTTGGCGTCGCCCGTGGAGACCGGGAGGTCGCGGCCGTCGACGGTCATGGCCCGGCGCTCCAGGTCGACCGTGGCGAACGGCTCCTCGGTGTCGCTGGGTGCGGCGGCCCGGACCGGGCGGGTGTGGGGCGCCTCGTCGCCGAAGTCGGCGGTGAGCGCGAGGGTGAGGGCGGCGATGCCGACGGCGGCGCTCCCGGCGAGGCCCGTCCTGCGCATCCGCCTGCGGCGTACGGCCCGGCGGCGGATCTCGGCGGCGGGCACGACCGGTGGCATGCGGTGCCCGGCGGCGAGGTCGCGCAGCGCGAGAGTGAGGCGATCATCGGACACGGCCGTCCTCCTTCTCACCCTTCTCACCCGTCTCGCCGAGGGCTTCCGCGTCCGCCAGGGACAGGTGCCGGGCCAGCGCGGTGCGTCCACGCGACAGCCGGGCCTTGACGGTGCCGATCGGCGCGCCGGTTTCGGAGGCTACCTGTTCCAGGCTCATGTCGCACAGATGGTGCAGGACCACGGCAAGGCGCTGCGGTTCCGGAAGCTTCCGCAACGCCTGGACGAGCGCGGTGCGTTCCGGTCCTGGGCCCGGCGTCGGTTCGGGAGGCGGGGTGCGGCGCACGATGTCGGCCCAGCGGCGGGCGCGGCGCCAGCGGCTCACGGCGAGCCGCATCGCGACGGTGCGCACCCAGGCCTCGGGAGCCTGGTCGGCGAGCAGGTGCTGACGCTTGTCCCAGGCCCGTACGAAGGCTTCTTGGGCGACGTCCTGGGCCTCGTTGCGGTCGCCGGTGAGGGCGAACATCTGGCCCACGAGGCGGGGGAACGCGGCGGCGTAGAACACGTCGAACTCCTCCTCGGTCATGCCCCGCCAGCCTCACAGACTTCCCGGTGTGCCGTACGACCCGCCCGTCTCCGTCCCGCGTGCCGGTCGCGTACATCGAAGCACAGGGCGGTACTTGAGCCGAGCGCGACCCGGGACGCACCGTTCGGGACGGGTTCCGGGACGCGCGGGTGTGACGACGGCGGTTACGCGTGCGGGTCGGTCCCCCGGCCGCAACCGCCGCGAACCCGGCCGCGAACGCCGCGAACCCCGCCGCGAACGCCACGAACCCGGCGGCAGCCGTCGCGTCCCGGACCGTGGCTCGAAGTCACCACAACCCCGCGCCCGCGGGTATCCCGAAGCGGGACGCCATGCGCTGCATCCGCAGGGCGTCCACGGACTCCGCCATCAGTTCGTACTCCGTGGTGTCGTCCTGGGCGGCGAACCGCATCAGCCGGCCGCCCGTCAACTCCACCGCCACGGCGTCCTGTTGGGCCGGGTCGCCGCACCACACCCGCAGGGCGGTGGGGACGTCGGGGGTGCCGTCCGCCACGGGCGCCAGCGCGCCCGACGGGAAGGGTGCTCCTTCGGGGTCGGGATCGAGCCTTTCGGCGATCCACAGGGCCCGGTCCCGCAGCCACCACAGGGCGAGCGGCAGTGTGGGCGCGCGATAGGTGCCGAGCGGTACGCCGACCCATTGACCGCCGCACACGCCGTACGCGGTGAGCTGGCACAGGAATTCGTCGTGCACGGCCACCTCCGTGGCGTCTGCGTGCCGAGCACGGGGTTTCGGGGCCCCCGTAGCTCCTTCCCCTCTCTATTGCCCCTATTGACTCGCTGTCACCATGCGATTCCAGCCAGTCTCCAGACTGCTTCACGACAACTCGTGTCCGAAACCGCTCGGTGCGCCTCCTGGACACCGCACATGAGGCCGTTCATTGGCATGGACCTGCTCATGATCCTCCGTTAGGCTCCCCACCGGCAGTCCCTGAGAGCGCTCTCTCGGGGCTTTGCTGTTCCTCCCCCACACGCTGGAACAACGAAGGGCCACACCCCATGAGACCCACGAAGACCCTGCGTACCGCCCTGTCCGCACTCCTCGTCGCCGGCCTCTGTACCGCGGCGGGGCTCGTCCCCGCGTCGGCCGCCGACAACTCCGCGTCCTCCGGCGCGGCCGAGGCTCCCGCCTCGGGGGCGCTGCTCTCCGCCATGCAGCGCGATTTCGGGCTGACCAAAAGTCAGGCCGAGGCGCGGATCGCGGCGGAGAAGACGGCAACCGCCGTCGAGGGCAAGGCGCGCAAGGCCGCCGGTTCGTCGTACGGCGGTTCCTGGATCGACTCCGAGACATCGCGGCTGACCGTCGCGCTGGCCGACACGAGCAAGGCGTCGGCGGTACGGGCGACCGGGGCGAGCGTGAAGCTCGTCGAGCACACCGCCAAGGAGCTGGACGCCACCAAGGCCCGTATCGACAAGCTCAAGGCGCCGCAGGGCGTCGCCAGTTGGCGCGTCGACCCGAAGACGAGCCGCGTGGTGGTCGAGGTGGTCTCGGCCAAGAAGTCTGACAACGATGTCCGCTCCTTCCTCGCCAAGGCCCGCAAGACGGGTCCCGTGACCGTGGGCGAGACCGCGCACACCCCGACGACCTTCGCGGCCGGCACGGTCGGCGGCGACCCGTACTACACGGGCAACGTCCGCTGTTCGATCGGCTTCTCGGTGTACGGCGGGTTCGTGACGGCCGGTCACTGTTCGGTCCCCGGACCGGCGGTGTACGGCTGGGACCGCTCGTACATAGGCAACTTCCAGGGCTCGACCTTCCCGGGCAACGACTACGCCTGGGTGAACGTCGGCAGCGGCTGGTGGACCGTCCCGGTCGTCCTCGGCTGGGGTCAGGTCTCCGACCAGCTGGTGCGCGGGTCGAACGAGGCCCCGATCGGCGCCTCGATCTGCCGGTCGGGCTCCACGACGCACTGGCGCTGCGGCAATCTGCTGGCCAAGAACGAGACGGTCAACTACAGCCAGGGCGCGGTCTACGGGATGACGAAGACCAGCGTGTGCGCCGAGGGCGGCGACTCGGGCGGCTCCTTCATCAGCGGTGACCAGGCGCAGGGTGTCACGTCGGGCGGCTGGGGCAACTGCAGCTCCGGCGGTGAGACCTGGTACCAGCCGGTCAACCCGATCCTGAACCGCTACGGGCTGACCCTGCACACCGCGTAACAGGCACTGGCGTAACACGCACTTGCGGGAAGGGGACCCCGGGGACGGGCGCGCGTCAGCCGTCCCCGGGGTCCTTGCCGGTGGTCACCCGCACCGTGTTCGACCGCTCGCCGTACCGGAAGGCGCGGACCCGGTACGAGGCGTGCTTCTCCTCCGGGAGGGTGCTGAGGCCGAAGGAGTTGATGTCGGGGTCGAGGACGGCCACCACGCGGTACGCGGCGCTGCCCTCGGGTCTGTTCTCCAGGAGGTAGCCGTCCTCGTCGGACGCGTGGTCGGTCCAGGTGAAGGAGACGCCGTTGGCCTGCTCGACCTTTGCCTTGAGGGCGGTGGGTGCGGCAGCGGCGGCGCGCAGCGGGTGCGTGGCGACGCCTTCGGCGCGGACCGTCCTGGGGCGGGCCCAGACGGCGTCGTCGTTCCGGTCGTCGGCGCCCGGTCCGCCGGGTGGCAGGTCGACCGTCACGGGTCGTGAGACCGGGCCCGTGTAGGCGCGCAGGCGGTAGTAGAAGGTGGTCTCCGGTATGAGCCGGGGGTGCTGATAGGACGTCACCCCGGTCGGCAGATACCCGAGAATCGTGTACGGGCCCTTGGGGTCCGTCGCGTACTCCAGCGCCTGGCCGGACGCGGTGGACGGCGCCGTGGTCCAGGTCAGCCGGGTGTCGACGGGTGAGACACGCGTGGCGCGCAGGGCGGGGTCACGGGCGGGGGAAGTCGCGGTCCCGCCGGGCTCCGGTGCCGAGCAGCTCACCGTGCCGGCGCCAATCAACAGGGCCACGAGCACGGCCCGTTGAAGAATCCGAACGACCCAGTGGACTTGGTGGACCCGGTGGACCCGTACACGATTCCGGGGCGTCATCGGGTCACTTCCGCCAGAACTTGACGTTGCTCCAGCTGACGGTGACCGGTCCGTTGCCGCTGTTGGTGCGGTAGGCGCCGAACTTGTCGTAGTAGCTGCCGGACGCGCTCGACACCGCGTTCACCAACGAGCCGTTGATGTAGGTGCGGTGGGTCTTGCCGACCTGGTTCACGGTGTTGACCCGGACGGTGGCGCCGACGGTGCCCGCGTTCGGCGACAGGGTGGCCCCGCCCTCCACGCTGTAGAGCCGTCCGCCGCGCTCCACGGCCAGCATGAAGAACGGGCCCTGGGAGCCGCTGGTGTCACGGAAGGTCTGCTTCAGGCTGATCCGGCTGCCGCCCATGCTGGAGATCCGGAACGAGCCCTCGAACTGATGGGTGCCGCCGGTGTAGGTGGCGTAGCGGCGCTCGGCACGCTGCTCACCACTGGTGTCGCCGCAACTCAGGCTGAAGGTGAGCCCGCTGATGGTGCCGCAGCCCCGCTCCTGGGTGGTGAACGAGGGTGACTCGGATGTCCAGCCGCCGGGTTCGACCTCGGCGTGGGCCTGGGGTGCGGTGACCGCCAGGAGCCCGCAGACGGCGGCTAAGCCGGCGCCCGCGCGCTGTGTCTTCGACATGGTCGTGTGCACAGTTCCGATCCCTTCACTGCGATTCACATGACTGAACGATGGCCTGTCATTTGAACGAGTGGCGCGTGGAGCAGTAAAGGACCGGACCAGTCCGGCGTCAAGGGCCGTGCGCGATCACGCAGGGTTCAGCAAGAAGGTCTGTTCAAACCGTGGACTTGAAAACACCGTTCTGCAATTCTCCAACAACTGAACGCAAGAACCTGAGCCTCCGGATCAAGCAGCCATGGACAGGGGAAGCATGAGAAGACATCGTTGGCGATGGCGGACGCTGGCCGCCCTCCTCACGGCCGCCCTCGTGATGATCGGACTCCCGGCCCTGACCGCCTCGGCGGCCGGGGGTCCGAACCTCGCCGCGGGCAAGACGGCCAAGGCGAGCAGCGCGAAGGCCGACTACGGCGCGGCGAACGTCACCGACGGCAACGCGTCGTCGTACTGGGAGAGTTCGGGCTCGGACTTCCCGCAGTGGGTACAGGCCGACCTCGGCGCGAGCACGCGCGTGGACGAGGTCGTCCTGAAGCTCCCGGGTTCCTGGGAGAGCCGTACGCAGACCCTGTCCGTGCAGGGCAGCAGCGACGGCACCGGTTTCGACACCATCAAGACCTCGGCCGCGTACAGCTTCAGCCCGGGGTCGGCGAACACGGTCACGATCGCCTTCCCGGCGACGCAGACGCGCTACGTCCGGGTGAACATCACCGCCAACTCGGGCTGGGGAGCCGCCCAGCTCTCCGAGTTGGAGGTGCACGGCGCGAGCGACTCCTCGGGCAACCTGGCCCGCGGCAAGACGTTCACGGCGAGCAGTTCCACACAGACGTACATCCCGGCCAACGCCGGTGACGGCAACAGCTCCAGCTACTGGGAGAGCGCCAACGGCAACCTCCCGCAGTGGATCCAGGCCGACCTCGGCGCGTCCCTGCGCGTGGACAAGGTCGTGCTGCGGCTCCCGGCGGGCTGGGGCACCCGGACCCAGACCCTGAAGATCCAGGGCAGCACCAACGGGACGGACTTCTCCGACCTCGTGGCCTCGAAGGGGTACGAGTTCAGCGCCGCGAACGACCAGTCGGCGACGCTCTCCTTCGACGCCACCACCACGCGGTACGTACGCGTCGTGGTCAGCGCCAACACGGGCCAGCCGGCCGGGCAGTTGTCCGAGCTTGAGGTCTACGGACCCACCACCGGCGACACCCAGGCGCCGACCGCGCCCGGCTCACTGTCGTACACGGAGCCCGCGACCGGCCAGATCAAACTCACCTGGACGGCGTCCACGGACAACGTCAAGGTCACCGCGTACGACATCTACGCCAACGGGGTGCTGCGTTCAACTGTCGACGGCGCCGTCACCACGTACACGGACACCCAGCCCGCGTCCGAGACGGTCTCCTACTACGTGCGCGCGAAGGACGCGGCGGGCAACCAGTCCGCGAACAGCAACACCGTCACCAGGAACGGCGACTCGGGTGACACGCAGGCACCGACCGCGCCGGGCAGCCTCGCCTTCACGGAGGCCGTGGCCGGTCAGGTCAAACTGACCTGGCAGGCGTCGACCGACAATGTGAAGGTCACCGGCTACGACATCTACGCCAACGGGACACTCCTCAAGAGCGTCGCAGGCGATGTCACCACGTACACCGACACCCAGCCGTCCTCGGCGACGGTGACGTACTACGTGCGGGCCAAGGACGCCGCGGGCAACCAGTCCGCGAACAGCAATTCGGTGACCCGTAACGGCTCCACGAGCGACGACGTGAATCTCGCCGTGGGCAAGGCGATCAGCGCGTCCTCGTCGGTGTTCACGTTTGTCGCGACGAACGCCAACGACGGTCTGACCAGCACCTATTGGGAGGGCGCCGGAGGCAGTTACCCGAACACGCTGACGGTGAAGCTGGGCGCGAACGCGGATGTGAACACCGTGGTCGTGAAGCTCAACCCGGACGCCGCGTGGAGCCAGCGCACGCAGACGTTCCAGGTGCTCGGCCGGGAACAGAACGCGACGGACTTCACCAGTCTGGTGGCGGGCAAGGACTACACGTTCAACCCGTCGAGCGGGAACACCGTGTCGATCCCCGTGACCGCCCGGGTCGCGGACGTCCAGCTGAAGTTCACCGCGAACACCGGTGCTCCGGCCGGTCAGGTCGCGGAGTTCCAGGTACTCGGCACCCCCGCGCCGAACCCCGATCTGGTCGTCACTTCGATCACCTCCGCGCCCGCGGACCCGATCGAGTCCGACCCGATCAGCCTCACCGCGACGGTCCGCAACATCGGCAACGCCGCGTCCGGCGCCACCGATGTCGCGTTCCAGCTCGGCGGCACCAAGGTCGGCACGGCCGCCGTCAGCGCGCTCGCGGCCGGTGAGTCGAAGACCTTCACGGCGACCATCGGCGCCAAGGACGCCGGGACCTACCAGGTCGGTGCCGTGGTCGACCCGGACAACAAGGTCATCGAGCAGAACGACGGCAACAACAGCTACACCAGTCCGACAGCGCTGGTCGTCAAGCCGGTGTCCAGCTCGGACCTGGTCGCGTCGGCGGTGAACTGGTCGCCGAGCGCCCCGGCCGGGGGCGACACGGTCACGTTCTCCGTCGTCCTGAAGAACCAGGGCACCATCGCGTCGGCGGGCGGCAGCCACGGCATCACGCTGACGGTCCTCGACGCGAACGGCTCCACGGTCCGCACCCTCACGGGCGCGTACGACGGGGTCCTGGCGGCCGGGGCGAGTTCGAACGCGATCAACCTCGGTACCTGGCCGGCGGTGAACGGCAAGTTCACGGTGAAGACCGTGATCGCCGCCGACGCCAACGAGGTCCCGGTCAAGCGCGAGAACAACACCTCGTCCAAGCCGCTGTTCGTCGGGCGGGGCGCGAGCATGCCGTTCGACATGTACGAGGCCGAGGACGGCACCGTCGGCGGTGGCGCGAAGACCGTCGGCCCCAACCGGACCATCGGTGACATCGCGGGCGAGGCATCGGGCCGCAAGGCCGTCACGCTCGACAACACCGGCAACTATGTGGAGTTCACGGCCAAGGCCAGCACGAACACGCTGGTCACCCGCTTCTCCATCCCGGACGCGGCGGGCGGCGGCGGCACCAACGCGACGCTGAACGTCTACGTCGACGGCACCTTCCTCAAGGCCATCGACCTCACGTCGAAGTACGCGTGGCTGTACGGCAACGAGGCGGGCCCCGGCAACTCGCCGAGCGCGGGCGACCCCCGTCACATCTATGACGAGGCGAACATCATGCTCGGCCGTACAGTGCAGGCGGGCAGCAAGATCCGGCTCCAGAAGGACGCGGCGAACACCTCCAAGTACGCCATCGACTTCGTCAGCATGGAGCAGGTCACCGCCACACCGAACCCGGACCCGGCGACGTACGCCGTACCGACCGGTTTCGCGCACCAGGACGTGCAGAACGCGCTCGACAAGGTGCGCATGGACACCACGGGCAAGCTGGTCGGTGTCTATCTGCCGGCCGGTGACTACGAGACGTCCAGCAAGTTCCAGGTGTACGGCAAGGCGGTCCAGGTGGTCGGGGCCGGGCCCTGGTTCACCCGGTTCCGCGCGCCGTCGTCGCAGGAGAACACGGACATCGGCTTCCGCGCCGAGAACTCGGCGAAGGGCTCGTCGTTCGCGAACTTCGCGTACTTCGGGAACTACACGTCCCGTATCGACGGACCGGGGAAGGTGTTCGACTTCTCCAACGTCTCCGACATCACCATCGACAACATCTGGAACGAGCACATGGTGTGCCTCTACTGGGGCGCCAACACCGACAACATCACCATCAAGAACTCCCGTATCCGCAACATGTTCGCCGACGGCGTCAACATGACCAACGGCTCCACCGACAACCACGTCGTCAACAACGAGGCGCGGGCGACCGGCGACGACAGCTTCGCGCTGTTCTCGGCGATCGACGCGGGCGGCGCGGACGAGAAGAACAACGTCTACGAGAACCTGACCACGATCCTGACCTGGCGTGCCGCGGGAATCGCCGTCTACGGCGGTTACAACAACACCTTCCGCAACATCCACATCGCGGACACCCTGGTCTACTCCGGCATCACGGTCAGCTCTCTGGACTTCGGCTATCCGATGAACGGCTTCGGCACCGAACCGACGACGCTGGAGAACATCTCCATCGTCCGCGCGGGCGGCCATTTCTGGGGCGGACAGACCTTCCCCGGTATCTGGATGTTCTCCGCGTCGAAGGTGTTCCAGGGGATCCGCGTCAACAATGTCGACATCGTCGATCCGACGTACAGCGGCATCATGTTCCAGACCAACTACGTGGGAGGCCAGCCACAGTTCCCGGTCAAGGACACGATCCTCACGGATGTCACGATCACCGGGGCGCACAAGAGCGGCGACGCGTACGACGCGAAGTCGGGCTTCGGGCTCTGGGCGAACGAGATGCCCGAGGCGGGGCAGGGTCCCGCGGTCGGTGAAGTCACCTTCCACAACCTGAAGATGAGCGACAACGCACAGGACGTGAAGAACACGACGTCCACCTTCAAGATCAACCTACTGCCGTAAGGCGACCGCTCACCGGGGCGGGCGACGGGGTCTTTCTTCCCGTCGCCCGCCCCCTCGGCGTTCCCGGGGGCACTGCGCCGTTCGGTGCAGCTCACATGCCCGAGTCGAGAATCGGATATAGGGTTTATTCCGGGTCGACCCGGAATAAACCACGGGCCGGTGTCCAGTACAGCCCGGCGCAATCCGCCCGCTCGGGAAAGGGTTCCATGCATCCCGCACTCACTCCCGCCGTCCTCGCCCGACTGCGCGCCCCGCGCCCGTACCCCGCCGTCTCGCTCGTGATGCCGACGCATCGCCGTGAGCCGGACAACGCCCAGGACCCCGTACGGCTGCGCAATCTGCTGGCCGAGGCGAAGGAGCGGCTGCGGGCCGACCCCGCCGTCACCCGCGAACGGCGCGCCGATGTCGAGGACCAGCTCGACCGCGCGCACGCCGAGGTCGACCTCGCGCATGTCGAGGACGGGCTCGCGATCTTCGCGGCGCCCGGTGAACACCAGGTCTGGTATCTCGGCCGCAGCGCACCCGAGCGCGTGGTCCTCGCCGACACCTTCCTGACCCGGAACCTGGTCGCCGCGCGCGAGGCCGAGCGGCCCTACTGGGTCATGGCGGTCTCGGCCGACCGGGTCTCGCTGTGGAACGGCGGCCCGGAGCGGGTCACCGAGGTGCACAAGGGCGGCTTCCCGCTGACGCGCAGCCTGACCGCGCAGGACGTGGAGCGCGAGGAGCGGATCGGCGATGTGCCGAGCACCTTCACGGACGAGGCGACCCGGCAGTTCCTGCGCGGCGCCGACGAGGCGATGCGCCATGTCCTGGCGGCGGCGCCCCGGCCCCTGTACATCGCCGGTGAGGCGGCGGCGCTCTCCCTGCTCGACGGCGCCGGCACGGTCTCCCGGGGGGCCTCCCGGGTGCCGCACGGCGGGCTCGCGGACGGGCCGGCCGACGTGGTGTGGCAGGCCGTGCGCCCCTTCCACGCCGCGCACCACGAGGCGGAGATCGGCGCCCTGCTCCAGGAGTTGGACAAGGCCAGGGGCCGCCGGGACTTCGCCGCCGGGGTGGACGAGGTGTGGCAGAGCGCGCTCGGCGGCCGGGTGGGGGTGCTCGCCGTCGAGGAGAACTACCGTACGACGGTACGGGACGACGGCGAGCACCTGGTCCCCGCGGAGGCCGGTGATCTGGACGCTCGCGAGGATCTGGTGGACGAGATCGTGGAGCGGTCCCTGGACACCGATGCGAAGGTCCGGTTCGTGCCGGACGGCACGTTGGCGGAGCAGGACCATATTGCGGCGGTGCTGCGGTACTAGTCGCTCCGCGGGTCGACCGGTTCGGAATCTGGGGACCGTTGCCTCGGTGGCCGGTTTGCGCCGTTCCCCGCGCCCCTTGTGGGGGTGGCTGGCGGCCGGTGTCTAAGCCGCAGGCCGTCCGTGGCTGGGTGCGCAGTTCCCCGCGCCCCTGAAGGGGTGGCTGGCGGCCGTGGCCAATCCGCGGGCCGTTCGTGGTGGTTATTCTCCCTCGAAGGCCTTTCTTAGTTCTGCGATGTTCAGTTTGGTCATCGCCAGCATGGCTCGGGTTGCTCGGGCTGCCTTTTCTTGGTCGGGGCTGCCGATCATGGCTGTGAGTTCCTTGGGGATCACCTGCCAGGAGAGGCCGAATTTGTCCTTCAGCCAGCCGCACTGGCTGGGGCTGCCGCCCTCCAGGAGCCGGTTCCAGTAGTAGTCGACCTCGTCCTGGTCCTCGCAGTGGATCTGGAACGAGATCGCCTCGTCGAAGGTGAACTGCGGCCCGCCGTTCAACCCGATGAACTTCTGGCCGTTGATCTTGAACTCGACGACGATCGCCGTTCCCTCGGGGCCCGGCCCGGCCTCCGTGTACCGGCCGATCGCGCCCAGTTCGGCGTCCTTGAAGATCGAGATGTAGTGGTTCGCCGCCTCCTCGGCCTGACCGTCGAACCACAGGCAAGTGGTGAGTGGCTCGCTGCTCATGGGTGCCTCCCTGCACGCGCGCGAATGCTTACCGGTACGACCGATGCTGCTCCGGAAACTCATCGCCCGCGCGCCGACGGCTCGCCCCGGTCACCGGTCAGTCGTGCGGCATCGCTAGGGTGCCGTCACCGCGATGGCCCCTACCGGGCACACCCGGACGGCCTCGCGCACCATCGGGTCGCCTCCGCCGTCCTCGCGGCCCGGTAGCAGGGCGCTGAGGCCGTCGTCGTCCTGGGTGAACACGCCCGGTGCGGTGAGCGCGCACTGTCCGGCGCCGACGCAGCTTTCCTTGTCGATGTCGATCCGCATGGCCTCGCCCTTCCTCACCAGGTCACCGGCAGTTCGAGCATGCCCTGGATCGAGTCGCCCGGCTTGAACGGGATCTCTTCCGGGGGCGCCGCGAGGCGCAGCCCCGGCAGCCGCGTGAAGAGTGTCCGCAGGGCGATGTCCATCTCGGCGCGGGCCAGGTTCTGGCCGAGGCACTGGTGGACGCCGAAGCCGAAGGCGACGTGGTGGCGGTTCGGGCGGTGCCAGTCCAGGGCGTCCGGCTCCGGGAAGACGTCGGTGTCGCGGTTGATGACGGAGGTGGAGAAGACGATGCCCTCACCGGCCCGGATCGTCACGCCGTCCACCTCGATGTCCTCGGTGGCCAGCCGCAGCAACCCGTCGGCGATCGACAGGTACCGCAGCAACTCCTCCACGGCGGCGGACATCAGCGAACCCTCGGCACGGAGTTCGGCCAACTGCTCCGGGTGGCGCAGCAGCGTGAAGGTGCCGAGCGAGATCATGTTCGCGGTGGTCTCGTGCCCGGCGATCAGCAGGATCGTGGCGACCGCGATCAGCTCCTCGCGGTCGTAGGTCCCCTCCGCGAGCTGCCGCTCGATCAGCTCGTCGAGCAGCCCGTCCCCCGGGTCCTTCCGCTTCCGGTCGATCAGGTCGCCCAGATACGCGTCGAGCCGAAGCCGCGCCCTTTCGGTGTCGGCGATCGCCGGGCCGCGCAGCAGCCGCCGCGACTGCTCCTCGAAGAAGTCGTGGTCGGCGTACGGGACACCGAGCAGCGCGCAGATCACCATGGACGGCACGGGCAGCGCGAACGCGTTCACCAGTTCGGCGGTCGGCCCCTGTGCCTCCATGGCGTCGAGCAGCCGGTCCACGGTCTCCTGGATGCGCGGGCGGAGGGTGTCGATCCGTTTCACGGTGAAGCTCGGGATGAGCCGGCTCCGCTGGGTGCGGTGTTCGGGTCCGTCGACGCCGAGGAGCGCGGTGCGGCGGTCGCGGAGCGCGGCGATGCGCGGGTTCGTCAGCGGGAAGCCGTCGCGTTCGCGTGCGCTGGACAGCCGGGTGTCGGCGAGGAGTGCGCGGGCCGCCGTGTGCCCGGTGACGACCCACACCTCCCGGCCGTCGTACAGCGAGATCCGGGTCAGCGGCCGGTCGGCGCGCAGCGGTTCGTAGGCGGTGGGCGGGTGGTAGGGGCAGGTGCGGTCCTGGGGGAAGGCGACGGGATCGGTCATCGAGCACCTCGCGGGTGAGGGTGTCGGCCTGACGATCTTCATTAGATGCCTCGGGCAACATGAAGGCCACGCCGAGTTCGGCCAGACCGGTCAATTGCTACATCTGGCCGATCCTCACCGCCCGCCGCCGGCGGGCCGCCGGACCGCCCTGGTCAGCGGGGTGCGCCCCGGCGCGGGGTGGCCGCGCCGGGTGCCGCGCGTCCGGAAGCACACCCGCCGGTCCGGAAGTCCCGGCTCCAATTCGCCCGCGAACTCCTGTACGGGCCACACATACCGGTTCCGCTCGACCGATCAGCTCCGCTCAGCCGATCGGCTCCGGCATCGGCACCACGTCGTACGCGAGCCGGATCGTGTCCCCCGTCGCCGGGTCCGCCAGCTCCACGCGCCAGCGCTCGGCGAACTGGTCGACCCCTTCGGCCATCGGGATGGTCCCGGAGATCAGGACCGTGCCGGGCGCGAGGTCGCCCCGGTCGCGCAGCACATCGGCCCAGTAGCCGGGGGTGAGCAGTTCGGCGAGGGTGCCGTGCTGGATCTCGGTCTCCGCACCCCGGTGGGTGACCCAGGCCCGCAGGGTGAGCGCGTCGAGACGGTCCTCGACCTCGGCCAGGCGCCAGGCGCGGCGCGCGAGCACGTCGGGGCCCGCGTTCTTGCTCCAGGCGACCCCGTGCACCTCCAGCGCGCGGTCGGTGTGGTCGCAGGCGGCGGTGAGGAGCAGATCCCCGTCGGCGTCGACCACGAGCGCCCACTCCGCCTCGCCCGAGGTACGGCCGTGCTGCACGGCGACCTGCTCGGTCTGCTGCGCGAGGTAGGGCGACACAGGGTAGAGGGCGGGGGTCACCGAGGGCGCCGGCACGCCCAGCTCGGCCAGTTCGGCGACATGGGCGGCCACGTCCTCCTGGCCGCGCCCGGCGTACCCGGCGTTGAGCAGACGGACGACATCGACGGCGCGCGTGGAGCCGTCGGGGAGTTCGAAGGTGAGGGTGGCCATGGCATCTCCAGAAGGGGTGTCGCGGACGGGCGGGCAGGGGTGTCGCGTACAGAAGTGGGTTTCGAAGCGGTTAACTTCCGGCGCGGGGGTTGCGCATACGACCTGTATACAAGAAGTATGCCGAAAGGTCGATGTCCCCCAGGCAAGGAACGGGAACATGCAGCACACCCCACAGGGCGCACAGGCGCCGGCGCCGGAAGCGGCCACGCCGACCGCCGCGACACCGGCGGGCCGCTCGGGAATCCGCCGCGCCTTCTTCGCCAGCCTCACCGGCACCGCCCTGGAGTGGTACGACTTCGCGGTCTACTCGGCGGCGGCGGCCCTGGTCTTCGGCGACCTCTTCTTCCCCTCCGAGGACGCCTTCACGGGCACCCTGCTGGCCTTCTCGACCTACGCCGTCGGCTACCTCTCGCGCCCGCTCGGCGGTTTCGTCTTCGGCCGCCTCGGCGATGTCATCGGCCGCAAGAAGGTCCTCATCGCCACGCTCGTCCTGATCGGCGTCGCCACTTTCCTGATCGGCCTTCTGCCCTCGTACGCGACGGTCGGCGTGGCCGCTCCGATCGCGCTGGTGCTGCTGCGGTTCGCGCAGGGCGTCGGGGTCGGCGGTGAGTGGGGCGGCGCGGTACTGCTGTCGAGCGAGTTCGGCGACCCGCGCAAGCGGGGCTTCTACGCGTCCGCCGCCCAGGTCGGCCCGCCCGCGGGCAACCTCCTCGCGAACGGTGTACTGGCCGCGCTCGGCGCCCTCCTGACGGAGGATCAGTTCATGTCGTGGGGCTGGCGGGTGGCGTTCCTGCTGTCCGGCGCCCTGGTCGCGTTCGGCCTCTGGATCCGCGCGAAGCTGGAGGAGACGCCCGTCTTCAAGGCGATGGAGGCGGAGAAGAGCCGTCCCGAGGCGCCGATCCGCGAGGTGTTCATGACCCAGCGGCGCGCGCTGATCGCCGCGATGCTCGCCCGGGTCGGCCCCGATGTGCTGTACGCGATGTTCACGGTCTTCGTCCTCACCTACGCCACCCAGGAACTCGGCATGTCGCGCGGTTCCGCCCTGACCGCCGTCCTCATCGGCTCCTCGCTCCAGGTCTTCCTGATCCCGCTCGCCGGCGCCCTCTCGGACCGTGTCAACCGCCGTCTGCTGTACGGGTGTTCCGCTGCCGCCGCCGGAGTGTGGCCGTTCGTCTTCTTCCTGATCGCCGACGGCGGTTCCTGGCTCCCGCTGGCCCTCGGTGTCGTCGTCGGACTCGCGCTGCACTCGCTGATGTACGGTCCGCAGGCCGCGTTCGTCGCCGAACAGTTCTCGCCCCGACTGCGCTACACCGGCTCCTCGCTCGCGTACACCCTGGCCGGGATCATCGGCGGTGCCGTGGCGCCGCTGCTGTTCACCGCGCTGCTCGGTACCTTCAACAGCTGGGTGCCGCTCGCGCTGTACCTCGCCGTGGCCGCCGCCGTCACCATCGTGGGCCTGAGCCTGGGACGGGACGCCGACCACGCCGAGGAGGAGGACGCCCTGCTGGTCGGCACGGCCGCGGGCACCGATGCCCCCTAGTCGGACCCTGACTCCCCGTCCCTCTCACCGGAAGGCCGCTCCCGTGCGTATCGCCCTCAGTCAGCTCACCACCGGGCCCGAACCGGCGCGGAATCTCGACCTCCTCGCGGCGGAGACGGCGCGCGCCGCGTCGGCGGGCGCCCGGGTCGTGGTGTTCCCGGAGGCGTCGATGGCGTGCTTCGGCACCCCGCTGACACCCGTCGCCGAACCGCTCGACGGCCCCTGGGCGACGGCGCTGCGCGCCCTCGCCGCCGACGCCGGGATCACCGTGGTCGCGGGCATGTTCACCCCGGCACCGGGCGGGCGCGTGGCCAACACGCTGCTCGCGACCGGACCGGGCGTGGACACGGCGTACGACAAGATCCATCTGTACGACGCCTTCGGGTACCGCGAGTCCGACTCCGTCGCGGCGGGCTCGCGGGTCGCCACGATCGACGTGGACGGCGTCCGGTTCGGCCTCGCGACCTGCTACGACGTCCGTTTCCCCGAACTGTTCCGCGCGCACGCGGACGCGGGGGCGGTGGCGACCCTGCTCGCCGCGTCCTGGGGCGCCGGTCCCGGCAAGCGCGAGCAGTGGGAACTCCTCGTCCGGGCACGGGCGTTGGACGCGACGGTGTGGGTCGCGGCCGTCGGCCAGGCGGATCCGGCGGCGGGCGATCCGGCGGCGACGGGAGCGGCGGCGCAGGGGTCGGCGCCGACCGGGATCGGGTACAGCGCGGTCGTCGGGCCCGACGGGACGGTGCGCGAGCGGCTCGGCGCCGGGCCGGGGCTGCTCGTCGCCGAGCTGGACGTGGCCGAGGTGGCGGCGGTCCGCGAGAAGATCCCCGTACTGGCCAACCGACGGCTGGGCGACGGAACCGGCAGCGGAATCGGAACGGGAAGAGGTGCAGGGGCGTATGAGCAAGCCTGAGCTGGAGTTCCATCACCCGGCCGGGGAGTGGACGGCGCCCGAGGGCGCGGGCCCCGGCGTCCTGGAGCGGGTGCTCGCCGACGACGGCTCGGGGCTGCGGACCACCGCGCTCGTGCGGTGGGAACCGGGCACCGACACCTCGGCGCAGGGCGTGGCGCGGCACGACTTCTGGGAGGAGGTCTATCTGGTGGCGGGCTCGCTGCACGACCTGACGCTGGACCGCACCTTCACCCGGGGCTCGTACGCGTGCCGCCCGCCCGGCATGCCGCACGGCCCGTGGACGTCGGAGGAGGGCGTCACGATGCTGGTGTTCACGTACCCGGCCACGGATGCCGCTGACTAACCCGCGAGCAGCACCTTGAGCGTCGACTCCAGGTGGCTGTCGATCGCGGCGCGCGCCGCGCCCGAGTCGCCGGCGGTGAGGGCGTCCAGGATGGCCCGGTGCTCCTGGAGCACCGCCTCCTGGCGGCCGTGGCCGCTGTAGAGCGCGACGACACCGGCCCGGACCTGGCGGCTGCGCAGCCCGTCGTAGTGCCGTTCGAGCAGGGAGTTGCCCACGGCCGAGACGAGCGTGGCGTGGAAGAGATGGTCCACCGCGATGAACTCGCGGGCCTGGTCGGGGCCCGTGAGACCGCGCTGCCGGTCCAGGAGGTCGCCCAGCTCCTTCAGGGGTGCGCGGCCCGAGCCGATGGCGTGCTCGGCCGCGTACCGCTCCACCAGGCCGCGCAGCTCCATCAGTTCGGTGATCTCGCGGCCGGACAGGGCGGCGACCCGGGCGCCCCGCTTGGGCACGAGCTGGACCAGGTCCTCGGCGGCGAGCAGCAGCAGTGCCTCGCGGATCGGGGTGCGGGAGACCCCGATGCGGTCGGCGATCTCCTGCTCGGAAAGGAACTCCCCCGACATCGCGGGGTCCGTCAGGACGGTCTCCTTGAGGTACGCGTACGCCTTCTCGCGGCCGGACGTCACCACTACCCCCAAGAGATCGCATACAGCTCGTATACGGAGCTATGGAAAAGCTACCACCGCCCCCGTTGCCGATGGAGCCACGGGAGCGGGGATCCGCGCCGTACATTGGGCGGAGACAGTGGGGGACAGAAGGGAAGACACGGTGACCGCAGCCCCGGCTCGCACGCTCAACGACGGCACCCCGCTCCCCGGCCTCGGTCTGGGCACGTATCCGATGGACGACGCCGAGGCGGAGAGAGCAGTCGCCGGAGCACTGGACCTGGGGTACCGGCTGATCGACTCGGCTGCCAACTACCGCAACGAGACGGGCACCGGACGCGGCATCGCCCGGAGCGGGATCCCCCGCGAGGACGTCGTCGTGACGACGAAGCTCCCCGGCCGCGACCACGGGTACGAGCAGACACTCGCGTCCTTCGAGGGGTCCCGTCGGCGTCTCGGCCTGGAGTACGTGGACCTGTATCTCATCCACTGGCCGCTGCCGCGCGTGGACCAGTACGTGGCGTCCTGGCGGGCGATGATCAAGCTCCGGGACGAGGGCCTGATCCGCTCGATCGGCGTCTCCAACTTCACCGAGGCCCAGATCGAGCGGCTGGAGCGGGAGACGGGGGTCCTCCCCTCGGTCAACCAGATCGAGATGCACCCCCTGCTCCCCCAGGAGGCGCTGCGCGCCTTCCACCGCGCGCGGGGCATCGTCACCGAGAGCTGGAGCCCGCTCGGCCGGGGCGGCGCCCTGCTCGACGACCCGGCGGTCACGGCGGTCGCGAAGGCCCATGACGTGACCCCGGGCCAGGCCGTGCTGCGCTGGCACACGCAGCTCGGTGCGGTACCGATCCCGAAGTCGTCCGATCCGGGGCGGCAGCGGGACAACCTCGATGTGTTCGGCTTCTCGCTGACGCCGGACGAGCTGGCGTCGATCACCGACCGGCCGCAGCGCCGGCTCGGCGGCGACCCGGACCACCACGAGGAGTTCTGACAGAAGGCGCGAGGAGATCCCGGCGAGAGGGGGAGGCGGACGGTGGACGAGGACGAGGACCGGCGGCTGCGGGAGATCATCCCGGACATCTCACGGATCTCGGTCGCTTTGCTGCGCAAGGTCGTCGGGCTGCATCCGGCGGAGCGGATCCCGGAGGAGGCGCTGGCCGTCGCCGACGAGGTCCTGGAGGAGTACGGCACGGACGGGCTGCGGGTCCTGGTGATGAGCCTCGCGGGGTGGGCGGCCGTGGAGATCGAGCGGGACGCCCAGACCACCGGACGCACCCATGAGGCGCTGCTCGACGACATGGACCTGACGCGCCTGGAAGCCAACCCCGACGACTGAGAGCCACCGGCGACCGGGGACCCCGTACCGCTCAAGGCCACGCACGACCGGGGCCCCGCGTCACCGGCGTTCCGCGACCACCAGCCGCGCCCGCGGGCTGCCGTCCGGGCGGCGGCCCAGCTCCGGCAGGGCGTACAGCTCCACCGTGAAGCCCGCGCGGGCCAGCTCCCGCTGGACGTCGGCGAGGCGGAACACCCGGTAGTACATGACGAACGGGGGCCGCCACACGGCGTTGCGCACCCGCATCCCGGAGTCGAAGCCGAGCAGGACCCAGTAGCCGAGGGAGCCCGGACGCGGCGGCGCCACGATCGGGAACGCGAACCGGCCGCCGGGCCGCAGCGCCGCGTGGACCTGCGCGAACAGCGCGGGCCTTTCCCGGGGCAGGAAGTGCCCGAAGGCGCCGAAGCTGACGACGAGATCGAAGACGGGGCCGAACGGCAGCGACAGCGCGTCCCCGCGCACCCAGTCGGTCGGCGGCCCGGCCTGCGTACCGCCGTCGTCGGCGGCGGACTTGCGGTGCCGCTCGCGGCCCACGGCGAGCATGCCCGCGCTGATGTCGACGCCGGCGACCCGCTCCCGGCACACCTCGCGCAGCACCCGAAGGCCCGCGCCGGTACCGCAGCACAGGTCGAGCCCCCGGTCGAAGGGGCCGAGCCGGGCGAGGAGCGACCCGACGGGGTCCAGGATGTCGTCCGGTGTGCGGAACGGCGTGTGGTCGAACTTGGGGGCGAGCAGGTCGTAGCCGTACTCGACGGACGACAGCGCCTGCACGGCGAGTTCGCGGAAGGTGGGGCCCTCGGGGGTGAACATCGCGTTCAGCATAGGCCGTCGGCCGGGTCAGCCGGAGTCGCGTACCAGGTCGTCGGCGGTGAGCGTGGCGGGGCTCGCGTGCCCGGAGAGCGCGAGGGTGAGGTCGAACTCGGCGAGCAGACAGCGGATGACGTGGTCGACGCCCGCCTGCCCGTCGAGGCCGAGCCCGTACGCGTACGGACGGCCGACGAGGACCGTGCGGGCGCCGAGCGCGAGGGCCTTGACCATGTCGTCGCCCGTGCGCACCCCGCTGTCGAAGAGGACGGCGAGCCGGTCCCCCGCCGCCTCGACCACGCCCGGCAGCGCGTCGGCGGCGCCGATGGATCCGGCGACCTGCCGCCCGCCGTGGTTGGAGACGACGACGCCGTCCATGCCCGCGGCGGCTGCGCGGCGGGCGTCGTCGGGGTGCAGGATGCCCTTGAGGACGATCGGCCCGTCCCAGTGCTCCCGCAGGAAGGCCAGGTCGGGCCAGGACTTCGACGGGTCCGCGAACATGCCGACGAAGTGCAGGACGGCAGCGTTCAGGTCCTCGTGCACCGGCTTGGCGAGGCCGGCCTGGAACGCCGGGTCGGTGAAGTAGTTGGCGGTGCCCACGCCGTGCAGGAACGGCAGATACGCCTGGTCGAGATCGCGGGGGCGCCAGGCGAGGATCGGGGTGTCGAGGGTGACGAACAGGGCCGTGTACCCGGCGGCCTTGGCGCGCGCCAGGAAGCTCTTGGTGACCTCGCGGTCCTTGGCCCAGTAGAGCTGGAACCAGCGCTCCGCGTCGCCCATCGCCTCGGCGACCTGCTCCAGGGGGGTGCTCGACGCGGACGACAGGATGTACGGGATGCCCCGGGCCGCCGCGGCGCGGGCGGCGGCCGGCTCGGCGTCCGGGTGCATGATCGACAGGACGCCGACCGGTGCGAGGGCCAGGGGTGCGGGCAGCGTACGGCCCAGGACGTCGACGGACAGGTCGCGTGCGTGGACGTCGCGCAGCATGCGCGGCACGATCCGCAGCCGGTCCAGGGCGGCCCGGTTGGCGCGCGCGGTGCTGCCGTTGCCCGCGGCGCCCGCGACATAGCCCACGGCTCCCGGGGCGAGGCGCTGTTCGGTCAGCTCCTCAAGCCGGGTCAGATCGGTGGGGAGCCGGGGCACCGCGCCCGTCATGCCGTTCAGATAGATCTCGTACTGGAAGTCAGCCCAGTGCGTGGTCATTCGCCGGTTCCGCCTCTCGTCCGTGAGATCGCGCCGCAACGGCACGATCCTGGCGAGTGCGGCCTGGTACGTCCAGCAGGGGCCCGTGGAGTGCGGTCGCGACGCGGCGCACCGGAGCGTCCTGCCGTCGCCGGGCGGGTCCGCGTACGAGAGTGGGCCCTGCGATGCGAGCCGGTGAGCGTGGTGGGGTGCGACGGAATGCCTGAACGGATGCAGGACGTACGAGGCGCGGTGGCCGCCCCGGTGGCCGATCTGATGCGGCGGGGCCGTGAGCCGGTGGTCGTGCAGACCCTGCGGTCCACGGCGGCGGCGACCATCGCGTACGTCGTCGCGCTTCAGCTCAGCAACGAGACCGCACCGCTCACCGCGCCCCTCACGGCGCTCCTGGTGGTGCAGGTGACGCTCTACAACACGCTCACGACCGGGATCCGCCGGGTGAACTCCGTGGTCGTCGGGGTGCTCATCGCGATCGGGTTCAGTGCGCTGGTGGGGCTGAGCTGGTGGAGCCTCGGGCTGATCATCCTGGCGTCGCTCACGGTCGGACAGTTCGTGCGGGTCGGCGAGTTCGTGCCCGAGGTGGCGATCAGCGCGATGCTGGTGCTCGGTGTGACCCGGGTCGGCGACACGGCGTGGGACCGGGTCCTGGAGACCCTGATCGGCGCGGTCGTGGGGCTGCTGTTCAACTTCGTCCTGGCACCGCCCGTCTGGACCGACACGGCGGGCGAGTCCATCGAGGGCCTGGCCCGCCGGATGCGGCAACTGCTGTTGCGCAGCGGGGAACAGCTCACCACGCGGACGCCGCCCGAGAAGGCCGCCGAGCAGTTGCACGAGGCGCGGCGGCTCGACAACGACATCGCCGAGGTCGACGCGGCGCTGCGGCAGGCCGAGGACAGCCTGCGGCTCAACCCCCGGGTCCGTGAGGGCCTGTTGAACCGGATCCTGCTGCGCACCGGCCTCGACACGCTGGAGATCTGCACGGTCGTCCTGCGGGTCCTCGCCCGTACCCTCGCGGATCTCGCGAAGGAGCGCGAAGGGGAGCGGATGTTCCCGCAGGAGGTGGGCGTGGCGCTCCAGGAGCTGCTGGGGCATGTCGCGGACGCGGTGGTGAGCTTCGCGGTGCTGGTGACGACGCAGGTCAGCACCAATGCCGACGCGGCCGAGGAGCGGCTGGCGGAGGAGCTGAGGGCGGCGGGCGCGAGCCGCGACCACGTGGCACGGCTCCTGCTCGACGGGGTACGGCGCGACCCCCGCGACTGGCAGTTGCACGGCGCGCTGCTGACGGAGGTGAACCGGATCCTTGACGAGTTGGACATGGAGCACCGGGGGCGGCGCCTGATGGAGGAGCTGGACCGGGGCACCCGGGAGCAACTCGCGCCGCGGGCCTGGCTGGACCGGGTGCGGGGGCGGTTCGCGCGGGGCGGCGGGCGGTGAGGCCGGGCGGCGGGCGCCGACTTCAGTCGGGGGGCGGCTCAACGGGCGAGTCGGCCGAGGAGCGAGGACGCCGCGAGGATCCCGACGATCGCCGCGAACACCAGCACGCCGTAGTCCAGGGCGAGATGGGCATGGGTGCCGAGGAGCAGTCCGCGCAGGGCGTCCACCTGGTAGCTCAGCGGGTTCGCCTTGCTGATGGCCTGGAGCCAGCCCGGCATGATCGCCACCGGGTAGAGGGCGTTGGAGGCGAAGAAGAGCGGCATGGTGATGGCCTGGCCGATGCCCATCAGCCGGTCGCGGGTCAGCACGATGCCCGCGATCGTCATCGACAGACAGGAGAAGAACACCGACCCGAGGATCACGGCGACGGCGACTCCCAGGAGCCGCAGCGGGTTCCAGGTCATGGCGACTCCGAGCACCGCCGCGATGACGATGACGACGACCGCCTGGATCAGCGCCTTGACGCCCGCCGCGAACGACTTGCCGGTGATCAGGGCGGACCGGGGCGTCGGTGTGACCAGAAGCTTGGTGAGGATGCCGGCGTCCCGCTCCCAGATGATCATGATGCCGTAGAAGATGGCGATGAACATCGCGGACTGGGCGATGATGCCGGGCGCGAGATAGTCGATGTACGGGATGCCGCCGGTGGGTATCGCCTTGATCCGCGTGAACGTCTCACCGAAGATCAGCAGCCACAGCGCGGGCTGCACGGCCCGGGTGTACAGCTCGGTCCGGTCGTGGCGCAGCTTCTGGAGTTCGACGACGCACATCGCGACGACCCGGGCGGGCAGTACGCGCCAGCCGGTGCGGGGGCTGGGCGGGGAGACCAGCAGATCCAGGCCGCGCGGGTGCTTGCCGGCCTTGGCGCCGGCCTTGGCGTCAGCCGACGCGGGTCGCTGTACGACGGGTGCTTCGGACATCGCGGAAGTCTCCTGACTGGTCGTCGAGGCCGCTGCCCGCGATGTCCCGGAAGACGTCTTCGAGCGTCGGCAGCTCGTCGGTCGCGGCCTTTCCCTCCGCACGCCACCGCTCCCCCAGGCCCGCCCGCAGTTCGGCGGAGGTCCCCAGGGCACGGACGCGCCCTCGGTGCATCAGGGCGACCCGGTCGCAGTACTGGTCGGCCTCGTCCATGTAGTGCGTGGTGACGAGGACGGTCATGCCGGTGGCGGCCCGTACGGCGTTGATGTGCTCCCAGACGCTGGTACGGGCGATGGGGTCGAGGCCGATCGTCGGCTCGTCCAGGATCAGCAGCCGGGGGGCGCTGACCAGGGCCTGGGCCAGTTCGAGGCGGCGGATCATGCCGCCGGAGTAGGTCTTGGCGAGCCGGTCGGCGGACTCGGTGAGGTCGACGGCCTCCAGCGCCTGGGCGACCCGCTCGGCGCGCTCGCGCCGTGACACGTCGAAGACGCGGGCGAACAGGGTCACGTTCTCGCGCCCGGTGAGCCCGGCGTCCGCCGACAGTTGCTGGGGCACGTACCCGAGGAGCCGCCGTACGGGCATCCGCTCCTTGCTGGGGTCGTGCCCGAACACCCGCACCATGCCCGCGGGGACGGGCAGGAGGGTGGTGACGCAGCGGATCGCGGTGGTCTTGCCCGCGCCGTTGGGCCCGAGCAGCCCGAACACCTCGCCCTCGGTGACGTCCAGGTCCAGGCCGTCGACGGCGACGGTCTCGCCGAAGGCGTATCGGAGGCCGGTGCAGGTGACCGCGGCGGGTGCGGACGGGGCCGCGGTGTCCGGGGCGTCCGGGGCGTCCGGGGTCATGTCCTCTCGACCTCCTCGTGCAGCGAGCGGGCCAGTCGGCGCAGTGCCGGAATGGCCGCTTCCAGTGCCTGTCGGTCGGCCTCGTCGAGGCGGGCGACCTGCTCGCGGACCAGCGCCGAACGGCGCTCGTGCCAGTCCGTCAGGCGGGCCTCGGCCGCCGGGGTCGGCAGCAGCCGGGCGGAGCGCCGGTCGTCGGGGTCCGTCTCACGGACCAGATATCCGGCGCTGCCCAGTTGGTTGACGAGGGTGGAGACCGAGTTGCCCGCGAGATACAGCTCCCGGGCGGCGTCGGAGACGCCGATACCGGGCCGGGCCACGATCAGCCGCAGCAGATCGACCTGGGCGCCGCGCAGCCGTGGCTCGGTGGTGCCCCCGCGCAGCCGGCGGCGGATCAGCCGCTGCACTCCGGCGAGGGCGTCGGCCAGTTCACCGACCCGGTTGTCGGTGTGCACCGCGGTCCCGATGTCCGCGCTGTCCGTTTTCTTCACTTCTCCAGATTACCTCTGAATGAGAGGTATCAGGGAAAGGGGACGTCAAGGGTGGGCCAAGGCTGCTCCTACGCGGGCTCGGCCACGGATGCGGATACGGGTCCCGCCGCCGACGCCAGTCCGGGCGGCGCGAGCGCCAGCGCCTGGCGTACCGCCTCGATCAGCGCGAGCGCCGCCTCCTCGGTGAGTTCGACGGCGACGCGCGCCGACGGGCCCTGCGCCGGGTTGAGGAAGTCGATGTTGACGGTGTGTTCGTAGGGGGCGTGCTGGGGGTGGTCGATGTAGACCATGGCCTCGGTGAGCGGGAAGTACCCCTGCGCCCCCTTGCCGCTGCCTTCGATGGCGATCTTCTCCGTGAGATACGTGCACATGGTGTCGCCTTCCGCGTATGCGTGGGGGCCGGGGGTGGGTCGGGGTGGTCAGTCGGAGAGGTGGCGGCCGAAGAAGTCGAAGACCCGGTTCCAGCCCTCGACGGCGGCCTGCGGCCGGTAGCTGGGCCGGTCCACCGCGAAGAACGCGTGCCCGGCGCCTTCGAAGGTGTGGAACTCGTACGTCTTGCCGTGCTTGCTCAACTCGGCTTCCAGCTCGGCCGTTTCGGCGGGTGCCGGGTGCTGGTCGTCGGCGCCGAAGAGGCCGAGCAGCGGGGCGGAGAGGTTGCCCAGGAGAGGGGTGAGGGGTTCGGCGGCGAGCCCGAGCCCGGCGGGCGGGCTGCCGATGACGAACGCGCCGTAGCAGTCGACGGCGGCCTGGACGTCCAGGCTGCACGCGGCGAGCACGGACTGCCGGCCCCCGGAGCAGTAACCGATGGTGGCGACGCGCTGGTTGGACGACGGCAGGCCGCGCAGATACCGGATCGCGCCCGCCACATCGCCGACCAGCCGCGCGTCGGGGACACCGCCCTGGGCGCGGGCGGCGGCAGCCGCGTCGTCGGGGTCCGCGCCGGGGGCTTCGCGGCTGTAGAGGTTCGGGCACACGGCCGCGTACCCCTCGGCGGCGAATCGGCGGGTGATCTCCTTGGAGGCCCGGTCGTAGCCCGGCATGTGGTGGATGACCACGACACCGCCGAGCGGTCCCGGGGCGAGCGGCCGTGCGGAGTATGCCTCGATGAGGTCGCCGTCGTGACCGGCGAGCGTGACGGTCTCGGCGAGCAGTGCGTCGTACATGGGGTGCGTTCCCTAGGGGTGGGGGGCGGTACGGGGGGCGGTGGTGCGGGGTTCGGCGGTGCGGGGGCTCACGGTGCGGGGGGATCGGGAAGAGCGGCGGGCCTGGGTGCCGAGGGCGTCCAGGGCGGGCAGCGCGTCGTGGAGGAGCTGTTGGAGTTCCGGCGACAGGAGGGCGACCTCGCGGGCGAGATTGCTGGTGTTCTCTCGGCGTACGGACGTCAGCACCGTAAGCCCCGATGCGCTGAGGCCGACGAGGCTGGCGCGCTGGTCGAGCGGGTCGGGCTGCCGGTCGAGCCAGCCGGCGCAGACCAGCGGGTCGACCATGCGGGAGGCGGTGGACAGGGCGATGCCCATGCGGGACGCCAACTCGCTGATGCGCAGCGGGCTTTCGGCCTCCAGGACGGCGAGGGCCGCGAGCCTGCTGGGCGTCAGATCGGGGTGCACGGTCTGGCCGCGCAGCAGGGGCATCAGATGCTGGATGGCCGCGCGCAGCCGTCCGGCCAGTTCTCGTTCGGCCAGTTCGCGTTCGGCCGCGGGGGCGCCGTCCGGCTCCGGCATCAGGGGCTCCTCGGGTCGTTCGGGGGTGCGGTCGGTGTCACCCGGTGTGCCGTGCCCGGGGCGGACCGGGGCTCGGGGGCCGGGGCGACCGTCGCACCCGCCGTACGGGTACCCGCCGTACGGACACCCGGCTCACCGGCCAACGACTCGCCGGTGACCGGCGTTCCCGCGGCCCGCTCGCCGGTGACCGTCCGGCTGCCCCGGTCGTCATGGACGTACCGGCCGCCGCGCAGCAGCGAGGCCACCGCGGCGATCAGGCAGGCGGCGATGGCGAAGTCGAAGGCGACGGAGAGCCCGTCCGAGAAGGGGCCCGAGATCAGTTGCGGGAAGAACTCACGGCCCGTCAGATAGGAGGCATGGCCGGGCGGGAGGCCGCTGAGCACCTGGGGTCCGAGGAGGGTCGCGATCGGGTTGTAGCCGAGGAGCGAGGCGAAGAGCACGCCGACCGGGGGCAGCGAGGCGACCCTGGCGGCGTCGGCCGGCGGCACGCCCTGCGCGGTGAGGCCGGTGGAGAGGGTGTGCGGGAGGGCTCCGGCGAGCCCGGCGATCATCAGCGAGAAGAAGATGCCGATGGACAGGACCATGGCGGAGTTCTGGAAGGTGGTGCTGATCCCGGCGCCGACTCCGCGCTGGTCGGGCGGCAGGCTGTTCATGATGGCGGCCCGGTTCGGGGCGGCGAACAGGCCCATGCCGATGCCGTTGAAGAGCAGGATCAGCGCGAACGCCGGATAGCTGAAGTCGACGGGCAGCGCCTGGAGCGCCACGAAGGTCCCGGCGGCGATCAGCATGCCGCCGGTCGCGAAGGTGCGCGCCCCGAACCGGTCGGACGCCCACCCCGACACGGGCCCGGCGACCAGGAAGCCGACGGTGAGCGGCAGCATGTAGATGCCGGCCCACAGCGGTGTCTCGGAGAAGCTGTAGCCGTGCCGGGGCAGCCAGATGCCCTGGAGCCAGATGATCAGGATGAACATCAGGCCACCGCGCCCCAGTGAGGCGAGGAGGCTGGCGAGGTTGCCCGCCGTGAAGGCCCGGATCCGGAACAGCCCGAGGTGGAACATCGGCGAGGGCACCCGGGTCTCGACCACGCAGAACACGGCGAGTACGGCGATTCCGCCGCCGATCATGGCCAGCACCAGAGGGTTGGTCCAGCCCATGGGGTGTCCGCCGTAGGGCTGGATGCCGTAGGTGATGCCCGCGAGCAGCGAGACGAGCCCGACGGCGAAGGTGATGTTGCCCCACCAGTCGAGGCGCGCGGGCGTCCGGATCCCGGTGTCGCGCAGCCGCAGATACGCCCACACGGTGCCGAAGACGCCGAAGGGCACCGAGACCAGGAAGACCAGACGCCAGTCGAGCGGACCGAGCAGTCCGCCGAGTACGAGTCCGAAGAAGGAACCCGCGATCCCGGCGACCTGGTTGAGGCCGAGGGCGAGACCGCGCTGCCGGGCCGGGAAGGCGTCGGTGAGGATGGCGTTCGAGTTGGCCATGAGCATGGCGCCGCCGACGCCTTGCAGCACCCGCATGGCGATCAGCCAGAGCGCTCCCGCCGTGCCGTGCATCCAGGTCACCGAGAGCAGCACGGAGAACACCGTGAACACGGCGAAGCCCAGGTTGTACATGCGGGTGCGCCCGTACATGTCGCCGAGCCGTCCGAAGCTCACCACGAGCACGGCCGTGACCACGAGATAGCCCATGATCAGCCAGAGCAGCAGCCCGGTGTTGCCGGGCTGGAGCGGATCGACGCCGATGCCCCGGAAGATGTCGGGCAGCGCGATCAACATGATCGACATGTTGATCGTGGCGATCAGCACACCCAGGGTCGTGTTCGACAGGGCGATCCACTTGTAGCGAGGTCCGGGGACGAAGCCGCCGGGCGCGGCGGCCTTGGCCGGCTCCGGGCCGGGCTCCGACGATTCAGCGGCGGCACTTCCCACGGGACACCACTCCCACCGGGACAATTACTTGCTTGACTTCAACCAATTGACTTCAACCAATCTAGTCCCGATACGGGGTGGCGGCCACTACGGGACGGACCGGGCACCGCCCGCCGGAATGCGCGACACATTCGAGTGAATTGCGCGAGATGTCCGTTACGTGACTTACGGGTAACCTTGACGAGCGTCGTGGAAGCTGTCGACACGGGTGACGCCGGTGGCGCACCGCGACTCCCCCGCGACCCCCCTGCCCCCGACCGCTAAGGAACCCTCCCTCATGCGCGCTCTCCCGTCGTTCCGTAAGGCCGTCGTGGCCACTGGCCTCGCGGTCAGTTCCGTCGCCGTCGTCGGTCTCTCCGCGTCGGGCGCCGTCGCGTCCTCGGTGCCCCCCGAGCCGTTCAACCCCTTCAACCCCTCCTCCGGCCAGCAGCAGGGCCCCGTCCTCGGACAGGGCGGCGTCCTCGTGTCGAACCCGACACTCGCCGACGGAAAGACCACCGCGAAGGTGTACGAGTTCGGACCGCACCACTACGAGGCCGACATCTTCATAGGCAGCACGAAGGTGGGCGTCATCATCGCCAACGGGCACGACGCGTCCGCGCAGAACACCTTCCTGCGCGTCACCCTGCACCCGAACGGTGACCTGTCCTCATCCCTCCGCCGCTGACCGGGCCCCGCCCTGCCGGGCCACCCCCAGAAGGGACCCGCTCCGCCCGTCGGCCCAGAGGGAGAGCGGGTCCACATGCGGGCGCAGGAGCGCGGTCAGCTCCGGGTCGCCCCGGTCGTTCAGCTCGTCGGATGCGAGTTTGCGGGCCACTCCGGCGAGGAAGTCCGCGAGCTGGACACGCGGATCCGACCACGAGGCGACGAGCCGCAGCCCGGCCAGGGGCAGCGCGCTCCTGAGCCACGCGACGCGCTCGTCGGTGAGCATGTTCTGCCGGTCGTGCACCAGCGTCACGGGACGGCCCGGCCCGTGCGCGTGTGCGGCCGTCGCCGCGATCGCGGGGAACAGGGGGTCCATGGCCGGAATCGGGTCCGGGGTCCCGGCGATCCGCGCCCGGAACTCCTCGGCGCGGGGCCGTTCCCGCCGCAGCAGATCCAGAATCCCGCCCAGCCCGCCCCCGCCGTCGCCGGGCGGGCACAGACCGTCGGCCGCCTGGAAGAACACGTCGACAGGGTCGGCGTCCTCCACGCGGTATCTGACCCGCATCACGTCGTTGGACGCGATCAGGAAGCGCCGCCACCGCGCGCGCTCGGGCGTCCGGCGCCCCTCGCGGTAGAGCGCCACGGCGATCTCCTCGACCCCCGGGTCCCGGAACATCCCGGCGCCGGGCGGCCGTCCCGGCTCCCCGAGGAACAGCTCCACGACCCTGCCGACGGCGAAGAACGCCTTGTCCGTCAGATGCACCCCCGCCCCGCCGGCCAGCGGCCCCGACGGGCCGAGGAACCAGGTCAGGACCGGGCGGTGCTTCTCCCGGAGCAGATGGTTCGCCTTGTACTCACGGGCCGGGGAGCGCACCCGGTCCCGGATCTCCACCAGGGCCGCCTCCGCGACGCCGGTACCGACGCGCACGCCTGCGTGGGCGAACACATCGGTGTTGCCGCCGATGAGGTTCTCCCCGTCCGATCCGGACTCGTCACAGACGATCTCCAGCACCTGCCCGGCCTCCTGCGCAGCCTCTCCGTCGACCGGTTTCCGGCGACCGGGTCGACGCCTTTCATGATCGGTGATCGGGGCCTGGTTCTCCATGGGATATCCCGCCGCGCAGGGGGGCGGGGCGCGGCACAGCACAGCACCCGGGGACTGCGGGAGTCTCGTATACCTTGACAGGTATATACCGTACAAGGAATATAGAGCCGTGTCCGTGGATACGTTCTCCGTGCTCTCCGAACCCACTCGCCGCCGGATTCTCGACCGGCTCCTGGTGGGCGACAGCAGCGTCAATGAGCTGGTCGAGACGTTGCGGGTCAGTCAGCCCACGGTGTCCAAGCATCTGAAGGTGCTGCGCGACGCCGGTTTCGTGACGTGCCGTACGCAGGCACAACAGCGCATCTACCGGATTCACGCACGCCCCTTCCGCACCCTGGACGACTGGCTCCAGCCCTATCGCGCGCTGTGGGATCACCACCTCGACGCCCTTGAGCGCCATCTCGACGCGCTCGACGACCCCGGCCCAGACCCGGATACCGACCCCGCCCCCGATACCGCCCCCGAACGGAACTCCCAGGAGGAGTCATGACCCCCGACGCCTACCGTCCCAGCCCCATCGGCCAAGTCGACTACGCGCCCGCCGGCGACCGCTGGACGCTCGTCTTCACGCGCGATCTGCGGCATCCGCCCGAGAAGGTGTGGGCCGCGCTCACCGAGCCCGACCAGCTCGCCGCCTGGGCCCCGTACACCGCCGCCCGCGCCCTCGGCACACCGGGCGAGACCACGCTCACCATGATCGACGACGAAAAGCCGCAGGACCTGCCCGCCGAGGTGACACGCGCCGAACCGCCGACGCTCCTCGAATACACCTTCGGCGACGACGTCCTGCGCTGGGAGCTGACGGCCACCGGTCCCGGCACCCGGCTCACCCTGCACCACACCGTCCAGGCACGGGACTGGCTCCCGAAGGTCGCCGCGGGCTGGCACCTCTGCCTCGATGTCGCCGAGCACCTCCTCGACGGCGATCCGATCCCGCCGATCCGGGGCATGGCGGCGACAGAGTTCGGCTGGAACGAACTCAACGATCAGTACGCGCGCAAGTTCGACATCCCGAACACCGGCCTGCCCGAGCAGCCGGGGGACGAGTAGCCGGAAAACAAGTAGCCGCAGGAGACGGACACCGCCTCCTGACCGCCCCCGGCGCAGGCCGTCGGGATCGCTCCGCCTCGCCGTGCGGGAACGGCACGCAGCGGGCAGCCTTGTTGTTCGGGAGCCCGATCGGGCAGTCGTCCCGGAGGCGTGACAGGCCGAGGAGGCGATCCGTCGTGTCGGACTGGACATCCACCGGACAGCGGCCTGCCGTCGCCCCCGCGCCCGCCGCAGCCCCGGCCGAGGAGCCCCTTCTCACGCAGGCACTCGCCGACATGATGGACGACGTGCGGGCCCACGCCGGCGCCGTCTACCTCCTCGCACCCGATGAGCCGGTCCTGGTCATGGCGGTCATGGGGGGCCTCCCGAGATCCTTCGCCGCGCCCTGGGAGCGCGTCGCCCTCAGCACCCCGCTCCCGGTCGCCGACGCCGCGCGGGAGCGCCGCATGGTCTGGGTGAGCGGCGAGGAGGACATGTCGACGCGCTACCCCCGGGTCGCGGTCGTCGTCCCGTACGCCTTCACGGTGGCCTCCCTGCCGATCGCGGCGAACGGTGTCACCTACGGCGCGGTGTTCGTGATCTGGCCAGGGCCCGAGCCGCCGGAGGCGCCCGACCGGAAGCGGGAACTGCTCACCGCCGCCTGCGACCTGCTCGCCCTCCGCCTGGAGCATGCCGCCCGTGCGGGACGGCCCGTCGTCCCGCACGGGAATCCGCCGGCGCCCGGCCCGGCGAGCGTCGCGGCGGGCGCCGTCGAGGCGGTCCGCATGGTGGCGCGGCTGCCGTACGGGATGTGCGCGCTCGACCTCCAGGGCCGGGTCACGTATGCCAACACGGCGGCGGTCGACCTGCTCGGCACCACCCTCCAGCACATCCTGGGCAGACAGCTGTGGGAAGCGCTGCCGTGGCTCGACGACCCGGTGTACGAGGACCGCTACCGTGCCGCGCTGATCAGTCAGCAGCCGACCTCGTTCGTGGCACTGCGCCCGCCGGGAAGCTGGCTGTCGTTCCGGCTGTACCCGAGCACTCGCGGGCTCACTCTGCGGATCGTCGAGGCCAAGTCCCGTGCGGTTCCCGGGCGTTCGGACACGGAGCCCGACGCTCAGGCCGGGCGTCTGGTACACGTCTGGCACATCCTGAGCTTCGCGAGCGCCCTCACGGAGGCGGTCGGGGTGCAGGACGTGATCCAGCTCGTCGCCGACGAGATCCTGCCCGCGCTCGGCGGTGACGCGCTGGTGGTCCTCGGCTCGGAGCACGGGAGGCTGCGCGTACTGGGGCATCGCGGCTACCCGGACCCGTCCATGGTGGACCGCTTCGACGGGATGCCGCTCACCGCGCCGGGCCCCGGGGCCCATGCGCTCGTCACGGGTGTCCCGGCGTTCTTCGAGTCGCGGCAGGAGCTGGAACGGCTCTACCCCGGCCGCCGCACCACCCCCGACGGGCTCGCGGCCTGGGCGTATCTGCCGCTCATCGCCTCCGGCCGCCCGGTGGGCATCTGCGTCCTCGGCTACGCCGACGCCCGGTCCTTTCCGGCCGAGGAGCGGGCCCAGCTCACCAGCCTCGGCGGCCTGGTGGCGCAGGCCCTGGAGCGGGCCCGCCTCTACGACTCCAAGTACCGTCTCGCGCACGGCCTCCAGGACGCGCTGCTGCCGCACCGGCTGCCCCGGCTGACGGGCATCGAGGCGGCGGCCCGGTATCTGCCGGGGACCCGGGGCATGGAGATCGGCGGGGACTTCTACGATCTGATGCCGGCCGGTACCGGCGCCGCCGCGGTCATCGGGGACATCGAGGGACACAATGTCACCGCGGCCGGCCTGATGGGCCAGGTCCGCACGGCGGTCCGCGCCTACACGGCGGTCGGCCAGCCACCGACGGAGGTCGTCCGCAGCGTCAACCGGCTGCTGGTCGAACTGGACGCCGACCTGCTGGCGAGCTGTCTGTATCTCCATGTGGACTCCGCCGCCGACCGGCTGGTGCTGGCGCGGGCCGGGCATCCGCCGCCGCTGCTGCGCGGACCGGACGGCCGGGTCCGGGTGCTCGGCGTGGGTGGTGGCCCGCTGCTCGGGGTGGAGGCGGGCGCCACCTATCCGAGGACCGTGGTGCCCTTCCCGCCCGGTTCGCTCCTGGCCCTCTACACCGACGGGCTCGTCGAGTCCCGCGGCACCGACTTCGACGACGCCCTCGCGGAGTTCACGCACCGACTGGCCACCGCCCCCGCCCAGCCCCTGGAAGACCTCGCGGACCATCTCCTGCGCCATGGCGAGCAGAGCGGGGAACGCACGGACGACGTGGCCCTGATGCTGCTGCGGCACCTGGACGGCCACAGGTGACGGGCGCCCGGACCGCGAGTGGCCGCCGATGTCGACCGGGAGGGCCGGCAGCCGTCCCCCGTTGACGGCTGCCGGCCCGCACCGGCCCCTCTGCGCTCCGCCGCCGGCCGGTGAGGTTCCGGCGGCGCCTCGCCCCCGCAGCCTGCCTTCGGCGCCCCGGCCGTCACAAGCACTTCAACGTTCTTCGAACTGTCCGCGCCGTCGCCCCACCGCGGCGCACCCACCCCCGGCGCATAGGGTGATCCCTTCGCCACCGAAGGGGCCCCGCCATGACCGACGACCGCATCGCGCCTCCGCTGATCGCCGACGAGCGCGACATGCTGCGGGCCTTCCTCGACTACCAGCGCGCGACGCTCGCCATGAAGTGCGAGGGGCTGACCGACGAGCAGTTGCGGCGCCGGTCGATGCCGCCGTCGACACTGACCCTGCTCGGTCTGGTGCGGCACATGGCGGAGGTCGAACGGACCTGGTTCCGGCGGGTGATCGGCGCCGAGGACATTCCGCTGGTCTGGTCGGAGGACGGCGACTTCCAAGTGGCGTACGACGCCGAGGACTCGACACGTGCGGAGGCCTTCGACGCCTGGCGCGCCGAGGTCGAGCACGCCCGCCGGATCGAACAGGAGGCGGAATCCCTGGATGTGACGGGATATCAGGCCCGTTGGGGCGCGGACGTCTCGCTGCGCCTGGTGATGCTGCATCTGCTCCACGAGTACGCGCGCCACAACGGTCACGCGGACTTCCTGCGCGAGGGAATCGACGGGGTCGTCGGCGCCTGATCGCCCTCGGACGCCGCCGGTCAGGAACGGGCCCCATTCGGCCACATTGGTACGGACCTTACTGTCGACAGAAACGTCAACTACCGCTGAATCGTATTCAAGTTGCCTCTTCGGTGGGCACACCCAAAGGACAACTCGCTTTTCGTCCGGGCCCTTTCCCCATTTCCCTTGTTACGCGTGAGCCGTATGTGCCAGGGTGACAGCGTTACCGCACGAGCAATGGCCGAGTCAGCACCATCGGTCCCCTTGAGGGGAACGTCCTCCTGCCGCCCGACCCCAAAAGGCGTTCAGGCGGCGGCATCACACGGCCTGTCACGCCGAGGCCCCATCCCCCGAGCGCCGTCGGCAAGGTGTGCCGCCGCGGAGTCGTCCTCTCGCCGGCCTGATCTTCTGCGTGCCCCGTGCGCCCTGGAAGGACCTATCGCTGTGCCGTCCCCGCGCCCCCCTCGCCCCAGTTATCCGCCCAGCGCCGGGTCCGCGCCCGGCCGCCCCGACGACGACCTCACCGCCATCCTCAGGACGTCCACCGCCGATGAGGACACCCACGCCGTCGCGGCCCTGCTGATACGCCACTGGGAACCGGTCCACGACTACGCGGCGATCTGCTCCGCCGCATCGCCCGAGACCACGCCGATGCTCGCGGCAGCCGCCTTCCGCCGCGTCCTCGACGACCTCCGCAGGACCGAGCCCGCCCTCGCCCTGCGCCCCTTGTTCCTGCTCGGCGTACGGGACCTGGCCACGGCGTGGAGCACCGACCCCGCCATCGCCGCCCTGCTCCCGGAGGGCCGGGGGCCGGTCGCCGGACGGGATCCACGCGCCGGACGGGTACGCATCGCCGAGAACCGGCAACTCGCCGGACGCGCATTCCGGTCCTTGTCGAGAACCGCGCAGTACCTGCTCTGGCACACCGAGGTCGACGCCGAGCCGCTATCCGTACCGGCCGGTCTGCTGGCCATGGAAAACGGTGAGGCGGAAGTCAAAAGGGAACAGGCGCGCGATCAATTCAGGACAGCTTGCCTTCGCGCCCATATCGACCTGGCGACGCTTCAGGAATGCCGTTACTACAACCGCCTGCTCGACGTACCGATGCGTCGCGGCGGCCCCCTTCTGCCCGACGTGGAGCAGCATCTCCGCGCCTGTGAGCACTGCCGGTCAGCCGCCGAACAACTCAGCCATTTCAACGGGAAATTGGGCGTACTTCTTGCCGAATCCGTACTCGGCCGGGGCGCCCGCCCCTATCTCGCGGCACGGCTGAGCAGGCGTACCCCGGGCTTCCCGCCCCGTCCGGGATTCCCGTCCCGCGCCGCCTTCGCGACCCGCGCCGCCTTCCCGTCCCGGACGTCCTCGCCGTCCCGCTCCGCCGAAGGTCCCGCTCCGCGTGCGACCGGCGCGGGCCGGCACCGGCTGCTGCCCGTGATCGTGAAGGGCGCTCCCCGGCGCGACGGCGGCTCCCACCGCCGCGATTCGAAGACGGTCGTCGCGGGCATCGGGGTCGGCTCGGCGGTCCTGGCCGCGGCCGTCCTCACCGCCAGTCTGTGGCCGAGCGGCGCCGACGACGCCGGATCCGGCGGGGCCGCGGCGTCGCCCGGTGGCAGGCCGGCGACCCCGCCCGTCACCTCGCCGGACCTCCCGCCCGCGTCGGCCGGGCTCCCCGTCGACGCGCTGCGCAGCAGACTGCGCAATGCCGCCGCCGACCTGTGCATCGACGTCGTCGGCGGCAGGGCGGAGTCCGGCGCGGGCACCACGCTCGCCGACTGTTCGACGGCCCGGACACAGCAATGGGCGTACGAGGACGACGGACTGCTGCGCAGCCTCGCCGACACGGAACTCTGTCTGAACTCCCACGCGGACGACGGCACCGTGTCGCTCGGCCGCTGCGCCGGACCGACGGCGCCCGGCGCGGACGACGTGCGGTACGACCTGACGGTCCAGGGCCGGCTGATCACCCGTTGGGACGACGACCTCGCCATCGCTCCGACCGGTGCCGAGAAGGGCGCGGCCGTGGTGGTCAAGATCCGCGACGCGTCCCCCGAACAGCGGTGGCTGATCGACCCGATACCGATGAGCGCCAAGAACGCACCGACCGAGGGGGCGTCACCGTCGACGAAGAAGATCACCGACACTCCGGGCGACTCGGACGGCGCGCAGGCGGACTCGGACGAGGCCGGGGACCGGGGCCAGAGCGAGGACTCGGGCCGGGACACCGACCGCGACGGCGCCCCGGACGGGGAACAGGAGGACGCGCCCCCGCCGGCGCCCCGGTCCGACCGGCAGCAGATCGGCGCCGGCGTGACGGCACCGGCGGACGCCCTCCGCCACGAAGCTTTCCACCACGAAGCTTTCCGCCACGAAGGTGACCGCCGTTCGGGCGAGGCGAGGAAGATTTCCCCGCCGGGCGTTGTTGACTCGTGATCACCGGCTCTGCCGGGACACGGGACACCACGAGACGAAGGAGTCGCCATGCCGCTCGAAGGCGAGTACGAGCCGAGCCCCAGCCAGTTCGCCCGCGACCAGGTCGAACTGTACGAAAGCTCCGGCGGGACCAAGGGCACGACCATGCGGGGCCTGCCCGTCGTCGTTCTCACGTCGATCGGCGCCAAGAGCGGCAAGCTCCGCAAGAGCCCGCTGATGCGCGTCGAGCACGAGGGGACGTACGCGGTGGTCGCCTCGCTGGGCGGCGCCCCGAAGAACCCCGTCTGGTACTACAACGTCCTCGCCGACCCCCGCGTGGAACTCCAGGACGGCCCGGTCCGCCGGGACATGACCGCGCGTGAGGTGACCGGCGAGGAGAAGGCGCTCTGGTGGGACCGCGCCGTCGCCGCCTTCCCGGACTACGCCGACTACCAGACCAAGACCGACCGGCAGATCCCCGTCTTCGTCCTGGAGCCGACCGGGTGACTCGGCGGTACGAGTGACACCGCGGCGACGCGTCACGCCCCGGCGAAAGGAAAACGACGTGCCGGGGCGGCGACCCGCAGGCTAGCGTCGCTCGCATGAAGGACCAGCCCACGGACGTCGACGAGTCCGCACTGCGCCGTGCCCTGACCGCGTGGAAGATCGACACGGTGTCCCTCACGCACGCGCCGGTCGGCTTCGGTGACCATCACTGGACCGCTGTCGACGCTCGCGAACGGCGGTGGTTCGTCACCGTCGCCGACCTGGCGCACAAGCCGCACTGCGGAACCGGCGCGCGGGCCGCGTACGAAGGGCTGCGGCGCGCCATGGACACCGCCGCGTCGCTGCGCGAGGACCTGGACTTCGTCGTCGCGCCGGAGCGGACACCCGAAGGCCGGACCGTCCTGCGGCTCGACGAGCGGTACGCCGTCAGCGTGTTCCCGTTCCTCGACGCGACCGCCGGAGAGTTCGGACAGCCGCTCGACACCGGGGAACGGGGTCGCGTACTCGATCTCCTGGCGGCGCTGCACCGAGCCGCGCCGCCCGCGTCCGTACCCCTCCTCGCACCCGAACTGCCGTCCCGCGCCACCCTGGAGGCCGCGCTCGGCGCACTGGACCGGCCCTGGAGCGGGGGCCCCTACGCCGAGTCCGCGAGGGCGCTGGTCACCGAGCACGCGGTGGGGTTCCGGCGCCGCCTGGACGAGTTCGACCGGGAGACCGCCGCCCTGCGGGAGCGGAACGCGCCGGCCGTCGTCACCCATGGCGAACCCCATCCCGGCAATCTGCTGCGGCTCGGCACCCGGCCCCTGCTGGTCGACTGGGACACGGCGGGGCTCGCCGTACCGGAGCGGGATCTGTGGCTGGTGGCCCGTGGCGCGGACGACCTCGCGCGGTACGCGGAGGCCGCCGGGCGTGTGCCCGATCCGGCCGCGCTGGCGCTGTACCGGCTGCGCTGGGACCTGGACGACGTGTCCGTCTTCCTGGATCTGTTCCGGGGGCCGCACACCGGGACGGCCGACGCCGAGCAGTCCTGGGAAGGGCTGACCGGGACGCTGGCGCGGCTCACGGAGACGACGGACACGGCGACGGCGTAGAGGGGGAAGGCGCCCGCGCCGCCACGGCATCCCACTCGTCGGTGTCGAGGGCGCCGGCCGGGACGCCCACCGGCACCAGGGCCGGCACGTACGTCGGGCCGCGCATGGCCTCGCGCAGGGCCGGGGCCGGGATCGGCCAGGTGAGCGGCATCCGCTCGGCGGCCTCCACACGGCGCGTGAACCAGACGAGTTTGCCGCCGCCCGGCGTCCCGCAGGTGCCCCAGCCGTCGCTGAGGGCCGCGACCTTCGCCAGGCCGCCGCGCGCGGGGCCGAGCAACCGGGGCGGACGCCTGTCGTTGTCGGACACCGACGCGATCAGATGTCTGCCGTTCCACCACAGCTCGACGACGGCGTTCTTCGCGTCGGCGTGCTCGACGACGTTCAACAGGAGTTCGTCGACGCCCTGGCACACGGGCGCCACCTGGAGGTCGAGTTTCCAGTACTTGAGATGTGCGGCCAGAATGCGCCTTATCTGCGAAACCCGTTCCTGATGCGCCTCTACCTCGACGCAGTAGTAGCAAGGGGACGGATCGTTCATGTGCGTGGCTCCTCACCCGCGAAGCACAGTCGCTTTCCTCGCCCGTCAGGGACGAGCGCCGAATACGAAGCGTGAGCGGTTGTCGCTTCTGAGTTACTCCAGACTGCGGCCATTACTCCACTCGTGCAACACGAGAGGGATTTCACTTGCCCGGACCGCTCTGTTCCGGCGTGGCGGCTCCGGTCCGACAGGAGGACCGGACGGTTTGGGGTGAAGATGTCGGCGTCGACGCGAGTGCCGTCGGGAGGTGAGCGGTGTGATGCTTCTGCCGGACAAACCACAGGTCGCCGGACTGCTGGAGCGGTATCGGGTGTGGGAACGCCTGACGCTGGCCAATCCGTCGAACAAGGCGGCCCGCGGCCGGTTCGAGGACACGGCGTACACGCTGTGTGTGCTGATGGGGCAGCAGGACGGCCGCGAGGCGGTACTCGCCGCGGAGCGCTATCTCCGGGTGCGGACGGGGCGCTGTACCGTGTCCGACGCGCTCGGGTAGTGTTCCCTTTCCCAGCGAGGAACCACCGGGGAGGTGAGACACATTTCCGCCAGTTCAGGCCGGGTGCTCTCGCCTTTCGGCCGAGCGGTCCACCGCGCTTAGGTGACCGGGAGAGCGCCCTTCGGCTCCCCGAAAGGCATGCCTTCCCCATGACGGTCCCACCGCCACCCTCTCCTTCGCTTTCCCTGCCCACGGTCGTCTCCACGCTGCGCGCCGCCGGGTGCGTGTTCGCCGAGGACGAGGCACGGCTGCTCCTGTCCACCGCCCGGACCCCGGCGGAACTCTCCGCGATGGTGGAGCGCCGCGCGGCCGGTCTTCCCCTCGAACACGTCCTGGGCTGGGCCGAGTTCCACGGACTGCGGATCGCGGTCGACCCCGGGGTGTTCGTACCGCGCCGCCGCACCGAATTCCTCGTCGACCGCGCCGTGGACCTGGCGCCCCGGTCGGACGCCGTCGTCGTCGACCTCTGCTGCGGCTCCGGCGCGGTCGGCGCGGCGGTGGTCGCGGCGCTGGACGGTGCCGAGTGGTACGCGTCCGACGTCGACCCGGCCGCCGTGGCCTGCGCCCGCCGCAACGTCACCGGGGGCGAGGTGTTCGAAGGCGACCTGTTCGCCCCGCTGCCCGCAGGGCTGCGCGGCCGGGTCGACATCCTGCTCGCCAATGTGCCGTACGTGCCGTCCGGCGAGGTCGGGCTGCTGCCGCCCGAGGCGCGCGAGCACGAACCGCTGGTGGCGCTCGACGGCGGCGCCGACGGGCTCGACGTCCTGCGCCGGGTGACGGCCGGCGCGCCCCGCTGGCTGGCGCCCGGCGGCCATCTGCTCGTGGAGACGAGCGAGCGTCAGGCGGCCGGTGCCGTCGAGGTGTTCGCGCGCGACGGGCTCCCCGCGCGCGTGGAGCGCTGCGACGAGTTGTATGCGACCGTCGTCGTCGGTACGCGGCCCGGCGGCCGGGACGACCGGAGTCGCTGAGGCGGCCGGGATGGCCGGGGTGGCGCGGACTCCTGCAGTCCGCGCCACCCTCGGTTGGTGCTCGACCGGCCGGGCGGGGGCCAAACCCCACCCGGCCGGTCCCCCACTGGGACCCCCCACGCGCGCGACCAAGGCCCCCCACGGACCGTGATCGCGCAAGGTCCCGGTCTCAGAACGTGAAGAACGCCGAATCCTGGGCGTTCCTCACACAGTCGTTGCCGAAGGTCCGCTCGTACGTGACCCGGTGGCCCCGCCAGACGCCCTCCACGGTGACGACCACCGGGTCGTACTGCCGGGTGCACACACCGGTTCCGGTGTCCGGCAGGGCCGCGAAGTCACCGGCGGCCCGGGTGAGTTCGTCGCAGGCCCGCTCGGCGGCCGGGTGGGTGCCGGACGCCGTCGGCGCGCAGCTCAGGGTGGCGGCGCGCTCGGGCGCCGCGCTCGCCGCGCTCGCACCGCGGCCCACCGTGAGGACGAGGGCCGACGGCGCGTACAGCCCCGACGGCGCCGCGGCGGGGGCAGCGTGCGCGGGGCCGGTCAGCGGTCCGCAGAGTGCCGCTGTCATCAGCGTTCCCGTCGCTGCCCAGTGCGCGGTGTTCGGCATGGTGTGCGTCCTTCCGCTCGGGTGGATGCCCGGTGGATCGGTGCCTGGTGGATCGGTGCCTGGTGGATCGGTGCCTGGTGGATCGGTGCCTGGTCGGCGAGCGTGAGTCTGCCGAGTTCGGCGCCGGAATTCACGTCGACCCCCTGCGTTTCAGTAACCTTGCGTATTGAATCAGTGGCGTGAAGTGACGGAATACGGCCACGGGAATCCAGGAATCAGGCGGGCGCGGGGAGTTCCGTTCGGCCGTCTGGCCGGAATGTCGTCGTTCAGTAATCGGCCGGAAACATTCCGGGGGAGAACTCCGGCGGAGGTCGCGGGGATTTCGTTCGGCACCGGGGCAACCTGATGGCGCGCCCGCCCGGTTGAAGTGATGTGGTGACACATACGGCGACAAGGGCGCGACGGCGGGGGCTCGACGGTGGAGGAAGCGGTAGGGGACTTCGAGGAGTTCGTCACCGCGCGCGGTCCACGCCTGTTGCGGGTGGCGTGGCTCCTGACCGGAGACGCGCATCTGGCGGAGGACCTGTTGCAGACGGTCCTGGCGAAGGTGTGGCCGCGCTGGCGGCGGATCGCGGACCAGAACCCCGAGGGATACGTGCGCGCGGCCCTGTTCAACACGTATGCCTCGATGTGGCAGCGCCGTTGGCGGGGCGAGATACCGCATGGGGAGCTGCCGGAGGTGGCACAGCGCGGCGACGCCTTCGCGGCCGTCGACCTGGAGCGGTCGCTCGTCGAGGCGCTGCGCCGGCTGCCGCCGCGCCAGCGGGCCGTGGTGGTCCTGCGCTACTTCGAGGATCTGGACATCGCGGAGACGGCCCGGATCCTCGGCTGCCACCCCGGCACCGTCAAGAGTCAGACCTGGAAGGCGCTGGGCGTGCTGCGCGCCCATCTCGCCGTACCGGAGTACGTCGAGGCCGAAGGAGGTGACGTCCGTGCGTGAGCCCGATCCGGAGCAGGAGTTGCGGGTGCTGCTCGACCGGGCGGTGCCCCGGCTGGAGGCGCCGCCCGATCGAATGGACCGGATCCTGTGGCGGGTACGGCGGCGCAGGCGGCGGCGGGCCGCGGCGGTCGGCGCCTTCGCCGCCACCGCTGCCGTCGTCGCCCTGGTGCGGCCCTGGACTCCGGCCCCGGCGCCCGACAGCAGGGCGTCCGCCGCGTCCTCCCCAGCCACCTCCGACGTGCGGTTCCCCGATCTCGCGGATCTGGTGGTGACCGCGCCCAAGGGCTGGGACACGGTGACCGTCGAAGTCAGGTCGGGCACCACGGTCGTCGGATACGTGGGCAGCCAGAAGCTCACATCGCCCGCCCTGTCGTGCAACGACGAACTGGGCGGAGGCGGCATGTGCTCCACGGGGGTCACGCTGCGCGTCGTACCGATCGCCATCGCCTTCCGGCTGGTCCCCGACCCCGAACACCGGGCCGAGGACACACCCCAGCTCGCGCCTCCTGATGACACGAACCCTGACGAGCGCGACATCGGCTGCGGCCTGCTGGGCATGGAGGAGCAGGTCAGTACGGTGCGGTGGGCGCCGGACGATGTCGCAGGAGAGGGGCGGGCGCTCCGGACGTCGATGTGCGCCGACGAGAAGCCGACGACCCTGCTCGGCCCGGCCAAGGCCCTCATGAACTCCGTGGCGTTCGCGGGGGACGGCACGCCGGCGCCGAGCGTGACCGTGTACCAGTGACCGGCGCGTGACCGGCGCGCCCTGGCCCTCCCACCCCCGAATCCGCTAAGTTAGGCAAGGCTTACCTAATCTTGGAGGTACGGATGGGTGTCCGTCAGGCTGTCGCGACCGCCCCCACCGCGGCGGAACGGGCGCGTTCGATGCTCGCCGCCGCGTGGTCCTGCGCGGTGACGACGGAGAACTGCCGCGAGGAACTCGTCGGCGCACACGCCGTCACCGAGGACGGCGGGGTGCGGCTGTGCGTTCCCGACGACAGCGTGCTCGCCGCCGCCGCGGTGTGCGCGCCGCGCGGTGAGCCCACCGCACTCCTTGAGTTCTGCGACGCGGCCCCGGTGCCGGTACGGGACCGGATCCGGTCCCGGTTGTGGCTGTCGGGGCGGTTCGTCGCCGATACGGGCGCGGGGGCCGATGCGGGGGCGGTCGCGGGGGCCGACGAAGGCTGCGGGGTGGGGGCCGGGGGCGGGCATCTCCTGTTCAAGGTGTCGTGCGTGGTGCTGCACGCGCCGAGCGGCCATATCGGTGTCGACCCGGACGAGTTCACGCGGGCCGCGCCCGATCCGCTGGCCCTGGCGGAGGCGCATCTGCTCACGCATCTCGCCGACGCGCACGGGGACGCCGTCGAGTGGCTGACGCGGCTCGTGGACGCCGAGAGCCTGCACGGCGTGGTCCGCGCACAGCCGCTCGCGCTCGACCGGTACGGGCTGACGCTCCGCCTTGAGCGGGCCCGGGGCCACGGGGACGTACGGCTGCCGTTCCACCGTCCGGCGGACAGCCTGGCCGAGGTCACCGAGCGGATGCACGTCCTGATCGCCTCGGCCCGCGCACTCCGGCGCCCGGTGCTCCGGCCGCTCCCTGAGGACTGAGCCGCGCCCCTTCGAGGAGGCCGTCAGTCCCGGTACCGCAGAAGCAGCAGGGCCGCGTCGTCATGGAGCGGACCCTCCGTGTGCTGGAGAAGGTCCTCGCGCAGGGCGTCCAGAGCCGTTTCCGGGTCGGGGTCCTTCAGCAGGTGGGCGCGCCGTCCCAGTGGGTAGAAGCGGCCCTCGGCGTCGCGGGCCTCGGTCACGCCGTCGGTGTGGAGCAGGAGTTGGTCGCCGGGACCGAAGCCCACGCGGAACGGCCGGGGGGACTCGGTGCCGTGGATGCCGAGGCCGAGCGGCAGCGCGAACTGGGGCGGCTCGGGGAACTCGACCTGTCCGCCGTGGCGGACCACCATCGGCGCCGTGTGCCCGTAGTTGAGGAAGGTCGCGCCGCCGTCGGGGCTGATCTCGCCGATGAGCGCGGTGACGAACTTCTCGCCCTGGAGGGCACGGTCCACCGCCCGTTCCACCCGCGCGCCGACCGCCGGCAAGCCGTCCTCGTCGTGCGCCGCCTCGCGGAACGCGCCGAGCACCACGGCCGCCGTCTCCACCGCGTCGAGCCCCTTGCCCTGGACGTCGCCGATGATGACGCGGACCCCGCCGGGCGCCGGTACGACCTCGTACAGATCTCCGCCGATCCGGGCCTCGGCGACCGCCGACATGTACGAGACGGCGGCCCGCAGATGTCCCGCGCCGCGCGGCACCGGGCGGAGCAGGACGCGTTGGGCGACCTCCGCGATCGAGCGGAAACTCGCCAGTTCGGCCTCCCTGCGCTGCCGCATCAGCGCCGCCACGACGCCCGCCACGGTGACCCCGGCGACCGAGGCGAGGGCGGTGTAGCCGCGCCGGTTCTCGAAGAGGTCGTTGTACACGCCGAGTCCGTAGCACAGGAGCAGGGCGATGAGGCCGATCAGGGCGGTGCGGCGCCAGCCGCCGACGAGTCCGCCGAAGGCGGGACCGAGCGAGACGAGAGGCAGCAGACCGACGCCGGGGCCGACCGACAGGTCGACTGCGGCCACGACGGCCATCACGGCGAACGGGAGCACGGAGAGCACCGTGTGACCGGTACCGGAACCGTCTCCTCCGCCGACACGCCGTATTCGCCCTGGATTGCTCACGCCTGACCCCCTTGGCCCCTTCCCGAAGGGAGACTATGCAAAGGTCACCGTGGAGACTCGTTCCCGCCACGGTGCTGTTATCGAATCGAAGCCGGTCGGCCGGGTGTCCGGGTCGTCGGCGAAAAGGGGCAGCATGGCGCGCAAGGTCCGCGAGACGCCGTCACCGACGGGCTGGCGGCGGCGTCTGGCCCGCGCCCCGATCCTGCTCTACCGCTGGCACCTGGGCGCCCTGCTCGGCCACCGGACCCTCCTCCTGACGCACACGGGCCGCACCTCGGGCGAGGCCCGTCAGGTGGTCCTGGAGATCACCGGACGGGACCGGGCGACGGGCGCGTACCACCTGGCGTCCGGCTTCGGCCCCGGCGCGCAGTGGTACCGGAACGTCCGCGCCACCCCCGATGTGACGGTCCAGGTCGGCAGGCACCGCGTCGCGGCGGTCGCCCGCGCCATGAGGCCGGAGGAGTCGGGCCGCGCCATGGCCGGCTACGCACCCCGCCACCCGAGGGCCGCACGGCGGCTGATGGAGGCGTGCGGGATCGAGACGGACGGCACGGCGGAGGACTACTACCGTGTCGGCCACGACCTGATCCCGTTCGTCGAGGTGACACCCGTACGCCGACTCTGAGCCCGTGCCGTGGGCGGCCGGGCCCGGACCGCGATCCGGAAAGATCGCGAAGGGCGTGAAACCGTGGACGGCGTGCGGCAGTCTTACTCCTCGTGCCCGCTCTCCCCACGCAACCAGCAGCCGCTCCCGCCGCTCCCTCCGGACACATGGTCGTCTGCGGGGACGACGCCCTCGGGCGGCGCCTCGCCACCGAACTCCGGTCCGTGTACGGGGAGCACGTGACGCTCGTCCTGCCACCCGCCGGCCGGGGCGCACGCCCGACCGTGGTGGGCCGGGCCCGCGCCTCCGCGTTCATCGGCCGGGTCTCCGCCGTGATGAACCGCGCGGCGGGCAACGGCGAACCCGCCCTGCCCGAACGGCTGGTGGAGGCCGACGAGGTGACCGACGAGGTGCTGGCCGACGCGGGGGTGGAACGGGCGGCGGCGCTCGCGCTGGTGCACGACGACGACGAGACCAACATCCGTACGGCGCTCGCCGCCCGCCGTCTCAACCCCCGGCTGCGGCTGGTGATCCGGCTCTACAACCGCAGGCTCGGCCAGTATCTGGAGGCCGTGCTCGACCAGGCGGCGGCGCTCGCGGCGCCCGGGATGTCTGCGCGGGAGTTCGACGCGTCGACGACGATCCTGTCCGACGCCGACACGGCCGCACCGGCGCTCGCGGCGGCGGCCGTCGCGGGCACCAGCAAGGTGGTCGAGGCGGAGGGGCTGATCCTGCGGGCCGCCGAACGTACGGGCCCCGGAGTTCCCGGCAGGTCCGACATCTGCACCCTGGCGCTCCTGTCGGACCCGTCCGCCGAACCGGCGCCCGACGGGGGCGTGCCGGGGCCCCAACTCCTGCCCGACGAGGAGACGGTGGCGGCGGGGGCCGCGCGTGGGCGGGTCGTCCTGGAGACCGTGTCGTACTCGGGGCCGGATCTGCCGGGCCGGCGGAGCGTACCGCTCGGCCATCTGCTGTCGCGGCGGCTGCGCTGGTCGTTCGCGGGCCTGGTCGGTGCGGTCCTCGCGCTGGCGGTCGCCGCGATGCTCACCACCAGCGACCGCGACTATCCGCTGCACGCCGTGTATCTCACACTGCTCGACCTGTTCTCCATCAACGAGCCCGCCACCGGCGAACCCGCCGCCCGCCAGATCCTTCAACTCCTCTCCGGCCTGGTCGGGTTGCTGCTGCTCCCGGTGCTGTTCGCGGCGGTCCTTGAGGCGCTCGGCACCTTCCGCAGCAACTCGGCGGTACGCAGGCCGCCGCGCGGGCTGTCCGGGCATGTCGTTCTGCTGGGCCTCGGCAAGATCGGAACCCGGGTACTGGCCCGGCTGCGGGAACTCGACATTCCCGTGGTGTGCGTCGAGTCCGACCCGGACGCCCGGGGGCTCGCGCTGGCCCGGCGGTTAAGGGTTCCGGTGGTGCTCGGGGACGTGACGCAGGAGGGCGTACTCGAAGCGGCCAAGGTGCACCGTGCGCACTCGCTGCTGGCGCTGACCAGCGTGGACACGACGAATCTGGAGGCCGCGCTGTACGCCAGGTCGGTCGACCCCGGACTGCGCGTGGTGATGCGGCTGTACGACGACGACTTCGCGACCGCCGTGTACCGGACCCTGCGCAGCGCGCATCCACGGGCGACGACGCGCAGCCGCAGCGTCTCCTATCTCGCGGCGCCCGCCTTCGCCGGGGCGATGATGGGGCGGCAGATCCTCGGGGCGATCCCCGTCGAGCGGCGGGTGCTGCTCATCGCCGCCGTCGAGGTCGCCGGACATCCTCAGCTCGCGGGCCGTACGGTCGCGGAGGCGTTCCGGCCCGGGGCGTGGCGGGTGCTGGCCCTGGACACGGGGTCCACCGGATCGGCGCCCACGATCCCGGCCCCCGCCCCGCCACCCGATGCCCGGGGCACCGCGACACCACCCCGGCTCCTCTGGGAGCTGCACCCCGGCTACGTGCTGCGCCCCGAGGACCGCGTGGTGGTCGCGGCGACCCGCTGGGGCCTGGCCGACCTCCTGGGCCACCGCCCCGACGCCAGGGCCGGCGATCACGCGCACCCGTGACCCCGGCCGGGCCCGGCGTGACCCCGGCGTGACCCCGGCCCCGCGCCCGGCATCAAAGAAGCGTAAAGACTGCCGGAACCCGGCAATGTGTTCCATGATGTGTTCATGCGATCATGGCGGTGGTCAAGGTAGCGCCAGGGCCGGTACAGGACCCGGGCCGGGCGGAGCCAAGGCCGAGCGGGACATGAAGGAAGACGGCTGCACGGAGGGGGTTCGACGATGACCTGGTTTCTCGGATTGGGTATCGCGGGCCTCGCCGTCCTCGCTCTCTCCCTCGTCTTCGACGGGGTCATCGAAGGGCTCTTCGGCGGCGTCTCCGTCATCGACGGACTGTTCGACGGGTTCCTGTCCCTCCCGGTCATCGCCGGATTCGTGTCGATGCTCGGCTTCGGCGGAGCCATCGTCCTCGGCGCCACCTCACTCGGTACGGGCCCCGCGACCGTCGCGGGCGCGGCGGCAGGCACCGGCGCGGCCTGGCTCACCTGGCGCTTCAGTCGGGCCCTCATGCGGGACCAGACCGCGGCCACTCCCCGGGGCACCGACCTCGTGGGCACCGCGGGCAGTGTCGTCACCGCGATCCCGGCCGACGGCTACGGCGAGGTCATGCTCCGCCTCGGGGGCCAGCCGATGAAGTTCTCGGCCCGCAGCGCGGTCGCCGTCGCGTACGGCGCCGAGGTCTGGGTCGAGGCGGCGCCCACGCCCACCTCGGTCGTGGTCCGGCCCGTCCACACCGAGGGCGACTGACCGCCCACTCCCCCACCCCACGTAACACCACGCACCACTGCACACCGCTACACACCACCGCACACCGCCAACACCCACCAATACCCACACGTACCGCTTCGATCTGCCGTCCCCGGAAGGCAGGGGGGATCACCTCATGAGCCCAGTCGCCATATCCGTCATAGGAGTCGTCGTACTCCTCGTCCTGCTCGCTCTCATCGTCGTCACGCGCTACAAGGTCGCCGGGCCCAGCGAAGCCTTCATCGTCACGGGGCGGCGCGGCAAACAGTCCACCGACCCGGAGACCGGGCGGGTGTTCACGGACAACAGCGGCCAGAAGGTCGTGGTCGGCGGCGGCGTGTTCGTCGTGCCGTTCGTGCAGCAGAAGTTCACGCTCGACCTGTCCAGCCGGCACATTCCGATCGCCGTGCGCGGCGCGGTCACGCTGCGCGGTGTGAAGGCCAACCTCGAAGGCGTCGCGATCGTCAAGGTCGGCGGCACCGAGGACTCCATCCGCGCGGCGGCCCAGCGGTTCCTCGCCCAGCAGGGCGGCATCGTCGGCTTCACGCAGGAAGTGCTCTCGGGCGCCCTGCGCTCCATCGTCGGCCGGATGTCGGTCGAGGACATCATCCGGGACCGGGCCGCGTTCGCGGGGCAGGTCGCCGAGGAGGCGGAGGCGAGCCTGTCCGGACAGGGCCTCGTCCTCGACGCCTTCCAGATCCAGGACATCACCACCGAGGGCTCCTACCTGGAGGACCTGGGCCGCCCCGAGGCCGCGCGCGCCAAGCAGGAGGCCGACATCGCCGAGGCGGTCGCCCGGCGCGCCGCCGAGCAGGCACGTCTCAAGGCCGAGGAAGAGATCGCCATCGCGCAGCGGACCCTGTACCTGAAGCAGGCCGAGATCAAGGCGCAGACGGACGAGGCCGCGGCGACGGCGAACGCGGCGGGTCCGCTCGCCGAGGCCGCGCGGCGCCAGCAGGTCCTCAGCGAGCAGGAGAAGGTCGCCGAGCGGCAGGCCGCGCTGACCGACCGCGAGCTGGACACCCAGATCCGCAAGCCCGCCGACGCGGCCCGCTACCAGGCCGAGCAGGAGGCCGAGGCGCGGCGGATCGCGCAGGTCAAGGAGGCCGAGGCGGACGCGCAGCGGTCGCGGCTCACCGGTGAGGGCGAGAAGGCGCACCGTGCCGCGCTCGCCGACGCCGTCCGTATCGAGGGTGAGGCCGAGGCCGCCGCGATCGGTGCGAAGGGTGCCGCCGAGGCGGACGCCATGCGCAAGAAGGCGGACGCGTTCGCGCAGTACGGCGACGCGGCGGTGCTCCAGATGCTGGTCGAGGTGCTTCCGCAGGTCGTCGCCAAGGCGTCGGAGCCGCTGAGCGCCGTCGAAAAGATGACGGTGATCTCCACGGACGGCGCGAGCCAGCTGTCCCGTACGGTCGCCGACAATGTCGCCCAGGGCGTCGAACTCCTCAGCTCCACCACGGGAGTCGACCTGGCCGCGCTCCTGAAGAACCTGGGGCAGGGCGGTACGTCCGACAAGGGCGCCGGATCCGCCGAGGTGGCGGCCGAGACGGCAGGCGGCGGCAAGGTCAACGGCAAGATCGAGCTGACCGACTGAGAGCGGGGCCCCTCCGGGGGCGCGGGGCGTATGCCGAGGGGATCGGCGTGCGCCCCGCGCCGCGTTGGGCATCCCGGCCGCGTTTGGCATTCTGGCCGCATGACCACTCCCGCCGGACGCCGTGACCCCGTCACACCCACTGACCTCGTCACCGCCGCCGACCTCGTCGCCTTCGTGGACGAGCTGCTGGCCGTTCCGGGGCCGCTGCCGATCGTCGCCGCGGGCCATCCGGTGCTACGCCGCCCCGCGCAGCCCTTCGACGGCCAATTGGACCCCGTACGCCTGGCGGCCCTCGTCTCGGCGATGCGCGACACGATGCGCGCGGCGCCCGGCGTCGGGCTCGCCGCCCCGCAGATCGGTGTGCCGCTGCGGCTCGCGGTCATCGAGGACCCGGCCCCCGTGCCGCCGGAGATCGCGGAGGTGCGCGGCCGGGTGCCGCAGCCGTTCCGGGCGCTGATCAATCCCGAGTACGAGCCGGTGGGCACGGGACATGCCGCGTTCTTCGAGGGCTGTCTGAGCGTGCCGGGGTGGCAGGCGGTCGTGGCCCGGCACGACCGGGTGTGGCTGCGGGCGCTGGACGAGCACGGGCGGGTGGTGGACGAGGAGTTCGCGGGCTGGCCGGCGCGGATCGTCCAGCACGAGACGGACCATCTCGACGGCACGCTGTATCTGGACCGGGCGGAGTTGCGTTCGCTGTCGTCGGCCCAGGCGATGGCGGAACGCTGGACGCAGCCGACGCCGGCGGAGGCCGCGGAGGCGCTCGGCTTCCGGTGCTGAAGGTGCTCAGAGGCGCCATCGGGCGTCACCGAACCGCAGTTCGCTCGCCGTGGCGTCGCCGGGCAGCGAGAACGTGACCCAGCCGTCGGCCCGTTCGCCGAGGAGAAGCCGCCCGCGCGGTTCGAGCGTGTCGCCGACCGTGAGCCCGGCGATGCCGGGCACCGGCCGGTGGCTGCGTCCGCCGGTGTCGAGCAGCGTGAAGGAGTCACCGATGCCTCCCTCGTAGGTGTCCCAGCCGGTGTTGGTGACCTGGACGCGGACGGCGTCCCAGCGCTCCGCGTCGGCCGGTCCGCGTCCACCGTTCGCCGCCGGGCGTGCGTCGGTGAGTACGGCGTCCGGTGTGACGGTCAGTTGCGCGGGGGGCTTCCGTACGCCGGTCTTCTCGGCGGCCCGGGAGATCGCCGGCTGATCCGGCACCGGCAGGTCGAGCGCCCTGCTCTCGCCCAGGTAGGCGGTGGTCCTGTGACCCGGCGAAGAGACGGCGGCGACGGCCTGCCGGGCGCCGGGGGCGTTGTCGGTGACGTCCGCCCGCCCGCACGCCGTACAGGTGATCGCGGCCATCAGACAGGAGACGCCGACAGCGGCGAGTGAGCGGTGCACCCGCGCATCATGGCGGAGGCTCCGTCCACCGCGCACCCTGCGGGGTTCCCCCCTGGGGGTGACTTTTCCGATGGACCACCCGTCGGATCGATCACCCTTACGACAGGTCACTCTTTACGACGGGTCACTCTTTACGACAGGTCACACTTTCCAGGCTCCGGCGTCGGCCGCGTCCCGCGCGTAGGTGGCGAAGTCGCGGGGTTCCCTGCCGATCGCCTCGCGCACTCCGTGCACGAGATGCGCGTTGCGTCCATCGACCAGGAGGTCGAAGAGGTCGGCGAAGTCGAGGGGCAGTCCGTTCTCGGTGAGATGGGCGCGGAAGGCGTCGAGGGTGACGGGTACGTAGGTGATCTCGCGCCCGGTGGCCCGGGAGAGTTCGGCGGCCACGTCGTCGAAGCTGAGCAGCCGGGGACCGGATAGTTCATAGGTCCTGCCGATGTGCCTGCCGCCTTCGACCAGGGCCGCGGTGACGACGTCGGCGATGTCGTCGGCGTCGACGAAGGGCTCGACCGCGTCCCCGGTCGGCAGGGCGATCTCGCCGGAGAGCACCGAGTCCAGGAAGAAGCCCTCGTCGAAGTTCTGGGCGAACCAACTGGCTCGGACCACCGTCCAGTCGGCCCCGGACTCCTTGACCTTGTCCTCGCTGATCCGGGCGCCCTCCTCACCACGCCCGGACAGCAGCACCAGGCGCCGGGCCCCCCGGTCCACGGCGACCCGGGCGAACGCCCCGACGGCCTCGGCGGCGCCCGGGAAGGCGAGGTCGGGGTAGTACGTGATGTAGACGGACCCGACACCTTCCAGGACCGGTTCCCAGGTGCCCGGGTCCTCCCACACGAAGCCCGGCTCCCCGCTCCGGGACCCGACCCGAACGGACACCCCACGCGCGGCGAGCCGCTCGGCAACACGGCGCCCGGTCTTCCCGGTCCCACCGATGACCAGGGTGATCTTGTCCTGCACATGAACTGATTTCGTCATACCCCCACCCAACAGCCCCCCGCCCCCACACTCCATGGCCACGCGCCTCAACCACATAAGCGAGCGTCTACACACCCGAACGAACGGACACCCGCACCCGCACCCGCACCCGCACCCGGGGCAATCATCTAGCCCGGCCGGCGTTTGAGGCCGAGGCGGCGCAGCCGCCGACAAACGGCACCCCAGGCGCACGGACACCCCAAGGCACCCCCGAACCCACCCCCCGATCAGGCGGCCCGGCCTCAGGGCACCGTACGTCCACCCGGATCAAGCCGATCTGCGCGTCGGGCCGTCCGTTTCTACGGTGGCTGAATGGCCATCAGATATGTTTCGCGCCCCGGCTCCGCCCGCAATGTGGCCCTCGCGATCGGTGCGCTGATGTTGGTGTCCGGGCCTGTCGCGGTCGCCCGGCCCACGGAGCCCGAGCCGCCCCGCCCCCGGCCCGCGCCCGCCGGGACGGCCCTCGAAGCGCCGGGGGTCCGGAGCAACCCCGGTTCGCAGGGCACTCCCGCGCCGCCGTCGGACGTGTCGGCGCTGTCCTGGGTCGTCGCGGACGCCGGTTCGGGTGAGGTGCTGGCGGCGCGGGACGCTCACCGCAAGCTGCCGCCGGCGAGCACGCTCAAGACCCTGTTCGCCGTCACGACCCTGCCGCATCTGCGCTCCGGCACCCGGCACACCGTCAGCGAGGACGAGTTGGACGGGGTCGGCGACGGCAGCAGCATGGTGGGGGTTTCGGCCGGGCAGAGCTACCGCGTGGCGGACCTGTGGCGCGGGGTGTTCCTCAGCTCCGGCAACGACGCCGTGCGCGTGCTCGCCGCGATGAACGGCGGCGTGGAGGACACGGTCCGTCAGATGCAGGCCAAGGCCCGGTCGCTGGGCGCGATGGACACCCATGTGGTCTCGCCCGACGGGTACGACGCCGAGGGGCAGGTGTCGTCGGCCTACGACCTGGCGGTGTTCGGGCGCGCCGGACTCACCGACCCGGAGTTCGCCCGGTACTGCGCCACGGAGCTGGCCGACTTCCCGGGCGACGGCTACGTGTACCCCATCCAGAACACGAACCGTCTGCTCACGGGCGCCGACGGCGTCGCCCCGTACCGCGGTCTGATCGGGGTGAAGAACGGCTACACCACCAACGCCGGCAACACCCTCATCGCGGCGGCCGAGCGCGACGGCAGGACCATCGTCGTCTCCGTGATGAATCCGCAGGACGGGGACGGGCACGCCGTGTACGAGGAGGCCCGTTCGCTGCTGAACTGGGGCTTCGAGGCCGTGGGTCACGTACGGCCCGTCGGATCGCTGCTGCCGCCGTCCGCCGAACCCCGGCCCGCCGCCGCCCCGGAGACGGCGCACGTCCCGGCGGCGGAGTCGCAGGACGACTCGGCGCTGCCCGCCTCGCCGGGGGCCCTGGCCGGCGCGGCCGGTTCGGCGTTCGTCCTGACCGGGCTGCTCGTCCTGCGTGCCCGGCGCCGCAGGAAGGCGGGCCGGCCCGACGACTGGCAGGAGGACTGAAGCCTCCTGACATCCACTGGAGCATCGGCCGGCCGCCCGGACCACGGCCTTCCACCCGACCGGCCCACTGCGGACCGCGTGGACCGGCGGCGCCCCGGTGGCGGTGCTACGACGGGTGGAGAGGCCCAGGACGGCAGGTCCGGGCCGCGAGAAGGGACGTTGGCGTCATGACACAGCCCCTCGCGCTCTCGGTCGACTTCGGTACGGGCTTCTCGGACGCCTGGTCGTCCGTGGCAAGGTTCATCCCCAAACTGATCGCCTTCCTGGTGATCATGGCCATCGGCTGGTTCGTCGCGAAGCTCATCGCGCGCGTGGCGGACCGGCTGCTCCGCAGGGTCGGCTTCGAGAAGCTGTCGGAGCGCAGCGGCGTGGCGAACACCCTGAGCGGGTCGAAGTACGACGCGACCGGCATCCTCGTCAAGGTCATCTACTACGCGATCCTGCTGATGGTGCTGCAACTGGGCTTCGGCGTGTTCGGCGCCAACCCGATCAGCTCGATGCTGCGCAGCATCGTCGCGTGGCTGCCGCGCGCGATCGTGGCCCTGATCATCATCGTGGTGGCGATGGCCATCGCGCGGGCGGTACGGGACATCATCTCGGGCGCGCTCGGCGGTGTGTCGTACGGCAGGTTCGTGGCGACGCTCGCCTGGGCCTTCATCGTGGGCCTCGGTGTCATCGCGGCGCTCGGCCAGGCCGGTATCGCGACCTCGGTGACGGGTCCGCTGCTGACCGCCGTCCTGGCGACGGGCGCCGGCATCCTGATCGTCGGTGTGGGTGGCGGTCTGGTGCTGCCGATGCGGGAGCGCTGGGACCGCTGGCTGGCGACCGCCGAGCGGGAGACCGCGGCGGCGCGCAGCAGCATGGACGCGTATCAGCGCGGCCGGACCGACGCGCAGGCCGGTCAGCCGGCACAGGCGCCGGAGCGGCAGCGCCCCGGTGGCGGCCGGGACACCGGGACGTCCGGTACCGACATGGGCGGCGGCCCGACGGGCGGCCCCGGCAGCGGCGGCCCGACCACCTGACGCCCGCCGGCGACGCACCCATACGTACGGCCCCGGTCGCGCCCTCTCGCGGGTGGGATCGGGGCCGTACGTCTCGGGGACCCGTCAGGGACCCAGCAGATCGTGTTCCCGTACGAGCCAGCAGATGGCCGTCAGGCGCAGGGCGGCGAAGTCGTAGCCGACGGGTTCGTCCCAGGCGTTCTCGGCGAGGACGTCGGTGAAACCGAGGGCGTAGTCCTCCAGGTCCTCGCGGCGCGGTGACGGAATGCTGCCGGGGTCCTGTTCGGCGCGGCGCGGCGCGGGGACGAGTGCGTCACGCACCGCCGCCGCGTGCTGGTCGACGGCCGCCACCAGGCCGGGTTCGAAGGCGAACTCCGAGAGCCGGGGCATGAACCGGTCCACCACCCGGGCCAGCGGGCGCCCCACGGGTTCGTCGGACGACTCGTACATAAGTCGACTTTAACCACGACTGCCGACCGCTCCGACCCCTCCGAACAGCCGGAATGCCCCCGCACCCGGTGATTCGGCTCACAGCCGCACTCCCCCGCCCGCCCCCTGCCCGGCCCCCGCGCAACCCTCACGCGGCCCTCAGGGCGACGTCCGATTCCCGCCAGCGCAAGGCTCCCCGGCCCCCGCACGATGGACGGAGATCCATCCCCAGGGAGCATCCGATGACTGTCCGCACCACCCCGCCCGCCACCGCCACCGTCGCCGCCACGGCCACCGCCACCGCCCTGACCCGGGTCGCCGCCGTCGACCGTGACGCGCTCGCCGCCGGGCTCGACGCCGAGGGCAGCGCGTTCACGTCCCGGCTGCTGTCACCGGCCGAGTGCCGGGAGATCGCGGGTCTCTACGACGACGTGACGCGGTTCCGCTCCACGATCGACATGGCGCGGTACCGGTTCGGCTCGGGCCAGTACCGGTACTTCGACCATCCGCTGCCCGAGGCGGTGAGCGCCCTGCGGACCGCGCTGTACCCGGTGCTGCTGCCGATCGCCCGGGACTGGGCGGCGCGCCTGAAGCGGCCCGCGCCCTGGCCCGACACCCTCGACGCCTGGCTCGCCGAGTGCCACGAGGCGGGGCAGACCAGGCCGACGCCGATCCTCCTGCGGTACGGCCCCGGCGACTGGAACGCCCTGCACCGGGACCTGTACGGGGACCTCGTCTTCCCGCTCCAGGTCGTCATCGGGCTGGATGTGCCGGGCGAGGACTACACCGGCGGCGAGTTCCTGATGACCGAGCAGCGCCCCCGCGCACAGACCAGGGGCCATGCCATGACGCTGCGTCAGGGGCATGGTCTGGTGTTCACCACGCGGGACCGGCCGGTGCGTTCGGCGCGCGGCTGGTCGGCGGGGCCGATGCGGCACGGGGTCGGCACCGTACGGTCGGGGCTCCGGCACACCCTGGGGCTGGTGTTCCACGACGCGGCGTGAGCGCCCACCGGGAGCAACTGGCGCCCCGTACGGGAGCACATGGGGCGGTGGGCTCGCGTTTCGCCGTCCCGGGGGTCACCCTGGTGTCAGTCACCCGGAGGGAAGGATCCCTGTATGAGCCAGCCGCCCGATGTCACCGACGTACCGGACGCGAACCGCTACGAGGCCCGGTTCGGCGACACCTTGACGGGGTTCGCCCAGTACATCCGGACGGCGGAGCTGATCGCGTTCGTGCACACCGAGGTGGATCCGGCGTTCGAGGGGCGGGGCGTCGGCGGCGCGCTGGTGCGGACCTCGCTGGACGCGGCGCGGGCGGACAAGGCGCAGGTCCTGGCGGTGTGTCCGTTCTACACGGCGTGGATCGCACGGCATCCGGAGTACCAGGACCTGCTGTACGCGAAGCGGAGCCGAGTGAGCGACTGACGTGAGCGGCGGCCGACTCGACAAGGGGGACGCGGGCCAGGGTGCGGGGGCCGACGCGGGGGTCCGCCTTTCGTCGGCGCGCGGACGCTGGATCCTGACGTGTGTCGTCCTCGCCTCCGGCATGGCGATGCTGGACGGCACGGTCGTCAATGTGGCGCTGCCCCGGATGGGCCGCGATCTGCACGCGTCCCTGTCGGCGCTCCAGTGGGTCGTCAACGCGTACATGCTGACGCTGTCGGCGCTGCTGCTCCTCGGCGGCGCGCTCGGTGACCGGCTGGGCCGCAAGCGGACGCTGGTGCTCGGCGTCGCGTGGTTCGCGGTGGCGTCGGCGCTGTGCGGGATCGCGCCGAACGACGCCACGCTGATCGCCGCCCGCGCCCTCCAGGGAGTGGGCGGCGCCCTGCTCACACCGGGCTCGCTCGCGCTGGTGCGCTCCACCTTCCACCCCGACGACCAGTCCCGTGCGGTGGGTGCCTGGTCGGGCCTCACCGGCGTCGCGGGCGCGCTGGGGCCGTTCCTCGGCGGCTGGCTGATCGACGGCCCCGGCTGGCGGTGGATCTTCCTGATCAATGTGCCGATCGGCGCGGTGGTGATCGGGATCGCTCTGCGGCACGTGCCGGAGAGCCGGGACCCGGAGGCCGCCGACAAGCCCTTCGACGTACTGGGCGCGTGCCTCGGCGCCCTGTTCCTCGCCGGGGTGAGCTATGCCCTGATCAGCGCGTCCGGGCACGCCTCGACCGCGGGCGTCGCCGTATCGGCGGTGTGCGGTGTGCTGGCCGGGATCGCGTTCCTCATGGTGGAGCGCCGCAGGACCAACCCGATGCTGCCGCTGTCGCTGTTCCACTCCCGCCTGTTCAGCGCCACGAACGCGATGACGCTGTGTCTGTACGCGGGCATCGGCGGTGTGCTGTTCCTGCTGCCGGTGCAACTGCAGACGGCCCTCGGGTACGACGCGCTCCAGGCCGGCGTGGCGACGCTGCCGATCACTGTGCTGATGCTGCTCCTTTCCGCGCGGGCCGGGGACCTCGCCCGCCGGATCGGGCCCACGCTGCCGCTGGTGGCGGGCCCGCTGATCGCGGCGATCGGGGTGCTGCTGATGCTGCGCGTGCACCCCGGTTCGGGCTACGCCCCCGATGTGCTGCCCGCCGTCGTCGTCCTCGGTCTGGGCATGAGCCTGTTCGTGGCACCACTGACGGCGACGGTCCTCGCGTCGGTCGAGCCGGTGCACGCGGGCCTGGCGAGCGGCGTCAACAACACGGCGGCCCGGATCGGCCAGTTCCTGGTGGTCGCCGCGCTGCCCCTGGCGGTCGGCCTGTCCGGGGCGGCGTACACCGTGCCGAGCGCCGTCAACACCTCGTTCCACCGCGCCGTGATCGGCTGCTCCGCGCTGTTCGCGCTGGCCTCGCTGACGGCGGCGCTCCTCATCCGCCCGGCCGCCGTGCGCCCCCGTCTGGCGAAGGCCCCGGAACCCCTGTGCCGCTCGAACATGGCGGCGACCTGCCCTCCGCTGGAACCGGGCGAGCCGGAGATCCCGGGCGAGGAGGACGGGCAGGGGACCCGGAAGTGAAGCGGTCGGCACGGGTGCGGTGCCGGACGGTCAGGTTCCGAAGAAGATGCCGAACTCCGAGTACAGCCCGGTCGGTACGCGCTTGATGCCCCGGGCGGCGTCCGCCAGCGGGACGCGGACGATGTCAGTGCCGCGCAGCGCGACCATCGTGCCGAACTCGCCGTCCCGTACCGCGTCGACGGCGTGCAGCCCGAAGCGGGTGGCGAGCCACCTGTCGTACGCGGTCGGGGTGCCGCCGCGCTGGACATGGCCGAGGACCGTCGTACGGGCCTCCTTGCCGGTGACGCCCTCGATCCGGTGGGCCAGCCAGTCGGCGATGCCGGAGAGCCGGACATGCCCGAACTCGTCGCGGGCGTCGTCCTTGAGGACCATCTGCCCGGCCTTGGGCACCGCGCCCTCGGCGACCACGATGATCGGCGCGTAGTTGATCTCGAACCGTTTCTCGACCCAGCCGCACACCTCGTCGAGGTCGAACTCCAGCTCGGGGATGAGGATGGCGTTGGCGCCCCCGGCGACACCCGCGTGCAGCGCGATCCAGCCGGAGTGCCGTCCCATGACCTCCACGACGAGGGTCCGCTTGTGCGACTCGGCCGTGGTGTGCAGACGGTCGATGGCCTCGGTCGCGATGTTCACGGCCGTGTCGAAGCCGAAGGTGTAGTCGGTGCCGCTGACGTCGTTGTCGATGGTCTTGGGCACCCCGACCAGCGGGACGCCCTCCTCGGCGAGCCGGCTCGCCACACCGAGGGTGTCCTCGCCGCCGATGACCACCAGGGCGTCCAGTTCATGGGCGGCGACGGTCTCCTTGATGCGGTCGATGCCGTCGGGGGACTTCAGCGGGTTGGTGCGCGACGACCCGAGGATGGTGCCGCCGAGTGGCAGGATGCCCCGGACGGCGGCGACGTCCAGGCGCATGGTCCTGTCATGGACGGCACCGCTCCAGCCGTCCACCAGGCCGGTGAACGACCAGCCGTACTCCTGCGCGCCCTTGCGGACGACACTGCGGATGACCGCGTTGAGTCCCGGGCAGTCGCCACCGCCGGTGAGTACGCCCACCCGCATGATTCGTTCTCCCTCGGCCCGTCCCGCACGGTTTTTTGTGATCCATCTCCCAGCTTGACCCCATACGGCATGGATTGCATCCGGCGCCCTGTCGCCCTCCGGGCTCGTCCTCGAACGCCGGACGGGCTGAAGGGGGTCGGCCCACAACGCGACGGCGGCCGGTGACCGCTCTCGCAGTCACCGGCCGCCGCCAGGTCCGTTCCGTTCAGTTCATTTCAGCGTGCCTGCTCGAAACGCGCCGCCCAATACGCCGTCCGGTCCAGGTACGCGGTCTCCGCGTTCGCGCCCGTCCGGCCGTAGGCGCCGTCGTACGTCTGGTAGCCGTGGCCGGCGGGTGGGGTGGCGTCCGCCGGTTCTATGGAGCTGCCCTCGTGCCATTCGTTGAACGAGGTGACGGACACCCAGGTCGGTGAGCCGCCGATCGCCGGGTCGAGGGCGTTGGACCACTCCTTGTCGTAGGTGGCGCCTGCCGCGCGGCCCAGGGTCGGGGTCGTGTTGCCGGGGACCGCGCGGTCGTCCAGATAGCCGGGGGCCACCGACGGCGCCCAGATCAGACCGTTCGCGCGGGCGTAGTCCCCGGCCTGCTTCCAGCCGGGAGCGGTGGCGCCCGCGATGCCGTCGTAGGTGTACATCCCCGAGAAGTGCGCGATCTTGGAGGTGTCGGTGGTCTGGGCGAGGACGATGTTGTCGCCCGTCACCGCGTCGAGCGCCGACCAGTCCGTGATGCGCAGACTCTCGAAGACGTAGAACGCGCCTTTGCCGCCGTGCTCGGCCGAGCGGTAGTAGGCGGGGTGGTCACCGAACCGCCGGTCGAGAGAGGCGATGTCGGCGGCGACGGACGCGGCGGTGCGGCCCCCGTAGGGCTCGATGTGCCAGGCGACTTTCACGCCCTCGCGGGCCGCCGCGTCGAGCACGCCTTGCGCGAGCCCGTCCTCGTAACTCCCCTGTCCCCACCAGCTGTAGACGAGGACGCCCGCGCCCGACTGGCGGATCCAGCGCATGTGCTGGGCGACCGCTCCGGCGTAGTCACCGGAGTCGTAGGGGCCGAGCGCCGGGTAGAGGTCGGCGCCGATGTCGGTGGGCGGGGTGTGTCCGCCCTGCTGCCAGTGCCGCCAGGAACCGGCGGTCTGGGGTGTGCCGTACCAGGGGTAGTAGAAGAGGTGCACGTTGGACGAGGTGCCCGCCGGAGTGGTGGTCGGGCCGCAGTTGGCCGTCACGGTGCCCGCCGTCCAGCGGACCGCGCCGAGCAGCAGGGAGCGGAAGTTGCTGTCGGTGTACGACTCGGCGGTATGGCCGAGACCCGTGTAGAAGGCCCGGCCCTGACCCTGCGGATGGCACCAGGTGATCGGGTGGTCGCCGCTCATCTCGCCACCGCTGTAGGTGGATTCGTCCAGGCTCTGCAGGACGCGCACACCGGGGCGGGGGTTGGTGCGGTAGTTGTACCACTCGTCGGTGCGGGTCCAGGTCGGGCCGAGGTGGGCCGTCGCCGGGTGGCTGCGGTCCTCGTTGACGACCTTGGCCTGCTGGATCGCGGGATGGCTCTTGAACCAGGCACCCACGAGCTGTCCGTAGTACGGCCAGTCGTACTCGGTGTCGGCGGCGGCGTGCACGCCGAGGTAGCCGCCGCCGGAGTCGATCCAGGTCTGGAAGGCGTTCTGCTGCGTGGTGTTGAGGACGTCACCGGTCGTGGAGAGGAAGACGACGGCCTTGTACGGGGCGAGTCCGGCCGCGGAGAACACGGACGCGTCCTCGGTGGCCGTGACGGAGAAGCTGTTGGCCGCGCCGAGTTCGGTGAGGGCCTTGATGCCGGCCGGGATGGAGTCGTGGCGGAATCCGGCCGTCTTCGAGAAGACGAGGACCTGGAACGATGCCTCGCCGGTGCGTGCCTGCGCGCCGGGCGCGCCGAGCAGGGCGGCGAGGGTCAGGGCCGTGACGGCGGCCACGGCGGTGGTCAGCCGGCGCAGCAGGGAGCGCCGGCGCGGGACGGAGGGACGGCGCCGTGCGGAGAGTCGGCGCTGTAAGGAAAGTCGGCTCATGTCAGGACCCGATCGTGAAGGAGTCGAGGTCGAAGAGGTTGCCCTGGCCCGTGGGGCCCTTGAAGACGAGGTACAGCGAGGTCGTGCCCGAGGGGCCTCCGGCGAGGGTGCCGGTGACGTTCTGGTAGTTGTCCCAGCCGCCGGTCACGGGCACGGTGAGCGTGCCGAGCAGGGTGCCGGTCGGTGAGCCGGTGCGGACCTCCAGGGTGCCGCCGGCGCCGCCGGACGCGATCCGCGCGGTCATCGACCGGGCGTTCTGGAGGGCGTAGGGCTCGAAGGCGATCCAGTCGCCGTTGTCGGTGAAGCCGACGGTGTTGCCGCCCTCGGCCCCGCCGTGCGCGGCGAGCTGGATGCCGTTCTGCCGGGTGAAGTGCTCGGCCTGCCGGTGGCGCGGTTGCAGCTTGCGGATGCTGTGCGTGGTCAGACCGCCGTTGTCGGTGTACTCGGCGTCGAAGACCCCGTACAGGTTGGCCGCGCTGTCGTGTTCACCGTCGGTGGGGATGGTGAGGGTGCCGGTGCAGCCGTTCTTGGAGGTGATCGAGTGGGTGTGGCTGTCGTGGCCGAGCGCGTACGTGACCTTGACCTTGGCGCAGTCGATGGCCCCGTCCTCCGGGTCGCTGACCTGCACGGTGAAGGGCACGGTGTCGCCGAACGTGAACAGGGCGCCGTCCTGCGGCTGTTGGAGCGTGACGGTGGGCGCCGTGTTGCCCGCCGTGATGACGAGGCTGGCGGTGCCGGTGAGCCCTTCCGGGTCGGTCACGGTGAGCGACGGACGGAAGGTGCCGTTCGTGGTGTACGTGTGCACCGGGTTGGCCTGCGTCGACGTGGAGCCGTCGCCGAAGTTCCAGGAGTAGCGCAGGGCGCCGCCCTCGGGGTCGGAGCTGCCCGCCGACGAGAAGGCGACGGTGAGCGGGGTCGCGCCCGATGTGCGGTCGGCGGCGGCCTTCGCCACCGGGTTGCGGTTGCTGCCCGCCAGGTACTCGATCCGGTAGAGGGCCTGGTTGTTGCTGCCGGTGCCGTAGTCCAGGACGTACAGGGCGCCGTCCGGTCCGAAGGCCATGTCCATGACCTGGGTGCCGGTCCACGGGAAGGCTTCGATGACGCCGGGTGAGCCGTCGCCCTTGACCTCGATGGCCTTGATCCACTTACGGCCGTACTCCCCCGCGAAGAAGCGGCCGTCCAGGGACTGCGGGAACTTGACGGACGAGTTGAGCCCGGCGTCGTACCGGTAGACCGGGCCGCCCATCGGGGACTCGGAGCCGCTGCCGAACTCGGGGGGTGACCCGGCGTCGCCGGCGTAGCGGATCCAGCTCGGTTTGGCGGGCGGGAGCTTTGTGAGCCCTGTGTTGTGCGGCGAGTTGTTGGTGGGGCCGCCCGCGCAGTCGTACTTGGCTCCGGACGGGCCGTTGGGGAAGGTGTACTTGTTGTACGTCTCGGTGGTCGTGTTGGTGCCGGTGCAGTAGGGCCAGCCGTAGTTGCCCGCCGAGGTGATCCGGTTGAACTCGACCTGCCCGCTCGGGCCCCGGTCGGCCGCGGTGCCGCCCGCGTCGGGCCCGTAGTCACCGAGGTAGACGATGTCGGTCGCCCGGTCTACGGACATGCGGAACGGGTTGCGGAAGCCCATCGCGTAGATCTCGGGACGGGTCTGCGCGGTGCCCGGCGCGAACAGGTTGCCGGCCGGAATGGTGTAGCCGCCGGCGGCGGTCGGCTTGATGCGCAGCAGCTTGCCGCGCAGGTCGTTGGTGTTGCCGGAGGAGCGCTGGGCGTCGAACTGCGGGTTGCGGTTCGCGCGTTCGTCGAGCGGCGAGTAGCCCTGCGACTCGAACGGGTTGGTGTCGTCGCCGGTCGTCAGCAGCAGATTGCCCGCGCTGTCGAAGTCGATGTCCCCGCCGACATGGCAGCACTGGCCGCGGTCGTTGGGCACTTCGAGGACGACCTTCTCACTCGCGGGGTCGAGGGTGCCGTCGCTGCGGAGGGTGAAGCGCGAGAGGTTCAGATGGCTCTTGAACGGTTCGAAGTCGGCCGCCGATCCGCTGGTCGGGGCGTCACCGGCCGGGGTGTTCAGCCGCGGCGAGTAGTACAGGTACACATAGCGGTTCGAGGCGAACGCCGGGTCGACGGCGACGCCCTGGAGACCTTCCTCGTCATGGGTGTAGACGTCGAGCTTCCCGGCGACCTTGGTGCTGCCCGCCGCGTCGGTGAGGCGTACCGTGCCGTCGCGCGCGGTGTGCAGGACGGATCGGTCGGGCAGTACGGCCAGGGACATGGCCTCGCCCAACTCGGCGGCTCCGAGGGCGAGTTGGACCTGCTGGTAGTCGCCGGGAGGTATCGCGGCGGGAGAGGGTGCGTCGGGGGCGGCGGACGCCGAGGGCGCGGCGAGCGCCGCGGCCACCAGGACGGCGCACGCCGTGAGCAGTCTCCACCCGATGTGCGGGCGTGTGGACATGAGGCTTCCTTCCTGACGTACGTGGGGGTGTCAGGCAAGGCGCGCGCCGGCCGCGCTTGCACTCTGCTCGTGCTCGCTTGCACGTGATGTGTGAAATCTTGCGTGAGCGGCTCAATTCTTTTGCATGCTGGCAACGCCCGATCTATTTGTCAAGGCTCTGTCAAAACTCTGGGGAGAGCGCTTCCGACGCCGCAGGCCCCGCCACATCCGAGGGAGGTGACGGGGCCTGCGGCGGGGCGGCCGACGGGGACGCCAAGGAGGGGAGCGCCCGCGGAGGCCGCCCGGCTCAGTGGCCGGTCGGCGCCGGAGCGCGGAAGCGCCGGTACAGAACCGTTCCGGCGAGCAGGGCGAGACCGGCCGGGACCGCGAGGGTCAGAGGGTCGGCGCCGGTGTGCGCGAGCGCGGTGGTCGGACCTAGCGCCGGGACGTGCCGGGGCGCCGGACGGTGCGGCTCGGGGTGCGCCGGCCGGGCCTCGGGCTTCGGCCGCCCGGGTCGCGGCTCGGGGCGCGTCCCGGGGCCCGGGGTGTTCGTCGACTCGTTGCCGACGGCCGCGTTGCCGATGCCTACGACGCTCACCGAGTTCCCCGTGACGTTCACCGGGAGATCCACGGGGAGTTGGAGCGTGTTGCCGGACAGCAGCCCCGGGGAGTCCTTGCCGCCGCCGAGCGCGGTGGCCCCGCCACCGTTCGCCCCGCCGCTGCCGCCGGTACGGCCACCGTGACCGCCCGGGGCCGCCTTGTGCCCCGCGCCGCCCTTGGCGGGCCGCTTCGCTCCCTGCGAACGGTTCGCGCAGGAGTTGCCGGCCGCGGGGTTCAGGAGACCGGCCGCGTCGACCGTGTTCCCGCACACGTTCACCGGGATGTGCACCGGGAGCTGGATCGTGTTGCCGGAGATCAGACCCGGAGAGCCGGCCGAGCCACCGCCGGCGGCGGAGTCGGCGTGGGCCGGCGCGGCGCCGACCACGGCACCTCCGGCAACGGCCACGGCGATCAATCCATTTCGGGTAACCCGTTTCATAGGTTTCCCTGCCTTCCAGACATCGTCGCGGGCACTCGCCCGCACCGGGTGAAACGCGAAGGAACCATCCGAGTTATGGCTTATCGGTCTTTCACCCCATCGAGTGCTCTGTTCATCGAACTGACCGCCGGACCCCGTCGGAGGCCCGGCACCGGAGGTCCGACCCCCCTCCCCTCGCCCGCCAATCTAAGTGTTGACTTATATAAGCGGCAGATGGCACAGTCGCAGACGTGCACGCATTCGATGTACTGGGCGACCCGGTGCGGCGCCGGATATTGGAGCTGCTCGCCGAAGGTGAGCGGACATCGGGCGCGGTCAGCGAGGTGATCCGGGCCGAGTTCGGGATCTCCCAGCCGGCCGTGTCGCAGCATCTGCGGGTGCTGCGCGAGTCCGGTTTCACCTCCGTACGGGCCGAGGGCACCCGGCGGCTCTACGCCGTCGAGGCCGCTCCCCTCGCGGAGGTCGACCGGTGGCTTGAGCGCTTCCGGGGCTTCTGGGAACAGCGCCTCGACGCACTCGGCACCGAACTGGCGCGCGGCAAACGCGAGCGCCGACGACGCCCCGCGCAGGACGACACGAACGACAAGAACGACGCGAACGACGCGAACGACAAGGAAGAGCGGCCATGAGCGACATCGTCGACCGGATCAACGACATCCACCGTGAGGTCGGCTCCCGCACGGTGCCCGACGGCGAGGCCCGTACGGTCCTGCTGCGGCGGACCTACGACGCGGGCGCCGACGACGTCTGGGACGCCTGTACGGACCCCGAGCGGATCGCCCGCTGGTTCCTGCCGGTGAGCGGCGACCTGAAGCTGGGCGGCCACTACCAACTGGAGGGGAACGCGGGCGGCGAGGTGCTGCACTGCGAACCGCCGCGTCGGCTCCGGGTGAGCTGGCTGTTCGGCGAGAACCCCGGCTTCAGCGAGGTCGAGGTGCGGCTGACCCCCGAGGGCGACGAGCGGACCGTCTTCGAACTGGAGCATGTGGCCGTGGTGCCGCCCGAGTTCTGGGACACCTTCGGTCCCGGCGCGGTCGGCGTCGGCTGGGACCTGGCCCTCCTCGGCCTCGGCATGTATCTGCTCACCGGCGAGACCATGGAGGACCCCGTGGGTTGGCAGGCCACGGACGAGGCCCGGGAGTTCGTCGGCCGCAGCAGCGAGGAGTGGGGCGTCGCGCACGAGGCGTCCGGGGCCGACCCGGAGACGGTGGCGACGGCCGTGGCGGCGACGACGAACTTCTACGCACCGCCCGCCCAGGACAGCGCGGCACCGGAGACGCCCGGGACACCCGGGACACCGGAAACCCCGGGAGCCTGAACCGCTCGGGTACACCGGACGCGCGCCGCCCCGGTCGGCCGGTCAGTCCTTCATGGCGCGGGCCAGAACCAACTCCGCGTCCGCCTCGACGCCCTGCCGGAACGCCTTGTCGTAGACCGCGTCGCCCACCGCCGCGCGGGCCGTGCGCTCGCACTCCACCCGGATCGGACCGATCTCCGGGGTGCCGCGCTGGGCGTGGCCGACGGCCCGCCAGTAGGCGAGGCTCTTGCCCGAGACGAGCGCGGCGGCCTCACCGTCTCCCCCGGCGGCGACCGCGGCGGCCAGCAGATCCAGGCCGAGCGCGATCCCGAAGCTGTCGCCGATCCGGCGCTTGCCGTCGAGCATCGACCGGGCGTGCGCGGCGGCCTGCCCCGGCCGGTCCTGGAACAGGGCGATCAGCGAAAGCTGGTAGTCCGTGTACGAGCGGGTCCAGTACTCGTCGCGTTCGACGCAGCCCTGCCGCAGCGCGTCCGCCTCGGCCGCCGCCAGGTCGAGCTGTCCGGCGCCGGTCAGCGCGAACACCCGTACCAGATGGCAGCGGAGCAGCGACGGAGAGGCGAAGGGGTCGGCGGGGGCGGTGGCGAGCACCTGGTCGGCGACGGCTCCGGCGGCGAGCGGGCGCGCCGCGAGGAGGTGGGTGAGGCCGAGGAGGTACGCGGCCGAGCGCATCCCCTCCAGATCGTCGTCCCGTTCCGCTTCCTTGGCGCACCGCTCGCCGAGAGCCGCCGCCGCGTCCGGCTCGCTCTGGAGCAGCACGGTGACGCCGAGCGCCCACAGAGTCCGGGTGCGGGTGGCGCCGGTCGTGGTGTAGCGGGCGAGTACCCGCTCCAGGTAGCCGCGGGCTTCGTGCAGGTGGCCGGTGCACGCCCAGAAGAAACCGACCCGGGCCGTCATGTCGGCGGCGCCCTGCGGATCCTTCGCGATGAGGTGGTCGAGCGCGGCGCACACATCGGGGTGGGCGGCGGCGAGACTCCGGTACCCGTCGGCCTGGGAGGGTCCGAGCCAGCCGTCGTCGGCGCCGCGGACCAGATTCCGGAACGCGCGGGCGTGCCGGTCGGCCGCCGCCTTCTCCTCGCCCAGCTCGGTCAGCCACATGTTCCCGTACTCACGGACCGTGTCCAGTATCCGGAAGGAGTTGCCGGACCGGGCGAGCACCGACTTGGCGGCGAGGCCGTCCAGCGCGGGCGCGACCGACTCAGCGGGCAGCGGGCCGCCCGCGCAGACCGCCCGCGCGGACGCCTCGTCGAAGGTGCCGCGCAGCACCGAAAGCCGGGCCCACAGCAGCCGTTCGAGCGGGGCGCACAGCTCGTGGCTCCAGCCGATGGCCGTACGGAGGGTCTGGTGGCGCAGCGGGCGGATCGGTTCGGCAGCGGTGAGACCCGCGAGGCCGGAGCCGCCGGTGCGCAGCCGCTCGGCGACCTCTTCGAGCGTGCCCTCGCGGAGCTGGGCGCCGGCCAGTTCGATGGCGAGGGGAATGCCGTCGAGGCGGCGGCAGATGGTCGCGGCGGCCTCCGCGGTCTCCGGGTCCTCGAAGGACATCCCGGGCACCGCGGCGGCGGCACGGTCCGTGAACAGGGTGAACGCGTCGTCGTCGCACGGCAGCGGCTCGACGTCGAACCGCAGCTCCCCCGGTACGCCCACGGGCTGCCGGCTGGTCGCGAGGACCGTCAGACCCGGGCAGACCGTCAGCAGGTCACCGGCCAGATCGCGGCAGGCGTCGACCAGGTGCTCGCACGAGTCGAGCACCAGCAGCAGCTTCTTGTCGGAGAGCCAGGCGCACAGCGCGTCGGCGGGCATCCGGGGCGTGTGGTCGGCGAGGCCCGTCGCATCGGACACCGTTGCCGCGAGCAACCGGTCGTCCTGGAGCGGCGACAGATCGACCCAGGCCACGGAGTCGGCGTGCGCGAGGACGCCCGTCGCGATGGCGTGCTGCGCGAGACGGGACTTGCCGACGCCACCCGTCCCGGTCAGCGTCACCATCCGGTGTGTCCCGAACGCGGCTGCCAGTCGGGTCAGTTCGGACGTGCGCCCGACGAAGCTCGTCGACTCCTGCGGAGTACTACCCACCACGTGGACAGTGTGGCGCAGCACACACGCCCCGCGCACCGCTCGTGCCGGAAAGCAGCCAGATTCGGTCACCGGGTGGCGCGTGTTGACCAGCGCCGTCGACAGGGACGCGTCAGACACTGATGACCTGCGATCGGCTTGGCGATCAGGCGCAGCGGGCATGGGGCCTGTTACGGGACGAACGGGGTGCCCGGCACAGGCGGGCGCGAGAGTGACCGCCGTCCCGGGCGAGGGGAGTGGTGATCATGCGCGCGCATCTGCGCGGCGGACGGCGCACGGCACGCGTCGAGTTCCTTCTTCCGCACGGCTCCGCGTCGGCGGGCCGCGCCAGGCGGCTCACCAGGGAGTTCCTCGGCGACGGCCCGTGCGGCGCGCCGGACGCGGGGGGCACGTCCGAGCGGGTGCGGGACGCCCAGCTCGTGGTGTCGGAGCTGGTGGCCAACGCGACCCGGGTGGGCAGCAGCCACTGCCGGCTGAGCCTCCGCGTCGACGCGGACGAGTTCACGGTCGAGGTGCACGACGACAGCCCGGACCGGCCGGTGCTGCACGCGCCGTCGGCGACCGCCGAGTCGGGCCGGGGCATCGCCCTGGTGCACGCGCTGTCCCGCCGGTGGAGCGTGGTCGGCGACGGACAGGGCGGCAAGACCGTGCGAGCGGTGCTCTCGCTGAACTGAACCGCGTCCGAACCGCGTCCGAACCGCGTCGTCCGAGGGCGACCGCGGCCCACCGGTCAGAGCGTCCCGGTCACCGTCACCCGTACGGTGACCGTCACCCGCTCGTCCTCGCCGGACAGGGTGTCCCGCGCCGCCGCCCCGGCCGCGTCCCGTACGGCGCGGGTCACATCGACCACGCGGTGCCCCGGCAGGGTCGTCAGCTTGATGTCGACGCGCCAGCCGCTCCGGTCCGCCGTGGGTACGGCACGGACGCCGGATACCGGCTCGGGGCGGCCCGTGGCCCGTGCGATCCGGGCGGTCGTGCCGCCCAGCAGACCGCTCAGCCCCGGCCGCAGATAGGCCACTCCCGGCACCTCGCGTGCGGCGTCGGCAACGGCCTCCTCGACCGAGTGCCGCATGGTCTGCGCGTTCATCGTCCGTCCCCTCGGCCGTCGTCGTATTCGTAGTCGTAGCTGTCGCCGTCGTCATCGTCGTCCAGGAGGTCGACGACCTTCACGTCCACGCTCCGTACCTCCATGCCGAGGCGCCGCTGTGCCGCGTCGGTGACCCGGTCGCGTACGGCTTCGGCGACGTCCTGGAGGTTCCAGCGCAGGGAGACCAGTACCTCCAGGCGGACCCGCACCGGGCCGCGTACCCGGTCGGCGCCCGGTGTCACCGGCAGGACCTGGCAGCTTCCGGCGCGGACCCCGGGCAGCGCGTCGGCCGCCGCGCGGAACGTCTTCGCCGCCGCCGCCTCGACGATCCACAGGTCTTCTTCGTAGTCGCCGAGGGGCAGGGTGCGGCCGGGCCGCAGTTCTAGGCGGACGATGTCCATGACCCGGGCCGTGAACAGGTCGGCGTCCGGCCCGGCACCGCTGTCGGCCGCCGCTTCGTCGGTCGTGCGCGCGTGCTGCACGAGCCGGTCGAGCGCGGTCAGCTCCCGGAGCGCCGCCGAGCAGTACGGGCAGTCCCGCAGATGCGGGTCCCGGTCGGCCTCGGGGGTGTCGTGGACCGCCCAGATCGACTCCAGGGACCGGCCGCAGGCCAGGATCTCGTCGTCGGCCACACCGTCGGGCGGCCCCGGGTTCGCGTTCAACGCCATGCTCCCATCGCCTCCGTCAGTGCGCGCCTGGCCCGGAAGATCCGGCCGCGGACGGCCTGCTGACTGATCCCGACCGCTTCCGCGATCTCCTCGTACGACTGACTGTGCAGCTCGCGCAGCACCCAGCAGGCCCGCTGTTCCGGCGAGAGGTCGCCGAGGGCGACGGCCAGGTCCCGCATCGCCTCGTGCGCCTCGGCGACCCGCACCGGTGACCCCTCGTGCTCGGGCGCGGCCGGCTCGGGGACGGCGTCGAGGCGGGCGGCGGGGCGGCGGGCGCGCAGCACGTTGAGACAGCGATTGGTGACGATCCGGTACATCCAGGTACGGAACGCGGCGTCGCCCCGGTACTCGGGCAGCCGGCGCCAGGCGCTGACGAAGGCGTCCTGCACGGCGTCCTCGGCCTCCGCGCGGTCACCGAGCACCCGGGTCGCCAGATTCAGCAGCAGCGGGCCGTGCCGGCGCACCAGGGCCTCGAACGCGTCCTCGTCGCCCTCGCGCGCGCGGACGGCCAGGACGCTGTCGTCCGGCTCCGCCGCGCGGGGCGGGTCGGGCGCGTGTCCCGACGGTTCGGTGGCGTCGCTGCCGTTCCCGTCGCTGCCGTTCCCTGGCAATCGCTCGCTCCTCCGTGCTGGGCGCGGTACGCGGCTGTGCGCGCCGTCCGTCCTGCTGTCCGCATAGGACACCGGGCGGCGCGCGTCGTCACGGAAGATCTCTCCCCGATCGGCGTGACACATGCGCCACCACCCGTGTCCAACGCTCGACAGGACGACAGCGCAAGCGACGTCGCCATGCGACACGGGAGAGAACGGGAGAGATCGGCATGACCACTCAGGAAGTCTCCAATGCCAAGGCTCCCGCCGCGACCGCGCGGAGCGCGGCGCGCGCGGAGCACTCGACCACGCGCTCGACCACCCACTCGACCACGCTCCGTGGCGGAAAGACCGGCCACGAGGAGCCGGCCGCCTCGCGCGGCAGGACGTCGATCGCGGACATCGTGGTCGTGAAGGTCGCCGGTATGGCCGCACGCGAGATTCCCGGCGTGCACGACATGGGCGGCAGCATCTCCCGCACCTTCGGCGCGGTCCGCGACCGGGTGCCGGTCGGCGGGACCGGTGTCGGCCGGGGCGTCAAGGTCGAGGTCGGCGAGCGTCAGGCGGCGATCGACATCGACGTCGTCGTGGAGTACGGCGTGCCCCTGACGGAGGTCGCGCGGGACGTGCGCGAGAACGTCATCGAGTCCGTCGAGCGGATCACGGGCCTTGAGGTCGTCGAGGTCAACATCGCGTTCAACGACGTCCATCTGCCCGGTGAGGACGACGACGAGTCCGCGTCCGAGGCGCGGGTCGCGTAGCCCGACGCAGGCACCACAAGCAGGTACCCCCACTCCGAGAGGTTGACGATGAACAGAGCAGTGCTGGGTCTCCTGGTGGGGATGGCCCTGGCGTTCGCAGGGTGGTTCGGCGGCTTCGGCGCGTTCCTCCTGGTGGCCGCCCTGGGCGCGGTCGGCTTCGCGGTGGGGCATCTGCTGGACCGTGACATCGACCCGCGTGACCTCCTCGCGCCGCGCGGCGGGCGACGGTGATGGAACCGCCGGCGGATCGCGGTGCGACGAGGATCGCGGACCGGGCGGTGCGCCGTATCGCCGAACGGGCCGCGACGGAGACCGCCGCCGTCCCGGTCGGCGAGGAGCCCCGGGCCGAGGTGGTCCGGCGGGGTGGTTCGGCCCGTCTCCGCCTGGACGTGGGGCTCGGATATCCGGCCGATCTGCCGGGCGCCGGCGACCGGGTCGGGCGCCATGTCACGGACCGGACGGCGGAGTTGACCGGTCTTGAGGTGCCCGGCACCCGGGTCACGATCACGCGGCTCGGCGCGCCGGAACCCGCCGCCCCGGCCGTCCCTCCGGCGGACGAGCCCGCTCGCACGCGCAGGCCCTGGTCGGACCGGCGGCTGCCCGCGGGGCTCGTCGCGCTGTCGGCGGCGGTGGCCTGCGGGCTGTTCCTGACCGACTTCGCCCTCGTCCGCGCGGGCCGTTCCGCCGCCGCCTGGCGGGTCGGCGCCCTCGACCGGATCTCGGCGGTCCACCTGGTCGACCCGTGGGTGTGGGGCGTGGGGGCGGCGGTCGCGGTCCTCGGGCTGTGGCTGGTCGCGCTGGCGCTCACGCCGGGCGCGCGGCGGCATCTGCCGCTGACGGTGCCCGGACCCGGCACCGCGGCGACCCTGGACCGCGCGGCCCTCGGTCTGCTGCTGCGGGACGCGGTCCTCGCGGTGTCCGGCGTCTCGGCGGTCCGGCTGCGGACGCGCCGCCGATCGGTGCGGCTGCGGGTCACGGCCGCGTTCGGCGATCCGGCGTCCGTACGCGAGGCCGTGGATCTGGCGGTCGGCGAGGCGCTACGGGGATGCGGGCTGCTGAGACCGCCCCGGGTACGGGTGCGGATGGTGCGGGACGCGCGGGGGTGGGTCGGATGAGGCCGTCCCGAGGCCCGGTCAACCGGGTGCTGCTCGGACTGCTGGGCGCCGGACTCGTCGTGGGCGGCGGCTGGGTCGCCGTGACCGCGCTGGTCGAACGGGGTGACGTGGGATTCGGGCTGCCCGGCTGGTGGCCCACGCCCGACGCGGGCGCCCGGCTCCTGGACCGTGACTCCTTGTCCCGGATGCAGGGGTACGGGTGGTGGGTGCCCGTCGTGTTCGCCGTGTCGGCGGTGCTGTTCCTGGCGTTCGTGTGGTGGTTCCTCGCCCAGACGAGGACCCGGCGGCAACGGAACCTGACCCTGCCGGCACCGGAGGTACGGCTCCGCACCCGGGCGCTGGCCCGTGCCGTGGAGGCGGACGCCGACCGGCTCCCGGAGGTGTCCGGCAGCCGGGCCCGTATCGACAGCACCCGGGCGCGCCCCCGCGTGACGCTGACCGTGGACCTGGAGCCCCGCGCGGAACCGGCCGGCGTCCTGCGTGCTCTGGTCGCGGGTCCCGTCGAGCGGGCCCGGACGGCGACCGGGGCGGACCGGGTGGACACGGTGGTGCGCTTCCGCAACCCCAGGCACCGCGCGGGCCGCGTCGAGTGAGGGTCCGCCGCTCCGTGAGGGTCCGCCGGGTGACGGACCCTCACGACACATCGGTGGACCGGCCGACCAATCCGGGACCGCCGCGGCTCCGAACACCTTTCGTGGCCCGCGAACGTCCTGGAGGATCGCCCGAGTGGAAGAAGCCGCGCGCATCGGCGCGCCCGACACGTCCAGACCGGATCTGCAAGAGCTGATGGCGCTGGTGGCCCGGGGCGACCACGCGGCCTTCGCCCAGGTGTACGACGCGGTCTGCGGGCCGGTCCTCGGCCTGGTCCGCACCGTCCTGCGGGACCCGGCCCAGTCCGAGGAGGTCACCCAGGAGGTGCTGGTCGAACTGTGGCGTACGGCGGCCCGGTACCGCCCGTCACGCGGCAGTGCGATGACCTGGGTGCTGACCCTCGCCCACCGCCGAGCGGTGGACCGCGTCCGCTCGGCGCAGGCGGCCGGTGAACGCGAACGCAGAGCGGCGCTCCTGGCCCGGACACCGGCGTACGACCAGGTCGTCGAGCAGGTCGAGGCCCGCCTGGAGCGTGAGCAGGTACGGCGCTGTCTGCGCGGCCTCACCGAACTCCAGCGCCAGTCCGTGACGTTGGCGTACTACCAGGGGCTGACGTACCGCGAGGTCGCGGAGTTGCTGGCGGTGCCGCTCGGCACCGTCAAGACGCGGCTGCGGGACGGTCTGATCCGGCTGCGGGACTGTCTCGGGGTGGGCGCGTGAACGAGGTCGATCCGCACACTCTGACCGGCGCCTACGCGCTGAACGCCCTGCCCGGCGACGAACGGGACGCGTTCGAGCGGCACTTGGGCGGGTGTGCCGCCTGTGCGCGCGAGGTGGGCGAACTGTCCGCGACGGCGGCGCGCCTCGGGCTCGCCGTGTCGGTGACACCGCCGCCCGCGATGAAGGACCACGTGCTGCGGCGGGTCGGCGCGATCCGCCAGGAGCCGCCGCGCTCGGGCCGGGGGGTCAGGGGCGCACCCGGGCGCCGCCGCCGGATGTCCCGGTTCGCGCTGGCCGCGTGTCTGGTGGCCGCCGCGCTCGGCGGGGTCGCCGTCTGGCAGCAGCGCCAGGCCGAGCAGGCCCGCCAGGAGGTACGGGCCGAACAGCGGCGCGCCGCCGGCCTCGCGGAGATCCTCGCGGCCCCGGACGCCCGTACCCGGTCCGGCGCGCTGGGCGGGCACGCGCGCGGCACGGTCGTCGTGTCGCTCCAGCGGGACAAGGCCGTGTTCGTGGCGTCGGGGCTGCCCGCGCCGCCGAGCGGGAAGGTGTACCAGCTCTGGTTCGCCGACGCCGGCGGCACGATGCGGCCGGCCGGGCTGATGGATCCGGGGCGGGCATCGGACGCGGTGCTGATGGACGGCGCGGTGGGCGAGGCGTCCGGCATGGGGGTGACGGTCGAGCCGGCCGGGGGCTCGGCGCGGCCGACGACGAAGCCGCTGACGCTGCTGGAGTTCCCGGCGGGGTGAGGCGCGGAGGGGCGGGTTCCCGGGAGGCGGCCACTGCCGCCTCCCCGGGGCGGCTTCAGTGTCCGCGCGCGATCCACTCCGCCAGATGGGGCGCCTCGTCCCCGATGGTCGTGCTGTCGCCGTGGCCCGTGCGGACGACCGTGTCGGGCGGCAGGGTGAGGAGCCGGTCCCGGATGGAGTCGACGATCGTCGGGAAGTCGCTGAAGGACCGCCCGGTGGCGCCGGGTCCGCCCGCGAAGAGGGTGTCCCCGGTGAACACGCTGCCCAGGTCCGGCGCGTACAGGCTGACGGCGCCCCGGCAGTGCCCCGGCGTGTGCAGTACGCGCAGCGCGGTGCCCGCCACGGTCAGCTCCTGGCCGTCGGCCAGCTCGCCGTCGGGCGCCCGGTCGGGGTGCGTGAGCCGCCACAGCTCCGCGTCGGCGGGGTGCAGCAGGATCGGCGCGCCGGTACGGTCGGCGAGGGCCGGGGCCGCGTCGATGTGGTCGTCGTGCGCGTGGGTGCACACGATCGCGGTGAGGCGGCGGTCGCCGACGGCGGCGGCGATGGCGTCCGCGTCATGGGCCGCGTCGATGACGACGCACTCGGTGTCGTCGCCCACGATCCACACGTTGTTGTCGACGTCCCAGGTGCCGCCGTCGAGCGAGAAGGTCCCCGAGGTGACGAGGTGGTCGATCCGGGCGGTGCCCTCGGTACGGGCGGCCATCAGAAGACCACCACCGAGCGCAGTACGTCACCCTGGTGCATCCGCGCGAACGCCTGCTCGACCTCGTCGAGCGCGATGGTCTCGGTGACGAAGGCGTCCAGGTCGAGGCGGCCCTGGAGGTACAGGTCGATCAGCATCGGGAAGTCACGCGACGGCAGACAGTCGCCGTACCAGGACGACTTGAGGGAGCCGCCCCGGCCGAAGACGTCGAGCAGCGGCAGGTCGAGCCGCATCTCGGGCGTGGGGACACCGACCAGGACGACGGTGCCGGCGAGGTCGCGCGCGTAGAACGCCTGCTCGTACGTCTCGGGCCGGCCGACCGCCTCGATGACGACGTCCGCGCCGAAGCCGCCGGTCAGCTCGCGGATGCCCTCGACCGCGTCCGCCGAGCGGGAGTTGACGGTGTGCGTGGCGCCGAGGCCGCGCGCGGTCTCCAGCTTCCGGTCGTCGATGTCGACGGCGATGATCTTCGCGGCGCCGGCCAGTCGCGCGCCGACGACGGCGGCGTTGCCGACACCGCCGCAGCCGATGACCGCGACGGAGTCGCCGCGGCCGACGTTGCCGGTGTTGATCGCGGCGCCCAGGCCGGCCATCACCCCGCAGCCGAGGAGTCCGGCGGCGGCCGGGGACGCGGCGGGGTCGACCTTGGTGCACTGTCCGGCGGCGACGAGGGTCTTCTCGGCGAAGGCTCCGATGCCGAGGGCCGGGGAGAGTTCGGTGCCGTCCTCCAGGGTCATCTTCTGTCGGGCGTTGTGCGTGTCGAAGCAGTACCAGGGGCGTCCGCGCAGACAGGCGCGGCACTGGCCGCAGACGGCGCGCCAGTTGAGGATCACGAAGTCACCGGGGGCGACCTCGCTGACGCCCGCGCCGACCGACTCGACGATGCCCGCCGCCTCGTGGCCGAGGAGGAAGGGGAAGTCGTCGTTGATACCGCCCTCGCGGTAGTGCAGATCGGTGTGGCAGACCCCGCACGCCTGGATCCTGACCACCGCTTCACCCGGACCCGGGTCGGGCACCAGGATCGTCTCGATCCGGACCGGCTCGCCCTTCGCCCGCGCGATCACGCCCCGCACCTGCTGCGTCGCCATGTCTGCCTGCCTCTTTCCTGTCACGCCGTTCGGCCTGCACCGTCCCCAGGAGCGTACGGTCCCGGTCGCGGCGGGGACACCGTGGCTCACGGGACGGCGCATCCGTAACGGCGCCCAGTCCACCGGCGGGCCCAGGTCCCGTCGTCCTAGGGTTGCCGGGTGCGCCCTCTCGTATCCCCCTCTCCCCTCGACTCCCCCGGGGCCCCGCTCCCGTACCACGCGGCGCAGGTGCTGCTCCCGGTGAACGCGGGGCTGGCCGTGGCGCTCGGGGTGCTGCTGCTGATCGCGGCGGCGACGGCCGCCGTGTTCCATCTGTCGTCCGACGGGTCGAACCGCAGGGCCCGGGACATGCTCGTCGCGGGCGCCCGTGCCGCCGCTCAACTCGCCGTCGTGTCCCTGGCGATCGGCTGGGTCGTCCAGCACATCGCGGCGACGCTCGGGTTCCTGCTGCTGATGTTCGCGGTCGCCACCCGTACCGCCGGGCGCCGGGTGACGGCCAACCGGACCTGGTGGTGGGCGGTGGTGCCCGTCGCCGGGCCGGTGGTCCCGGTGGTGGCCGGGCTGGTCCTGGCCGGGCTGCTGCCGGTGCGCGGGATCGCGATGATCCCGGTCACCGGCATCCTCATCGGGGGCGCGCTGACCGCGACCGTGCTGGGTGGCCGCAGGGCCCTGGACGAACTGCACGCCCGTGCCGGTGAGGTGGAGGCGTGTCTGGCGCTCGGGTTCCTGGAGCGGGACGCCCGGCTGGAGATCATCCGCCCGGCGGCATCGGACGCGCTGCTGCCGGGCCTGGACCAGACCCGCACGGTGGGCCTGGTGACCCTGCCCGGCGCGTTCGTCGGCATGCTCCTGGGCGGTGCGTCGCCGGTGATGGCGGGTGCGGTGCAACTGTTCGTGCTGATCGCGCTGATGGCGGTGCAGGCGGTGGCGGTGGCCGTCACGGTGGAGCTGGTGGCCCGGGGACGGCTCAACCGGGATGTCGGCATCGTCGACGGCCCTGCTGGGGCTGCCGGTCCCCCACGTCAGGCGTCCTGAGGCGCCGCGGTCCCCGGGGGCGGAACCATTGGGTCGTCCCGTTCGTGGTAGGAGCGGGGACGGATTCGGATGTGAGGGGGGCGTCATGGCGGTCGGTTCGGCGCGGATCGACGGGAACAGTCTGTTGCTCGGGCGGGTGCGGGTCCGGTTCATCCGGACGCTGCGGCTGCCGGAGTCCGGTACGCATCCGCTGCCCCCGGGGCTCGGTGAGTTCCCGGTGCGCCGGGTCGAGGACTATCCGGACACGGTGCCCGCGGAGTGGCGGGCGCGGGGCGGTGTCATGCTCCCGGTGTTCCTGCGTGAGGCGATGTGGCTGAGCTTCGGCGGCACCACCGAACCCTCGGCGCTCCAGGTCGGCGTGGGCAAGGTGTGCGCCGTCTCGGGCGAGCCGTGGACCGGCACCCTGGCGCGGAAGCCGCAGAACTATGTGGTGCTGCCCCGCCAGCCCTGGCTCGACGGCATCAACTCCGGCAAGGGCACGGTCCGTCAGTTCGTCGCCGTCCCCCTCGGTCTGGGTGCCACGGTCGAGGGCCAGGTGACGGGCGAGGAGACCTGGGGCGGCGTACAGCTCCAGGCGTTCCCGCTCGGACCCGACGCCCACCACGCCTGGCGTGCGGAGCAGGAGGTTCTGGCGCGGCGCAGACAGTCCATGGGCCCGCAGCAGGGGTACGGTGCCGCGTTCCCGCTCTCGGCCCAGGCCATGGGCCCTCCCCCCGCACCGGGCGGAGCGCTCCCGGTACCGGGCGGAGCGCCGCGCGCGCCGGGTGCGGCGCCGCGCTCGGCGCCCGCGATGGGGCTCGGCGCGGGAGGCCGGATGCGGCAGGAGGTCTACCGCGACGACCGCGCCCTGACGGACTGGGCGGCCGAGCCGTCGGCCCGTACGTTCGTGCATCTGGTGACCCCGCCCGAGTGGCGCCGGATCACCGGGGAGCAGGCGCCCCCGTCCCCGGTCGACCGTGCCGCGTACACCCGCGCGGGGCTGCCGTGGTTCGACTACTACGACGAGGACGGCACCGACCTCGCGCCCTCCGGACCGCTGAGCGGTGTGAAGCCGGTCGGTGACTGGCTCGGCGACGACCACGAGCCGTGGCAGCCGCCCGCCCCGGGCCAGGTGAAGCCGCTGGGCGACGCGGGCCCCGGCCGCCCGGTCGAGGACGGACAGTGGTGAGGCCCGGAGGCGTAAGGGGTCGTAGGGGTCGTAGCGGTCGTAGAGGTCGTAGGGATCGTCCTCGTCGGACGGGTCAGCTCAGCACCAGTTCGGGCCGGTAGATGTCCAGCCACAGCGCGAGATCGAGGGTCCGCTCCAGGCCCCGCCGAGACCCCTGGTCGACGCTCGGCTCCGTCCGCTCGGCGGCACCGCGCACCCGGTCCGGGTCGACCAGGTCGAAGACCGGGTGCGAGGGCCGGGTCAGCAGCTCCTTGACATGGCCCTGGAGCGCGACGGCGTAGGCGGGGTCCTGCGTCGACGGGTAGGGGCTCTTGACCCTGTCGTACACGGACCGGGGCAGCAGATCGGCGGTCGCCTCGCGCAGCAGGCTCTTCTCCCTGCCGTCGAAGGACTTGAGGGACCAGGGCGCGTTGTAGACGTACTCGACGAGCCGGTGGTCGCAGTACGGCACCCGGACCTCCAGGCCGACCGCCATGCTCGTACGGTCCTTGCGGTCGAGCAGCACCCGCACGAACCGGGTCAGATGCAGATGGCAGATCCGCCGCATCCGGTACTCGAAGTCGCTCTCGCCGTCGAGGCGGCGGATCCCGGCGACGGCACTCGCGTAGCTGTCCCGGACGTATCCGGGGATGTCGAGGTGCTGCCTCAGGTCGGACCGCAGGACGTCCGTCGCGTCACCCGCCTGCGGTACGCGCCCCACCAGCCACGGGAAGGTGTCGGCGCGCCGGGCCCGCTCGTCGAAGAACTGGAGGTAGCCGCCGAAGACCTCGTCGGCGGATTCGCCGGACAGGGCGACGGTGGAGTGTTCGCGGATCGCGCGGAAGAGCAGGAGCAGCGAGGCGTCCATGTCGCCGAAGCCCGCCGGCAGGTCGCGGGCCCGGACCACCTGGGCGCGGACCTCGGGGTCGGCGAGCGCGTGCGAGCCGAGGACGATGTCCTGGTGTGCGGTGCCGGAGGCGCGGGCGACGTCGTGCACGAAGGGGGTGTCGGGGGTCTGGCGGAAGTCGTCGGCGACGAAGTGTTCGGTCTGGCCGACGAAGTCGACGGCGAAGCTGCGGACCTTCTCGCCGTGCTCGGCGAGTTGCCGGGCGGCGAGCGCGGTCATCGCCGATGAGTCGAGGCCGCCGGAGAGCAGGGTGCAGCGGGGCACGTCGGCGACGAGTTGCCGGCGGACGATGTCGTCGAGGAGCGAGCGGACGGTGGCGATGGTCGTGTCGCGGTCGTCGAGGTGCGGCCGGGTGGGCAGCTCCCAGTAGACGCGGCGGTGGAGACCGGCGCGGTCGACGGTGACGACGGTGCCGGGTTCGACCTCGCGCATGCCGTCCCACACGGCGTGGCCGGGCGTCTTGACGAAGGCGAACAGCTCGCGGAATCCGTCGAGGGTGACCCGGGGCCTGACCAACGGGTTGGCGAGGATCGCCTTGGGCTCGGAGCCGAACAGGACGCCGTCGGAGGTCGGGTGGTAGGAGAAGGGCTTGATGCCCATGCGGTCGCGGATCATCACGAGCCGGTCGTGGCGGCCGTCCCAGACGGCGAAGGCGTACATGCCGTTGAGGCGTTCGGCGAGCCGGTCGCCCCACTCCAGATAGCCGCGCAGGACGACTTCGGTGTCGGATTCGGTGGTGAACCGGTGGCCGTGACCGGTCAGTTCCCTACGCAGTTCGGTGAAGTTGTAGGTCTCGCCGGAGTAGACGAGCGCGACGGTGCCGTCGGGTGTCGCGGCGGTCATCGGCTGGCGCCCGCCGGGCAGGTCGATGATGGCGAGCCGGCGATGGCCGAGCGCGGCGGGCCCTTCGATCCAGGTGCCCCGGTCATCGGGCCCGCGGCAGGCCATCGTCTCCGTCATCGCATCCACGGTGCCTGCCGCGGCCCGCAGGTCACGGTCGAAGGAGACCCAGCCGGTGATGCCGCACATATGCGTCCTCCCGCGTCCGCTGCCCCGTCCGTACCCGTACCGGCCTGGCGTTCTCCAGCCGTGAGCGACGGCCGGACGGAAACAAGCTGTATCCAGCATCTACATCACGAGCGTGTGTCATGCGGGACCCGCGGTCAACGCGGCCGTAACCCGGACGGCGGCGCCACCCGACCGGTTTCGGCCCCTGCGGGCCGCTGCACGGAGACCCCCCGGCCGGGCCGGACCCGGGCCACCTGGGCCCGCGCCACCCGGCCGGGGGTACGGATCGCCGCGAATCGGCCACCGGCAAAGTCTTCATCAACGCCGGTCACGTACACGCAAAGGCTCTCAGCGGGCCCCCTCGACGCGCCCGTGCCTTACTGCGTGACCTTGCCCGGCTCGGTCGCCGGCGGTGGCGTCGCCTTCGCCTCCGCCGTCTTGCCCTTGGCGGGCGGCTTCGGCTTGTTGGGCGTGGTGTCCTGCGGGAAGGTGAGCTGACCGCTCATCCACTGGAGGGCGGGCCCGATCTCCCGGCGCCAGGTGGTGAAGTGATGGCTGCCCCGGTCGAGGATGATCTTCGCCGAGACCATCGGGGGCTTCACGGCGGCGAGGAACTTCAGGGTGTCGCCGTAGTCGTTCTCGCCCTGCTTGCTGCTGGCGAGCAGGACCGAGATGCGCGGCTGCGGCAGGTTCTTCAGCCGCCAGATCAGGTCGTGGCCCTGCCTGCGGCCCTCGGCCCCCGGACCGTTGCCGAAGAGGTTTCCGGTGGTGAGGTCGTTGCCGACCTGGTAGTCCGCCGAGAGGGCCGCCGCCGAGGTGTACACGCCCGGGTGACGCATCGCCAGTTGCAGGGCGCAGGTGCCGCCCGACGAGTAGCCGAGCGCGCCCCACGCGCTGGGGTCGTGGCCCACGCGATAGGTCCGCTTCAGCGCCTCGGGCAGATCCTTCACGAAGTACGTCTCCGCCTGCGGGCCGCCCGGCACGTCCACGCACTCGGTGTCGCGGGGCGGTGCGATGGTCGGCCGGAGCATCACGATCACCGTGGGCTGCATCTTGTCGGCACGCAGCAGTCCGGCCGCGGTCTGCGGGACCCGGAGGTGCTGGGCGAGGTTCATGATGCCGCCGGGGTAGCCGCTGATCGCGACGATCACGGGGAAGCGCTGGCGGTGGAACTGCTTCTGGAAGTACTGCGGCGGCAGATACACGAAGGCCGGGTTGATCGCCCGTGACCTGCGCCCGGTGATGCGTACGGACTCGACGCGCCCCACCTTGTCGGCGGGCCCGCGCGGCAGGTCCTTGATGGTGTCGAGCCCCTGCGGCCCGGCGGGCTGCACCAGACCACCGGACACCGCACCGACGGTGGAGTACGGGCCCTTGGCACCGAGATTGGTGACCTGCGCGGGCGCCTTGTCGACATGGCCGAGCAGCTCGTTCCAGGAACCGTAGAACTCGAAGTTCGTGTTGATCGCGAGAGCGAAGGCGCACAGCACGGCCGTCTGGGTGACGGCGATGGTGCCGAGCCTGCCGGCGACCGTCAGCGGCCCCGTCTTCGCCAGACGTGGCCACAGCCACGCGGTGAGCGCCACACACGCCACGGCGATCAGCACCACGGCGTATTCGAGTGCCCGACTCGTCAGGCCCATGTATCCCTCGACTTTCCGCCCCGTGAGGGGGAGTTCACTCGCGGTCCGGGCGCCGCACTGGCGACCGCCCGGTGTCGTTCACCGGAGAAGAGGCGGGGAAGAGGGCCGGGGTTTGCTCGTCATCCCGTTCTTACCCAGCTCCTGCCCGGCTCTTACTCCGCTGCCGCTCAGCGCTCGTACGCTGCCGCCGTGAGACAACGACCCGCGTCCTTGGCCGGTCACACCTGCCTGATCATCGGGCTCGCCGACATCGTGTCCGCCGTGGTGCCGCGGATACGCGAAGGCCGGTTCGAGAACATCGCGCTCTATGTGCCGGGGCTCGCCGACGACGTCGCCCGAGCCGGTTCCCTGGCCGCCGGAATCCTTCTGGTGATGCTCGCCGGAGGGCTTCGCCGCCGTAAACAGCGCGCCTGGCAGGCCGCCGTCGTGCTGCTCGCGCTGAGCGCCGTGCTGCAAGGGGTACGCCATCACGCGCTGGTGCCCGCCGCCGTGTCCGCCGCGCTGTGCGTCACCCTGGTGGCCGAACGGCGGCAGTTCCGTGCCCTGGGCGATCCGCGCACCCGCAGCCGCGCGCTGTGGAACCTCCTCGTCCTCGGCGCTTGCAGCACCGGACTCGGCCTGGCCGTCGTCGGCGTGCGCGCCGGTGACGAGGCCGGCCACGGCATCAGCCTCATGGACCGGCTGCGCCAAGTGGCGTACGGCCTCTTCGGCATGCGCGGCCCCATCGTCTACGAGAGCGACCGGGCCGCGGACCTCGTGTACTTCTCGCTGCTCGCGCTCGGCCTGGTCACGGCGGTGACCACCGCCTATCTGGCGCTGCGGCCGGTCCCCTCGCGCGCCGGGGACGGCGGCGACCGGCTGCACGCGCTGCTCGCGAAGGAGGGCCGGCGGGATTCGCTGGGCTACTTCGCGCTGCGCCGGGACAAGAGCGTGCTGTTCTCGCCGACCGGCAAGGCGGCCATCGCCTACCGGGTGGTGTCGGGCGTCGCCGTGGCGGGCGGTGATCCGATCGGGGACATCGAGGCGTGGCCCGGCGCGATCAAGGAGTTCCTGGCCGAGTGCGCGCTGCACGCCTGGACGCCCGCGGTGATGGGGTGCAGCGAGGTCGGCGGTCAGGTGTGGACCCGCGAAGGGGGCCTCAGGGCGCTGGAGCTGGGCGACGAAGCGATCGTCGACACCGCCGCGTTCAGCCTCGGCGGGCGCTCCATGCGCAATGTGCGCCAGATGGTCAACCGCATCGAACGCGGCGGCTACAGCTGCCGGGTGCGGCGGATGCGGGAGCTGTCCGACGAGGAGAAGCGGCGGCTGCGGGAGGCCGCGGCGGCCTGGCGGGGCAGCGCGACGGAGCGTGGTTTCTCCATGGCGCTCGGCCGGTTCGGCGACCCCGACGACGGGGACTGCGTCGTCGTCACCGCCCACCAGACCGACGACGGCGGGCAGGAGCGCGTACGGGCCCTGCTGCACTTCGTGCCCTGGGGCGACGACGGCCTGTCGCTCGACCTGATGCGCCGCGACCGTACGGCGGAGCCCGGCCTGAACGAGCTGCTGATCGTGGCGGCGCTGCGGGCCGCGCCGGGTCTCGGCGTCGACCGGGTCTCGCTCAACTTCGCGGTGTTCCGGGCGGCGCTCGCACGGGGCGAGCGGATCGGCGCGGGGCCCGTCCTCCGGATCTGGCGCGGGCTGCTGATCTTCCTGTCGCGCTGGTTCCAGATCGAGTCGCTGTACCGCTTCAACGCCAAGTTCCAGCCGGTGTGGGAGCCACGGTTCGTCGTGTACCCGAGCGCGCGGGACCTGCCGCGGATCGGCTGGGCGTGCCTCCAGGCCGAGGCGTTCGTGGTGCTGCCGCGCCCGGCGGAGCGGCTGCGTCAGCTGGTACGGGGCGGTGCGTGGCGGGGCGAAGGGCCGGCGCCGGAGCCTCGGTCGGCGCCCCTCAGCCCGTGACCGCGATCGGCGCGCCTGAGCCCGCGACCGCGAGGGCGGCTCGCGGATCCGGCGGGCCCGCCGGAGGATGGCGGCATGCTGCTTGTCCGGCTCGCCCATGTGTCACGGGACGTCGCCGCCACCTCGGCACGGTCCCGGAAGATCGCCCTGCTCGCCGAGCTGTTCCGCGACGCCGCCCCGGACGACGTGCCGATCGTCATCCCGTACCTCGCGGGCCGCGTCCCGCAGGGCCGGCTCGGTGTCGGCTGGAGCGCGCTGCGCGAGAGGGTGGCGCCCGCCGCCGAGCCGTCGCTGACCGTCCAGCGGGTCGACGCGGCGCTCACGGAGCTGGGCGCGGTGTCCGGCGCCGGGTCGCAGGCCGAACGCAAGCGGCTGGTGGGCGCGTTGATGGGCGCGGCCACCGAGGACGAGCAGCGCTTCCTGTTCGGGCTGCTCACCGGCGAGGTACGGCAGGGCGCCCTGGACGCCGTCGCGATGGAGGGCCTGGCGTTGGCCACCGGCGCCGAGCCGGACGCGGTGCGCCGCGCGGTGATGCTCGCCGGATCGCTGCAGACCGTGGCGCAGGCGCTGCTCGCCGACGGGCCGCCCGCCCTGGACACCTTCCGGCTCACCGTCGGGCGGCCCGTCCTTCCGATGCTGGCGCAGAGCGCGCCGTCCGTCGGTGACGCGCTCGACAAGGCGGGTCCGTGCGCGGTCGAGGAGAAGCTCGACGGCATCCGGGTCCAGGTGCACCGCGACGGCGACCGGATCCGCGCGTACACCCGTACCCTCGACGACATCACCCACCGGCTCCCCGAAGTCGTCGTCGCTGTACGGGAGTTGGCGGGTGACCGGTTCATCCTGGACGGTGAGGTGATCGCGCTCGGCGGCGACGGGCGGCCCCGGTCCTTCCAGGAGATCGCGGGCCGGGTCGGCTCCCGTGTCGACGTCCGGGCGGCGGCCGAGTCGCTGCCCCTGTCCCCCGTCTTCTTCGACGTGCTGTCCTCCGGCGACCGCGACCTGCTCGACCTGCCGTTCGCCGAGCGGCACGCGGAGCTGGCGCGTCTGGTACCCGAGCCGATGCGGGTGCGCCGGGCGGTGGTGGCCGACCCGGCCGATCCGGTGGGGCGGGCCACCGCCGAGGCGTTCCTCGCCGCCACCCTGGACCGGGGCCACGAGGGCGTCGTCGTCAAGGGTCTCGACGCGCCCTACAGCGCCGGGCGGCGCGGCGCGTCCTGGGTGAAGGTCAAGCCGGTGCACACGCTCGACCTGGTGGTCCTGGCCGCCGAGTGGGGCCACGGGCGGCGCACCGGCACGCTGTCCAACCTGCATCTGGGGGCGCGGCGGCCGGACGGCTCGTACGCGATGCTCGGCAAGACGTTCAAGGGGCTCACCGACAAGATGCTCGCCTGGCAGACCGGGCGGCTGCGGGAGCTGGCCGTCACCGACGACGGGTTCGTGGTGACGGTACGGCCCGAACTCGTCGTCGAGATCGCCTTCGACGGGCTCCAGCGCTCGACCCGCTACCCCGCCGGGGTCACCCTCCGCTTCGCCCGCGTGGTGCGCTACCGCGAGGACAAGACGCCCGAGCAGGCCGACACCGTCGAGACGGTGCTCGCCGTGGGGTCGGGTGCGGGGTCGTGACGGGCCGGCGCAGCGCGGGTCTCCTGCTGTTCCGGCGCTCGTCCGGCGGCCCCGAGGTGCTGCTCGGGCACATGGGCGGCCCGTTCTGGGCGCGCCGCGACCACGGCGCGTGGACCGTCCCGAAGGGCGAGTACGTGCCGCCCGAGGAGGCGTGGGACGCGGCGCGCCGGGAGTTCCAGGAGGAGCTGGGGCTCGCGCCGCCGGACTGCGATGCGCTGCCGCTCGGCGAGGTCCGGCAGGCGGGCGGCAAGACGGTCACCGTCTGGGCGGTCGAGGCCGACCTCGACCCGGCCGCCGTGGTGCCCGGCACCTTCACCATGGAGTGGCCGCCGCGCTCGGGCCGTACCGGTACCTTCCCCGAGCTGGACCGGGTCGCGTGGTACGGCCTGGCGGCGGCCCGCGAGGCGCTGGTCAAGGGGCAGGTGGAGTTCCTGGACCGGCTCGCGGACGCCCTCTCCGCCGACCCGCCGCCGGAAGGCGCCGACGGACCGTGAGGCCGTGAGCGCGCCGACACCGCGCGCCGACCCCCGGGCGCCCGTCGCCTTGCGTCGCTCCCCGCCCGGGGCGAAGGTCGGAGGACCGCGGCTCAGGAGGTCCTTGCCATGCCCATCGCGACGGTGAATCCGGCCACCGGCGAGACGGTCGCCACGTACGACGCCCTGGACGACCGGGACATCGAGCGGCGCGTCGCGACCGCGCGGTCCACGTTCGAGCACTACCGCACGGTCCCCCTGGACGAGCGGGCCCGGCTGCTGCGCGCCGCCGCCGATCTGCTCGACCACGACCGGGACGAGATCGCGAAGACCATGACCACCGAGATGGGCAAGCCGGTCGCGCAGGCCCGCGCGGAGGCCGCGAAGTGCGCGAAGGCGATGCGCTGGTACGCGGACCGCGCGCCGGCGCTCCTCGCGGACGAGCACCCGGCCGAGGCCGATGTGAAGGACTCCGGCGCCGTCCGCGCCCGGGTCGTGTACCGGCCGCTCGGTGTCGTCCTCGCGGTGATGCCGTGGAACTTCCCGCTCTGGCAGGTGGTGCGTTTCGCGGCGCCCGCGCTCATGGCGGGGAACGTCGGTCTGCTCAAGCACGCGTCGAACGTGCCGCAGACCGCCCTCTACCTGGAGGACCTGTTCGGGCGCGCCGGTTTCTTCGACGGCTGTTTCCAGACCCTGCTCATCGGGTCCCGCGCCGTCGAGGGCGTCCTGCGGGACCCCCGGGTCGCGGCGGCGACCCTCACCGGCAGCGAGCCCGCGGGCCGGGCGGTGGCGTCGGTCGCCGGGGACGAGGTCAAGAAGACCGTCCTCGAACTCGGCGGCAGCGACCCGTTCGTGGTGATGCCGTCGGCCGATGTCGACCGCGCGGCGCGGACGGCGGTGACGGCCCGGGTGCAGAACAACGGGCAGTCCTGCATCGCGGCCAAGCGGTTCATCGTCCACGAGGACGTGTTCGCGGCGTTCGCCGAGCGGTTCACGGCCGGGATGCGGGCCCTCAAGATCGGCGACCCGCTGGAGGAGTCCACCGATGTGGGCCCGCTCTCCACCGAGCGGGGCCGCGGCGACTTGGAGGAGTTGGTGGACGACGCGGTGGAGGCGGGGGCGACGGTGCTGTGCGGCGGGCAGCGTCCCGACGGTTTCCGCGACGGCTGGTACTACGAGCCGACCGTCCTCGCCGACGTCACGCCCGACATGCGCATCCACCACGAGGAGGCGTTCGGCCCGGTCGCCACGCTGTACCGGGTGGCGGACCTGGACGAGGCCGTCGCCCTCGCCAACGACTCACCGTTCGGCCTCAGCTCCAACGTATGGACCCGCGACGACACCGAGACCGACCGCTTCACCCGCGATCTGGAGGCCGGCGGGGTCTTCTTCAACGGCATGACGGCCTCGCACCCCGCGTTCCCGTTCGGCGGGGTCAAACGTTCCGGCTACGGCAGGGAGCTGTCCGGCCACGGCATGCACGAGTTCTGCAACATCACCACGGTGTGGCAGGGCGCCTGACCGGCGTAGTGGGGTTACGCACCGCTCACGCGTCCGGGAGCTACCATCCACAAGTCGTCGTCCGCAGGGCCGACGCGATGGGTCCAGTGGCTCGGGAGGTTCTGTGGGTCGGGAAGTGACACCGCCTCTGATCATCGACAGCCATGGCCACTTGCATGTGGCGGCGGAAGATGTCAGCAAGCTGTTGCGCGCGGTCGGCAGCCACTGGCTGCGCATGGTGGACGCCGGGCGGCCCGACCTCGACGAGGACACGGTCGCCGCGCTCACCATCGAACTGGCCAAGCTCGCCGACCGTATCGACGTGGCGTGCATCGCCCACAGCAGCGCCACACCCGCGAAGACGGCACGGCGCCCGAAATCCTGAGGCACGGCAGACTCGGCGGCCTGTCAGAGGTCGGCCAAGGTGTCCCAGAACATCGCCTCGTACCCCTGGAGCAGCCGCCCGTGTGCGCGGGCCGTGCGCTCCGTCAGACGTCCCGACGCCAGGCCCGCCCGGACGGCATCGGTCGCGAGCCGGTCCAGGTCAGGTGCGGGTTCGGCGAAGAAGTCGAAGAATCCGCAGGCGGTGTCGGTGAGGCCGTAGTGCGCGCGCAGACCCCCGGCGATCGTGGCGCAGTAGCCGCCCCAGGCCGAGAAGTTCGCGGAGAGCGCGAGGACCGCGTCGGACGGCGCCGCGTTCAGGGCGAGCCATGCGACGTACGCCGGATACGCCTGGCAGCCCGCCAGCGGTTCGTACGCATCCGCCGCCGCCCTGTCCGCACCCAGCGCCGTGACCAGCGCGCCGAGCCGGTCCCCGGCCAGGGACTCGCCGGCCGCGAGCGCCGAGAAGAACGCGGCGCACTCAGGATCTTCGGCCGAACGGGTGACAAGGTGCTCGAAGGCGCGGCGGTCGGCGGGGATGACGTGCCGCTGCTCCAGGACGAGGGCGAGGAGGGCGGCGGGAGTGGCGGCGCCGCGTGCGACGAGGGGGACGAAGCGGTTGGCCGCCGGGTCGGGCGCCAGATCGGCCGTGGTGGAGCGGAGCAGATCCTCAGCCGTACGTGCGGTACTCGTGCCGGTCGTCCGCGCCATCCGTACACCCTTTCGGTCAGGGCGGCCCGGTCCCCGCCGTGGTCTTCTCAGCGTCTCACGCGTGGCGTGACCCGATCGGGCGGTTTGCCGGCCGACGGCGAGCCGACCGCTCCGCAGGGGGGTGCCGTGTTGCCAGAGTGAGCGGCGCCCGAACACACCCCACCAGGGAGGATCCCCCGATGCGGACCCTGAGCGCCCGTGCCCGCCTGCTCACCTCGACCGCGGCACTCGCCGCACTGGCCGCCGGTGTCCCCGCCGCGAGCGCGGCCCTGGACGACCGGTCCGCACCGCCGTCCAGCGCGCAGGGCGCCCCCGCCGCGCGGGGCAAGGCGTACGTCGAGACCCGGCTGTTCTTCGGCACCGAGCGCCCGGACGGCGGGCCCGCCGTCACGGACCGGCAGTTCATGGCGTTCATCGACACCAAGGTGACCCCGGAGTTCCCGGAAGGGCTCACGGTGCAGGACGGCCGCGGCCAGTGGCGGGACAGGCACGGCACCATCGAACGGGAGCGCTCGTACGAGCTGATCCTGCTCTACCCGGCCGCCGAGGCCCGCGCCCGCGACGCCCGGATCGAGCGCATCCGCACCGCATACGAACGCCAGTACGACCAGGACTCCGTGGCCAGGCTCGACGACGCGACCCGCGCGGACTTCGGCTGACGCTCCCGGGCAGACGCCCCGGCCGAAGGGCCGGGGCGCACGCTCCACCCCCCGGTCTGGAGTAACCCCGCGCGATATCCCGGTCGGTCCGGGAGATCGTGGGTGGAACACCCTTCAGCCGGGGGGCGAGAGAAGGCTCAGCAACATGGCGACTCTGTGCAGGCCCGCTGTATCCGTTCCGGAACACATCATCACCATGGAGGAGACACTCGCCCTGGCGAGTTCCCGCCATGCGGACCACCCTCAACTGCCGCTGGCATTGCGACTGATCAGGAACACCGGCGTCGAGAAGCGGCACATCGTGCAGCCGATCGAGGAGACGCTGAAGCACCCGGGGTTCGAGGACCGCAACAAGCTGTACGTGGCCGAGGCCAAGGCCCGGGTGCCCGCGGTGGTGCGTCGCGCGCTCGACGACGCCGATCTGAAGCCCTCTGACATCGATGTCATCATCTATGTCTCCTGCACGGGCTTCATGATGCCGTCGCTCACCGCATGGCTCATCAACGCCATGGACTTCCGCAGTGACACCCGCCAGATACCCATCGCCCAACTGGGCTGCGCGGCCGGCGGCGCGGCGATCAACCGCGCACACGACTTCTGCACCGCCTATCCGGAGGCGAACGCGCTCATCGTGGCCTGCGAGTTCTGCTCGCTGTGCTACCAGCCGACCGACCTCGGTATCGGCTCACTGCTCTCGAACGGGCTCTTCGGTGACGGTGTGGCCGCCGCCGTGGTGCGCGGACAGGGCGGCACCGGGATCCACCTGGAGCGCAACGGCTCCTATCTGATCCCCAAGACGGAGGAGTGGATCGCCTACGACGTGCGCGCCACCGGATTCCACTTCCTGCTCGACAAGCGGGTGCCCGCCACGATGGAGCCGCTGGCTCCGGCGCTCAAACAGCTCGCGAGCCTGCACGGCTGGGACGCGACCGACCTGGACTTCTACATCGTGCACGCGGGCGGTCCCCGGATCCTGGACGACCTCAGCAAGTTCCTTGAGGTGGATCCGGAGGCGTTCCGGTTCAGCAGGGCGACGCTCACCGAGTACGGGAACATCGCCAGCGCCGTCGTCCTGGACGCGCTGCGCCGCATGTTCGACGAGGGCGGCGCGGCCCACACCGCCCGCGGGCTCCTCGCCGGATTCGGCCCCGGGATCACCGCCGAGATGGCGCTCGGCCGCTGGGTGAACGCCGACGAGCCGCTGCCGCACCATCTGCGGGTCGCGCGGACTCCGGCACCGGCCCACTGAACCGCGCCGCCGCATCACCGCATCGCCGAAGGCCCGGCGCGGACCACCCGCGCCGGGCCCGGCTCCACCGATTCGACGAGGACGGACACCCTCCGCATGACCGACGAGATGACGACCGATGTCACTGCCACCCTGCCGCCCGTCAGGTTCTGGCCCGCGCTCGACCTGACGGCCGTGGATTTCGACCCCGTCCTCGCGGAGCTGATGCGCGAGGGTCCGGTCACCCGTATCGAACTGCCCAACGGCGAGGGCTGGGCCTGGCTGGTGACCCGCTACGACGATGTGCGCGCGGTGACCAACGACCCCCGGTTCAGCCGCGAGGCGGTCATGGGGCGGCCGGTGACCAGGCTCGCCCCGCACTTCATCCCGGTGGCGGGCGCGGTCGGCTTCGCGGACCCGCCCGACCACACCCGGCTGCGCCGCTCGGTCGCGGCGGCGTTCACGGCACGGGGCGTGGAGCGCGTACGGGCGAGGTCGCAGGAGTTGCTCGACGGGCTGGTGGACGAGTTGCTGCGGGACGGGCCGCCCGCCGATCTGACCGGGCGGATCCTCGCGCCGTTCCCGATCGCCGTGATCTGCGAGCTGATGGGCGTCCCGGCCGGGGACCGGGAGCGGATGCACTCCTGGACGGACCGGATCCTGTCCTCGTCGTACGGCGCCGAGGTCAGTGAGCGGGCCAAGGACGAGATGGTCGCGTACTTCACGGAACAGGTGCGGGAGCGGCGGGGCAGCAGCGCCGAGGACGTCGTGTCGCTGCTCGGCGCGGCGGTGGGCCGCGGTGAGCTGACCGAGGACGAGGCGGTGGGGCTCGCGCTGCTGATCCAGATCGGCGGCGAGGCCGTCACCAACAACAGCGGGCAGATGTTCTACCTCCTGCTGACCCGGCCCGCGCTGCGCGAACGCCTCGTGGCACAGCCGGAGTTGCGCTCGCAGGCCATCGACGAGCTGATCCGCTACATCCCGCACCGCAGCGCGGTGGGCCTGTCGCGGATCGCCATGGAGGACGTCGAGGTACGCGGGGTGCGGATCCGCGAGGGCGACGCGGTCTATGTGTCGTACCTGGCCGCGAACCGCGACCCGGACATCTTTCCCGATCCGGAGCGCATCGACTTCGACCGCAGCCCCAATCCGCATGTGTCGTTCGGCCATGGACCGCACTACTGCGTGGGCGGGATCCTCGCGAAGATGGAGTCCGAGCTGCTGGTGTCGACGCTGTTCGAGCGGCTGCCGGAGCTGCGGCTCGCGGTGCCGCCCGCCAAGGTGCCGTGGCGGCGCGGCGCCCTGATCCGGGGCCCCGAGGCTCTTCCGGTCACCTGGTGACCGGGCGGCAGGGGGTCCGATGACCGCGCTCACCCCGTCCGAGGGGCTGCTGGTGCCGCCGGGCCACGGCCGCAAAGTGCGCACCGCGGCCCAGGACGTCACCTTCAAGGTCACCGGTACGCACTCACGGATCGCGTCGAGTTTCGAGGTGGTCGTGCCGCCGGGGTTCGATGTCGGCGCCCATGTGCACACCCGCAGCGAGGAGCTGTTCTACGTCCTGGAGGGCGAGTTGGACGTGCTCGCCTTCGAGCCGCGGGTGCGCACCCCGGACCGCTGGCAGCGCTGGGAGTCGTCGTCGGGCACCCGGGTGGTACGGGCGACTCCGGGCACCGTGATCCTGGTGCCGCCCGGGTGCCCGCACGCCTTCGCGAATCCGACCGGGGCCCCGGCGAAGATGTTCTTCCAGGCGTCGCCGCCGCCCGATCACGAGCGGTACTTCGACGAACTCCTGGAGATCCTGTCGGCGGACGGTCCCCCGGACCACGACGCGATCGCCGCGCTGCGGGTGCGGTACGACATCGAGCAGTTGACGCCGCTGCGGCACGGGCACGACGGAGAGCCCGAGCCGGCCGTGCGGTCAGCGGATGGGCATCCCTGACAGGGTGCGCGCGATGACCAGGCGCTGGATCTCGCTCGTCCCCTCGAAGATGGTGTAGATGGCGGCGTCGCGGTGCATGCGCTCGACGGGGTACTCGCGGGTGAAGCCGTTGCCGCCGAGGATCTGCACGGCCTGGGCGGTGACCTCCTTGGCGGTCTCGCTGGCGAACAGCTTCGACATCGACCCTTCGGCCGAGGTGAACCGCTTGCCGCTGACGGCCATCCAGGAGGCCCGCCACACCAGCAGCCGCGAGGCGTCGATACGGGTGCGCATGTCGGCGAGCTGGAAGGCGATGCCCTGGTTGTCGATGATCGGGCGGCCGAACTGTTCCCTCGTCGTCGCGTAGTCGAGGGCGACCTCGTAGGCGGCGCGTGCGGTGCCGACGGCCATCGCGCCGACGGCGGGGCGTGACGCCTCGAAGGTGGCCATCGCCGCGTTCTTCACCCGCTCGCCACCGTCGGCCGCCCTGGCGCGCTCACGGGCGCGGGCCAGCCGCTCGTCCAGCTTCTCCTTGCCGCCGAGCAGACAGGAGCCGGGGACGCGTACGTCCTCCAGGACGACCTCGGCGGTGTGCGAGGCGCGGATGCCGTGCTTCTTGAACTTCTGTCCCTGTGAAAGGCCCCGGGTGCCGGGCGGGACGATGAAGGAGGCGTGGCCCTTGGAGCCGAGGTCGGGGTCGACGACGGCGACGACCACATGGACGTTGGCGATGCCGCCGTTGGTCGCCCAGGTCTTGGTGCCGTTCAAGACCCACTCGTCCTTGGCCTCGTCGTAGAGGGCGCGGGTGCGCATGGACGCCACGTCGGAACCGGCGTCGGGTTCGGACGAGCAGAACGCGGCCACCTTCACGTCGTTCTGGTCGCCGTACATCTGCGGGATCCAGGTGCCGATCTGTTCGTCGGTGCCGTTGGCGAGGACACCGACCGCGGCGAGACCGGTGCCGACTATGGACAGGGCGATGCCCGCGTCACCCCAGAACAGCTCCTCCATCGCCATCGGGATGCCGAGTCCGGTGGGGTCGAAGTACTGCTGGGCGTAGAAGTCGAGGGAATAGATGCCGACCTTCGCGGCTTCCTGGATGACGGGCCACGGGGTCTCCTCGCGCTCGTCCCACTCGGCGGCTGCGGGCCGGATCACATCGGCGGCGAATCCGTGGAGCCAGTCCCGCACCTCCCGCTGATCGCCGTTCAGCTCCATCGTGAATTCGGCCATGACCCCTCCAGCGCATGCGTCCACAGCAGATGTTACTTGCGGTAACAGTGAGTCTGTTACCGCCCGGTAGGGCCTGTCAACTCCGCCACGGGCCTTCTGATCCCGTTCTCGGTGCTTCCGACCGGGAGTGTTACGTTTCGCAGGCGTCAACGAGTCATCAGGGGTGGGGAGAGACCATGGACACCACACAGCGCAGCGATCAGCAGCGGTCGGCCGACCGCCGCCGTCGCGAGCTGCTGGAGGCCGCGGACCGGGTCGTGCTCCGGGACGGGCCCGGGGCCTCCATGAACGCCATCGCCGCCGAGGCCGGCATCACCAAGCCGATCCTCTACCGCCACTTCGGCGACAAGGGCGGTCTGTACGCGGCCCTCGCCAAGCGGCACACCGACGCCCTGCTCGCCTCGCTGCGGGCCGCCCTCGACGCGCCGGCCGAGCGCCGCGCCCGCGTCGAGGCGACCCTCGACACCTACCTCGCGGCGATCGAGGCCCGGCCGCAGGTGTACCGCTTTCTGATGCATCCCGCCGATGCCACCTCCCAGGGCGAGGGCGGCGGGGACCAGGGTTTCGACGTGGGGCTGCACTCCGCTCCCCTGCTCCGCCGCCTGGGTGAGGAACTCGCCGACGTCATCGAGGAACGGCTCGACCTCGGACCGCAGGGCGAGCGGCTGTCGCGGGTCTGGGGCCACGGCATCGTCGGCATGATGCACGCCGCCGGCGACTGGTGGCTCGGCGAACGCCCCTGCTCGCGAAGCGAGTTGGTGACGTGCCTGGCGGATCTGCTGTGGGGGCGGCTCGCCGCCGCGGGCGACCGCGTGGGCGGTCCGGGGTTCTGACCCCGGACCCCGCCCCGGCAGCGGCGTGTTTCCTCCCGCCGCAGCGCCGGCGCGCCACGACGGTGTGGGTCCGGCGGCATCTGTGGCGGGCTCAGGTGTCGCTGTTCCACCTGGCTTTGGAGACCGCCCGCAGCAGGCGACGGCGCCGCAGGCCGGTGACCCGGTCGACGTACAGACCGCCGTCGAGGTGGTCCATCTCGTGCTGGAGGCAGCGCGCGAAGAACCCCGTACCGTGCACCCGCACCGGCTCGCCCGTCAGCGTCACGCCCTCGACCACCGTGTGGTCGAAGCGTTCCGTGCCCGCCTCCAGGCCCGGCAGGGACAGACAGCCCTCCGGACCCCGTACCACCACCCCGTCCGTCTCCACGAGACGGGGGTTCACGACATGCCCGAGGTGACGGCGGTCCTCGTCGTCGGGGCAGTCGAACACGAAGACCCGCGCCGACTCGCCGATCTGGTTCGCGGCGAGACCGACCCCCCGGGCGGCGTACATCGTGGCGTACAGGTCCTCCACCAGACACGCCAGACGCGGCCCGAAGTCGGTGACGTCGTCGCAGGGCGTGCGCAACAGCGGATCGCCGAGCAGGATGAGGGGCCGGACACGCCCCGAGGCGCCCGGAATCGTGCTGTGAGGCATGGCCGCAAGGGTACGTTCACCAGACCCGCCCACTCCGCGCCGGTGCCGCAGTTCGGGCACGTGACCGGATCTCGATAGGCTGAGGGCCATCGATGCCGGGCAGGCGCGGCGCCGTACGCAAGGAGGATCCAGAACGATGGCAGGCAACTCGGACCCGCTGTCGCCGCGGGCCAAGCTGGCCGTGACGGCGGGCAAGGCAGCCGCGGCGGTCTCTCGGGCGGCGGGCCGCGGCAGCGGCTCGGTGATCGGCGGCCGGGTGGCGCTCAAGCTCGACCCGGAACTCCTCGGACGGCTCGCCCAGCATCTCGACGTCGTCCTCGTCTCCGCCACCAACGGCAAGACCACCACCACCCGGCTGATCGCGGAGGCGCTCGGCGCCGCCGGTCCCGTCGTCTCCAACGCGCTCGGCGCGAACATGCCCGCCGGTATCACCTCGGCCCTCGCGGGCGGCTCGGACTCCCGGTTCGGCGTCATCGAGGTCGACGAGAAGTACCTCGCGGGTGTCGCGCGGGACGTGGAGCCCAAGGCCATCGCCCTGCTGAACCTCTCGCGCGACCAGCTCGACCGCGCCGCCGAGACCCGGATGCTCGCCGAGCACTGGCGCGAGGGCCTGGCCGGATCCAAGGCCGTCGTCATCGCCAACGCGGACGACCCGCTGGTCGTCTGGGCGGCGTCCTCGTCGCCGAACGTCGTCTGGGTGGCGGCGGGCCAGATGTGGAAGGACGACGCCTGGTCCTGCCCGTCCTGCGGCGGTGTGATGCAGCGCCCCGGCGACGACTGGTACTGCGGCGAGTGCGGCTTCCGCCGGCCCGCGCCGAGCTGGGTGCTCCAGGGCGACTACGTCCTCGACCCGCACGGCTCCGCCTGGCCCATCCACCTCCAGCTCCCCGGCCGCGCCAACAAGGCCAACGCCGCCACGTCGGCCGCCGTCGCCGCCGTCTTCGGCGTACCGCCGCAGGTCGCGCTGGAGCGCATGTACCAGGTGCAGGCGGTCGCCGGACGGTACGACGTCGTGCAGTTCATGGGCCGCGATCTGCGGCTGCTCCTGGCGAAGAACCCGGCGGGCTGGCTGGAGACGTTCTCGCTGATCGACCCGCCGCCGACCCCGGTCATCCTCTCGGTGAACGCGCGCGGCGCGGACGGCACCGACACCTCCTGGCTCTGGGACGTCGACTACACCCGGCTCGGCGGACACCCGATCTTCGTGATCGGCGACCGCAAGCTGGACCTCGCGGTACGCCTCGAAGTGGCCAACCAGAACTTCCAGGTGTGCGAGTCCGTCGACCAGGCCGTGCAGATGGCGCCGCCCGGCCGGATCGAGGTCATCGCGAACTACACCGCGTTCCAGGACCTGCGCCGCCGCGTCGGCAACTGACCCGCACACCACACGCCTCGGGGATCACCGCCCCACGGACCAAGGAATCTCGATCATGAGCGACAGCAGTCTGCGACTGGTGTGGGTCTACCCGGACCTGCTGAGCACCTACGGCGACCAGGGCAACGCGCTGGTCGTGGAGCGCCGGGCGCGCCAGCGCCGTCTCGACGTCACCCGTATCGACGTCCGCAGCGACCAGCCGGTACCGACCTCCGGCGACATCTACCTGATCGGCGGCGGTGAGGACCGCCCGCAGCGCCTGGCGGCCGAGCGGCTGCGCCGCGACGGCGGTCTGACGCGGGCCGTGGAGAACGGCGCGATCGTCTTCTCGGTGTGCGCCGGGTACCAGATCCTCGGCCACGAGTTCATCAACGACCTCGGCGAGCGCGAGCCGGGCCTCGGGCTGCTCGACGTGATCTCCACGCGCGGCGAGGGCGCGCGCTGCGTCGGGGACGTGCTGGGCGACATCGACCCGCGCCTCGGGCTGCCGCAGCTCACCGGCTTCGAGAACCACCAGGGCGTCACCCACCTGGGCCCGACGGCCCGCCCCTTCGCACGGGTCCGCCTCGGCAACGGCAACGGCACGGGCGACGGCACCGAGGGCGCGTACAACGACACCGTCTTCGGCACCTACATGCACGGTCCCGTGCTCGCGCGCAATCCGCTGATCGCGGACCTGCTGCTCAAGCTGGCGCTCGACGTGAACGCGCTGCCGCCCACCGACGACCGCTGGTACGACGCCCTGCGCGCCGAGCGCGTCGCGGCGGCCCAGCAGCCGGCCTGACCCCCGGGCGTCCACCGTCCCGTCTGATGCGTAATCCGCTCACTTGTGCGGGTGTGTCCAGTGGGCGGACGCCTGGTAGGGCCGGAACCGGGGCCGCCGGTATGGTGGCCGTGTCCCGCCGGACAGCGTGGTCCGGTCCTCGGTCCACGGTGCAAAGGTATTCCGGGCAATGCGTATTGGTGTCCTCACCTCCGGCGGCGACTGCCCCGGTCTGAACGCGGTCATTCGATCGGTCGTCCACCGCGCCGTCGTCGACCACGGCGACGAGGTCATCGGCTTCCACGACGGCTGGAAGGGCCTGCTGGAGTGCGACTACCGCAAGCTCGACCTGGACGCGGTCGGCGGCATCCTCGCACGCGGCGGAACCATCCTCGGCTCGTCCCGTGTGCAGCCCGCACATCTGCGTGACGGCGTGGAGCGGGCCCGGGGCCACGTCGCCGAGCTGGGGCTCGACGCGATCATCCCGATCGGCGGCGAGGGCACCCTCAAGGCGGCCCGGCTGCTCTCCGACAGCGGCCTGCCGATCGTGGGCGTGCCGAAGACCATCGACAACGACATCGCCGTGACCGACGTCACCTTCGGCTTCGACACGGCCGTGGGCGTCGCGACCGAGGCCCTGGACCGGCTGAAGACGACCGCCGAATCGCATCAGCGGGTCCTCATCGTGGAGGTCATGGGCCGCCACACCGGCTGGATCGCCCTGCACTCCGGCATGGCGGCGGGCGCCCACGCCATCGTCGTACCGGAACGCCCCTTCGAGATCGAGGAGTTGGCGAAGCGGGTCGGCGAACGGTTCTCGGCGGGCAAGAAGTTCGCGATCGTGGTGGCCGCCGAAGGCGCCAAGCCGGCCGCGGGCTCCATGGAGTTCGACGAGGGCGGCAAGGACGTCTACGGGCACGAGCGGTTCGCGGGCATCGCCCGGCAGCTCTCGCTTGAGCTGGAAGAACGCCTCGGCAAGGAGGCGCGTCCGGTGATCCTCGGACACGTCCAGCGCGGCGGCACCCCCACCGCGTACGACCGGGTGCTCGCCACACGCTTCGGGTGGCATGCCGTGGAGGCCGTGCACCGGGGCGAGTTCGGCAAGATGACGGCGCTGCGCGGCACGGACATCGTGATGGTGTCGCTCGCCGAGGCCGTCGAGACGCTGAAGACCGTGCCCGACGAGCGGTACGCCGAGGCGGAGTGCGTGCTGTGACCCGCTGACCCGAGTTCCGTACCGGAACCGCCCCCGGCCGCAGTGGTGGCCGGGGGCGGTTCTAGTCTGGTCCGGACAGACGGCGTTCAACCAGCACGAAACAGGAGCCGGTGGATGGATCACAGCGGGCACGGCATGACCATGGATCTGCCGCCGTTCACGCTGGGACGGGGGCTCCAGTGGTCCACGGACCCGTTCTTCCTCATCGGCTGCGCCCTGGCGCTCGCCCTCTACGGGTGGGGTGTGGTGCGGCTGGTCCGGCGCGGTGACCGCTGGCCGGTCGGCCGGACGATCTCCTTCACCATCGGTGTGCTGTCCATCGTCCTGGTGATGTGCACCCGGCTGAACGACTACGGCATGGTCATGTTCAGCGTGCACATGGTGCAGCACATGGTGATCAGCATGCTGTCGCCGATCCTGCTGCTGCTCGGGGCGCCGATCACGCTGGCCCTGCGGGCGCTGCCCGTCGCGGCGCGCGGCCACAAGGGGCCCCGCGAGGTGCTGCTGATGTTCCTGCACAGCCGGTATCTGAAGGTGATCACGCACCCCGCGTTCACCATCCCGCTGTTCATCGCCAGCCTCTACGGCCTGTACTTCACGCCGATCTTCGACTTCCTGATGGGCTCCAAGGTCGGGCACCTCTCGATGATGGTGCACTTCCTCGCGACGGGCCTGGTGTTCTTCTGGCCGATCATGGGCGTCGACCCGGGCCCGCACCGGCCGGGCTATGTGATGCGGATGCTGGAGCTGTTCGCGGGCATGCCCTTCCACGCCTTCTTCGGGATCGCCCTGATGATGGCGAGCGGCCCGATGATCGGCCCCTACCAGAACCCGCCCGCCTCGCTCGGCATCGACGCGCTGGCCGACCAGACGGCCGCGGGCGGTATCGCCTGGGCGTTCAGCGAGGTGCCGTCGGTCCTGGTGCTGATCGCCCTGCTGTTCCAGTGGTACGCGTCCGACCAGCGGCAGGCGCGCCGTCAGGACCGGGCGGCCGACCGGGACGGGGACAAGGAGCTGGAGGCGTACAACGCCTATCTGGCCTCGCTGAACGCGCGCAGTCGCTAGAACACCGGATGTCGCCGTGAGGGTACTGGTGTGCCTTCTCTAGCGGTGGGCCCCGTTTCCGGGTGAGGATGGACATATGGCCGCAGCTCGGGCGGACGGCGCCCCGCTGCCGTGAGGAGGGTGTCCAGATGCCCGGTTCCACGCACGGTTCCACGAAGACCATGGGGGTACTCACCGTCGGCGGGCTGGTGGCGGTGACGGCCTACTCGGTGGCGCTGGGAAGCAACGGCTGGCTGTGGTTCGGCTGGGTGATCCTGGTCCTGCTGACGCTCGGGATGGTGGTGTCCCGGGGCAACTGAGGCGGTCCCGGGTTCGCGTCGGTCCCGTGGGACCTGGGGTCAGTCCCGTTCCGCCGGTACCACCTTGACCAGCTCGTCGCCGTCACAGTAGGTGACCGCAGTGTGCTCGTACCCGCCGACCGCCCGGCAGTCGGATGTCGTCTCCCACAGCACCTTGTCGTCATGGCCGAACAGGACGAGACGGCGGCCGTCCTGCCAGAAGCGGTTTCCCGTGACGGCTGTGGCGTCGGGGCCGAGGCCCTTGGGGCGTACGGGGTCGGATCCGTGCAGCGGCCGGTCGGCGCGTCCGTCGGCGCGGACGACCGGCTCGGTGTCGCTGCCGCCGTCGTGGACGAGGTACTCGCCGGGCGCGAGCCGCACGCCCGGGGTGTTCTCGGTGTCCGCCCCGATGATCCGTGCGCCCTCCTTGTCCGGCAGGACCATGCCGAGCCGCTCGACCAGCGGAATCCGGCGGTCCCAGCGGCAGCCGGTGGTGGGGTCGCGGGGCGCCTGCGGCTGGTCCCAGACGATGTCCCAGCGGCGGCCCCGGTCCCCGTCGACGGAGGCGGCCGGGCCCGCGACGACGGTGGTGCGGCAGGTGCCCTTGGCGGGCGCGGTGATCAGGACGGTGCGGTCGCCCCAGCGGCCGATCCGGTCGACGGTTCCGGCCGGCGGCTTCAGGCCCTGCTCCCAGCGGACGGCGCCGTCCTCGACGCCGACGGTTCCGACACGGTCGTCGGTGACCAGGTACGGCAGGCAGTACCCGTACACGCTGTCCTTGTCGCGGACGAGCGCGTCGGCCTGGCAGGAGTCGAGGACGCGGACGGGGCCGTCGACCGTGCGGGTCCAGACGCGATCGCCGGACCATGAGTTCCAGCCGGTGAGGCGGCAGCCGGCGGCGGCTTCGGGGGCGCACGTGACCGCGACGGCCACGGCGGTGGACGTGTCGTGCGGCAGGAACACCCTTGTGTGCGCGGGCAGTTGGTGCCGCCAGGAGAGGGTGCCCGAGGTCAGGTCGACACCCGCGACGGCGGTGGCCCCGGAGCCCTTGCCGTCGCCGCCGACCAGGACGGTCGTCGCGCCGAAGGTCAGGGCGGAGTGGGGTGTGCCGGGCTGACGTGACGTCAGCGCGAACTCCTCGGGCAGGGTCACGCTCCAGCCCCGTCCGTCCGTACTCCCGGACTCCTCGTCCCCGCTCTCCGGGAGACGTACGAGCGTGCGGCCCTGGCCGAGCAGGCGTGTCGTGACGTCGGTCAGCGCCCAGCGGCCGTCCGACGCGGGGGCCACCGGCAGGGCGGTACGCGAGGACTCCCGGGGCACCGCATCGCCGTCCCCCCACATCGGCGGGCTCTGCCCGAAACAGCCCGCCAGCGCAAGGCCGGCCAGTACCGTGCCCAGCGCACGGCCCCCGACACGTCGCATCCCGTCCGTCCCCCCGTTCGCGCGATGAAGTCCACCAGTGTGTACATACGTGGAGCGGGGTGCGCCAGGGACAGTTCGGCCGGTCACTGGTATCCGTCCGATCAGAAGTGGTCACACGTGGGCGCGCCGCGCTTACACTGGGCCCCTTCGAACCACCCCCCTGAACTGCGAGAACGCAGTTCGTTCGGCCCACTGGCGCAGTCGGGAGCCCGCCCGTGTTCTATTACGTCCTCAAGTACGTGCTCCTCGGCCCCCTGCTGCGGCTGTTGTTCCGGCCCCGCATCGAGGGTCTTGAGCATGTGCCGGAGACGGGTGCCGCGATCGTCGCGGGCAACCATCTGTCGTTCTCCGACCACTTCCTGATGCCGGCGATCCTGAAGCGGCGCATCACGTTCCTCGCGAAGGCCGAGTACTTCACGGGCCCCGGGATCAGGGGGCGGCTCACGGCGGCGTTCTTCCGCAGCGCCGGGCAGATCCCGGTGGACCGGTCCGGCAAGGAGGCCGGGCAGGCGGCGATCCGTGAGGGCGTCGGGGTGCTGAGCAAGGGCGAACTCCTCGGCATCTACCCGGAGGGCACCCGCTCGCACGACGGCCGGCTGTACAAGGGGAAGGTCGGGGTCGCCGCGATGGCGCTCAAGGCGGGCGTCCCCGTGGTGCCGTGCGCGATGATCGGCACCTTCGAGGCCCAGCCGCCCGGTCAGGTGCTGCCGAATCTCCACCCGGTCCGTATCCGCTTCGGCAAGCCGCTGGAGTTCTCGCGGTACGCGGGCATGGAGCACGAGAAGGTCGTCCTGCGCGCGATCACCGACGAGATCATGTACGCGATCCTGGAGCTGTCGGACCAGGAGTACGTGGACCGGTACGCGGCGGTGGTGAAGGCGGAGGAGACGGCCGCGAAGGCCGCGAAGCCCGAGGAGACCGGCGGCTCGTCCCGCAAGTTCCCCCGGCTGCCGCTGAGTTGAGACCGTCGGTCCGGCGGTCCGGAACCGGTTCGCCCGGCGCGAAATCTGCTGCCCGCTAAGTTGCCTGTTCCCGTGGCTCGACATCGGCCTACGGTCCCCGCATGAAGAACGCAGTGGTGATCGGGGCGGCGGGACAGATCGGGCGGGCGGCGGTGCGTGCGCTCGCCGAGGACGGATGGACGGTGACGGCGGCGTCGCTGGGAGGCGGCGGAGACCCGAACTGGCCGGAGGACGTACGGACCGTGCGGCTGGACCGCACGGACGACGCGGCCGTGGCGGACGTCGTCGGGGACGGCTGCGACGTACTGGTGGACATGGTCGCGTTCACGGCCGGACACGCCCGGCAGCTCATCGGGCTCGGTGACCGGATCGGCTCGGCGGTGGTGATCTCCACCGGCGCGGTCTACGCCGACGAGCAGGGCCGCAGTTTCGACACGCAGGACGAGCCCGACGGCTTCCCCGCCTTTCCGGTGCCGCTCCCGGAGACCCAGCTCAGGGTCCCGCCGGGCGACGCGAGCTATGGGACGCGGAAAGTCGAGATGGAGAACGAACTCCTCGCGGCGGGCGACCGGTTGCCCACGACGGTGCTGCGCGCCGGCGCGGTCCACGGCCCGCACTGCCGCACCCCGCGTGAGCTGTACTTCGTGAAGCGGAACCTGGACGGCCGGGGGGTGCGGGTGCTCGCGTACGGCGGGCGGAGCCGGTTCCATCCGCTGAGCCTGCGCAATGCCGCCGAGCTGATCCGGCTCGCCGCCGCCCGGCCCGGCAGCCGGGCGCTCAACGCGGGCGACCCGGACGTACCGACCGTCCTGGAGATCGGCGCCGCCGTCGACGCGCTGATGGACCGCGAGACCGAGACGGTCCTCGTCGAAGGGGAGCCGCCTTCGCCGGAGGTCGGCGGCAGCCCGTGGGGGATCGCGCATCCCATCGTGTACGACATGACCGCCGCCGAGCGCGAACTCGGCTACCGGCCCGTGACCACGTACCGCGAGGCCCTGCCGGAGACGGTGGCCTGGCTGACCGAGCGGGTGCGCGGCCGGGACTGGCGCGAGGCGTTCCCCAAGATGGCCGCCTCCTACGACCCGATGGGCGATCTGTTCGCCTACGCGGCGGAGGACGCCTGGCTCGCGGGGCGCTGAGCGGGCGTCGGACACCCGCACGCGAAGGAGGGGCGGCCGGATGGTCCGGCCGCCCCTCCCCTGTGTCGCTGCCGGTGCCTACGGCTTGGGCGTGGCGTGCGGCTCGCACGTCACGTCACGGCTGTCCAGCGCGCCGCTCAGCAGGTAGGCGTCCACCCGCTCGTTGATGCACGGGTTGACCAGGTTGGTCACACCGTGCGAGCCCGCGTCCTTCTCGGTGATCAGGCGGGAGCCCTTGAACCGCTTGTGCAGTTCGAGCGCGCCGGGGTACGGCGTCGCCGCGTCCCGGGTCGCCTGGACGATCAGGACGGCCGGCAGGCCCTTGCCGGTCTTGACGTCCACGGGCGTCTGCTGCTTCACCGGCCAGGTCGCGCACGGCAGGTTCATCCAGGCGTTGGCCCACGTCATGAACGGGTAGTCCTTGTGGAGCCGCGTGTTGTCGCGGTCCCACTTCTTCCAGTCGCTCGGCCACTTGGCGTCGGTGCACTCGACGGCCGTGTAGACGGCGTTGCCGTTCTCCGACGAGGCGTTGCCCGCGGTGTCCGACATGTCGGGCGACGCGGCGTCGATCAGGGGCTGCGTGTCACCGGCGACGTACTTGCTCCACGTGGAGGCGATCGGCACCCACTGCGAGTCGTAGTACGGCGCGCTCTGGAAGAAGCCGATCAGCTCGGCCGGGCCGACCACGCCACCGAGGGGGCTCTTCTTCGCGGCGGCCCGCAGCTTCAGCCACTGCTGCTCGACCTGTGCCTGGCTGGTGCCCAGGTGGAAGGTGGCGTCGTTCTTGGCGACCCAGGTGGTCCAGTCGTTCCAGCGCATCTGGAAGGCGACGTCCTGGTCGAGGTTGGCCTCGTACCAGATCTTGTCGCGCGACGGGTTGACCACGCTGTCCACGATCATGCGGCGGACGTGCGTCGGGAAGAGGGTGCCGTAGACGGCGCCCAGGTAGGTGCCGTACGAGACGCCCAGGAAGTTGAGCTTCTTCTCGCCGAGGCCCGCGCGGATGACGTCGAGGTCGCGTGCGGTGTTCGGCGTGGTCATGTGCGGCAGCATCTCGCCGCTGCGCTCGGCGCAGCCGTCCGCGTACTCGGCGGCGAGCTTGCGCTGCGCGCGCTTGTCGGCCTCGCTGTCGGGGACCGGGTCGGCCTTGGGGGCCTTCACGAACTCCTGCGGGTCGATGCAGGAGATGGGCGCCGAGTGGCCGACACCGCGCGGGTCGAAGCCCACGAAGTCGTACGCCTTCGACGTCTTCACCCACAGCGGGGCCTTGTTGGTGACCCGCGTCGGGAAGCGGAGGCCGGAGCCGCCGGGACCGCCCGGGTTGTAGACGAGGGCGCCCTGGCGCTCCGCCTTGGTGCCGGTGCTGACCGCGCGGTCGACGGCGAGCTTGATCTGCTTGCCGTAGGGCTTCGCGTAGTCGAGGGGAACGGTGACCCAGCCGCACTGGACGCCCGTGGGAAGCCCCCAGTCGGCGTCACAGTCCTTCCAGTCGATGCCGGCCTTCTCCGCGCGTGCCGCGGCGATCGCGGCGCCGAGGGCCTCGCGGTCCTGGCCGTGCCCGTCGGAGTGCGCGCTGGCCGCCGGTGCGGACAGCGCGCCGGCTATCAGCGTCCCCGCGATGAGGGTGCCGGCGGAGCCGAGTACGGCGACTCGTCTCGCTCGTCCTGTCCGTCTCAAGTGTGACCTCCCGTACGCAGTTTCGAGCAGTACGGGGATCCTGTCGGCTGTGAGGTCCCTGAGAACAGGCGTGGACCGCGTTCTTTACCAATCCGATAACCGGGTACCGACGTTCCGTTGAGCGGAGATGTCGGCCTGCCGAACGGTGGGGTTCGCGGCGCCTCACGCGAGCCGGTGCAGCGCCGCGTCGAGGTCGCGCCGTACCTGCCGTGCGTCCGGCGCGACGACGGTGACCAGAACGGCGGGCCCGGCGAGCGGCATGACCGCTCCGTGGTCGCCGAGCGGCCCGGCCTCCGGCATGGCGTGCGCGAACTCCGGTCGTACGAGGACGAGTTGCCCGAGGGCGCGGTGGCCGGCGAGTCCGGCGGGTCCGTCCCAGCCGCCGGGTGCGCCGGGTCCGCAGGCGAGTTCCTGGTCGAGGAGGGTGCGGCCCGCGAGGCGGACGGTCAGCCGGCTGGTCAGGGTGCCGGGGGCCTCTCCGCTGCGGCCGAATACCTGTTCCTCGCGCAGTACGAGCCGGGCGCCGGGGGCGAGTTCGGCGCGGGTGGTGACGTGGAGTTCGCTGTCGCGAGCGGAGATGAGCTGTTCGGGCAGCCAGCGCAGCGAGGCGCCGTCGGCGACGGTGAGGCGGACGTCGTAGCGCGCGGGCTGCTTGGACTGACCGGGCAGGGCGAGGGTCGCGGCGGCGGACCCGATGTGCAGCCGCGCTCCGCCGCGTACGTCCGCGTCGACGGTGAAGTGGTCGCCGCCGAGGGGTCCGCTCATGGCGCCGACCAGCAGGACGCGTGCCTCGGGTCCGGCGGCGCGGGTGCGGCGGACGGCGAGCGGGCCCTCGCCGGTGAGCAGGGGAAGCGCGGTGGCACCGCGGCCGTCGGGGGCGGCGGTGATCCGGGCGGTGGCGCGGACGCCCGCCGCCGAGGTCATGCCGTGGTCCAGTCGGCGAGGCGTCCGCGGACCCAGTCGGCGACGGACCGTACGCCGTCGTCGGTCCGCAGGGACTGGAAGACGACGGGGAGTCCGGCGCGCTGGGCCTTGGCGTCGGCGGCCATGCGCTCCAGGTCGGAGCCGACGTACGGCGCGAGGTCGGTCTTGTTGACGACGAGGAGGTCGGCGGTGGTGACGCCGGGACCGCCCTTGCGGGGGATGTCGTCGCCGCCCGCGACGTCGATGACGAAGATCTGCGCGTCGACCAGGCCCTTGGAGAAGGTGGCCGTGAGGTTGTCGCCGCCGGACTCGACGAGGATCAGGTCGAGTGGTCCCACCTCGTCCTCCAGGTCCTCGACGGCTTCGAGGTTGGCGGAGATGTCGTCGCGGATCGCGGTGTGCGGGCAGGCCCCGGTCTCGACGGCGGTGATCCGCTCGGGCGGCAGCACGGCCTCACGGAGCAGGAACTCGGCGTCCTCGCGGGTGTAGATGTCATTGGTGACGACGGCGAGGGAGAGGCTGTCGCGGAGTTCCTTGCAGAGCGCGGCGACGGTCGCGGTCTTCCCGGATCCGACGGGCCCACCGAGCCCGACCCGCAGCGCACGCCGGGTGCCGTCGCCGCGCAGGGGCGCGGCGCTGTGGGTGTGGCGCTGGGGGAAGGTGGTGGTGTCGTGGTCGAGATGCATGAGGGGGTCCTTCGGGGGGCGGGGTGTATGGGCGGGTGCGGGATCGGGGGGCGGCTTGTGGTCGAGCGGGCGGAGGCCGGGGCGGGCGAAGGTCGGAGTGTGCGGTGAGAGACAGGGTGGGTGGGCTCATAAAAAGAAAAGGCGTGCGGGGGTCAGGACGCGAAGAGCCGTACCGGCCAGGCCGCGTGGGCCTCGGCGGCGATCTCCAGGAGCGGCGCCGACGCGGCGGGCAGCGCGTCGGGGCCCTCCTCGCGCACGCGCAGCGCCGCGTCGACGGCGCGCCGTGCGACCTGGTCCATGTCCGGCGCGAGCCGGGCGAGCACGCCGGTGGCGTCGAACGGGTCGAGGCTGAGCAGCCGTACGGTCGCGGTCGCGGGCCCGCTGACGCTCTCGTACGCGGCGCAGTACGCGGCGTCATCGGGCCCGAGTCCGGCCGCGCGGGCGGTGAGGCCAAGCACGACGGGCTGATGGGCGCCGCGCGGGCGGGCCGCCGCCAGTGCGTCGAGTTCGGGGTGTGGCCAGGTCGCGCGGGCGGCCCGGGTGAGCTGCCTGCCGAGCCGGCGGGCGGCGGTGCGCAGGGCGGGTGAGGGGGTGCGGGCGTCGGCGGCCTCGTCGAGGACGAGCGGGTCGGTGCCGAGCGCGGCGGCGGCGGCGAGCACGGCGGACACCAGCCCGGTGGTGTGCAGCCGCCCCCGGCAGAAGTCGCCCAGGCTCGGTCCGTCGGTGACGCGTCCGGCGGCGACGGCCGCTTCGGCGCCGCCGGAGTGGGCGTGCCCACCGGCGGGGAAGCGGCCGTCGGCCAGGACGAGCAGTGCGGCGCGGGACATCAGAACAGGAAGTAGCGCTGAGCCAGGGGCAGTTCGGTCGCCGGGGCCGGTTCGACCAGCTCTCCGTCGATGGTGACGGCGAAGCTGTCGGGCGCCACGTCGACCCGGGGCAGCGCGTCGTTCTGCCGCATGTCCGCCTTGGTCAGTCCGCGGGTCGAGGTGATCGGGACGAACCGGCGGGCGAGGCCGAGGCGTTCGGGCAGTCCGTCGTCGAGTGCGGCCTGGGCGACGAAGTTCAGCGAGTTCGCGGCCGGGGCGCGGCCGTGTGCGCCGAACATCCGGCGCGGCAGGACGGGTTGCGGGGTCGGGATGGAGGCGTTGGCGTCGCCCATCTGCGCGTACGCGATCTGTCCGCCCTTGATGACGAGCTGCGGTTTGACGCCGAAGAACGCGGGGCTCCAGAGGACGAGGTCGGCGAGTTTGCCGGGCTCGACGGAGCCGATCTCGCGGTCCAGGCCCTGGGCGACGGCCGGGTTGATGGTGTATTTGGCGACATAGCGACGGGCGCGGTGGTTGTCGGCGCGGGTGTCGCCGGGCAGCGCGCCCCGGCGCCGCTTCATGACGTGCGCGGTCTGCCAGGTGCGCAGGACGATCTCGCCGATACGGCCCATGGCCTGGGAGTCCGACGACATCATCGAGATGGCGCCCAGGTCGTGCAGGATGTCCTCGGCGGCGATCGTGGTGGGCCGGATCCGGGACTCGGCGAAGGCGAGGTCTTCGGGCACGGCCGCGTTGAGGTGGTGGCAGACCATCAGCATGTCGAGGTGTTCCTCGACGGTGTTGACGGTGTGCGGGCGGGTCGGGTTGGTGGAGCTGGGCAGCATATGGGGCAGCGACACGGCCGTGATCATGTCGGGTGCGTGTCCGCCGCCCGCGCCCTCGACATGGAAGGCGTGCAGGGTGCGTCCGGCGACGGCCGCGAAGGTGTCGCCGACGAATCCCGCCTCGTTGAGGGTGTCCGAGTGGATGGCGAGTTGGGCGCCGCTGTCCTCGCAGACGCCGAGGCAGGCGTCGATGACGGCGGGCGTCGCGCCCCAGTCCTCGTGGATCTTGAACCCGAGTACGCCGGCCCGGAGTTGGGCGTGCATCGACTCGGTGGACATGGTGTTGCCCTTGCCGAGGAAGCCGATGTTGACGGGGCTGGACTCCATCGCCTCGAACATCCGGGCGAGGTGCCAGGAGCCGGGCGTGATGGTGGTGGCCTTGGTGCCTTCGGCGGGTCCGGTGCCGCCGCCGACGAGCGTGGTGACGCCGGACGCGAGAGCTTCGTCCACGAGGGTCGGCGAGATGAAGTGGACGTGGGTGTCGATGGCTCCGGCGGTGACGATCTTGCCGTTGCCCGCGATGACCTCGGTCTCGGGTCCGATGACCAGGTCGGGGTGTACGCCGTCCATGGTGTCCGGGTTGCCGGACTTGCCGATGCCGGTGATCCGGCCGTCCCGGATCCCGATGTCGGCCTTGACGATGCCCCAGTGGTCGATGATCACGGCACCGGTGATGACGGTGTCGGGGGCGCCCTGGGCCCGCGAGGTGCGGGACTGGCCCATCGACTCGCGGATGACCTTGCCGCCGCCGAACACGGACTCGTCGCCGGAGCGTCCGGGGCCGCCGCAGCGGTCCTCCTCGATCTCGACCAGCAGATCGGTGTCGGCGAGGCGGATGCGGTCGCCGGTGGTGGGGCCGAACAGATCGGCGTACGCGGCACGGGACAGTTCAGGCATCGAGGGCACCTCCGGTCTCGCCGCGCAGGCCCGGCACGATCCGCAGGCCGGCCAGGGGGACGAGTTCGACGTCGACGGGGATCCCGGGTTCGAAGCGGACGGCGGTCCCGGCGGCGATGTTGAGCCGCCTGCCGTGGGCGGCCGTGCGGTCGAAGGCGAGCCCGGGGTTGGCCTCGGCGAAGTGGTAGTGGGAGCCGACCTGGACGGGCCGGTCGGCGGCGTTGAGCACGGTGAGGCGGGTGGTCTCGCGGCCCTCGTTGACGACGACGGGCTCGTCCGCGAACAGGAACTCTCCGGGAATCACGCGGCGGCCCCCGTCAGACGATCGGGTCGTGGACGGTGACGAGTTTCGTGCCGTCGGGGAACGTGGCCTCCACCTGGACGTCGTGGATCATCTCGGGGATGCCGTCCATGACGTCGTCGCGGGTGAGGACCTTGCGGCCCGACGCCATGAGTTCGGCGACGGTCCGGCCGTCGCGGGCGCCTTCGAGCACATGCGAGGTGATCAGCGCGATCGCCTCGGGGTGGTTGAGCTGCACGCCGCGGGCCCGGCGCTTCTCGGCCACGTCCGCGGCCACATGGATGAGCAGTCTCTCCTGCTCGTGCGGGGTCAGTTGCACGGCTCCACCTCATGATCCTCGCTCCGGACCGTGCGGGGTCCGGTCGCCGCGGCCACCGCGACGGTCGGGACGTCCGGGGCGGGCAGGCCGTCACGGACACACCGACGCACGTGATGATCACGCGCTTCGCCTACGAAATCCCAGGTGGCACGGGTACGCACGCTAGTTCAGCGGAGTTTCGGGGACGTTAACCATTCCTTGACCGACCCATGACCGTCACCGGGAGTCTCCGCCAGCGGTCCCCGTGGTCCCGGCGACCGCGGTGGCCGGTGCCCCCATGCTCATCAGGCCCCGCAGCCCCTCCCCCAGCGTCTCCAGGGGCACGGCCCCGAACAGCGCCTGCTGCGCGGCGAACCCCTGCGCCGCCGCGATCATGATCCGCGCGACGCTCTCGGCGGGCACGTCGGCCCGCACCATCCCGGCCTCCTGGTAGGACTCGACGATCCGCACCCAGAGGGCCCGCACCTGCCGGTACCCGTCGCGCATCACCTCGGCGAGGTGTTCGTTGCGCAGGGTCTCGGTCCAGGCCTGGATCAGCAGGCGGGGGAAGAGCCAGTCCCCGTCCGCCGACAACTCGGGCTTCATCCGGAGCACTTCGCCGAGCACCCGGGGGATCAGGATGTCCGGGGGCGGCGGCGGGTTCTCCTCGGCGGCCCGCTCGAACTGGCCCCGGACGCTCTCCAGCGTCTCGGCGACGATGGCGCCGATCAGCTCCTCCTTGCCGCTGAAGTAGCGGTAGACGGCGCCGGCCGACAGGTCGACCTCCTTGAGTACGTCCTGCATGGACGTGGCGTGGAAGCCGTTGCGGGCGAAACAGATGGCGGCGCCGTCGAGGATCTGCCGGCGCCGGGCGTCGAGGTGCGCCTGGGATACACGAGCCATGGCATCAATGTAAAACGAACGTTCCTTCTTGACAAGAGCGGCCCGGCGGGGCAACAGTCGGAAGAGCTAAAACGAACGAACATTCTTTTTACCGACCCAAGCCCAAGCCCGAACCCGAAGCCGAACCCAAGCCCGAACCCCGAGGGGACCCCATGTCCGCCGTACCCACACCGCCCGCGCGCCGGCTCCTGGCGGTGATCATCCTCGTACCGACCGTCGTGGCCGTGGCGCTGTGGGCCTTCGCCTGGCCCGCCTCGCGGACCGCGCCGCGCGATCTGCCGCTCGGCGTCGCGGGCTCCCCCGCCGCGACGGCACCGCTGGAGCGTCAACTGGCGGCGCACGAGGGCGCGTTCGAGGTCCACCGGTACGCGGACGAGGCCGCCGCGCGGAAGGCGATCGAGGACCGTTCCGTATACGGCGCGGTGGTCGTGACACCGACAGGACCCGAGGTGCTGACCGCGACCGCCGCGAGTCCGCTGGTCGCGCAGTTGCTCCAGCAGACGGTGGCCGCGCAGGCCCCGGAGGGTACGCCGGTGGTGACGAAGGACGTGGTCCCCACCCCGGCGGCCGATCCGCGGGGGGCGGTGCTCAACGCCAGCGTCCTGCCGATGGCCATCGCGGGTGTCGCGGCCGGCGCGATCGTGACGATGCTTGGGCTGCGCGGGCTCAGGGCGCTCGCCGCGCTCGTCACGGCGGCGGCCCTGGTGGGCGTCGTGGCGACCGCCCTGACGCACTCCTGGCTGGGCGCGCTGACCGGCAACTGGTGGGCGGAGGCGGGGGCGTTGAGCCTGTCGACCCTCGCGGTGAGCGCGGCGATCGCGGGGCTCGCGTCCCTCCTGGGCACGGCGGGCATCGGGATCGGGAGCATGGTCGTGGTGCTGCTGGGGAACCCGTTCTCCGGCGCGACCTCGGCGCCGCAACTGCTGCCGGAGCCGGCCGGTGCGATCGGCCAGTGGCTGCCGCCGGGCGCGGGGGCGAGCCTGGTGCGGTCGGTCGCGTACTTCGACGGGGCACGGGCGGCGGCGCCGGCGCTGATACTCGCCCTGTGGGCCGTACTGGGTCTCGCGGCGGTGCTGCTCGGCGCGCGGCGGAACCGGCGCGGCGAGCCGGACGGGACCCCGGCGCCCGCACGGCACCAGGCGGCATCCGTGGCGTGACCACACCGGCCCCGACCCGGACCGCCGGACACAGATCGACCGTGCGTCCCCGCCGTAGCGGACGGGGGCGCACGGTCCTGTGCGTAGTACGTACTGCGTGCAGGCCGGGGGTTACCGCGCCTCGGGACCCCGGTGTTCGGCCGTGATGCCGAAGCGCTGGCGCTCGGCCGCCGGTGAGGACAGGGCCCGCAGCGTGGACACCGAGCTGACGACCTGCTCGTCCACCGACTCCGCAGGCTGCTCGGACTCCTCCAGGCGCTCCAGATCGGCCGCCGACACCAGGGCCACGAGGGGTTTCCCGTGGCGGGTGACGACGACGCGCTCACCGCCGTAGACGACACGGTTGATCAGATCCGCGAGTTCGGCTCGGGCCTGCGTCACCGGAATCTCGTAAGCCATGGTCCCCAGCTTAGACGGCCCCTGCGGCGACCGGCCGGTCCCGCCGTGGCGGTGGCGCGCGGCCCGGATTCACCCTCAGCGAACGGCGATACGGCTCTGAGCTGCTGTTTTGCTGATTGTGCGGGCGTACGAGGATCTCATCGACCACTCTCCCGGTGCGTACGTCCTGTACATTTTTTACAGAGCCCGTTCCGAGGAGGCGACCACCATGAAGCGCCCGTCCCGTCCGCACCACCCGTCCCACCGGTCGGCGGACGCCCGCCATGTGCTGCCCGAGTTCACGGAGCGCACGACCGCGGGACAGCGCACGCTGGACCCGTACGCGAAGCTGCTTGAGGAGCGGATCGTCTTTCTGGGCACGCCGGTCGACGACATCTCGGCGAACGACGTCATGGCGCAGTTCATGCACCTCGAATATCTGGCGCCCGACCGCGACATCTCGCTGTACATCAACTCCCCCGGCGGCTCGTTCAGCGCGATGACGGCGATCTACGACACGATGCGGTTCGTCGCCTGTGACGTGGAGACGGTGTGTCTCGGGCAGGCCGCGTCGGCGGCGGCCGTGCTGCTGGCCGCCGGCACTCCGGGCAAGCGGTCCGCGCTGCCGGGCTCCCGGGTACTGATCCATCAGCCGTCGCTGCGGGAGCCGATCGAGGGGCAGGCGAGCGATCTGGCGATCCAGGCGGACGAACTGCTGCGCACACGTGACCTGCTGGAGGAGATGCTCGTCCGGCACACCGGCCGGAGCCGGGAGCGGGTCCGCGCCGACATCGAACGGGACACGATCCTCGACGCGCGGGCGGCCGTCGAGTACGGCCTGATCGACCGGGTCGTCCCGAGCCGCAAGTCCTCGCGTACCGCGCCGGACGCGGGGTGACGCGCCGATGCTTCCGCCGGAGCTGCCGCCACTGCCCGCGCTGACCCGCGCCGAGGGCGAGCTGATCGACCGTTATCTGGAGGTCGTCGACCTGCTGGGCCGGATCAATCCGGCGCGGGGCGGCGACACCTATCGGGGGCTGCGTGCCGCGCAGGCGCTCGTCGGCAGGGCGCAGGAGCTGCGGGACGCGCTGGTCCTGATGCACCAGCGGGGCGAGAGCGAGGTGCACGGCGAGACGCTGACCCGGGCGCTGCGCACCCTCGACGGCGAGCGACGCGCGGCGCGGGTGGGGATACCGAGGGTGCCGACGGGACAGGAGTGAACCGCCGCCACTCAAGGAATGAGTCCGCCGCCACGCCGGGAGCGAGTCCGCCGAAGCCGACATGGCGTCCGGAACGCGGCACAAACGGGCCGAAAGAGCTACCGCCGAACGACGTATTAAGTGGTCGTCACGGGGCTCGGCCGAGTTGCGCATCCTGGCCACCTTGACACCCGAAAAATGCGTTCCGCCGCTGGTACGACGTTCGTCGGGTGTCCCGTCGGCTGTTCGAAAAGGGGCCTGTCCACCCGAACGGATCAGCGGTGAGGAGGCTCACAAACCACCGGTAACTCTCGGATTTCCCGACATTCATGCGTGAAGATCCCTTCCGACGACAAGCCCCCGCCACCAGCGGCGGGGCGGTCCGGGCGGACGCCGAGTCCTGCCGCTGTCCGGATGCCAGGTCGACAGAGGTGGATCGGCAGGAGTGGAGGACCCAGGCACGACGGGCCGCCGGAGAGATCCGGACCGGCCCTTGGGGTGAAGCCGCGTCAGCGGCCGGGCATCTTCGCCTGCCCGAACCCGACAGGTCATCCTTCACAGGCGGCTGACGAAGGGTTGCGCATGACTGCGCTCAATCGTGTCCCGTCGCTGCTGACCCGGGCCGGCACCGCTTCGGCCCTGACGCTCGCCGCCGTCGGCGGCAGCATCGTGGTACCCGGTGCCGCGTCCGACGCCGCGGCGGCGGCGATGGGAAACAGGGCACTCAAGGTGGCCGCCTCCAAGAAGGGCGCCCCCTATCTGTACGGGGCGACCGGACCGCGCCGGTTCGACTGCTCCGGGCTGACGCTGTACTCGTTCAAGCGCGCGGGCAAGAAGCTCCCGCGCACTGCCGCGGCGCAGTACAACAAGACGCGCCATGTGTCGGCGGGCGACCGCCGCTCCGGGGACCTGGTGTTCTTCCACTCGGGCCGGAACGTCTACCACGTCGGCATCTACGCCGGGAAGGGACGTATCTGGCACTCGCCCAAGACCGGGGACGTGGTGCGCCTCCAGAAGATCTGGACGAAGAGCGTCTGGTACGGCCGGGTGAACTGACCCGCGCCGCGCGGCGCGCTCCCCCGGTGTCAGCTCCGGCCCGGTGTCGGCTCTGGCTCGGTGTCAGCTCTGGCTCTGGACCGGAACCGTCCACGGCAGGGCGATCCACACCGTCTTGCCGCCCTCGGGTGTGGGGCTGACGGACAGTCGGCCGCCGCACTCCGCGGTGAGACAGCGGATGATCACCATGCCGCGGCCGTTGTCCTGCTGGACGGCGGCGGGCAGCCGCTTGGGGTAGCGCGGGTGGCTGTCGGTGACGCCGATCCGCAACTGTTCGTCGCGTTCGAGCGCGATGTCGACGGTGAAGGTGGGCGACTGGCCCAGGGTGTGCTGGACGGCGTTGGTGGCCAGTTCCGACACGATGAGCCGGACCGTGTCGTGCGCCTCGGCGTCGCCCGGCAGGCCCCATCCGGCGAGGACCTCGCTGACGTACTTGCGTGCCGTGGGGACCGAGGCGGGATCGCTCGGCAGGGTCACGGATGCTTCCTGGTGGTCAGCCATGGCGACGTCGTCCCTTTCCCACCGGGACCGGACTCCGACACGAGGCGGATGGTTCGAGGGCGGTCCCGGACTGGTGCTGCGCGCCAGCCTGCCATCTCCGCGCCGGTCACACGTGGCGATCCACCAGGATGTGCATATATCTGTCGCTCGAAGCGGTGAACTCTGCCACGACCGACCGTATTTGACGGCGCTCCTTCCCCCGTATTTGCCACCGGCCCCCACCCGTCCTCTACCGTCTGGCGGTGAATCCGTCCGCGGCCGGGAGGAGACGGCCATGCACTACGGTCCCGCGGTACGCCGCCGCAAGCTCGGCGCCGAGTTGCGCACGCTGCGCGACGGCGCCGGGCTCACCAGCGGTCAGGCCGCGCGTCTGGTCGGCTGGCACCAGTCCAAGGTGAGCCGGATCGAGACGGCGACCAGCGGTGTGAAGCCGGAGGACGTGCGGCTGCTGCTCGACGCCTACCGGGTCGACGACCCGCGCCGGCGTGAGCTGCTGGTCGCGCTCGCCGGGGACGGCGATGACGGCGGCAGCCGCTGGTGGAACGCCTACCGGGGGCTGCTGCCGCCCGAGTACCGGGACTTCATCTGTCTGGAGGCGCAGGCCAGCCAGATGCGGACGCTGGAGACGTCGGTGGTGCCGGGGCTGCTCCAGATCCGGGACTACGCGCGGGCGGTGACCCGCTCGGCGGTCCAGGGGGTGCCGGAGGACCAGATCGACGCGCTGGTGGACGTACGCCTCGCGCGCCAGGACGTGTTGCGCGCGGATCCGCCGCCGGAGCTGAGCGCGGTGGTCGACGAGGCGGTGCTGCGGCGGCCGGTCGGCGGCGCCCCGGTGATGGAGCGTCAGCTCGCGCATCTGGTCGAGTCGGCGCGGCTGCCCCATGTGCGGCTCCAGGTGATGCCGTTCGCCGCCGGGGAGCACATCGGACTCACCGGCCCGTTCGTCGTCTTCTCCTTTCCGGACATCGCCGATCTGGACGTGATTGTTCTAGACCACTTGACGCATAGCCTCTATCTGGAGCGGGAAGAGGACCTCAAGGCGTACGTCGATGCCTTCACCTCCCTGCAGAGCCACGCCCTTTCCCCAGAGGACTCGTTGGACTTCATCGCCGGAATCCGTCCCGGCGCATAAGGAGGCACCATGTCTGCACTGCCTCGTCCCACCCTGCCCGTTCCGAGGAGCACGTCCCTGCGCGGCGTCCACTGGCGCCGCAGCAGCCGCAGCACGGGAATGAACAACTGCGTGGAGACGGCCGAGCCGCGCGCCGGCCGTGCGGCGGGCCTGCTCGCCGTCCGCGACTCGAAGAACCCGCAGGGACCGGCCCTGCTCTTCACCCCGGCCGCGTGGAGCACCTTCGTCGACACTCTCGGCTAGGGTCCCGGGCCCGGCGTCCAGGGTCCCGGGCCCGGCGTCGAAATCCTCCGCACCCGGCGGCTATCGGGGCGCGGTGTCCACGATCACCCGTACGGCTTCGCCGATCTGTCGGTCGGTCAGGTCCGCGCGGGCGGTCAGCCGCAGCCGCGAGACGCCGTCGGGTACGGACGGCGGCCGGAAACAGCCCACCACCAGGCCCGCTCCACGGCAGTCGGCGGCCCAGCGCACGGCCGACTCGGGCGAGGGCGCCCGTACGGAGACCACGGCGGCGTCCGGCCGTACCGCCTCAAGTCCCGCCGCCGTGAGCCGGGCGTGCAGTCCGGCGGCGACCTCGCGCGCCCGGTCGGCGCGGTGCGGCTCGCGGCGCAGCAGCCGCAGGGCCGCGAGTGCGGCGCCCGTCGCCGACGGGGCGAGCCCGGTGTCGAAGATGAAGGTGCGGGCCGCGTTCACGAGATGGTCGATCACGCGGGCCGGGCCGAGCACCGCGCCGCCCTGGCTGCCGAGCGACTTCGACAGGGTCACGGTGGTGACCACGTCGTCGGCGCCCGCGAGCCCCGCCGCGTGGGGCGCGCCCCGGCCGCCGGTGCCGAGTACGCCGAGTCCATGGGCGTCGTCCAGGAGCAGTCCGGCTCCGGCGCGGCGGCAGACGGCGGCGAGTTCGGTGAGGGGGGCCGCGTCGCCGTCCACGGAGAACACCGCGTCGGACACCACCAGCGCACCGCCCGTCCGGGTGGCGAGGGCCTTGTGCACGGCGTCGGGGTCGGCGTGCGCGACGACCTGCGTGGTGCCGCGCGCGAGTCGGCAGCCGTCGATGAGTGAGGCGTGGTTGCCCGCGTCGGACACGATCAGCGAGCCGTGCGGGGCGAGGGTGGTGACGGCGGCGAGGTTGGCCGCGTATCCGGAGGACAGCACGAGGGCCGCCTCGAAGCCGCAGAACGCGGCGAGTTCGCCTTCGAACTCCGTGTGCAGCGCGGTGGTACCGGTGACCAGGCGTGAGCCGGTCGATCCCGCGCCCCAGCGGTGGACCGCGTCGGCGGCCCCGGCCACCACCTCGGGATGCCGGGTCAGGCCGAGGTAGTCGTTGCTCGCGAGGTCCAGGAGTGGTGAGTCGGCGGGGCGGGAGCGCAGGGTGCGGACGAGTCCGGCCGCGCGGCGCCGGGCGGCCTGTGCGTCGATCCAGTCGAACGGCGTTGCCGCCATGCGCGCCTCCGGCGTGTGCGGATCCGGCCGGTCCGGGGACCGGTGGTCCGGGTTCCGGGCAGGCGGCATCCAGGGGTGGTTTTGTAGGCAGTGCACAGACCCTAGGGCCTGTCGTCAAATTCCCGCCTGCCGTGCGGCGTCTGGCACGCACGCTCGCGGCGTTGCCGAAAGGCCCACGTAGCCCCGCTACGAGGACCTTCCGGCGCCTTGCGATCGCACGCACCAGACGCCGCACGGCCCGCCCTACCGGGCGAACACCGGGAATTTGACGACAGGCCCTAGCGGTCGCGCCGCCCACCCAGGATGTGGCAATACCCACACCTTGACCGGGCAGTGTTGTGCGATGTCTCCCTGGCCGGGAGAGGTGGCGTACGTCAAGATCTGCCCCATGAACCTGTTGAACACGCTGGTGGACAAGGGGCTTCGGCGTGAGCTGCCGACCCGCGACGAGGCGCTGGCCGTGCTGGCCACGTCCGACGACGACGTGCTCGATGTGGTGGCCGCGGCCGGGAAGGTGCGCCGGCACTGGTTCGGGCGGCGGGTGAAACTCAACTATCTGGTCAACCTCAAGTCCGGCCTCTGCCCCGAGGACTGCTCGTACTGCTCCCAGCGCCTCGGTTCCACGGCGGGGATCCTCAAATACACCTGGCTGAAGCCCGACGAGGCGTCGCGGGCCGCGGCGGCGGGGCTCGCGGGCGGTGCGAAGCGGGTCTGTCTGGTGGCGAGCGGGCGGGGCCCCACGGACCGGGACGTGGACCGGGTCTCGGACACCATCAAGGCCATCAAGGACCAGAACGAGGGCGTCGAGGTGTGTGCCTGCCTCGGGCTGCTGTCGGACGGCCAGGCGGACCGGCTGCGGGACGCGGGCGCCGACGCCTACAACCACAACCTCAACACGTCCGAGGGGACGTACGGGGACATCACGACCACGCACACGTACGCCGACCGGGTCGACACGGTCCGCAGGGCGCACGCGGCCGGGCTTTCGGCGTGTTCGGGGCTGATCGCGGGCATGGGCGAGAGCGACGGGGACCTGGTCGACGTCGTGTTCGCGCTGCGGGACCTGGACCCGGACTCGGTGCCGGTGAACTTCCTCATCCCCTTCGAGGGCACCCCGCTCGCCAAGGAGTGGAACCTCACGCCGCAGCGCTGTCTGCGGATCCTGGCGATGGTCCGGTTCGTGTGCCCGGACGCGGAAGTCAGGATCGCGGGCGGCCGTGAGGTCCATCTGCGCACCCTCCAGCCGCTGGCGCTGCACCTCGCCAACTCGATCTTCCTCGGCGACTACCTCACCAGCGAGGGCCAGGCGGGCAAGGCGGACCTGGAGATGATCGCGGACGCCGGTTTCGAGGTGGAGGGCGCGGACACCGTGACGCTGCCGGAGCACCGCACGGCGACGGCCGGCGGCTGCGGCTCCACCGACCAGGCCGACGCGGGCGGCTGCGCAGGTGGTGGCGGTGGCGGTGTCTGCGGTACGGGCGAGTCCGCTCCGGAGGTCCCCGAGGCGCGCACCGACCTCGTCGCGGTACGCCGCCGGGGCGCCGGAACGGATCTCGCGCCCAATGCCTGACGCCCTCCCCACCGATGAACTGCTCGCCCTGGACCGCCGGCACGTCTGGCATCCGTACGGTCCGATGCCCGGCCGGCGGGACCCGCTCGTCGTCGCGTCGGCGAGCGGGGTCCGGCTGCGGCTCGCGGACGGCGGCGAGCTGGTGGACGGCATGTCGTCGTGGTGGTCCGCGATCCACGGCTACCGGCACCCCGTCCTGGACGACGCGGTGCGCGAGCAGCTTGCCCGGATGAGCCATGTGATGTTCGGCGGACTCACGCACGAACCCGCCGTACGCCTCGCGAAGCTCCTTGTCGACATGTCGCCCGAGGGTCTGGAGCATGTCTTCCTCTGCGACTCGGGTTCGGTCTCGGTCGAGGTCGCCGTCAAGATGTGCCTCCAGCACTGGCGTTCGCTCGGCCGCCCCGGGAAGCACCGGCTGCTGACCTGGCGCGGCGGCTACCACGGCGACACCTGGCAGCCGATGTCGGTGTGCGACCCCGAGGGCGGCATGCACGAGCTGTGGTCAGGCGTCCTGCCCCGGCAGGTGTTCGCCGACGCGCCGCCCACGGAGTACGACGAGACGTACGCGGACGGGCTGCGGGAGCTGATCGGGCGGCACGCGGACGAGCTGGCCGCGGTGATCGTGGAGCCGGTGGTGCAGGGCGCGGGCGGGATGCGGTTCCACTCCCCCGCGTATCTGCGGGTGCTGCGCGAGGCGTGCGACGCGCACGGGGTGCTGCTCGTGTTCGACGAGATCGCGACCGGGTTCGGCCGTACGGGTGAGCTGTTCGCGGCGGACCACGCGGGGGTCACGCCGGATGTGATGTGCGTGGGAAAGGCGCTGACCGGTGGCTACATGACGATGGCGGCGACGCTGTGCACCGCGCGCGTGGCCGACGGGATCTCGCGCGGCGAGGTGCCGGTGCTGGCCCACGGGCCGACGTTCATGGGAAATCCGCTGGCCGCCGCGGTGGCCTGCGCGTCCCTCGGTCTGCTCCTCGACCAGGACTGGCGTACGGAGGTCAAACGGATCGGGGCGGGGTTGCGTGAGGGTCTGGCACCTGCGGCGGACCTGCCCGGGGTGCGGGACGTCCGGGTGCTGGGGGCGATCGGTGTGGTCCAGCTCGACCACGAGGTGGACATGGAGCGGGCGACGCGGGCGGCGGTGCGCGAGGGCGTGTGGCTGCGGCCGTTCCGGGATCTCGTCTACACGATGCCGCCCTATGTGACGGGCGACGACGACGTGGCACGGGTGGCGCGCGCGGTGTGCGCGGCGGCGGCGGAGGGGTGAGGCGCGGATGGCCGTGCTGGTGGTGACAGGGACAGGCACCGAGGTCGGCAAGACCGTGACCACGGCGGTGCTCGCCCGCGCGGCGCTGGCCGCCGGGCGTTCCGTGGCGGTCCTGAAGCCCGCGCAGACCGGTGTGTCCGGGGACGAGCGGGGTGACGTCGACGAGGTGGTACGGCTGGCCGGCGGGGTGACGGCGGTCGAGCTGGCCAGGTTCCCCGACCCGTTGGCCCCGGCCACGGCCGCGCGCCGGGCCGGGCTGGCCCCGGTCGGCGCGCGAGAGACGGCCGACGCGGCGGCCAAGCTCGCCACCGACCACGATCTCGTGCTGGTCGAGGGCGCGGGCGGTCTGCTCGTACGGTTCGACGCCGCGGGCTCCACGCTGGCCGACGCGGCTCGGCTGCTGGGGGCCCCGGTGCTCCTGGTCGCGTCGGCGGGGCTGGGGACGCTCAACACGACGGCGCTGACCGCCGAGGCGCTGCGGGCGCGGGGTGTGGACCTGCTCGGTGTGGTCGTCGGGTCCTGGCCGGGCGCGCCCGATCTGGCGGCCCGCTGCAACCTCGCGGACCTGCCGGCGGTCGCGGACGCGCCCCTGCTGGGGGCGGTGCCGGAGGGTGCGGGGGCGTACGAGCCGGTGGCGTTCCGGGCGGCGGCTGCCGGGTGGGTGGCGCCGCCGCTGGACGGGACATGGGACGCGACGCGCTTCACCGCGGAACAGGCGCCGGTCCGGGGCAGCCTCTAGGCTCGGTGACCCAGCCGTCCCCAGGCTCGGTAGACCAGCCGTCCCGAGGAGTCCTCTCATGCCGCAGCGGCCGACCGCCGTCCCGAAGGACGCCGTGCACCACCCTTGGTTCGCCCGGTTCTACGCCCGTATCAGCGTCGCGACGGAACCGTCGGTCGGGCCCCTGCGTGCGGAACTTCTCGCCGGGCTCACGGGCCGGGTCATCGAGATCGGCGCGGGGAACGGACTCAACTTCCGGCACTACCCGCCTGCGGTCTCCGAGGTCGTCGCGATCGAACCGGAGTCCATGCTCAGGGAGTTGGCGGTGACGGCGGCAGCGCGCGCCGATGTGCCGGTCGACGTGGTGCCGGGGGCGGCGGAGGCGCTGCCGGTCAAGAGCGAGGCGTTCGACGCGGCGGTCGTGTCCCTGGTGCTGTGCAGTGTGCGGAGTGTGCCCCGGGCGCTCGAAGAGATCCGGCGGGTGCTGCGGCCCGGCGGTGAGCTGCGCTTCTTCGAGCACGGGCGGGCCCCGGGGCGGGCCATGGGCGCGGTGCAGGGGGGCCTCGACCGGACGGTGTGGCCGCTGCTGTTCGGCGGCTGCCATGTGGGGCGCGAGCCGCTGCGGGCGATCGAGGACGCGGGGTTCGGGACCGGTGCGTACCGGCGGCTGCTGCTGCCCGACCGGGGGCCGCGCCTGCCGACCTCGTACTGCGTACTCGGCTCGGCGCGGCGCCCCTAACCAGCGAGGGTCACAGGCTCCACTGGCGGAGTTGCTGTGCGATGTCGTGCACGGTGGCCTCGCCGCTCTTGACCAGCCGGGCGAGGTCACGCACCTGCTCGGGCGAGGTCACGACCTTGAGGCCGCTCGCGACGAGGTAGGCATACGCGACCGAGGCCGCGAACAGCGCGTTGGAGCGCTCCAACGCCGGTACGTGGAGCAGGAGTTGGAGCAGGGCCGCGGCGCGGTCGTGCGGCGTTTCGTAGACGGGGATGCCGAATATCTCGGCCTCGTGCCGGCCGACGGCCGCCACGAGGGCTCCCCAGTCGGTGACTTGGGGATCTCCTGGGGTCTTCTGTTCGGCGATCATGAGGAGCCAGGCAAGGTCGACGGAGAGGTTCAACGGCTCAACGACGACCTTCGCGCTCCGCGCCGAATTCCTCGACGAACACGGATTCGTACTGCTTCATGAAATCGGCCGCGGCCTCCACGAACGTATGCCCCATCTCACCGGTGTCCTGTCTGACCAGTTCCTCGATGTAGCGGTTGACACTCATCCCCCGGGCCAGGGCGCGTTCGCGCGCGGCTCGGGCGGTGTCCTCCTCCACCCGCACGTTCAGCTGAGTCTTCGCCATAGCCTTGAAGCTAGCGCCAGGACGCTAGCACTCGCAAGGGGGCGCCGGAGGCACGGGCGGAGCGGGAGGCGCGGGAACGGCGCATCGGGGGCACCCCGGGGGTGCTCACCTTCCATGCCCCCTACATTCCGTGCCCCTTACACAGGCCCCCGGCTCCCCGACTTCTGAGGGATTCCCGGTGTGCCGTGCGCCACACTACGCTCGGGCGCGCGTACGAGAGCCGGAACACCCATCGACAGGGAGGCCGCCTTGTCCACATCTGCCGCAGAACCGGCAACCGGGCGCGCGGGCGCCACGGGAACCGCCGCGCGGGCCCGCGCCCTGACCAAGGCGTACGGGAGCGGCGAGACCCAGGTACTCGCCCTCGACTCGGTCGACGTCGACATCGCGCGCGGGCGCTTCACGGCGGTGATGGGTCCGTCGGGTTCCGGCAAGTCCACGCTGATGCACTGTCTGGCCGGGCTCGACAGCGTCTCGGCGGGGCAGGTCTGGCTCGGGGACACCGAGATCACCGGGTTGCGGGACCGGGAGCTGACGCGGCTGCGCCGGGACCGGGTCGGCTTCATGTTCCAGTCGTTCAACCTGATCCCGACGCTGAACGCGGCCGAGAACATCACGCTCCCGATGGACATCGCGGGCCGGACGCCCGACCGGGCGTGGGTCGACCGGGTCATCGGGACGCTCGGGCTCGGCGACCGGCTGAAGCACCGGCCCGCGCAACTCTCCGGCGGTCAGCAGCAGCGGGTCGCCTGTGCGCGGGCCCTCGCCTCGCGCCCGGAGCTGATCTTCGCCGACGAGCCCACCGGCAATCTGGACTCGCGCTCCGGGCTCGAAGTCCTCGGCTTTCTGCGCGAGGCCGTGGACGAACTGGGCCAGACGGTCGTCATGGTGACGCACGACCCCGGTGCCGCCGCCCACTCCGACCTGGTGCTCTTCCTCGCCGACGGACGCATCGTGGACGAGATGCCCCGGCCGACGGCGGCGGCGGTCCTGGAGCGGATGCGGCTGTTCTCCGGCACGGGTCCCGCGGACGGCTCCGGTGTCTCCGGTCCCGCGCGCGGCTGAGGCGGGGCCCGGATGCTGAAGGCGACCCTGCGGAGCTTCCTCGCGCACAAGGGGCGGCTGCTGCTGTCCGCGCTGGCCGTGCTGCTGTCCGTGGCGTTCGTCGCGGGCAGTCTCATCTTCTCGGACACGGTGACCCGTACGTTCGACCGGCTGTTCGCCTCGACTTCGGCCGATGTGACGGTGAATCCGAAGAAGGACCTGTCGTCGTCGAACCTGTCCGGGACCACCCGGACCGTGCCGGTGAGCCTCGGGGAGCGGGTCCGCTCGGTCGACGGGGTCGCGGCGGTCCACGCCGAGGCGTCCGTCGAGAACATCACCGTCGTGGACGACGGGAACGACCCGGTCGGCCCGACGACGGGCGCGCCGACCATCGCGACCGCCTGGCAGCCCACCGACCGCAGCCCGGTCCGCCTCACCTCGGGACGCGCGCCGAACGGCCCTGCCGAGGCCCTGCTCGACGCCGACACCGCCGACGCCAAACACCTGGGCATCGGCGACACCCTGACGGTCATCGCGCGCCCCGGCTCCTTCAAGGTGACGATCGTCGGCATCGCCACCTTCCGTACGACCAACCCGGGCGCCGCCCTCGTCTTCCTCGACCCGCCGACCGCGCGGCAGGCGCTGCTCGGCGCGGACGACCTCGCCACCGCTCTCTCCGTGGACGCGGCCCCCGGCGTCTCGGACGAGGTGCTGAAGCAGCGCATCGCAGCCGTACTCGGCGACGCATACGACCTGGAGACCGCCGCCGAGCAGGCCAGGACGGCCGCCGCCGAACTCGGCAGCTTCCTGTCGATCATCAAGTGGGTGATGCTCGGCTTCGCCGGGATCGCCGTACTGGTGGGCGTGTTCCTGATCGTCAACACCTTCTCCATGCTCATCGCGCAGCGCACCCGTGAACTGGGTCTGCTGCGCGCCATCGGCGCCGACCGCCGCCAGGTCCGCCGCTCGGTCCTCGTCGAGGCGGTCCTGCTCGGTCTGGTCGGCTCGACCCTCGGCCTGGCCACCGGTATCGCGCTCGCGTGGGGCCTGATCGGGCTGATGGGCGCCTTCGGGATGAATCTGAAGTCGACCGAGATGGTCATCGGCTGGGGCACCCCGGTCGCGTCCTACGCGGTCGGGCTCGGCGTCACCTTCGTCGCCGCCTATCTGCCGGCCCGCCGCGCGGCCGGCGTCTCGCCGATGGCCGCGCTGTCGGACGCCGAAATCACCGGCGTGGGACGGCCGTTGCGGCGGCGGGCCGCCGCGGGGGCCGTCGTCGGCGCGCTGGGCGCCGCCGCACTCGTCGGGTGCGCCACGGCCGACCGGACCGCGACCGCGAGTTCGCTGCTCGGGATCGGTGTGGTCCTCACCCTCACCGCCACGGTGATCGCGGGGCCGCTGCTGGTGCGTCCGGTGATCCGGGTGCTCGGGGGCGCGTTCCCCGTCGTGTTCGGTCCGGTGGGGCGGCTGAGCCAGCGCAACGCGCTGCGCAATCCCCGCCGTACGGGTGCGACCGCGGCGGCCCTCATGGTGGGGCTCGCGCTGGTGGGCGGGATGTCCGTGGCGAGCGCGTCCATGACCGCGTCGTTCGACCGGCAGATCGACAAGACGCTCGGCGCCGACTTCACCGTGCAGAACGGTATGGGGCTGCCGTTCCCGCAGGAGATCACCGAGAAGGTACGGGCCACCGAGGGCGCGGGCCTGGTCGTCCGGTCCCGGATGACGAAGCTCGCGCTGACCATGCCCGACGGGCGGCGCGTCGAGTCGACGGCGTCGGGCTACGAACCACGGCTCGACGACGTCACCCGTCTCACCTACGCCTCGGGGAACACCGCGTCCGCGCTCGCGCCCGGCCACCTCGCCATGGAGCGCGACTTCGCCGACGAGTACGGGCTGGCGGTCGGCAGCCGTGTCCCCGTCGAGTTCCCGGGGCTCGTGCGCGCCGAGCTGACGGTCGGCGCGCTCACCGACATGGACACCCCGGAGGGGCCCGGGATACGCGGCGGCCTGTTCATGGGCTTCGGCACGGTCGAGAAGTACGTACCCGGCGGCCAGGACTCGGCGCTCTTCGTGAACGCCGCGCCCGGCACCGGCGCCGACACTCTGCGCACCCGCCTGGAGGCGACCCTCGACCCGTATCCGCAGGTGAAGGTCCGCGACCAGGCCGACTACAAGAAGCTGGTCCACGACCAGGTCGCCGTCCTGCTCTACCTCGTGTACGCGCTCCTCGGGCTCGCCATCGTCATCGCGGTCCTCGGGGTGGTCAACACGCTGGCCCTGTCGGTCGTCGAGCGCACCCGGGAGATCGGACTGCTGCGCGCGATCGGTCTGGGACGGCGCCAGTTGCGCCGGATGATCCGCCTCGAATCGGTGGTGATCGCCGTGTTCGGCGCGGTGCTCGGGCTCGGCCTCGGCCTGGTGTGGGGGCTCGCCGTGCAGCGGGTCCTCGCCCTGGAGGGCATGACGGCGCTCGCGATCCCCTGGGGCACCATCGTGGCGGTCGTCGTCGGCGCGGTCGTCGTCGGACTCGCCGCCGCCCTACTGCCCGCGCTGCGCGCGTCCCGGATGAACGTGCTGGCGGCCATCGCCCACGAATGACCCTCCGGAGGCCGCGTCACACCCGCGCCGCCCCCGTCCCGCATTAGCGTGGCGAGCACAACTGCCGAACCAGCGAGGAGAGTTCATGCCGCGACCGTTCCGTTTCGGAGTCAACATGCTGGCCCCCGCTCCCGGCGACGCCTGGCGCGAGAAGTGCCGCCGAGCCGAGGAGCTGGGCTACGACGTGATCCTCGCGCCCGACCATCTGGGGATGGCGGCGCCCTTTCCCGCCCTGATCGCGGCGGCCGAGGCGACCGAACGGCCGCGCCTCGGCACCTTCGTGCTCAATGCGGGCTTCTGGAATCCGACCCTGCTGGCCCGCGAGGCGGCGACCGCCGACGCGCTGACGGGTGGCCGGCTGGAGCTGGGCCTCGGCACCGGGTACGTCCCGGTGGAGCACGAGACGGCCGGTCTGCCGTTCGGCTCGCCCCGGGAGCGGGTCGACCATCTGCAGCGCACCGTCGAGGAGGTCGGGCGACTGCTCGGCTCCCCCGACCACCAGCCGCAGCCGGTGCAGCCCCGGGTGCCCCTGCTGATCGGCGGCAACGGCGACCGGATGCTGCGGCTGACCGCGGAGCACGCCGACATCGCCGCGTTCGCCGGGGGCCGTGCGGTACCGGGCGACAAGGCCGGAATGCTCGCCCCGCTGACCGCCGACGAACTGGACGAGCGGGTGGCGACGTACCGGCGCTACGCCGCCGACGCGCGCCCCGAACCCGCCGAGTTGAACCTGCTCGTCCAACTCGTCGTGGTCACGGACGACCCGGGGGCCGCGGTGAGCCACTGGCTGCCGATCTTTCCGCAGTTCACCGAGGACCAGATCCTCGGTCTGCCGATCGTCCTGGTGGGCACGGCGGACGAGATCGTCCGGAAGGTCCGCGCCCAGCGGGAGCGGTACGGCTTCTCGTACGTGACCGTGATGGAGCACTCGATGGAGGCGTTCGGGCAGGTCATGGGCGAGCTGCGGGCGTCCGGCTGAGCCGCCCTCTCAAGGGGTGGGGGTCGCGCAGGGCGAGGGGCTGCCGGTGTCGCCGGGGCTCGGTGTGGGCTCGCCCGACGGGTCCGCCGGCGGTGACGCGCCGTCCGTGGGGCAGGGCGTGGTGCCGGGGTCCGTGGTGGGCGGATCGGTCGGGGGGTCGGTCGAAGGACCGGTCGAAGGCGTGCCGGGGTCCGTGGGCTGCGGGCTGTCGGTCGGGGACGTCGTCGGGGACGGGCTTCCGGTCGGGCTTCCGGTGGGGGCGGGTGTGGAGGGTGACGGGCTCGGCGTGGGGCTGCGTGTCGGGTCGGGGCCGATGACGATACCGCCGCCTCCGCCCTTGCCACCGCCCCCGTCGCCGTCTCCGACGGGGCGCGTGGCCGGAGTCTTGCCGCCCGCGCCTGGGCTGTCCGGGATCACGCCTTTGCCGTCCGGGACGGTGTGCACGCCTTCGCGGTAGAACTCCAGCCAGTACAGGATCAGTTGAAGGTAGTCGCGCGAGTAGTTGTAGCTGAGGATCGCCCGTTCGAGATCGGCCGTGCGGCTCAGGTCACGGCCGCCCGCGCACAGGTAGTGGCCGGCGGCGAGCGCCGCGTCGAAGATGTTGTTGGGGTTCGCGCGGCCGTCGCCGTTGCCGTCGGCGCCCCAGCGCCGCCAGGTCGACGGCAGGAACTGCATCGGCCCCACGGCCCGGTCGTACACCGTGTCCCCGTCCCACGCGCCCTTGTCGGTGTCGCGGATCAGGGCGAAGCCGTTCCCGTTCAGGGGCGGTCCGGTGATCCGGCCGAGGGTGTCGCCGCGCGCGTCCACCGCGCCGCCGCGCGCCTGCCCGGACTCGACCTTGCCGATCGCCGCGAGCAGTTGCCAGGGCAGCCGGCAGCCCGGGTCGGTACGCGCCACGGACGCCTCCGCCCTGCGATAGGCGGCGAGGACGGTGGCCGGGATTCCCGACTCGGCCCGCACCCGCGCGGGCTCCGGGGTCGGGACATCCGGGGCGTCCACGGTCGCCAGGGGCGGCAGTTCGGTGTGGTACGAGTCGTCGCCCTGGGATGCGACGGGGGGCAGCGGTCCGCCCTCCGACACCGACTGCTCGTCGTGCCGGTCGGCCGTCAACTCCTGGAGGACACCCGGCGCTTGGGAGGCCGTGAGCAGGGCCATCGCGGCGGCGGCCACGGCGGTGCCGCGCACGCCACGGAGCAGGCGGGGGCGGGGACGGAGGCGTCGGAGACGCGGGAACAGCGGAGACAACGCAGACAGCGGAGACACGGAAGGGCCCTTTCGTCAGGTCAGCTGCCGAAGGTGTCGATGCCGGAGATCAGCCAGTGGCCGTCCTTTCGGACGAGGTCGACGGCGAGCATCGCGCCCGCGTAGGTGGGTTCCTGGGCCTTCGCCGAGGTGCCGGTGCTGCTCTGGTCGGCGAAGACGAGCACCCGGGCGCGGTCGCCGTCGATCCGCTCCACCGCGCTGTCCGTCACGGTGGTCGTGATCACCGCCTTCTGCCTCTTCGCCTGGGCGATCACCCCCGAGACGAGCGTGCGGTGCTGCTCGACGGCCTTGCCGGTGAGATAGGTGGCGGCGGCCTTCTCGGAGGTGCCCGGGTTGGCGTAGTCGTACGAGAAGACACCGCCGACGGCCCGGCTCACCTGACCCTTGATGTCGCTGGTACGGGCCGGGTCGGTGAGCGCGGTGTTGCGCAGCGCGGGCCGGTCGCGCAACGCGGTCACCTCGGCGCGGGCCCAACCGGCGAAGGCGCCGAGGAGGAGGGTGAGCAGGCAGAGACCGGCGACGGTGCGGAGGCGACGGCGGGCGGTACGGGGGGTGGGGGCCGCCGGTGCCGATTCAGGTGCCGTCCCGGGTGCCGTCTTCTTCGGTGCGGGACTCGGTTTGGCGGCCGATTTGGCGGCCGGTTTGGGGGACGGCTTGGCGGCCGTCTTGAGGGACAGCTTGGGCGCCGGCTTGGTCACCGGCATCGGGGAAGGCTGCGACGACGGCTTGGTCACCGCCTCGGACGACGGCTCGGTGTCCTCCGGTGCGGCCGTCGCCGTCAACGCCGCTCCCCCGGTGTCCCGTTCGCCCCGGGTCGAGTTCGCCTCCAGGCGGCGCCTGCGGTTGATGTGATGGCGGGTCGTCGACATGTCCGTACCTCCTCAGTCCGTCGCCGTGTCGCCGACCGGCGCCTGGCCGAGGGCGCTGAGCTTCCAGTGGCCCTTCGTCCGGGTCAGCTCACCGAGCATCCGGCTGTCCTTCTCCGTGGCCTTGGCCCCCGACGCCCGTACGGTGACGCGCAGCGCGACCAGCACCCGCGCCCGGCCCGCCCGCTGGTCCAGCTCCGTCAGCGCGCCGGACAGCACCTTCGCCGTACTCACCGTCTGCGCCTCCGCGACCTGCACGGAGAACTCCTTGCGCCCCTTGGCGAGTTGGCTGTGCAGCTCGCCCGTCGTGGACGCCTCCCACAGATCGAGCCCGCGGTCCAACTGGCGGTGGTCGAGCGTGTTGAGGTTCTGCACGGCCTGCTCCCCCGCCTCCAGCGCCGCGTCTCGGGCCGCCGCGTAGTCCGCCGACTCGTCGTGGGCCGCGCCGTACCAGGACCAGCCGGCCCAGGCGGCGACCCCGCCCGCGACCAGGGTCAGGGCCAGGGCCGCCGCGAGCAGCGGCTGGCGGAACAGCACCGCTGTTCGGAATGACCGTGTCATGCGCTGGTTCCCTTCCACGGGCCCTTGAGGTCAACGGGCCTTGATGTCGACGATCTGCCACACGCCGTCGCGCAACTGTGCCGTGACGGAGAGCTGGGCGGCGGACGTGGTGGGCTTCTTGTCGCCCCGGTGTGCGGTCTGGTCGAGGAAGACGAGCAGGTGGGCGCTGTTCCCGTCGAGGCTGACGGTGCCCACGCGCACGGCCTGCGTGGTGAGCGTGACGCGCTGCTCGCTGACGTTCTCCCTGACCTGGGCGAAGAGTTCGGTGTATTGGCGGGCGGCGCGGCCGGAGAGCAGTTCGCGGGCCGAGCGCTCGGTGGCGGCGGTACCGCCCGGTGTGTACGAGAAGACCTTGGCGAGGGCGTTGCTGACGTCGCCGTTGACGCGGGTGGTCGCCTCGACGTCGGTGAGGGCGTGGTTGGCGGCGGCGGGCGTGTTCCTCAACTGGTGTGCCTGGTGGAGGAGGAGGCCGCCGGTGAGGGCGAGCAGCACGGCTCCGGTCGCGAGACCGATCAGCCATCGCCGCTCGCCCGAGCGCTCGGGGGGCCGCCCGTCCTCGCCGTCGTCCTCCCCGACGGAGTCCGGGGCCGCGCCCGCCTCGCCCGCCTCCGCGTCCCCATCCCCGTACGCCACATCCTTCGTCACGTCAGCCTTCGTCACGTCGACCTTCGTCACCTCGGCTGCCGACACATCCGCCGCCGTCACGTCCTCGTCCCCGGCGACGTCCGCCGTCCCCTCCTCGACCCGCACGACAGGCCCGGCCCCCTCCCGGCTCATCCGTTCTCCCCGCTCGCCCCGTCCGGCTCGGTCACGGGCACGGCGTTGAGCGCCTTGATCTTCCAGCTCCCGTCGGACTCCCGGGCGAGGACCGCCTCCAGGCGTTTGCGGTCCGTCGAAGGGGCCGTGGCACCCTTCGACGTGATGTCGATCCGTACCGTCGCGATGACCTTGGCCGTGCCCGCCCGGTCGTCCAGCGCGGTGACCGCCGCGTCGGTGACCACGCCGCGCGAGGAGGGCCCGGTGGCGGGCTCGACGCGTTCGATCTCGGTGCGCAGCGCGCCCGTGGTGACGGCCGTCCACTTGCGCGCCCCGGCCTTGGCCTTCTCCAGGGTCGAGGCGTCGAGGGTGGACAGCGCGGCGATGCCCGTCCGGCCGTCGGCGAGCGCCGCGTCCCTGGCCCGCCCGTAGGCGAGCGAGTCGTCGCCGCGCGCCTGTGCGTACGACCAGCCGCCGACGCCGCACAGCGCGACCGCCACGGCGAGTCCCGCGCCGACCGCGAGCCTCCCCGGGGCCACCGTGAGCTTCCTCATCGGCCGCCCCCGGACTCACCCGACGCGCCGGACGCGGGGGACAGCCCGAGCAGCCCCGCCATGCCGTCCTCCGGGGACCCGGCGCCCGTCTCGTCCAGCGAGGGCAGCGAGAGCGCCCCCGGCTTCGCGGGTTCGGGTACGGCACCGCCCTTGGGCGCGTTCGCGGAGCCCCGGACGTTGATGCCGCTGGACGGGGGTGACGTACAGCGCGCGTCGGTGTTGAGGGCGGGCGCGGTACCGAGTTCGACTCCGGAGCGGTAACGCGTACCGGAGTAGCCCTCCGTGCAGGGCAGGGGCTTGAAGAACGTGACCGTCATGCCGAAGTTGACCTTCTTTCCGTCGACGGCGGTGGCCCCGGCGGCGACGGCCTGGGGCAGCTTGACCAGCAGCTCCTCGGTGCCGCGCTGACGGGTGACGGCGACCTCGGAGGTGGTGAGGAGGTTTGCGAGGACGACACCGAGGCTGGGGTCGAGGTCCCGTAGCAACCCGCTGACCTGGGTGGCGGCGTCGGGCGCCACGGTGACGAGGGTTCGGAGGTCGCTGTCCGAACTCTTCAGGGTCGCCGCCAGCTCCTTGGCGCCCGAGGCGAAGTCCTTGATGGCCTGGCCCTCTTCGGCCTGGGTACGCAGCACGATCTCGCCGTCGGCCATCAACTTGGTGGTGTACGGCAGCGCGCGGTCGGCGGCCTCGACGAAGTCCGAGCCGTTGTCCAGGAGGACCTGGAGGTCTTCGCCGTGCCCCTCGAACGCCTTGCCGAACTCGTCCACGACCGTGCGCAGGGAGTCCAGCGGCACCGAGTTGGTGAGGTCGTCCATGCTGGTCAGCACGTCGGTGACGGGCCTCGGCACGGCCGCCGACGACTCGTCTATTCGGGAGCCGTCGGCGAGGAAAGGACCGTCGGAACGGCCCGGCCGCAGATCGATGTACTGCTCCCCGACCGCCGACAGACTCGCCACGACGGCCTTCGCGTCGTCCGGGATACGCGGCGCGGACTTCTTGATCCGCAGTTCGGCGACGACGCCTTCCTCGGTGAGCCCGATCGGCCCGACCCGGCCGACGGACACCCCGCGATAGGTGACGTCGGAGTGCGTGAACAGGCCCCCGGTGCGCGGGAGATGGACCTTCACGGTGTAGTAGTCGGCGGCTCCGACATAGCGGCCGAGATCCGCGTACCGGATGCCGACATAGCCGAGGACGAGGACGGCGATGATCAGGAACGCGAGGTTCTTGAGCCGGACGGCGAGCGTGATCACCGGACCCCACCTCCGCTCGGTGTCGGTACGGAGGGCAGCGGGAGGGTGGACTCGGCGGACGGCGATTTCGCCGCTGAGGACTTGTCCGACGACGACTTGCCGGACGAGGACTTCGCCTGGGTCGACGGCGACGCCGAGGGTGACGGCGGCGCCTTCGGCGGCAGGGGCGGGATCAGCTCCGTGCCCGGCTCGGCCACCACATGCAGATACGCGTTCAGGTAGTCACCCTTGACCCCGTTCAGGACCTCGTCCGTGAACGGATACGTCAGCAGCACCTGGAGCGAGTCGGGCAGGTCCTTGCCGGAGTCGGCGAGCGCCTTCAGCGTCGGCGCGATGGCCTTGAGGTCGGCGACCATGTCCTCCTTGCTCGCGTCGATGGTGTCGACGGCGACCCCTGAGAGCCGGTCCAGGGCGCGCAACATGGTGAGCAGCGAACCTCTCTGTTTCTCCAGGGTCTTCAGGCCGGGCGAGAGGTCGGTCAGCACGGTTCCCACGTCCTGTTTGCGCGTCGCGAGTGTCGTGGAGAGCCGGTTGACGGAGTCGAGCGCGTCGGTGATGTCGCCCCGGTGGTCGTCCAGATCGGTGACGAGGGTGTTGACCCGGCGCAGTGTGGACCGGACCTCCGTCTCGCGGCCTCCGATGGCGGAGTTGAGTTCGGTGGTGATGGTCTTGAGCTGGTTGACGCCACCGCCGTTGAGGAGCAGGGACAGCGCGCCGAACACCTCCTCGACCTCCGTGTTGCGGCTGGTGCGCGAGAGCGGGATCCGGTCGCCGCCGCGCAGGGTGCCGGTGCCGTTCTCCGGCGGGACGAGCTGGATGTACTTCTCGCCGAGGAGGCTGGACTGTTCGAGGCGGGCGCCGGTGTCGGCGGGCAGCTCGACATCGCCGTTGATGCGCAGGGTGACGCGGGCCGTCCAGTCGTCCCGGCCGAGGTCGATGGCGGTGACACGGCCCACGGCCACGTCGTTGACCTTGACCGCCGACTGCGGGACGAGGCTCAGGACGTCCTTGATCTCGGCGGTGACGGTGTACGGGTGGGAGCCGAGGTCGGCGCCGCCGGGCAGCGGCAGGTCCTCGATGCCGCCGAACGACGGCGTCGGCACGGTGAACACGCCGATCACCAGGCAGAATCCGACGACGATCGGGACGGCGCAGCCGAGCCCGGCGCCGATGGCGGCCTTACGGCGGGCGGCCATCAGCCCTCACCTCCCACGGCGGGCAGCGGGAGCAGCGGCCCGCCCATGCTCAGCTCGTTGAGGTCGGCGCGGCCGTCGAGGGTACGGGTGTCCGGGTTGTACGCGCCCACGACGTTCCCTGCGGCGTTCGGCACCGTGTCCATGGCCTCGGCGAGTGAGGCGCGCTGGTCGACCAGGGCCTGCGTGATCGGCACGAGCCGGTCGACGTTCTTCTTCAGCTCGCCCCGGTTGTCCTTGATGAACTTCTTCACCTTGGTGAGCGCCTTGCCGAGTTCCTTCAGGGCGCCGGCGAGGTCGTCCTTGTTGTCGGCGAAGAACCCGGTGACGTCGTCCAGGCGTTCCTGCGCCGTGCGCACGTCGCCGTCCTTCTCCTTCAGCATCGTGGTGAACGTCTGGAGCTGGGCGAGAGTGGTGAAGAAGTCGTCGCTGCTGCCGTCGAGCGTCTTGGCGGCCTTGCCGAACTGCTCGATGCTGTCGCCCATCAGCGCGCCGTTGCCGTCGAGGTTCTTGGCGCCTGTGTCGAGCAGATCGGACAGGGCGCCCTCGGCGTTGGCTCCGTCCGGTCCGAGCGCCTTGCCGAGTTCGGTGATCGAGTCGTAGAGCTGGTCGATCTCGACGGGGGTGCGGTTGAGGGAGGCGGGCAGCTCGGCGCCGTCACGCAGCGCGGGACCTGAGGTGTAGGCGGGGGTGAGCTGGACGTAGCGGTCGGCGACGATGCTGGGGGCGACGGCGACGGCCCGCGCGCCCACCGGCACCTTCACGCCCTCGTCCACGTCGAGCCGGACCCGTACCCGCGTCCCCTCGGGCTCCACGGAGTGCACCTCGCCGACGCGGACGCCGAGGATCCGCAGATCTGATCCGGCGTAGATGCCGACGGCGCGGTCGAAGTAGGCGGTGATGCGGGTGCCGGTGGAGGAGGCGGCCCGTACGCCGACGATCCCGGCGGCGACGAGTACGCCCAGCGCGACCACGCCGGCCACGAGCTTGCGGCGAAGTGTCATCCCTGTCCGCCTCCCTTCACGTCGTAGGTGCCGTTCTTCGGCGGCCGGCAACTGTCCTCGGGCAGGGACGACTCGGGGAGGTAGGTGCGCGGTACGACCCCGCAGAGGTAGCTGTCGAACCAGCGGCCGTTGCCGAGGGTGTTGCCGACGAGCCGGTAGTAGGGGCCGATGAGGGAGAGCGTCCGGTCGAGCTTTCCCTTGTTCTTCTCCAGGACCTCGGTGACCCGGCCCAGCGCCTGGAGGGTGGGGCGGAGTTCCTTCTCGTTGTCGTCCACGAGGCCGTCGAGCTGCTTGCCGAGCGCCTGGCTGCCGGACAGCAGCGCCTTGATGGCGGAGCGCCGCTTCTTCAACTCGCCGAGCAGCGAACCGCCGTCGTCGATGAGCGTCTCGAAGCTGGACTTCTTGTCCTCCAGCGTCTTGGTCAACTTCTTGCTTCCGGCGAGCAGTTGGGCGAGTTCGGCGTCCCGCTTCGAGACGGTCTTCGACAGGGCGGACAACCCCTGGAGGGCGGCCCGTACATCCGGCGGCGAGTCCTTGAACGTCGTGGAGATCGTCTCGAAGCTCTTCGCGAGCTGCTGGGTGTCGATCTCGTCGATGGTGCCGCTGAGATCCTGGAACGCCTCGGTGACGTCGTACGGGGATGTCGTACGGGAGACCGGGATCCTGCTGCCCGGGTCCTGCTTCGCGGAGCCCACCGGGTCGAGGGCCACGTACTTGTCGCCGAGCAGGGTCTTGATGGCGATGGCGGCGGTCGTCCGGTCGCCGATCCACGTGCCCTTGTCCTTGATCTCGAAGGTGACCTTCACCTTGGCTCCGTCGAGGCCGACACCGGTGACCTCGCCGACCTTGACACCGGCGATGCGCACCTCGTCGCCGTCGCCGAGACCGGCCGCCTCGCTGAAGTCGGCCGTGTACGTGGTGCCGCCGCCGACGACGGGCAGGCTGCTCGCGTTGAAGGCGGCGAGCGCCACGAGGGCGAGCGCGACGAGTCCTACGACGGCGACGGCGACCGGGTTGCGTTCCTGGATCGGTTTGATGCGGGGGCGCCCCATGTCACTGACACCTCGATTCGGTGACGGTGATGCCGGTCGGTGGCGTGGAGCCGTCGGACATGGTCACGCCGCCGACCTTCGCCTCGCAGAGGTAGAGGTTGAACCAGGACCCGTAGGACGCGAGGCGGGAGAGCGCGGTCATCTTGGCGGGCGTCTTGTCGAGGAAGTTCTCGATCTGCGGGATGCCCTTGCCGAGCGAGGTGGACAGCCGGCCGAGCTGGCGGATGTCCTCCTTGAGGGGTGCGCGGGCGTCCTGGAGGAGGTCCGCGGTCACCGTCGTCAGATCGCCCATCGCGGCGACGGCGTCCCCGAGCGGCTTGCGGTCGTCGTTGAAGCCGGACACCAGGTCCTGGAGGGTGACCACGAGGTCGTCGAACTGTGCCTCGCGGTCGTTGATGGTGGTCAGTACGTCGGTGAGGTTGCCGACGACCTGCCCGATGACCTTGTCCTTGGCGGCGACCGTCGAGGACAGCGAGCCGACGTGCTCGATGAGGCTGTCGACGGTGCCGCCCTCGCCCTGGAGGACCTTGACGATGGAACCGGCCAGCTCGTTGACGTCCTTCGGGGACAGGCCCTCGAACAGTGGCTTGAAGCCGTTGAAGAGGAGCGTCAGATCGAGGGCGGGGGTGGTGCGGGTGAGCGGGATCGTGTCGCCGGGAGCCAGGTCGCCGCTCGCCGTTCCGGTGCCGCGGTCGAGAGCGACGTACCGCTGGCCGACCATGTTGAGGTACTTCACGGCCGCGGTGGTGGTGCGCGGCAGGACCCGGTCGTCGTTGACGGTGAAAGTGACCTGGGCGGTGCGCTGGTCGACCACGCGGACGTCGGTGACCTCACCGACCTTCACACCGGAGATCCGTACGCCGTCGCCGTCGATGAGGCCGGTGATGTCGGTGAACAGGGCCTTGTACGTCCTGGTCGCCTTGCCGACACCGGTGTTGGCGATGGACAGGCCGAGGACGGTGGTGGCCAGGGCGGTGACGAGCACGAAGATCAGGGATTTGACGAGGGGGCCCGCGAGGCTGCGGCGCCGGGTGTGGCTGCCGTAGGTGTCTGAGGTGGTGGCGGAGGTGTCGGTGGTGTCAGTCGTGGTGGGGTCGCGGTCCGGGGTGTCGGGGCCCGGGGTGGGTGCGCTCACTTCAGCTTCACCTCCGTTCCGCGGTAGAGGGGCCCGGCGAGCAGGCTCGACCAGTCGGGCAGGTCGGCGGGCCGCTTCTTGGCGGACGGGGCGAGGAGTTCATTGACGAGGTCGTTCTCCTGCGGCGAGTTGGCGGGACCGAGGTCCTGCTCGGTGGCGGCCGACGGAGTGATGGGCACGGTCGCGGTGGACCCGAGGTAGGGCACCGGGTAGCAGCGCGGACCGCCGGTGGAGTCGTACCGCGGGGTGTCCTTGCCCGCGACGTAGTTGCCGCGCGAGGGCACGGTGGAGACCTCCACGTGGATGCCCGGCTGGTCGGTGCCCTTGCCGAGCGCCTGGTCCATCCGGGGCACCAGCTCCGCGAGGGTGCGCAGGGTGCACGGGAACTCGGGCGCGTACTCGGCGAGGAGTTCGAGGGTGGGCCGTGAGGTGGTCGACAGCCGGATGATGTTGTCCTTGTTGGCGCGCAGGAAGGCGTCGAGATCTTCGGCGGTCCTGGTGGTGGCCCCGTAGGTGGCGGCCAGGTCGCCCTCCTTCTCGGCGAGGGTGCCGCTCGTGGTGGTGAGGTCCCGCAGCGCGTCGAGGATGCCGGGTGCGGCGTCGGCGTAGATGTGCGACACCTTCACGAGCTGTTTCAAGTCCTCGTTGAGGGTGGGCAGATGGGGGTTGAACTTCTTCAGGTGGGCGTCGAGCTGGGTGAGTGTGTCGCCGAGCTGGTCGCCGCGCCCCTCCAGGGCCTGCGAGACGGCGGACAGCGTCGCGGACAGCTTCTGCGGCTGCACGGCCGTGAGCATCGGCAGTACGTCGTCGAGGACCTGCTGGAGTTCGATGGCGTTGGCCGACCGGTCCTGCGGGACGGTCGACCCGGCGGGCAGCGTCCGCCCGCTCGGGGCCCCCGGGGCGACGAAGGCGACGTACCGCTCGCCGAACAGGGTGGTCGGCAGCATCTGCGCACTGACGTCGTCGGGTACGTGGTCCAGGGCGCCCGGTTCGAGGGCGAGGGTGAGGCGGGCGCCCGTGGCGGTGGCGTCGATCTTGCGGACCTCGCCGAGGACGACACCGCGCATCTTCACCTCCGCGCCCAGGTGCATCTCGTTGCCGACGCTGCCGGTCTCGACCACGATCTCGTCCGACTCGGTGAAGTCCTTGTTGTAGACGGCGACGGCGAGCCAGATGAGCAGCGCGGGGACGAGCAGGAAGACGACTCCGGCGAGTCGTCTGCGGACGGTGGTGGCCCGGGTCATGTCAGCCCGCCACCTTCACCGTCGTGGTGGCGCCCCAGAGCGCCAGCGAGAGGAAGAAGTCGGTGACGCTGATGAGGACGATCGCATTGCGCACGGACCGCCCCACGGCGACACCGACGCCCGCGGGCCCACCGGTCGCCCGGTAGCCGTAATAGCAGTGCGCGACGATCACCATGACGCTGAAGATGAGCACCTTCAGGACCGACAGGACGACATCGGTCGGCGACAGGAACAGATTGAAGTAGTGGTCGTAGGTGCCTTGCGACTGGCCGTTGAAGACGACGGTGACGATGCGCGAGGCGACGTAGGAGGACAGCAGCCCGATCGCGTACAGCGGGATGATCGCGACGACTCCGGCGATGATGCGGGTGGTGACGAGGTACGGCATGGACCGCACACCCATCCCTTCCAGCGCGTCGACCTCCTCGTTGATGCGCATGGCGCCGAGTTGCGCGGTGAACCCGGCGCCGACGGTCGCGGACAGGGCGAGCCCGGCGACCAGTGGCGCGATCTCGCGGGTGTTGAAGTACGCGGAGACGAAGCCGGTGAAGGCGGCGGTGCCGATCTGGTCCAGGGCCGCGTACCCCTGGAGGCCCACGACGGTGCCGGTGGCGGCGGTCATGGCGATCATCACGCCGATGGTGCCGCCGATGACGCCGAGCCCGCCGGAGCCGAAGGCGACCTCGGCGAGCAGGCGCTGGACCTCCTTCATATAGCGGCGCAGGGTGCGCGGTATCCACGCCAACGCCCGTATGTAGAAGAGGAGTTGGTCGCCGCAGCGGTCGAGCCAGGCGAGCGGCGCGGCGAGCGCCGTGGTGAGGGGGGAGGCCATGGCGGGCTCAGCCTCCCTTCGGCGGAACGATCTGGAGGTAGATGCCCGTCATCACCATGTTCACGAAGAACAGCAGGATGAAGGTGATGACGACGGACTGGTTGACGGCGTCGCCGACGCCCTTGGGTCCGCCGCGCGGATTGAGGCCGCGGTAGGCGGCGACGATTCCGGCGATGAACCCGAAGATGAGCGCCTTGAGTTCGCTGATGTACAGGTCGGGAAGTTGGGCGAGCGCGGAGAAGGAGGAGAGGTACGCGCCCGGTGTGCCGCCCTGGAGGATGACGTTGAAGAAGTAGCCGCCGAGGGTGCCGACCACGGAGACCATGCCGTTGAGGAGGAGGGCCACGGACATGGTCGCGAGCACGCGGGGCACGACGAGCCGCTGCACGGGCGAGACACCCATCACGGTCATGGCGTCCAGCTCTTCGCGGATCTTGCGTGAGCCGAGGTCGGCGCAGATCGCCGAGCCGCCGGCGCCCGCGATGAGGAGGGCGACGATGAGCGGGCTCGCCTGCTGGATGACGGCGAGGACGCTGGCGCCGCCGGTGAAGGACTGGGCGCCCAACTGCTGGGTCAGCGAGCCGACTTGGAGCGCGATGACGGCGCCGAAGGGGATCGAGACGAGGGCGGCCGGGAGGATGGTGACGCTGGCGATGAACCAGAACTGCTCGATGAACTCGCGGAACTGGAAGGGCCGGCGGAAGATCGCACGGCTCACTTCGATGGCGAGGGCGAAGAGGCGGCCGGTCTGGCGCAGCGCGCCGAGCCCGGGGACGGGCGTGCCCGCGCCGCCGCTGCGGCGGTGCTTGGCCGTCGCGTCCTGGGGCGGCACGCCCTGGGGCTGCCCGCCTTGCCCGCCGGGGGACGGCTCGCCGGCCGGTACCGCCGGATGCTGTTCGTCCACGCTCACGAGACGCCCCCGGCGCCGGTACGGCGGGGCAGCACGGCCGTCGGTTCGAGAGCTTCGGCGTACGTCGCCTCGATCGCGGCGCGGGCCGAGGGCGGCAGCGTGTCGAGCATGCCGAGGACGCGTTCGCGGCGCCGGGCCACGGCCCTGCGGGGCGGCAGTCCTGGCGAGGGTTCGAGCTGCGGCACGATGGCGCGCGGCGAAATCGGCCCGTTGCCCGCCGAGCCCGCGGCCTCGGCGGCGAGCGTCGCGGCGTCCTTCTCCTCGGACATGCCGATCGGCCCGGCCTTGCTCGCGGTCAGGAACTGCGCCACGACGGGCTCGCGGCTGGTGAGCAGGACCTCGCGCGGCCCGAAGGTGACGAGGTTGCGCCGGAACAGCATCCCCATGTTGTCGGGGACGGTCGCGGCGATGTCGAGGTTGTGGGTGACGATCAGCATGGTCGCGTCGATCTGCGTGTTCAGGTCGATGAGCAGCTGCGAGATGTACGCGGTGCGGACGGGGTCGAGCCCGGAGTCCGGCTCGTCGCAGAGGATGATCTGCGGATCGAGTACGAGGGCGCGGGCGAGCCCGGCGCGCTTGCGCATACCACCGCTGATCTCGCCCGGCAGCTTCCCTTCCGCGCCCAGGAGCCCGACGACCTCGATGCGCTCCATGACGATGCGCCGGATCTCGGACTCCTTCTTGCGGGTGTGCTCGCGCAGCGGGAAGGCGATGTTGTCGAAGAGGGACATCGACCCGAACAGGGCGCCGTCCTGGAACATCAGCCCGAACAGCTTGCGCGTCTCCATGACGTCACGTTCGGGGCTGCCGACCATGTCGACCCCGTTGATGAGGACACGGCCCCGTTCCGGCTTCAGCAGTCCGATGAGGGACTTGAGGAACACGGTCTTCCCGGTCCCGGAAGGGCCGAGCATCACGCTCACCTCACCGGCGGGCAGGGTGAGGGTGACGTCCTGCCAGATGTTCTGCTTGCCGAACGACTTGGTCAGGCCCTCGACCCTTACTTCGATTCCCATCTCACCTCCAGCGTGTCGAGCAGGTCCAGCAGGTCCAACAGATGCGCCGACGCGCCGTGGGGGCTGATGTGCACCAAGAGGCGCACGTTAGGTTGATCGATGCCGTTCGGACAAGCGGTCGGAACGGCAATTCCGCAGCTCTTTCGGCCATTTGTCACCGGCTGATGAACCCGCCGGGATTCTTTGTCACCGAGTGAGCATTTCCGGGGGCCGAACAGGGTGGGACCTCGCGTCTCCGGGGGTTGGATGGACGAGGCCCCACCCACGGGGATCTCGGCCCGGAAGGAGGTTCGGGACGGCGTTTTCCCCATAGGAACTCCAGGTCGACAGGGGGGCGTCGACAAGGAGTCGAGCGGCCACACCCGGGACGTTACGACCGGGTAACCTAAGGCCGCAATACCGGGCTGCGAACTTTCCGCGCCGTGGATTTCTGTCACCGTTTTGTTGGCATCGGGCGAGTGAGTCGCGAGGCGAATGTGTGGGCGAGTGACAAGTTCACCGCCGCCATCCGCCGATGCCCGCCCGATGCCTGTACGGCCGTGCGCCCCTGCGGACTACCTCACGGCCGAGTGCCAGTACTCCGCGAGCAGCCGGCCCTCGTTCGGCACCACGGTGTCCGGCGAGGAGAAGGCGGCGACATACGTGGACGCGCTGTTGAGGACCACGTTGTTGTTGCCGGCGGCCGACGGGAGGCCCGACTTCAGGTTGACCGCCCAGTCCAGGATGCCCAGGAGACCGCAGCCGTTGGCGCCGGGAACGGCGTAGGTCGTGTCGCCCTGGTTCGCACCGAGTGCGCTGAGCCGGTTGAGCACGCCGGTCGTGTTCGGTGTGCCGTCACCGTCGAACCGTTCGGTCTTCACCGAGGGCGCGGTCGCGTTCTGCGGGCGCAGCACGATCGGGTTGGCGGCCGAGCCGATGTAGCAACTGCCGCCGAGGAACGGGTTGTCCAGCTTGATGCGCACCGGCAGCGAGATGATCGGCTGCCCCTTCATCACTCCGGCGAGCAGCTTGAAGTCGGTGGGTGTGTTCACCGATTCGACGGTGGCCGTGACCCGGTTCAGGCTGTTGTCGGTGAGCTGCTTGCAGATGGCCGTGACGACCGGGATGTCACTGGGGCACATCAACCCGAGGAGCCCGCCGGGCAGTTGGGCGGGTTCGGCGACGAGGGCGCCGCCGGGCGGGGAGACCACGGTGGAGGTTCCGTTGGAGTGCGTGATCACTCCCGCCTGGAGGTCCGTCTTGCCGGTCGGCACCTGGGAGCTGCCCAGTTTGATGGAGCCGCTGGCGGAGCTGGAGGCGATGCAGATCGCGGTGTCGATCTGGCCGTCGGCGGCGAGCATCGCGGGCGCGTCCACGGGGCAGCGCGTGAACGGGCCCCAGGAGCCGTTCAGTTGGGTGGCGGCGGACGAGGGGGCTACGGACGCCAGCGTGGCGAGCGCGGTCACCACGGCGACGGTGCCCGCACGGGCCAGGATCGGAATGCGTCTGATGGAGCGCATGGCGGTGTTCCCCTCACGGTCGGAAGTGCAGAGTCGGGAGTCGTCGGCCAGGGACGTTACTGACGGGAAACACCTGGCGGCAATGGGCTCGTTCACGGCATTTTCACAGGACACGGATTTGTCGTCGGATGAGTAACTGGCGGGTCCACCCACTCATTCGGTGAGCAATCCGTGTCCCCGTGGGAGAACTGCTCACGAGCCGATAAGAACCGACCCCGGTTTCGCTAAGCGGATGCCAGGAACAAGACAGTCCGCTCATACCCTTCGTGATTCTGCTGCGTTCCCATTGCGGCGCGAGGTTACTTACTCGTAACGTCCTTCGGCAGGCGACGGACAAGGCCGCAGTCCCACCTTCTGCGACGTCCGCGTGGAACGAGCCGTACTCCCAGCCCGGACCCCCAACCGAGCGGATTTCCCACTCACGTACGCGACACATCCCTGGAGGGATACATCGTGCGCAGTATCGCCAGAAAGACCGTGATCGCCACCGCCGCACTCGCCGCGGCCCTCGGCCTGTCCATCTCGTCGGCCTCGGCCACCGCGCAGGCCAACTTCACCATCACGCCGGGCGGCGCGTTCACGGCGAACGCCGTCAACCCGACCCTGACCGTGCCCGCGGCTCAGCTGACGTGCAACTCCTCGCAGGCCAAGGGCACCCTCAAGGCAGGATCGAACCCCGGCACCGGCATCGGCGACATCACGTCGATCACCTTCAACACCTGCAATGTGGCCGGCATCGACTTCACCGTCACCCCCGACAGCACCTCGTACCCGTGGAAGATCAACCTCGACACGATGACCGGGACGGACCGCGCGAACGGCACCATCACCGGTATCCGCGCGACGATCACCGGCTTCTCCTGTGTCGCCACCTTCTCGGGCAGCGTGACCGGCTGGTACCAGAACAGCAACCGCACCCTGCACGTCACCGGCGGCGGCACCCTGGCCGCGGGTTCCAACGCCAACTGCCTCGGTCTGATCAACCCGGGCGACAAGGCGAACTTCGTCGGGGACTACGTCCTGACGGCGAACCAGACGATCTCCTCGCCGTGACCCGGTAACCCCGGGCCACGCCCGCGGCCCGCCACCGAGCCACCGCTCGGCGGCGGGCCCGACGGCGTTCCCCGCCGGCACCGCGCGACCAGCACCCGCGACCAGCGATCAGCCGCACCCGCAAGAGCCCGACGAGAAAGGGCAGATGAACGTGGAACGAGAGACCGTCACCGGCAGCCGCACCGGAGCCGCCCGTACCTGGCGGATCGCGTCGGTCGCCTCGGTCGCGCTCGTCGCCGGCCTGCTGTCGGGCCCGGGTTCCCGCGCGGAAGAGGCTCCGGCGCCGGTCGTGATCGCCTATGCGTGCGTGCTGCCCCCGGGGGCGTCGCCGGAGCCGTCGGCTTCCGACGGGACGGACTCCGGCGCGGGTGCCGACTCCGGCGCGGCGACCGGCTCCGCTACGGGGAACGCGCCCGGCGCGGGGGCGGCTGCCGGCGCCGAGAAGCTGCGTATCACCGTGGAGATCGCCACCTCACTGCCCTCGGCGGCCACGGTCGGCAAGCCGATCCAGCCCGGACCCGTACGGGTCGAGGCGAGGGTGCCGTACGCCGAGCTGGCCCCGAGGTTCCCGACGGGCACGACCGGCCTGTCCGGCGAGGCGACACTCGGCGTCCAGGTCCGGCAGAACGACGACACGGCCGAAGCCACGTGGTCCCGGCTCACGGCGCAGACGGAGACTCCGGCGGCCGAGGAGGAGTTGCGGCTCGGGCACAGCGGCGAGGTGCCGACGATCACGGTGGGCTCCCCCGGAGACATCGAACTGGCCGCCGGCGGGCTCACCCTGACGGTGACGCCCACGGTCGACGGCGCCCCGGCGGACGGCTCCACCGCCACCCTGACCTGCGAACCGTCCGACCCCGATCAGGCCGCGTTCGCGCGGGTCGCCGTCCCGGGCGACGGGTCGCCGAGCGCTCCGGGCTCCTCCGCGTCCGGTGCGACGCCCGGGGACGGTGGCGCGGGACGCGACGGGATCGACGTGGCACCGGACGAGGACGGACCGCGCGGCGCGGAGACCTGCCCTGCCGAGCAGCCGACCGGCGACCTGGACCTGAGCCAGCTCCCGGAGCCCCGGCCGGGCACGGTCCTGAACCCTCCGTTCAAGCTGCCGGGTGTGCCCGTGTGTGCCTACGCGGTGGGCCTGGGCAGCGTGCGCAAACTGAACGGCTCGATGATCATCAATGATCCCGAGCGGGAACCGGCCCTCATGAACGTGCGCGCGAACATGCAGTCGACAACCCGCAGCGCCGGTCCGTTCTATGTCCGCTTCGACTCGCTCGGCGCCCTCGACCTGCCGGACTCCCGGTCCACGTTCCTGGGCTTCGGGTTCACCCCCGTGACGGCCGCGGTGGAGTTCGAGACGACGCCCATCACCATCTCCACGGGCACGATCGACGTCTTTCCGAACGCCGAGCCCTTCGCGGTGGTGACCTTCTTCCAGTCACTGCGCCTCCACGACGTGAAGGTGAACGGCACGCCGCTGGACGTCGGCCCGAACTGCCGTACGTCGAAGCCGTTCCGGGTGACCCTGCGCGGTGACTTCACCTCGACCACCGGCCGCTACACCAACGTCCTCATCGGCGGCCTGCTGACCGGCGCCGTGGACATCCCCTCGTTCACCGGCTGCGGCACGAAGGGCGAGGACGTGAGCCCCCTGTTCACGGCCTCGATCAGCGGACCCGGCAACCTCATCACCATGAATCAAGCCACCGTGTGCTCCCCCGGCGGAGTCGGAACGCCCGGCTGCCCGCCCGCGATCCCTCCGCTTCCCGGCGCCAAGACCCCCTGACGACAAGCGCTTTCCGGTCAATGCCGAAGCAAGTGGTATACATCACAGGGCAGTTGTTCTAGCTTCGGGTGGTCCCAAAGGTACGCACCTGACGGCCACGGAACCGCCACATCAGCACACCCGGCGCACACCCCCTCGCGCGGGCAGACCGGCGGTGCCGCAGACCACCCCCACCGGGCGCCCCGAGAGCAAGGATCTGGTATGCCTCTGCCCGTGCAGTCGTCGGACATGGACGAGCCCCTGGGTCCCCTTCCCCGGGAATTCGCGGCGATCATGCGACCCGAACTGCCCGGACTGCTCAAGGAGATCCGGGTCGAGGTCACCCGCGCCTACCCGGAGTACGCCCAACTGCTCAACGGCCCCAACGCCACCGCCATCCGACAGGGCTTCGAACAGAGCCTGTCCGCCTTCGTGGACCGCGTCGCCGATCCGGGGTCGTCCACCACGCTCCGCGACGAACTCCTGCGCACCTTCGGCCGGGTCGAGGCGTACGAGGGCCGGGACCTGGACACGCTCCAGGGCGCGTACCGGCTCGGCGCCCGCGTCGCGCTGCGCCGGGCCAAGTCCATCGGCCGCCGCTACGACCTCTCCCCCACTCTGCTGCTCACCTTCGCCGACTCGCTCTTCGCCTACGTCGAGGAGCTGGAGGCGCTGTCCCGCGAGGGCTATCTCGAAGTGCAGTCCCGCGCGGGTTCGGCGGGCGAGGCGTTACGAAGACGCCTCCTCCATCTGCTCCTCGCGGGCACTCCTCTGCCGCAGGCCACGCTGAGCGAGCTGTGCGACCAGACCGGTTGGCCGCTGCCCGACGAGGTCACCCTGGTCGCCCTGCGGGCGCCGGCCCCCGAGTTCGTCCAGGCAGGCCTCGACCACGACGTCCTCGCCGACCTCGGTGTCCCGCAGCCCCACCTGCTCGTCCCCGGGCCGCTCACCCCCGAGCGCCGCACCATGCTGGAGACCGCGGTCGCCGGGACCCAGGTCGCCTACGGCCTCACCGTCCCGACCGCCCAGGCCGCCGACTCGCTGCGCTGGGCCCGGCGCATCCTGCAACTCGTGGACGAGGACATCGTTGCCGCCGCGCCCGTCCTCGACTGCGCCGACCACCTGGTCACGCTCTGGCTGCTGTCCGACCCGGCCCTGCTCACCGAGGTCGCCGCCCGCGAACTGGCCCCGCTGAACGGCGCGTCCGGGAACCGCAGGGCCCGTCTGGTCGAGACCCTGCACGCCTGGCTCACCACCCGCGGCACCGCGGAACAGGTGGGCGACGCGCTCGGCGTCCACGCCCAGACCGTCCGCTACCGGCTGCGCAATCTGGAAGCGCACTTCGGGGACCAACTCGACAATCCCGAAAGGCGGTTCGCCATGGAGACGGCGCTGCGGGCGCTGCATCTCCACGGCACGCTCCTGCATCCCGCCGAGTGAGGCGCGCCGCCGATGCGGCGCCGGGGTCGATCCGGGGCGGGGGTCACTCCGGGGCGGTGGTCGCTCCGAAATCGTTCGCCGGAAGGACGCGCTCTCTGCTTGGCTCCCCGCATGAGCGATCTCCACGTCCGCCCCGCCGCCCCCTCCGACGTCGACGCCGTCCTGCGGTTCTGGCGCGAGGCCGCGGAGGGCACGAGCATCAGCGACGACCCGGCCGGTGTGGCCCGGCTCATCGCACGCGACCCCGATGCCCTGCTGCTCGCGGAGCGTGACGGCGTACTCACCGGGACCGTGATCGCCGGATTCGACGGCTGGCGCTGTCACCTGTACCGGCTCGCCGTGCACCCCGACCACCGGCGCAGGGGCGTGGGCTCCGCGCTGCTCGCGGCGGCCGAGGCGCGGTTCGCCCGCATCGGTGGGCGCCGGGGCGACGCGATGGTCCTGAAGCGGAACGAGAGCGCGCAGCACGCGTGGCGGGCGGCCGGATACGCTCCGGAGGAGCAGTGGCGGCGCTGGGTGAAGCACCTGGACGGATAGACGGCGGCCGGACGGGACCCTTGGGGCCCCCGTGGAGGTCGGGTCGGGTCGCGTTGCTTTGCGGGTCCTTTACCATAGTCGCACCCCTGTTCTCCCATTCTCCGTGAGACGAGTTCTCCGGTTCTTTGTGAAAGGTGTGAGCGTCCGTCCATGGGCGAGCCTCCCAGTAGTCGACATCGCGCGTTCCGTACGTCCCTGCATGATCATGGGACGGAGGTGACCCGATGACCGAAGTGCTCCTGCTCGCCGTGGCGGTTCTGCTCTCGCTGGCCTGCGGAGCCTTCGTCGCGGCGGAGTTCTCGCTCACCACCGTCGAGCGCGGCGACCTGGAACAGGCCGTGGAGCGCGGCGAGCGCGGCGCGGCCGGTGCGCTCAAGGCCGTCCGGAACCTCACCTTCCAGCTGTCCGGGGCGCAGCTCGGGATCACCGTCACCAACCTCGTCGTCGGCATGCTCTCGGAGCCGTCCATCGCGAAGCTCATCGCGGGCCCGCTGGAGAGCCTCGGCATACCCGGCTCGGCGGCGAGCACCGTGGCCCTCGTCCTGGGTACCGCACTGTCGACCGTTTTCCTGATGGTCGTCGGCGAGCTGGTGCCGAAGAACTGGGCGATCTCCTCGCCGCTGGCCGTCGCCAAACGGGTCGCGACCCCGCAGCGCCTGTTCACCACGGCCTTCCGCCCCTTCATCAGCCATCTGAACAACACCGCCAACCACGCGGTGCGCCGTATGGGCCTCGAACCCGCAGAGGAGCTGGCGTCGGCGCGCGGACCGCAGGAGCTGGTGGCCCTGGCCCGGCACTCCGCGAAGGCGGGCGCGCTGGAGGCCGACACCGCGGAACTCTTCGTCCGCACCCTGAACCTCGCCGACCTCACCGCCGAGAACGTGATGACGCCGCGCGTCCAGGTCATGGCCCTGGAAGCGCAGGCGACCTGCGAGGACGTGGCGAACGCGACCCGCGCCACCGGGCTCTCGCGGTTCCCCGTGTACCAGGGCAATCTCGACACGGTCGTCGGTGTCGTGCACATCAAGGACGTCCTCGCGGTACCCGCCGAGCGGCGCCGCCGTGAGCGGGTCTCCGGACTGATGCGCGAGCCGCTGCTGGTCCCCGAGTCCCTGACCGTCGAACGCCTCCTGGACCGGCTGTCCGGCAAGCGGACGATGGCCGTCGTCATCGACGAGTACGGCGGCACCGCCGGGGTCGCGACGCTGGAGGACATCGTCGAGGAGGTCGTCGGCGAGGTACGGGACGAACACGACCCGCACGAGACCCCCGATCTGGCCCCCGCGGGAGCGGACGACGACGGCCGCACGCTGTACTCGGCGGACGGCTCGGCCCGGATGGACCAGCTAGCCCGCATGGGCCTGCGCGTCCCTGACGGCCCGTACGAGACGCTGGCCGGTCTGGTCGCCACCGAGCTGGGGCGTATCCCGGCGGCGGGCGACACCGTCGAGGTGGCCGGCTGGCGGCTCGACGTCGTGGACGCGAGCGGACGCCGCGCGGCCCGCCTGCTGCTGCACGAACCTGTCACCCCGGTCGGGGCGGAGGAGGAGCGATGATCGCCGTCCAGTTGCTGATCGGCCTGGCGACCCTGGTCGCGAACGCCTTCTTCGTCGGCGCCGAGTTCGCCCTGATCTCGGTGCGCCGCAGCCAGATCGAGCCGCACGCCGAGGAGGGCGACCGGCGGGCCCGCAGTGTGCTGTGGGGCCTGGAGCACGTGTCGGCGCTGCTGGCCGCCGCTCAGCTCGGTATCACCCTGTGCACGCTGGTGCTCGGTGTGGTCGCCGAGCCCGCCATCGCGCATCTGCTGGAACCCGTGTTCCACGCGGTGGGCGTGCCGGACGGTGTGATCCACCCGATCTCGTTCGTGATCGCGCTGGCCGTGGCCACGTATCTGCACATGCTGCTCGGCGAGATGATCCCGAAGAACATCTCGCTCGCCGAGCCGGTGCGCAGCGCGCTGATCCTGGGGCCGCCGCTGGTCGCCCTGGCGCGCGCCCTGCGTCCGGTGATCTTCACGGTGAACGCCTTCGCCAACGGGCTGCTCCGGCTGCTGCGCGTGGAGGTCAAGGACGAGGTCACCGCGACCTTCTCGGACGACGAACTCGCGCGGCTCGTCAAGGACTCCGGTGACGCCGGGCTGATCGACGGCCGCGCGCAGGAGCGCCTTCACGACGCCCTTGAGCTGGGCCGCCGCCCGGTCAACGACGTGGTGCTGCCCGTCGAACGCGTGGTCTACGCGCACCTGGGCGTCACGCCCGAGCATCTGGAGCGGCTGTCGACCGAGTCCGGGTTCTCGCGCTTCCCCGTGGTGGACGACGGGCAGCGGATCGTGGGCTATCTGCATGTGAAGGACGCCCTCGACGCGATGCCCCGCGACCTGCCCTTCCAGATCCGCGACATGCGCCCGATCGCCCGGATCCGCGCGACGACGCCCCTGGACGACGTCCTCACGGCGATGCGCCGCAGCCGTACGCATCTCGCGGCGGTCATCGGCTCGGACGGGAAGCTCGCGGGTCTGGTGACCATGGAGGACGTCCTGCGGGAGCTGTTCGGCCAGCCTGCGTAGACGGTGGGGCGCGGGGGGTCGCGGGGCGGGCGTGGTGGGTGAGCGGGGGGGCGTCGCGGTGGGTGGCCGGGCCCGGGTGCCTCGGGATCCGACCGCGATACGATCGCTCCCGCCATGGAGATCAATGCCAACTACACCAGTCTCGTCGCGGTCGGCGACAGCTTCACCGAGGGCATGTCGGACCGGCTGCCGGACGGCTCGTACCGTGGCTGGGCGGACCTTCTGGCGGCCCGCATGGCCGCCCGGACGCCCGGCTTCCGGTACGCGAATCTCGCCGTCAGGGGCAAGCTCATCGGCCAGATCGTGGACGAGCAGATCGCCACGGCGGCGGCGATGCGGGCCGACGTGGTGACGCTGGTGGGCGGGCTGAACGACACGCTCCGGCCCCAGTGCGACATGGGCCGGGTCCGCGCCCTCCTGGAAGAGGCCGTCGAACGCCTCGCGCCGAGCTGCGAGCGGCTGGTCCTGATGCGCAGCCCCGGACGCCAGGGTCCCGTCCTGAAACGGTTCCGCCCCCGCATGGAGGAGCTGTTCGCCTGCGTCGACGCGCTGGCGGCCCGGCACGGCGCGGTCGTCGTGGACCTGTACGGGGCTCCCGTACTCGGCGATCAACGGCTCTGGGACGTGGACCGGCTGCACCTCACCGGCGAGGGGCACCGCCGGGTCGCCGAGGCGGTCTGGCAGGCGCTCGGGCACCCGCCCGAGGACGACTGGCGGGCGCCGCTCGCCCCGGCACCGGCCCCGAGCTGGGCCGCCCGCCGGACCGCCGACGTCCGCTTCGCCCGGCAGCATCTCGTGCCGTGGATCGGGCGCCGGCTCACGGGCCGCTCGTCGGGCGACGGCCGCCCGGCCAAACGACCGGAGCTGCTGCCGTACGAGGGGTTGTCGCAGGACGTGTAGGTGTCGGTCCTGGTAGGCGTCGGTCCTCGTAGCTGTCGGTCCTCGTAGGTTCCGACGAACGGACCCATGGCGCTGGCCTGCGCGAATCGACAGTAGAATCCGTCCACGTGACTCCTGCGCCTGCGAAGCCCCGTATCCCCAACGTCCTGGCCGGTCGCTATGCCTCCGCCGAGCTGGCCACCCTGTGGTCGCCCGAGCAGAAGGTACGGCTGGAGCGTCAGCTGTGGCTCGCCGTACTGCGCGCCCAGAAGGACCTCGGGATCGACGTACCGGACGCGGCGCTCGACGACTACGCGCGCGTGCTGGACGACGTCGACCTCGCCTCGATCGCCGAGCGCGAGAAGGTCACGCGCCATGACGTGAAGGCCCGGATCGAGGAGTTCAACGCCCTCGCAGGTCATGAGCACGTCCACAAGGGCATGACCTCGCGGGACCTCACGGAGAACGTCGAGCAGCTTCAGATCCGGCGATCCCTGGAGCTGATGCGTGACCGCACGGTCGCGGTCCTCGCCCGCCTCGGCAAGCTCGCGGGCGAGTACGGCGAGCTGGTCATGGCGGGCCGCTCGCACAACGTCGCCGCGCAGGCCACCACGCTGGGCAAGCGCTTCGCGACGGCCGCCGACGAACTCCTCGTGGCGTACGGACGGGTCGATGAGCTGCTGGCCCGCTATCCGCTGCGCGGCATCAAGGGCCCGGTGGGCACCGCGCAGGACATGCTCGACCTGCTCGGTGGCGACGCGGCGAAGCTCGCCGATCTTGAGCAGCGCATCGCCGCGCACCTGGGTTTCTCGCAGGCGTTCACCTCGGTCGGCCAGGTCTACCCGCGCTCCCTGGACTACGAGGTCGTCACCGCGCTCGTCCAGGTCGCCGCGGCGCCGTCGTCGCTCGCGAAGACGATCCGGCTGATGGCGGGCCACGAACTGGTCACCGAGGGCTTCAAGCCGGGCCAGGTCGGCTCGTCGGCGATGCCCCACAAGATGAACACCCGGTCCTGCGAGCGCGTGAACGGTCTGATGGTGATCCTGCGGGGTTACGCGTCCATGACCGGCGAACTGGCGGGCGACCAGTGGAACGAGGGCGACGTCTCCTGCTCGGTGGTCCGCCGGGTCGCGCTGCCCGACGCGTTCTTCGCTCTCGACGGGCTCCTGGAGACGTTCCTGACGGTGCTCGACGAGTTCGGCGCCTTCCCCGCCGTCGTCGCGCGGGAGCTGGACCGCTATCTGCCGTTCCTCGCCACCACGAAGGTGCTCATGGGTGCCGTACGGGCGGGTGTCGGCCGTGAGCTGGCGCACGAGGCGATCAAGGAGAACGCGGTCGCGTCCGCGCTGGCCATGCGCGAGCAGGGCGCCGAGCGCAACGAACTGCTCGACAAGCTCGCCGCGGACGACCGGATTCCGCTGGACCGTGCGCAGCTCGACGCGCTGATGGCGGACAAGCTGTCCTTCACGGGCGCGGCCGGCGACCAGGTGGCGGCCGTCGTCGCCCGGGTCGAGGAGATCGCGAAGCGGCATCCGGAGGCCGCGGGGTACACGCCGGGGGCGATCCTCTGACGGCGCGGTTCAGCGCCGCCGAACTGGAGGCCGCACGGGACCGGCTGGTGCCGGACATCAGCGCCGACGGCCTGCGTGTCCTGTTCTGCGGGATCAACCCTGGCCTGATGACGGCGGCGACGGGCCACCACTTCGCCCGCCCCGGCAACCGCTTCTGGCCGGTCCTGCACCTGTCCGGCTTCACACCCCGGCTCCTGCGGCCGTCGGAGCAGGACGAGTTGCTGTCGTACGGGCTCGGCATCACCAATGTGGTGGCCCGCCCGACCGCCCGCGCCGACGAGTTGACGCCCGGCGAGTACCGCGAGGGCGGGCGCCTGCTGACCGCGAAGGTCGCGCGGCTGCGCCCGCGCTGGCTCGCCGTGGTGGGCGTCACCGCGTTCCGCGCCGCCTTCGACGACCGCCGGGCCACGATCGGCCCGCGCGACGCGACGATCGGCGGCAGTCGCGTCTGGGTCCTCCCCAACCCCAGCGGCCTGAACGCGCACTGGACGGCCGCGACGATGGCGGAGGAGTACGGGCGCCTGCGGGTGGCGGCTGCGGAGTAGTCGGTACGGGCGCCTCGCGCGCGTGGACTGGTCGACTGTGGGAGTACGGGTCAGGGCTTGCGGGCGACCGCGCCGAACTGGGCGACCTGCGGGGGCTGCGGCCCACCGCCGGGGTCGGGGTCGGGGTCGGGTCGCCAGTGGGCGCAGGACACGAGCCCAGGCTCCAGCAGCTCAAGACCCTCAAGGAAGCTCTCGACCTCGGCGCGGCTGCGGGCGGTGAGGGGCGGTGTCGCGTTCTCGTTCCAGAAGCGCATCGCGTCGGCGTTGCCCTCGCCGCCCAGTTCGAGCGTGGGGTGGGTGAGCACGAGGTGGCTGCCGGGCGGTACGGCGGCCAGGAGGCGGCGGACGAGGGAGCGGGCCTCGTCGGTGTCGAGGACGAAGTTGAGGATGCCCAGCATCATGACGGCGACCGGCCGGTCCAGGTCCAGGGTGCCGGCGGCGCCCGCGAGGATGCGGTCCGGGTCCCGCGCGTCGGCGTCGACGTAACTGGTGGCGCCCTCCGGCGTACTGGTGAGCAGGGCACGCGCGTGGAGGAGCACGAGCGGGTCGTTGTCCACGTAGACGACGCGGGCGTCGGGGGCGATGCGCTGGGCCACCTCGTGGGTGTTCTCGACGGTCGGCAGACCCGTGCCGATGTCGAGGAACTGCCGGATGCCGAGGTCGGCGGTCAGATGGGTCACGGCGCGGCCGAGGAACGCCCGGTCGGCGCGCGCCACTTCGCCAATGGCCGGGTACAGGGACGTGACGTGGTCGCCGACCTGTTCGTCCACCAGGTAGTGGTCCTTGCCGCCGAGCCAGTAGTTCCACACGCGCGCGTTGTGCGCGACATCGCTCGCGATCCCGTCACCCTGACGCGATCCACCGCTGTCGGTCATGCACTCCTCCTGGGCCGGTTGGTCCTTCAAGATCCCACAGGGGTACGGCGGCTGCCGAGGGCTTGGTACGCCGTACCGCCGGAAGTCATCATGGCCGCATGATCACGACATCCCGGCTGGTGCTACGCCGCTGGCGCCCCGAGGACATCGCTCCCCTGGCAGCGATCAGCGGCGACCCCGTGGTGATGCGCTGGATCGGCAACGGTTCGGTCCGCTCCCCCGAGCAGACCCGCGCCGGTGTCGAGGCGATGGAGCGGGCCTGGGACACCCAGGGCTTCGGCCTCTTCGCCGTCGAACTCCGGGAGACGGGACAACTCGTCGGCTTCACGGGCCTCTCGGTCCCCGACTACCTTCCCCAACTGCTCCCTTCCGTCGAGATCGGCTGGCGCCTCGGCCGCGCCTTCTGGGGGCGGGGGCTCGCCACCGAGGCGGCCCTCGCGGCGCTCCGCTTCGGGCTGGCGGACCGGGGCCTGGACCGGATCGTCAGCGTCGCCCAGGAGGACAACGGCGCATCGGAGCGCGTCATGTCCAAGCTGGGCATGCGCCTGGACCGGGAACTGGTCGACCCGTCGTGCGGGCGGCGGGTGCGGGTGTACGCGGTGACCAGGGCGGAGTTCGAGGGTGTGGGCCGGTGATGTGGCGGTCTGTTGATGCCGGGGCCGTTGATGCCGGGCCTGCCTGTGCCGTGGTCCGTCGAGCCCTGGTGGTCCCGTGCCGTGGGTCCCGGGCGCCGTCATGGTGGGTCGATGTCCGTCACCGCGGCCAGGAAGCGGATCGGTGATTCCGGGTCCCTGCGGGTGATCGCCAGAACCAGCCAGCGGTCGGCTGTCCGCCATATCAGGGCGTCGCCGCTCGGTGCGCTGAGCGTCGCCCACGGCTCGGGTATCGCCCCGTCGGGCTCCGTGCCCGCCTCGGTGTCGGCGGCGCGCAGGAAGATGCCCTGGAGCCCGATGTGGTCCGGGTCCCCGATCCGCTCGGTGAGCAGCACGGCGAGCGCGTCCCGGTCCGCGTACGCCTGCTCCTCGGCGACCGCGTACGCCCCGCCGTCCTCGTCGCCCCGCCCGTCCCGGCCGGTGAGGTCGACCACGAAGTACCCCGGCCCCCCGGAACCGCCGACGCCATCGACCGCTCCGCCGTGCTCCGCGGGGAGTTCCCGGGAGCACAGCAGATCGATCGTGGCGAGGTGCTGTGCGGTGCTCATGCTCTCCAGTAAAGCCGCCCCCACTGACAATTGGCGGCGGGTCACCCACGCGCCCCGCCCGAACTCACGCGTCGCGGCGGCGAATCGCCCACCATCCGGCCAGCAGCGCCGCCCCTGCCCAGAGCGCCAGGACCGCGAGTCCGGTCCAGGGTCCGGGCGCCCCCGGCGCATTCTGGTACAGCACCTGACGCCCGGCCCGATCGGGTAGGTATCTCGCGGCGCCTCCCGCGACGTCGCCGACGACGAACGAGACGATCAGTGTGAACGGGATGAGCAGGCTCAGCACGGCCACGCCGCTGCGCAGCAGCACGGTGAGCCCCGCGGCGAACAGCGCCATGAGCGCGAGGTAGATCCCGCCGCCGAAGCACGCGCGCAGGGCGCCCGGTTCACCGAGCCCGATGGCGTACTCCCCCATGAAGGCCTGCCCGGTGAGGAAGCTCGCCAACGAGGTGAGGAGCCCCACGGCGAGCGCGGCGCCGCCGATGACGGCCATCTTGGTGCCGTACCACAGGCCGCGTTTCGGGACGGCCCAGAGCGAGACGCGCAGGGCGTGGTTCAGGTACTCGGACGAGACGGCGGTGGCGCCGAAGGAGATGGCCGCGATCTGCGCGAAGTTGAGGGTGTAGAAGGCGGCGAGCACCGGGTCACCGCCGCCGCTCTCGGCCTCGGCCTGACCCACCGTGGGGAACACGATCAGGGTGATGCCGACCGTGACGGCGAAGACCGCGATCAGCGAACCGAAGCTGGCGCGCACCGAGCGGACCTTGATCCACTCGGAGCGCAGAACCGCGCTGGTGGACATCGTCAGACCTCCTGGGGAGTGGTGGTGGCTGCCGCGAACTCGACGTCGTCGGCGGTGAGCGCGAGATACGCCTGCTCCAACGACGCCTGGTCGTCGGAGAGTCCGAGGACGGGGATGCCCTCGCGCGCGGCGATGGCGCCGATCTCCTCGGCCTTCACCCCGTCGACGAGCCACTTGCCGTCCACGTCGGGCAGCATCTGGTGGCCTCCCCGGGCCAGGACGGCCCGCAGGCGTTCCGGCTCCGTGGTGCGTACACGCGCGCGGGGCGCGGTGTGCGCGGCGAGGAACTCCGGCAGCGGTGTGTCGGCGAGGAGCCTGCCCCGGCCCAGGACGACCAGGTGGTCGGCGAACGTGGCGGTCTCGTTCATGAGATGGCTGGAGACGAGAACGGTGCGCCCTTCGCGCGCGAGGCGGCGCAGTGTCTCGCGGATCCAGATGATGCCTTCCGGATCGAGGCCGTTGGAGGGCTCGTCCAGGAGCACGACAGCGGGGTCGCCGAGCAGGGCGGCGGCGATGCCGAGGCGCTGGCGCATCCCGAGCGAGAACGTCTTAATGCGGCGCCGGGCGACCGAGGCGAGTCCGGTCTCGTCCAGGACCTCGTCGACCCTGCGCGCGGGGATGCGGTTGCTGACGGCGAGGGCGAGGAGGTGGTGGTACGCGGTACGGGAGCCGTGTGCGGCCTGGGCGTCCAGCAGGGCGCCGACCTGGCGCAGGGGTTCGTCGAGGGCCGCGTAGGGGCGCCCGCCGAGCGTGGCCGTGCCGCTGGTGGGCCGGTCGAGGCCGAGCACGAGCCGCATGGTGGTGGACTTGCCGGCGCCGTTCGGGCCGAGGAATCCGGTGACCCGGCCCGGCAGGACGGAGAAGGTCAGCCGGTCCACGGCCCGGGTCGTCCCGTACTCCTTGGTCAGGTCTTTCACGTCGATGCTGGTCATGGGCCCAGGCTCGCGGGCCGACGGCCCCGCGGTCCTCCCCCGTGGGCGGAGATCGTCTCCCCCGCGCGGGGGAATCAGGCGCTCCGGGGTGCTGGCACGATGACGGGTATGTCCCGCCTCATCGGCCGTGTGCCGCGCCTCCTGCGTCCGCTGCTGCGCGCCGTGACGTACACGCGCTGGCTGCACATGCTGGTGGCGTCGGTCTTCGCCTTCGTGTGCGCCATGGTCTACCCGGGGCTCGACAGCCCGAGTCCCGCGCGCTGGGCGCTGATCGCGGCCCTGCCGGTTCCCATGGTCACGGCGGTGGCGCTGATTCCGGTGATGCGGCGCGCGGAGGGGCTTCAGGCGCGGCTGATGCTGTTCCCGGGCTCCCGCGCGCGGGGGAGGGACGGCGACGGGTCGGATCCGGGTATCAGCGCCGCGCCGTCGGCGTCGTGGCGTGACGGGGCGCGGACCGCGGTGTGGATGGTGCTGCGGCTGGAGGTCGGCTGTGCGGTGGCCCTGACGTGCAGCCAGTTCATGGCCACCACCCTGGCGCTGATCGGCGGGGCTGTCGGCGATCCGCTGACCGAAGGCGTCCTGCTCCGGGCCCCGGCCACACCCTGGCTGGCGGCCCTTCTGATCCCGTTCCGCTCGCGGCGATGATGGCGTTCGTCACGCTCACAGGTGCGGGCATGGCCGCCGCGGCCCGCCGGCTTCTGGGGACCTCGCCCGCCGAACGGCTCGCGGCCCTGGAGGAGCGCACGGAACGCCTCCTGGAGCGCAACAGGATCGCCCATGAACTGCACGACTCCATCGGCCACGCCCTGACGGTCGCGGTGGTCCAGGCGGGCGCCGCGCGCGCGTCGGGCGACCCGGCGTTCACGGACCGGGCGCTGGGCGCGATCGAGGAGACCGGACGGGCCGCCCTGGAGGAGCTGGAGCGGGTGCTGATCGTGCTGCGTGAGACCGAGCGGCCCGCGAGTGCGCGCCCCACGCTCGCCGACGCCGATCGGCTCCTGGACTCCGCGCGCGCGTCGGGCGCCAAGCTGGACGTCGACGTGTCGGGGCCCCTGGAGCGGGTGCCGGGACCGGTGTCCCGTGAGGGCTACCGGATGCTCCAGGAGTCCCTCACGAATGTGCTCCGGCACGCGGGCCGGGTCACCGTGGAGGTCAGGGTGACCGTGCACCACGCGCGCGTGGAGATCGACGTACGGAATCCGCTGGGCGTCGACGCGGCGCGCGATCTGTCCGCCGGCGAACCGGCCGGGACGTCGGGGACGTCGGGGCGCGGCAGTGGGCTGCGTGGCATCCGGGAGCGCGCCGCCCTGCTCGGCGGCCGGGCCCGCACGGGACCCGACGGCGGCGAGTGGCGGGTCCATGTCGAACTGCCCCTGACCTGACTCCGGGCCGCGCCTGGCGGCTCCTCTACGCTGGCCGAATGCCTCTCACCGTCCTCCTGGTCGACGACGAACCTCTCGTACGCGCGGGCCTGCGGGCCGTGCTGGAGGCGCAGCCGGACATCGAGGTCGTCGGCGAGGCGGCGGACGGGGCCGCCGTGATCCCGCTGGTGCGGAGTCTGCGTCCGGACGTGGTGGCGATGGACGTGCGGATGCCCCTCATGGACGGCATCGAGGCCACGCGCGCGGTGCTGCGCACGGTGGCCGACCCACCGAAGATCCTGGTGGTGACGACGTTCGAGAACGACGAGTACGTGTACGAGGCGCTGCGCGCGGGCGCCGACGGCTTCCTGCTGAAGCGGGCCAGGCCGGTGGAGATCGTGAACGCGGTGCGCCTGGTCGCGCAGGGCGATTCGCTGCTGTTCCCGGCGGCGGTGCGGAGGCTGGCCGCCGAGCACGGCAGGGAGTACGGCGATCCGGCGGCCCGCGAGGCCCTGGACCGGGCCGCGCTGACGGATCGCGAGGCGGACGTGCTGCGGCTGATGACGCGGGGCCTGTCCAACGCGGAGATCGCCGCCCGGCTGATCGTGGGCACCGAGACGGTCAAGTCGCATGTGAGCGCCGTCCTGGCCAAGCTGGGGGCCCGGGACCGTACGCAGGCGGTGATCGCGGCCTACGAGTCGGGTTTCGTCTCGCCCGGGTGAAGGGCGTGGCCCGGATTGCCGAAGGGCGTGGCGCGGATTACCGAGGGGCTTGGCCCGGATTCCGGATCCGCGTGGCGCCGGGGACACGCCCCGGATTCGACATGGTCACGACCTCGCCGGACACTCGCCGTAGTCGTCCGGTGCCGAGTACGATCCGGGCCATGCGCACAGGCGGGGAGGACGGACGTTGGGGCGGCTGACCGGCGGGGATCCCTCTCTGCTGCGGCGGATCAATTCCGCCGTGGTGCTGCACGCGTTGCGGGCCACGGACTACGCGACGCTCACCGAGGTGACTCGTGTGACGGGGCTGTCGCGGCCCACGGTCGAAGGCGTGGTCGAAGGGCTCATCGAGGCCGGTCTCGTGGTCGAGACGGCCGCCGAGGAGGGCGCGGCGCGGCGCCAGGGGCGCCCGGCCCGCAGGTTCCGGTTCCGCGCCGAGGCGGGGCATCTGCTGGGCCTGGAGATCGGGCCGCACCGGGTCGCCGCCGTGCTGGCCGATCTGGACGGCACCTTCCTCGGCACGGCTTCCAAGGCGGTCTCCGAGACGGCGTCGGCGGACGAACGGCTCGACCGGTTGCGGGTGGCCGTCGCGGATCTGCTGCGCCGTGCGGGCGTGGCCCGCAGTTCGCTGCGTGCGGTCGGTGTCGGCAGCCCGGGGATCGTGGAGGCCGACGGGACGGTACGGCTCGGTACGGCCCTGCCGGGGTGGACGGGGCTGGACCTGGGTGAGCGGCTGCGCCGGTCGTTCCGCTGCCCGGTCCTCGTGGAGAACGACGCCAACGCGGCTGCGGTGGCCGAGCACTGGAAGGGCGCGGCGACCGGGTCCGACGACATGGTGTTCGTCCTGGCCGGTCTCAGCCCCGGTGCGGGGTCGCTGATCGGCGGGCGGCTGCACCGGGGGTTCGGCGGTGCGGCGGGCGAGATCGGCGCGCTGCATCTGCTGGGCCGTGAGGCGACGCCGGAGACGCTGCTGTCGACGACGGACAAGCCGCTGCACCCGCTGGACGAACAGGCCGTCGCCGAGGTGTTCGCGCACGCGCGCAAGGGTGACGCGCGGGCCCAGGCGGCCCTGGACCGCTTCATCCAGCGGCTGGTGCACGATGTGGCGGTGCTGGTTCTCGCGCTGGATCCCGAGCTGGTCGTCGTGGGCGGTTGGGCGGCCGGTCTGGACGGCGTACTGGAGCCGCTGCGCGGCGAGTTGGCCCGCTACTGTCTCCGGCCGCCGCGGGTGGCCCTGTCGATGCTCGGCGAGGCCGCCATCGCGACGGGGGCGCTGCGGCTGGCGCTCGACCATGTCGAGGAGGAGCTGTTCGCGGTGGAGAGCACGGTGACGGCGCGGCGGTGAGCGCCGCGCCGTCGTGTCCGGGGCCCGTAGGCGGGTTGCGGAACCGCTGGACGGGCTCCGGGGCCCGAAGGCGGGTCCGGGCCCGTAGGCGGGTCAGGAGGCGGGGTCAGGATGCCTGGCGCTCGGGACCGTGGTGTATTTCGACGCCGCCGGAGTCCCCGAAGGTGAGCCGGCAGGTGTCCGCGCGGTAGGTCGCCACGGAGACGGCCGCGGTGCGGCCCTCGGCGAAGTACCGGGTGGTGACCACCAGGACGGGCGAGCCGGGCAGCCGGTCGAGTTCCTTGGCGTCGTCGGCGCGGGCCGAGCCCAGTTCGACGGCGCGGTCCTGGCCTTCGAGACCGAGGCGCTGGAGTTCCCGGAGCACGGCACGCGCGCGTGCGCTCGGCGAGGGCGCGTTGATCGCCGACAGGTCGGGCACCGAGGACTCGGGGATGTACAGCAGCTCGGCCGCCACGGGCTGCCCGTGCGACACACGGCTGCGGCGGACGACGTGCACGGCCTCGCCGCCGGGGGTCTCCAGCATCCTGGCGACGGCGGCGGGAGCGGCGGCGGTCTCGCAGTCGGCGGTCTGCCAGGCGTCACCGAGGGCGCCGGGCCAGTCCTGGTCGACGGAGCCGACGGCCACGCCCATGCGCGGGGGCGCGACGGTGGTGCCGACGCCCCGGCGGCGCTGGAGGCGCCCTTCGAGTTCGAGCTGTTCGAGGGCCTGGCGGAGGGTGGCCCGCGCGACGCCGAAGCGCGCGGCGAGGTCCCGTTCGTTGGGCAGGATCTCTCCCACCGCGAACTCCGAGTCCAGTGCCTCGGTGAGCACGGTCTTGAGGTGCCAGTACTTGGGCTCCGGCACCGATTCGAGCTGCGTGGTCCCCACCCTGTCCTCCGCAATCGCCGTGTCCCGGCAGCGTTTTAAGCGCCCTTGTTTATTAAAGGTTCCTGCACTATCTCTGCGACGATAGGCCGGTCCCCACAGTTGGTCAAGACCAATCCTGGAACGGTTGCAGGGCCCCCGGGCCCGTTGCCCGGGAGCGTTCACGCGACGTTCGTGCAGCACACGCGCGCGTAAGGCGCCCGTCACATGGCGCGAGCGGGGCACGGGCGCGGCGGGGCCGGGGCGGAGACTTTGCCGGATCCAGAAGGTCTCACGCACCGGAGTGATCAAGCCTCACCCGAGGGTCGGCATCTTGTCGGGGTTGCGGATGAGGTACATGCGCTGGATGTGACCGTCGACCACATCGAACTGGAACACGGAGTCCGGTTTCTCGCCGTCGAGGGCCAGGACCGCGACACCGCCGTTGAGTTCGAGGACGCGGAAAGTGAGTTCCGCCGCGCCCTTCTCGGCAACGCCGTGCAGGAAACGGCTCACCTTGGCCGCCGACTCGATGATCCGCAGCGGCGCCCTGGCCTTGCCGTCGGTATCGCTGACCAGGCTGACGTCCGCCGCGAGCAGGGTCATCAGGCCGTCCAGGTCACCGCTCGTGGCCGCGGCGAGGAACCGTTCGGTGAGGTCGCGGCGTTCGTCCGGGTCGACGCGATAGCGCGGCCTGCGCTCCTCGACGTGCTGCCGCGCGCGGGCGGCCAGTTTCCGTACGGCGGGCTCGCCGCGTTCGAGCGTCGTGGCGATCTCCGCGAACGGGTACCCGAACGCCTCCCGGAGCACGAACACCGCGCGCTCCAGCGGCGACAGCGACTCCAGGACGACCATGACGGCGAACGAGACGGAGTCGGCGAGCACGGCCCGCTCGGCGGTGTCCGGCGCGACCGGGCCGAAGTCGGTGACCATCGGTTCGGGCAGCCACGGCCCCACGTATGCCTCGCGGCGCGCCTGGACCTGGCGGAGCCGGTCGATCGCGAGGCGGGTGGTGGTTCGCACGAGGAACGCGCGCGGGTCGCGGACCGGTTCCCGGTCGGCGCCCGCCCAGCGCAGCCAGGTCTCCTGGACGACGTCCTCCGCGTCGGCCATCCGGCCCAGCATGCGGTAGGCGACGCCCATCAGAACGCCTCTGTGCTCCTCGAAGACCTCGGTCGCGATGTCGGTTGCCACCCGTCCATCCCACCGGACGCATCGCGCGGTGTCCACTTCCCGTACGCGAACTCGCCACCGGGGTCTACCCGTCGGTAGCTATTGCTGACAAGCTGTCTACTCACGCTCACCCCCTCACGCCCACCCCCTGTCGGCCGTCCGTCCGCCGCGTCCACCGCGCGCCCTGTCCGAGGAGCAGCAGCATGTCCGACACGGTCTCCCTCACCGTCGATTCCCCGCTCGGCCCGCGGACGGTGTCGCTCTCCTACGCGCGCGTGGGCAGCGGTGAACCGCTGCTCCTGCTGCACGGCATCGGCCACCACCGCCAGGCGTGGGACCCGGTGATCCCCGCGCTGGCGGCCGAGCGGGACGTGATCGCCGTGGACCTGCCCGGCTTCGGCGCGTCACCGGCCCTGCCGGACGGTCTCGGGTACGACCTGACGACCGTGGTGCCGGTCCTCGGGGCGCTCTGCGCCGCGCTGGACATCGAACGGCCGCATGTCGTGGGCAATTCGCTCGGCGGTCTCCTGGCCCTGGAACTGGGCCGCGAGAAGCTGGTCCGTTCCGTGACGGCCCTGTCCCCGGCCGGGTTCTGGACGGAGAGCGAGCGCCGGTACGCGTTCGGGACGCTGCTCGCGATGCGCCGGGGCGCGCGTCTGCTGCCCCTTCCGGCGATCAGGGGGCTCGCCCGGACGGCGGCCGGGCGCACCGCGCTGACGAGCACGATCTACGCCCGGCCGGGGCGCCGTTCACCCGAGGCCGCCGTCGCCGAGACGCTCGCCCTGCGGAGCGCCACCGGGTTCTACCCGACCCTCGCGGCCGGCCGGGACGTGCGCTTCACGGACGACATCCCCGAGATCCCGGTCACCGTGGCCTGGGGCACCCACGACCGGATCCTGCTGCGCCGTCAGGGGATCCGGGCCAAGCAGGCGATTCCCGGCGCCCGGCTGGTGCGGCTGCCCGACTGCGGGCATGTGCCCATGAACGACGACCCCGCTCTCGTCGCGCGCGTCATCCTCGACACGAGCCGCTGACCGCCCGCCGCGAGACATCCGCCCACCGGGCAGGTGACGGCCCCGTGGCCGCCCGCCCAGCACCCCGGAACCCACCGCGACGCCCGCTCCCACCAGGGCGCTGCCGACGGCCTGTGCCGGGCCGTAGCCGCCCGCGCCGACGAGCGGCGCCGTGCAGGCCGCGGCGACGGGGATGAGCCCGGAGAACAGCGTGGCGCGCTCCGCGCCGATCCGCTGCATGCCGATGTACCAGCAGACGAAGCCGATGACGGTGACGATCGCCGCCTGCCACAGCAGGGCGACGGTCTCCGGCGTGTCGGGGCGGCGCAGCCAGTCGCCGCCGTCGACGACCACACCGACGACCGCCGACTCGGCGGCGGCGATCGCACACACGGTGGCCGACAGCAGTCGCGGTCCGAGCGGCCTCAGCACCGGGACGGCCAGGACGGCGAACCCGACCTCTCCGGCGAGCGCGCACACCGAGAACGCCACCCCCGCCGCGTCGGTACGGCCCCAGCCCTGGACGGTGCACGCTCCGGCCGCGACGAACAGGGCGCCGTACAGGACGGTGCGCTGCGGGCGGCGGCCGTCGAGCAGCGGTACCAGGACCGCGACGACGACGGGCGCACAGCCGACGAAGACGCCGGGGACGGCCGGTTCGGCGGTGCGCTCGGCGGCGATGACGGCGATGTTGAAGCCGACCATGCCGACGGCGGCGAGCAGCCCCAGGCGCACCCATTGGCGCGCGTTCAGGGCCCGCAGCGGCGCCGCGCCGCCCCGGCCGACGAGCGGGACGAGCAGCAGGCAGGCGAGCCCGTAGCGGAGGAACTGGCCGCCCGCGTACGGGTAGGTGCCCAGGACGCTGTTGGCGGTGAAGGACCCGCCGACGAGGATGCAGGCGAGGGCGGCGAACAGGGACCCTCGCACGGAGTTGGCGTTCATGAGGTTGACGCTAAGGACGCGCGTGGACCGGTTTAAGGTCCACTTCCATGACGTCATCGGGGACCAATCAGCCGGCGCGTGGCGGGCCGGGAAGCGGCAGCACGGCGTGGGAGATGCTGCTGCCCGCGGCATCGGCGCCCGCGCGCGGGCGCGGGCGGGCGCTCCAGGCGGCGCTGCGTGACGCGGTGCGGTCGGGGCGGCTCGCGCCGGGCACCCGGCTGCCGTCCAGCCGTGATCTGGCCGCCGATCTGGCGGTGTCGCGGGGTCTGGTCACGGAGGCGTACGAGCAGTTGACGGCGGAGGGCTATCTCCGCAGCGACCGCGGAGCGGGCACCTGGGTCGGCGGCGCGGCGCGCGCGGCCCACCCACGCGCGCGTGACGGCGCTCCGCGACCGCCCGGTGCGACCGTCGACTTCGTGCCCGGCACACCCGATCTGTCGCTGTTCCCGCGCGCGGGATGGGCGTCGGCCTACCGCGAGGTCCTGGCGGGGCTGCCGCACCGGGCCCTGGGCTACCCCGATCCGCGCGGACTCCCCCGGCTGCGTACCGCGCTCGCGGACCTGCTGACGCGCAGGCGCGGGGTGGTCGCCGATCCGGAACGCCTCGTCGTGTGCTCGGGCGTGGCCCAGGGGGTGACCCTGCTGGGATTCGTGCTGCACGCGCGCGGGGAGCACACCGTCGGTGTGGAGGACCCGGGAAGTCCGGAACACGACGCGCTGTTCGCGTCCGCCGGGGTCCGCTCCCTGCCACTGCCGCTGGACGCCGAAGGACTCGCCCTGGAGCCACTGCGGGCGTCCGGGGTGCGGTCCCTGGTGACGACGCCCGCCCACCAGTTCCCGTCGGGCATCGCGTACTCCGCCCGACGCCGTACCGAACTCCTCGACTGGGCACGGTCGGTGGACGGGCTGGTCGTCGAGGACGACTACGACGGCGACTTCCGCTACGACCGCTCACCCGTCGGCGCCCTCCAGGGACTCGACCCGGAACACGTCGCCTACACGGGGTCCGTCAGCAAGTCCCTGGCACCCGGGCTGCGGCTGGGCTGGCTGGTGGTGCCGGCGCGGCTCACGGAGGAGGTCGTCGAGCGCAAACGCACCATGGACCTGGGCAACCCGGCGCTGGAGCAGGAGACGCTGGCCCACTTCGTGGAGCGCGGTGACTACGACCGTCAGTTGCGGCGCTGCCGCACCGCTTACCGGGAGCGCCGCGACACCCTGGTGGCCGCCCTGCGCGACGGTTTCCCCGGCTCCGAGGTGACCGGGATCGCGGCGGGTCTGCACGTCATCGTCCGGCTGCCCGCACGGTACGGGCCGCAGGAACGGCTCCTCGCGCGCGCGGACGCGGCCGGTGTGGCGGTCCGGCCGCTGACGGCCTACGGGACGCGGACACCGGACGACGGATCGGTCCCGCTGGTCGTCGGGTACGCCCATCTGACGCCCGCGCGGATCCAGGAGGGCGTACGGCTGCTGGTCGCGGCTGCCCGGGAGAGGTGACCCGTGGGTGATCCCGCGCGCGTGCCGTGTTCCCCGACGGGCACGGCGAGTTGTTCACTTGGGGTTCGCGTGAGCGCTGCGGCGCACCAGTAGGTGTGTGACAGCGCCAGGTGTGGCACCGCACGCCGGCCGGACCCGTCACTGGAGGCGTACCCATGTCCCCTCGCCCGCCCAGCCCGCTCCCCGGCCGCCGCAGCGTGCTGCGCGGTTCCCTGGCCGCGTCGGCGGCCCTCGCCCTGCCCGCGACCGTCACCGCCCCCGCGCTCGCCCTCTCGGGACGCCCCAAAGCGGGCTGGGGAGTCCAGACCGGTGATGTGACCACGGACTCGGGTCTCGTGTGGGTGCGCTCCGACCGTCCCGCGCGGATGATCGTCGAGACCTCGGCCACCGAGTCGTTCCGCCGTACCACCCGATGGCACGGTCCCCTCCTGGGTCCCGGCACGGACTTCACCGGTACGACCCGGCTGCGCGGGCTGCCGTCGGGCGAACAGATCCACTACCGGGTGCTGCTCGCCGACCCCGACGACCCGCGCCGCACGGGCGAGCCGGTGCCCGGCACGTTCCGCACGGCGTCCACGCACCGGCGCGGCGGTGTGCGCTTCCTGTGGTCGGGCGACATCGCGGGCCAGGGCTGGGGCATCAACCCGGACCTGGGCGGCTACCGCGTGTACGAGGAGATGCGCCGCCTCGACCCGGACTTCTTCCTGTGCAGCGGCGACACCATCTACGCGGACAACCCGATCCTGCCGACGGTGACCCTGCCCGACGGCCGGATCTGGCGGAACGTCACCACCGAGGAGAAGTCGAAGGTCGCCGAGAGCCTCGCGGAGTTCCGCGGCGCGTTCCGCTACAACCTCCTCGACGAGAACGTACGGCGCTTCAACGCGCAGGTGCCGACGGTCATCCAGTGGGACGACCACGAGGTGCACAACAACTGGTACCCGGGTCAGATCCTGGACGACGACCGGTACACGGTGAAGGACGCCGACCTTCTCGCGGCGCGCTCCCTGCGCGCGTTCGGCGAGTACTTCCCGATCTCGACGCTGCCCACCGGCGACGCCAAGGGCCGCGTGTACCGGGTGCTGCGGCACGGTCCGCTGCTCGACGTGTTCGTCCTGGACATGCGCACCCACCGCAACGCCAACTCGCCGAACCGGCAGCCCGACGACACGAACGGCATCCTCGGCGCCGAGCAACTGGCCTGGCTCAAGCGGGAGCTGTCCCGGTCCCGGGCCACCTGGAAGGTGATCGCGTCCGACATGCCGCTGGGCCTGGTCGTCGCGGACGGCGCCGTCAACTTCGAGGCGGTCGCCCAGGGCGACCCGGGCGCGCCGCTGGGCCGCGAACTCCAGATCGCCGAGCTGCTGCGCCACATCAAGCACCGGCGCATCACCGGCACGGTCTGGCTGACGGCGGACGTGCACTACACATCGGCGCAGCACTACGACCCGGCGCGGGCCGCGTTCAAGGACTTCGCACCGTTCTGGGAGTTCGTGTCCGGTCCGCTCGCCGCCGGCGGCTTCCCCGCGGTCAAGCTGGACGGCACCTTCGGGCCCGAGCAGCCGTTCGTGAAGGCCCCGACCCGCGCCAACGTCTCCCCGGCCGAGTCGCCGCAGTACTTCGGCGAGGTCGACATCGACGGCGCCAGCGGCGAGCTGACGGTGCGGCTGCGGGAAGAGGGAGGGGTGCTCTTCACGAAGGTGCTGCAGCCGGGGCGGGTGGGGCAGTAGGTGAGGGTCTGAGGCCATCAGTGAGGGTCTGAGGCCCTCACTGATGGCCGTCCATCTGAGGAACCGTCAACTCCGTTTGGTTTCAGGGGCTGTTTGCGCAGGTCAGGGCGATTGTCAGTGGTCGCGTCTACGGTTTTCCCATGACGCGATCACTGCAGGCCGTGGCCTACTCCCGACCCTCGACGCTGGAATCCGCACCGGACGGCGGGCGGCTCGGGCTTGAGACGTCCCGAGGCGCCACGCCGTCGGGGATAAAGGACCATCCGCGGTTCTTCGCGGGGTTCCTGACCTCACCCCAGATCGCGTCGGCGGGGCTGCTCGCGGTGGCCGACGTGGCCGCGACCCGTTACTACCAGCGGCAGTTGGCCGCATCGCTGGACCCGGTCGTGACGGGGAACGGCGACCGGCTCCGCTTCGAGTCGTTCTCGGGCTGCGGCGGCGTGTATGCCCGCCTCGACGTCCTCGCGGCCGGCCTCGACGGCGGCCGGATCGGGCACGGCACCACCAATGTCGACGTCAACAACCCGCTGCGGGAGGCTCTTTCCCGGATCGGCGCGGACGATCCGCTGCATCTGCGCGTCGGGCCGGACGAGATGGCCGTGACCACGGTGGACGGCCCGGTCGTCGAGAAGAAGGTTCCGCTCCCGGACCGGTGGCTGCGCGGCTTCGCCGAGGCCCAGGTGATCGCGGCCGGTTTCGATCTGCGGGCGGAGCTGCCCGCCGGGGAGGCCGTGCGGTTCCTGCGGTCGCTGCCGAGGGGTTCCGCGCGCGGGGCGTCCCGTGGCGCCTCCTGGGTGGTGCCCGCCGGGCGCGGCCTGCGGCCGACGACCCGGCCCGTCCCCGGCGCCGTCGCCCTGCCGGGACCGGAGCGCCTGGTGGCCCTCCTGCGGGTGCTCCGGCACGCCACGGCCCTGCGGGTGTACGGTCCGCCGGTCACCGGTGGCGCCGATCCGACCGCGGCGGCCTGGGAGGTCGTCCTGCCCGGCATGCGCCTCACCCTCACGCTGTCGCCGGAGGCGTCCCGGGGCTTCTCCGGCGAGGGCGGCGTACTGGACGCGCTGGCGACCGACGAGGCCGCGGAGGACGCCGAACTGATCTCGGTCCTGCTGGCCTGGGAGCCGCGCATCGACATCGCCGACCTCGCCGCGTCGTCCGGACTGCCGGCCGAGCGGGTGCGGGCCGCGCTGGTCCGCCTCGGCACCTCGGGCCGCGTGGGGTACGACACGGCGGAGGCCGCCTACTTCCACCGGGAACTGCCCTATGACGCGGGGCGGGTGGAGCGGCACAATCCACGGCTGCGGTCCGCCCGCGCGCTGCTCGACGCCGCCGCGGTGACCCTGGACGGCGCCCTGGGCACGGTGACCGCCGACGACGGGCACGTCCACCGGGTGCGCGACGACGCGGGGAGCCTGACCTGCACGTGCCAGTGGTGGGCGAAGTACCGCGGTGGACGGGGACCGTGCAAACACGCGCTGGCCGTCCGCATGGCACGGCGCGGCGCCGCTCCGTCACCGGGCCCCGCCACGGCGACCGCGGGTCCGGGCAGCGCGTCTGCCGTCGACGGCACGGAGATCGCCGGAGGCGCCCGATGAGTACGGAACTCCTCATGCGCTCGGTGCGCTCGGGCCGGATGATCGAGACGGTCGACCTGCTCGAAGGCATGACCGCCGCCGAACGCCGCGCGTGCGTCACCGGGTTGAAGTCCCTGCGCAAGGAGCTGCGGGGCGATCCCTGGTCGGCGGCGACCCGCAAGACGCATCCCGTACTGCACGCCGCCGGGGCGGCCTGCCACAGCGGCGTCGTCGCGGCGGCCACCTGGATCACGGCGGCCGACATGCGCTGGTCCCAGGCGTCCCCGGGCGTGCTGCTGCAGTTGCTGGGCGAGCGGGACCCCCAGTGGCTCGGGGACCTGGCGCACAAGCTGGCGGAGCGTCCGGTCTCCTCGTCCGTGCCCTATGCGCTGATGTCGGGGCTGGTACGGCGCGCGGGATGCGACGCACCGACCACGGACGCGTACGTCCAGGGCTGGATGGACGACACCAGCGGTATGTGGCAGCGCGGTACCGCGCTGTCGGAGCGGCTGCGCGGCGATCCTCATCTGGTGCCGCTCGTCGCCGCGCTGTTCGAAACGGAGGACATCGGCTCGCGCATCGAGTGGACGTACGGCGAGGAGGCGCAGAGCTGGACCGCCGCGCTGGTCCGCCTGACGGGGGACGGCGTCCTGGACCGGAAGGTGATGATCGAGGCCTGTGTCGCCCGCCTGCTGCGGGGTGGCTCACCCAGCGACCACCGGGCGTTCCTGAAGTTGCTCAAGGCGCTGTCCCTGACCCCTGAGGAGGAGCGCGAGCGCCTGGCGGACTGGACGGCGCTGGCCGCCGACGCGCCGTCGGTGGTCGCGGCCCACGCGCAGTCCGTGCTCGGCGCGCTCGCCCAAAACGGCGAACTGACGCACCGTCACCTGGCGGAGATGTCGCGGGGCGTGCTGTTCCGCACCGAGAAGAAGCTGGTCAGGACCCAGCTCATCCTGCTCGGAAAGATCCTCAGGGCCGACCCGGCCGCCGCGACCGTACTGCTGCCCGCGGTGGCCGACGCGTTCGGCCATGAGGACACCGACCTCCAGGAGCGCGCCCTGAAACTGGCCGAGCGGCATCTGGACCAGGCCGGTCCCGACGCCCGGGACGAACTGGCCGGAGCCGTGGAACAGTTGAGTCCCGGACTGCGTCCGCGCGCGGCCCAGGCGCTGGGTGTGACACCGGCCCCCGGCGACGCGGAGCCCTATACGGAGCTGCTCCCGCCCCCGCCCGAGCGCCGCCGGGTAGCGCCAGCCCCGGGGTCCGCCGCCGAGGTCGCCGAGGAGACGGGCGCCCTGCTGGAGGCGGGCGGCGGCGTGCCTGCCTTCGAACGGGTCCTGGACGGTCTCGTCCGGCAGGCATACGCGGACCGGGCGGCCCTGATCGAGGCCCTGGGTCCCCTGTCGGAGCGGCAGTGGTGGCACGGCGACAAGTCGGGGCACAGGGATCCGGACCATTATTTCCGGGACGATCCCCGTGGCATCGAGGTCGTCCTGGCGACCCTGTTCGACGAGATCAGGACCGTCACTCTGCACCACTCCGTCCAGCGCGGGGTGGTGCGCAAGGAGTGCGCGCACACGGCCCTGTCGCGCGCCTGGGAGGCACGGCTCTGGGAGGCCGCGTACCGGATCCGGACCGAGCCGATGCCCTTCCTGCTGGCCACACCCACCTGGGAGTCCGGCGTCCTGGAGCCCGACGAACTGGTGGCGCGCCTGACCGAGTACGGACGACTGGGTGTGCGCCCGGGTGAGGCGGACTTCGCGCAGGCGCTGCTCCGGGTGCACCGCGACCCGGCGGCGGCCGGGGCGGCGAGCGCCCTCGGTACTCCCGAAGGCGACCGCCTGGCCCGATGGCTGAGCGGCGGCCCCGCGCGGCCCCGCCCGTCCGCTCTCCGCCCCGCGGGCACCCGGATCCTGGTCCAGGTCGACGAGGACACCGAGCTGACCGACTTGGAGAAGCAACTCCCGCGCGCGTTCGCGAAGCTGGGTGCCGAGGTGATCGTCTCGGACGGGCCGAGGACCTGCTACCACTGGACGCTCGACCAGCGGGCGCACTGGCTCGCCGTCGTCCCGGGACGGCGGGACGTCGTCGCTGCCCTGCTCCTGAAGGAGACGTCCGACGCGGCCGTCGAGGACGCCGGCGACGACCCCACGTATCTGCCGCTGCTCGCCGAGACCGACGGCGAGGCGGGCGACGCGGTGCACCTCGCGGTGGCGTACGGTCTGGGCGCCCGGCGGTCCGACGAACGGCTCGCCGCCGTGGACGCGCTGCTGGTCCTCGCCGCGCGGGGGCAGCTCGACGCGGATCTGCTCGGCGGCGCGCTCGGACGCCTGGTCGTGAGCGGTGCGGTCAAACCCGTACGGCTGGTCGAATCGGGACGTGCGGCGGCGGCCACGGGGGCGTACGCCACGACGTGGTCCGTGCTGCGTGAGGCGCTGGTGCCCTTGCTGACAGCGTTCGCCGAGGGCCGTTCGGCCGGGGTCCGGGGCGCCGGTGACCTGCTCGCGGTGGCCGCCGAGTGCGCCGAGCGGACGGGCGCGCGGGGCGCGATACCCCGGCTGGCGGAGGTGGCGGAGCGCGGCGGTTCGTCACGGCTGGTGACCCAGGCGCGGCGGTTGCACAAGGCGCTCGGGGCGGAGAACGGCACGGTGACCTGAGCGGCGCCCCGAGAGGGGCACACGGGGGCTTTCAGTGAGATACGGGGGACATTCCTTGAACACGAAAACGTTAAAAAAGGGGACAGAAGCAGCCTTTACCCATCAGTCACACAGGGTTCGTGATCACGCAACACCGCTCCGTAACAGTGGCCGCATGAATCCGGAGATGTCTGATGTGACGCGTGCGAGGCACGGACGCCCCGTACACCACTGGCGGCGCGATGTCGTCGAGCTGGCTGCCCTGTTCACCGCGGTCGCGGTCGCCGACGCCGTGGCCAATCTGATCGGGCACGGCCCCGACGGCCCCGCCCTGCTGGTGATCTCGGCGGTGACCCTGCTCGCCACCGCCGCCTTCCACACCTGGTGGTCACGGCGCCACAGCCATGCGCCACCGACAGGCGATACCGGCGCCCGGCCGCTCGCCACCGTCGAGCAGTCCGGGCGGACCGAGGGTGCCGGGCGGTCCGGGCAGGCGGAAGGCGACGGCACCAAGAGGTCCCGTACGGGCGGGCTGTCCGCTGACGGCGGGGCAACCGTTCCCGGCGAGCCGTCCGCCGCGCCGGACCTGGGCACCGATGGGGCGCCCGGCGTTGCCGCGGACCCGTCCGTCGCGCCCGCGGGCGGGAGCGCGCTGTGGCGGATGCGGACCACCGTGCGGGACGCGCCGGGCTCGCTCGCGGCGCTGTGCGCGGCGATGGCGGGCCGGGGGGTGGACATCCTCAGCCTCCAGACACATCCGCTGGCCGAGGGCACCGTCGACGAGTTCCTGCTGCGCGCACCCGCGCCGCTGTCGGCTGCCGAGATCACCCGGGCGACGGCGCAGGCCGGCGGCAGCGGCACCTGGATCGAACGGGCCGACGCCCATGACCTGGTGGACGCCCCGACCCGCGTACTCGGACTCGCGACCCGTACGGCCCTGGACGCGGCGGAACTGCCGCTCGCCCTGCGGCAGCTCCTCGGCCGGTGCACCATCCGCTCCCTGCCCGCAGCCCCACCGGCCGGCGGCCGTCCGGGCCCGGAAGGTGCCCCGGTCGAGGGCGCGTTGGAGGACACCGTGATGCGGCTGCGGGCGCCGGAGGGCGGGGTGATCACGGTGGAGCGGCCGTATCTGCCGTTCACGCCGACCGAGTTCGCTCGGGCCCGTGCCCTCGTCGAGCTGGACGCGCGGCTCGGCCCCCGGATGCCGCGTGGAAGGCAGGTCCTGACCCTGCACGAGGGCAGCGCCGTCACCGTGCGCCGGGCCGACATCGCCGATCTCGACGCGGCGAAGGCGATGCACGACCGCTGCTCGGCGGACACCCTGAGGCTGCGGTACCACGGTCCGGTGGGTGACGCGGACCGCTATCTCAACCATCTGCTCAGCCCCCGGTTCGGCCGCACGCTCGTCGCGCAGACCGCGTCCGGCCGCGTCGTCGCCCTCGGACATCTGCTCTGGGACGGCGACGAGACCGAAATAGCGCTGCTCGTGGAGGACGAGTGGCAGCGCCGGGGCATAGGCGGTGAACTCCTCGGCCGACTCGTGGCGATGGCGGTCGAGGCGGGCTGCGAGAGCGTGTACGCGGTGACGCAGGCGGCGAACACCGGGATGGTCGCCGCGATGCGCGGGCTCGGGCTGCCGCTGGACTACCAGATCGAGGAGGGCACCCTCGTCATCACCGCCCGCCTGGACGCGACGCCGATGCGCTCGCGGGTGCCGTACGACCAACTGCCGCACATCACGGCGCCGCATGTGTCGGCACCGCACGTGACAGCACCGCAGGTGGCCGCGCCGCGCACCGGGCCGTCGCGTACAGGCCGGTCGCGCACAGGCCAGACCGAGCGCGCCGACCACCGCGACGAGACACCCTAAGGCCGGGCCCCTTGGCGGACCTGCTGGCGGACGTGTTGGCCCGACCCGAGACGGACCTCTTGGTGGGGACCTCGGCCGCCGAGGGCCTGATCCAGGTCGCGCCACAGGTCGTCCACGTCCTCCAGGCCGACCGACAGCCGCAGCAGCCGGTCCGACACACCGGACGCCAGCCGGTCGGCGGGGTCGACGATGCGGTGGCTGATCGACGCGGGGTGCTGGATCAGGGAGTCGACGCTGCCGAGGCTGACCGCCGGGGTGATCAGCCGCACCCCGGCGATCACCTCGTGCGGGTCCCCGGTCACCTCGAAGGCGACCATGGCGCCCCCCAGTCGGGGATAGCGCACCCGGGAGACACGGGGGTCACCGCCGAGTCGCCGGGCGAGTTCCGCCGCGGTCGCGGACGCGGCACGGACCCGTACCGGAAGGGTCGACAGGCCGCGGAGCAGCAGATAGCCGGCGAGGGGATGCAGCACGCCGCCCGTCGCGAAGCGAACTTGGCGCAGCGCGCGGGCGAACTCCTCGTCGCAGGCGACGATCCCGCCGAGTACGTCGCCGTGTCCGCCGAGGTACTTGGTCGCGCTGTGCAGGACGAGTCGCGCGCCGCTCTCGGCGGGCCGTTGGAGGACGGGGGTGGCGAAGGTGTTGTCGGCGAGCAGCGGCACCGCGCCGCAACTGTGGGCGATGGCGGGCAGATCGAGTTCCGCGAGGGTCGGATTGGCGGGCGACTCGACCACGACGAGACCGGTGTCGGGCCGGATGGCGTCCGCGATACCGGCGGGATCGACCCAGGTCACCTCCGTGCCGAGGAGCCCGGCCCCGAGGAGGTGGTCACTGCACCCGTACAGCGGCCGGACGGCGACGACATGGCGCAGGCCCGCGGCGTTCCGTACCAGGAGGACGGCCGTGAGGGCGGCCATGCCGCTGGCGAAGGCGACGGCGCTCTCGGTGCCTTCGAGCCGGGCGAGGGCCGTTTCGAAACGGGCGACGGTGGGGTTGCCGAGCCGGGCGTAGACCGGCGGACCTTCCGGTTCCGCGCCGTGAGCGGCGAAGGCGTCGATCCGGGCGGCCTCGCCCCGGCTGTCGTAGGACGGGTAGGTGGTGGACAGGTCGAGGGGCGGGGCGTGCAGGCCGAGCGCCGGCAGGTCGTCCCGCCCGGCGTGCACCGCCTCGGTGGCCAGGGCCCGAGGGCCACCGGCGGCAGGACCACGGCCCGGACGCGCGCCGGCACCCGAACCCATCCCCGTACCCATCCCCACGCTCATGTCCGCCTCAGTGTCCGTGTCGGTGTCCGTGCCCGTGTCGGTGTCCATGCCCAGAGCCTGAACACTGGCCGGGTGGAAGGCGGCGCATGCCGTGTTACGTTCGGCCGATGGCCGATTCCGTCGTACTGGATCCGGTGGATCTGCACATACTGCGCGTTCTCCAGAACGACGCCCGGACCACCTACCGCGATCTGGCGACCCAGGTCGGTGTCGCGCCGTCCACCTGCCTCGACCGCGTCACACGGCTGCGGCGCAGCGGAGTGATCCTCGGCCATCGGCTCCAGGTCGATCCGGCGAAGCTCGGGCGGGGGCTCCAGGCGCTGCTCACGGTCCAGGTGCGACCGCACCGCCGGGAGTTGGTGGGACCGTTCGTCGAGCGGATCAGGGCCCTGCCCGAAGCGCGCACCGTCTTCCATCTCACCGGTCCCGACGACTACCTCGTGCATGTCGCGGTGTCCGACGCGGCCGATCTCCAGCGGCTCGTCCTGGACGAGTTCACGGCGCGGCGGGAGGTCGCCCGGGTCGAGACGCGGCTCATCTTCCAGCAGTGGGAGTGCGGCCCCCTGATGCCACCCGGCGCGACGCCGACAGCTGAATCCTCGTGACGCGGGACCGTCCGCCGTATGAGGATGTGCGCATGTCAGTCACCAATCCCCCGCTGCCCCGCGAGGTCGCCGACGCGTATGTCGACGACCTCATCGCCCTCGACCCGATCACCGGCACGTACCTCGGCGTCAAGGACAGTTCCAGCAGACTGCCCGACTACTCCCCCACAGGCCAGGAAGCGATTGCCGAGCTGGCGAGGCGCACTCTCGCCCGGTTGGACGAGGCCGAGCGGCAGCCGGGCGCGGACCAGGACATCGAGCGCCGCTGCGGTCGACTGCTGCGCGAGCGGCTCACGGCGGAACTCGCCGTGCACGAGGCGGACGAGTCCCTGCGCGCCGTCGGCAACATGCACTGGCCCGCACACTCCGTGCGCGAGGTGTTCACCGTGACGCCGACCGAAACGGACGAGGACTGGGCGGCGATCGCGGAGCGGATGCGTGCCGTTCCGGCAGCCCTTGACGGGTACCGGGAGTCGCTGGGCATCGGCCTGGAGCGCAAGCTGTACGCGGGCCCGCGCCCGACGGCCACCTTCGTGGAACAGCTGACCGAGTGGACGGCGCCGGACGAAGAGGGCCGCGCCTGGTTCGAGCAGTTCGCGGCGGCCGGCCCCGCATCGCTGCGGGCCGAACTGGACGCGGCGGCGCAGGCGGCGACCGGCGCGTTCGCCGCGCTGCGCGACTGGATGCGGGACGTGTACGCGCCGACGATCGAGGGTGCCCCCAACACCGTCGGCCGCGAGCGCTACGCCCGCTGGTCCCGCTACTTCAACGGCACGGACCTCGATCTGGACGAGGCGTACGCGTACGGCTGGGCCGAGTACCACCGGCTGCTCGCCGAGATGAAGACCGAGGCGGAGAAGATCCTGCCGGGTGCCGCGACCCCTTGGGTGGCGCTCGCACACCTGGACGAGCACGGGCGGCACATCGACGGCGTCGACGAGGTACGCGTCTGGCTCCAGGGCCTGATGGACGAGGCGATCGAGGCGCTGGACGGCACCCACTTCGACCTCGCCGCGCGCGTCCGCCAGGTCGAGTCCCGTATCGCGCCTCCCGGCGGCGCGGCGGCCCCGTACTACACGCCTCCGTCGGAGGACTTCTCGCGGCCCGGCCGGACCTGGCTGCCGACCATGGGCCAGACCCGTTTCCCGGTGTACGACCTCGTGTCGACCTGGTACCACGAGGGTGTGCCGGGCCATCACCTCCAGCTCGCCCAGTGGGCGCACGTCGCCGACGACCTGTCGCGCTACCAGGCGAGCATCGGTGGCGTGAGCGCCAACTGTGAGGGCTGGGCGCTGTACGCCGAGCGGCTCATGGACGAACTCGGCTTCCTCACCGACGCGGAGCAGCGGCTCGGCTATCTGGACGCGCAGATGATGCGGGCCGCCCGCGTCATCGTGGACATCGGTATGCATCTGGAGCTGGAGATTCCGGCGGATTCGCCGTTCCACCCCGGTGAGCGCTGGACTCCGAAGCTGGCGCAGGAGTTCTTCGGCGCGCACAGCAGCCGCCCGGCGGACTTCGTGGAGAGCGAGCTGACCCGCTACCTCTCCATTCCCGGGCAGGCCATCGGCTACAAGCTCGGTGAGCGCGCGTGGCTGCTCGGCCGCGAGAAGGCGCGGGAGCGGCACGGGGACGCGTTCGACGCGAAGGCGTGGCACATGGCGGCGCTGTCGCAGGGGTCACTGGGCCTGGACGACCTCGTGGACGAGTTGTCGAAGCTGTAGTTCCGGTGAGCGGTGCGGGGCCGGCCGCGCGGTCGGCCCCGCTGCCCGAGCCTCCGGGTACAGGAGCACCGGAGCCTCCCGGCCTCAGCGCCGGAACCCGCCCTCCGAGTCGATGACCTGGCCGGTGACCCACTCGGCCTCGTCCGTGGCGAGCCACGCGATCAGCCGCGCCGGATCGTCGGGCATGCCCCAGCGGCCCGCCGGGAAACACGCGGCGATGGTGTCGTAGTCGTCGCCCGTCATGTAATCGGTGTCCACCGGGCCGGGGTTGACGGTGTTCACGGTCACGGCCCGCTCGGCGAGGGCGGTCGCGAGGGAGCGGGTCGTGGAGGCGAGCGCGCCCTTCTGGAGCCCGTACGCGATCTCGCCCGGCATGCCGCCCGCGATGTCCTGCCCGGAGGTCATCATCACCACGCGCCCACCCGGTGCACGCGCCGGCAGACTCGCCCGCTGCCGCGCGTACGCCTGCACGAGCAGGATCACCGACCTGGTGTCGACGGCCCAGTGGGCGTCCAGCATGGCCGCGTCGATCGAGTCGAGGGTGCCGTCGTGGCCGCTCAGCGCGTGGTTGGCGACGAGGATGTCGACGGGCCGTCCGAAGGCGGAGCCGGCGGCCTCGACGAGCCGGGCCGGTGCGGCGGGGTCCGACAGATCGCCGGGCCCGTCGAAGACCGGCGCGTCCGGGTCGGCGCGCGCCTCGCGCACGCCCGCGACGACCTCTTCGACGCGGTCGGCGCCCCAGGGCATCGCGGCATCGTGCGGCACATGGTGGTGTACGTACACCCCGGCGCCGTACGCGGCGAGGCGGCGCGCCACCGCGTAACCGATTCCGCCCCGCCGACTGGCACCGGTGACGAGCGCGGTCCGGCCGCGCAGCGGCAAGGGGTCGCGGCGGAGTTGCGCGGGGGTGGGTGAGGTGAGTCGTGGCATGACAGATCATCATCGGCGGTACGGGGGCCGGGTGCACGCGAATTACGGGCGGGCGGAGGGTCCGGGCGGGAGAGTCAGCAGCCGCAGGCCGCCGCGCCGACCGGCGCCGTCAGCGGATCGGCGACCGGTTCCCGGCGCCCCTCCCAGGTCTCGTACGCGAAGCCCTCACGCACCCAGTACTCGAACCCGCCGAGCATCTCCTTGACCTGGAAGCCGAGTTGGGCGAGGGCGAGTGCCGCGCGGGTGGCGCCGTTGCAGCCGGGGCCCCAGCAGTACGTGACCACGGGTACGGACCGGTCGAGCAGTTGTTCGGCCTGCGCCGGGACGAGCGCCGTCGGCAGGTGGATCGCGCCGGGGACATGGCCCTGGTCCCAGGACTCGGTGGAGCGGCTGTCGAGCACCACGAATCCGGGGTCACGGCCGTCCGCGAGCGCCGAGGCGACGTCGGACACGTCGGCGTGGAAGGCGAGGCTCGCGCCGAAGTACGCGACGGCCTGCGCCGGAGGGGCGGGCGGGATCCCGAGGACGGGGTGGGCGGCGATCGCGCCCCGGGTCACGGGCGTGGCAGCGGAGGTGGCTGCGGACGTGGATGCGGACACGGGCGGGGCTCCCTGGTCTCGTCGTGGTCTCATCGGTCCTGGTCTCGACGGTTCTGGTCTCGACGGTTCTGGTCTCGCTGACCAGAGGTCTCGTCGACCAGAAATCTACGGACCCCAACCGCTCCCCTGAAGGGGTGATCCACGGCCACATTCTTGATCGACCGACGATTTCCCTGGTATCTGTCGGGCATGACCGGCTATTCCCCGGACGCCACGGACTGGCGCATCCTTGAGGTCCTGCAACGCGAGGGCAGGGCCAGTTACGCGGACCTCGCACGGGCCGTCTCCATGTCGCCGAGCGCGGTGACGGAGCGGGTGCGGCGGCTTGAGGAGGCGGGCGTCATCCAGGGGTACGCGGCGGTGGTCGACCCGGAGCGCCTCGGTCTGCCGATCCTGGCCTTCGTCCGGCTCCGCTATCCGACCGGCAACTACAAGCCCTTCCACGATCTGGTCGACGTGACGCCGGAGATCCTGGAGGCGCACCACGTCACCGGCGACGACTGCTTCGTGATCAAGGTCGCGGCGCGTTCGATGCGTCATCTGGAAGAGGTGTCGGGCCGGATCGGCACGCTGGGATCGGTGACCACGAACGTCGTGTACTCGTCTCCGCTGCCACGCCGCCCGGTCGGACGCTGACCCGGCGGGCTCAACCACCCACCCCCCGCTGCCGGACCGCCGAGCCGTCCCGCCCCTTCACCACCTCCAACTGCGCGTGGACACGGCGCCGCAGATCCGGCACATGGCTGACGATGCCGACGCTCCGGTCCCGTTCGCGCAGGGAGTCCAGTACGTCCAGGACCTCGTCCAGCGTCTGGTCGTCCAGGCTGCCGAAGCCCTCGTCGATGAAGAGGGTGTCGAGGCGGACTCCCCCGGCCTCGTCGGTCACCACATCGGCGAGGCCCAGCGCGAGGGCGAGGGACGCGAAGAAGGTCTCGCCGCCGGACAGCGTCGCCGTGTCGCGTTCGCGGCCCGTCCAGGCGTCCACGACATGCAGCCCCAGGCCCGAACGCCCGCGCCCCGCACGGTCGTCGGAGTGCACCAGCGTGTAGCGGCCCTGCGACATCCGGGACAGCCGTGCCGTGGCCGCCGCGGCGACCTGTTCGAGGCGGGCCGCGAGGACGTACGACTCCAGGCGCATCTTGCGCTCGTTGTCCGCGGAGGTGCCCGCCGCCAGGGCCGCGAGCCCGGCGACGCGGTCGTGTGCGGCGCGCACGGGTGCCAGGCGGCGGGCTCCGGTGGCGGCACGGTGGGAGAGACGGTCGAGTTCGGTGCAGCGGCGGGCGGCGGCATCGCGCGCGGACGCGGCGGCGCGCAGATGCCGGTCGGCCGTGTCGGCGGCGGATTCGGCGGCACGCACATCGGCGGGCGGGCGCGCGGCGGCGTCGGCCGTGTCGCTCTCGGCGAGTGCCGCACGGACGGTGGCCTCTTCGTGCTGCCAGGCGTCGATGCGGTGCTGGAGCGCACGGTGCGCGGCGTCGTCGAGGAGTGCGGCGGCGGCTGCCTCCGGGGTGTCGAACCGGGCGCGGAAGGCCGCGTCGGCGAGGCGCGCGTCGGCGTCCTTGAGGAGGTGTGCGGTGTCCTCGGCGACGCGCGCGCTGTCGGCCGCCGCCGTGAGGAGTTCGGCGCGCCGCTCCAGCTCCCGCGCCCGGGCGGCGACGCTGGTCGCGGAGGACCGCGCCTGGGTGAGTTCCGCTTCTAGGGCGGTCTGTTCGCGCTGAAGCGCTTCCCGCAGCGAGGCGCGAGCCGTCGCGCGGTGTGCGGCTTCCTGCTGGGCGCCGACCCTGCGGTCGTGTTCCCGCTCGGCCTGGTCGAGGGCTTCACGGGCCGCGTGGAGGCCGGACGCGCGGGTGCGCGCGTCGGCGTGTGCGCTCCGCAACTCCTCGACGGCTTCGGCGAGTCGGTCCGTGGGTTCGCCGGTGGCCGCCGCGGTGGCGGCGGCCAGGGCTTCGCGTACGGTGCCGAGCCGCTGTTCCGCGTCGGTGCGCTGTTGGTCGGCGCGGCGGTGTGCGGCGAGTGCGGCCTCCTCGGCGGTCCGGTCCACGTGTCCGGGGGCCTTGCGGGCGGGCCGGGGGTGTTCCGTGGAGCCGCAGACGGCGCAGGGGTCGCCGTCGGTGAGGGCGGCGGCGAGTTCGGCGGCGATGCCTTGGAGGCGCTGTTCCTTGAGGGCGAGCCAGTGTTCGTGTGCCGTGGCCGCGCGCTCGCGGGCGTCCTGGCGGTCGTCCTGCGCGCGGGCGACGTCCTCGGTGAGCCGGTCGCGCCGCAGGGCCGCGTCGAGCCGGGTCTGCGCCGGGTCGAGTTGGCCGGCGAGGTGTTCGGCGCGGGCCGCGGCCTCCTGCGCGGACTCGACGGTCCGCCGGAGGGCGGTCCGGGTGGATTCCCAGGTGTCGAGCCAGGCGGTGGTGTCCTGGGTCAGGTCGTCGTCGGCGCGCTCCTCGCGCTCGGACGCGGCGCGCTCGGCGGCGAGTTCGGCGAGGCGGTGTTCCGCGCGGCGCGCCGAGGCGAGGCCGCCCAGTTCCTCCGCGGCCCTGCGGGCGGCGGCGGCGAGTCCGGTGGCGCCCGCGTCCGTGAAACGGTCGGGCAGAAGGGCACGCGCGCGTGCCTCGTCGCCGGCGGCGCGGCGGTGCTGTGCCGCGGCGCTTTCGCGCAGGGCGAGGGCCGGTGCGACGGTCTCCGCCTTGCGTGCCCGCTCCATGCGCCGCTCGTCCGCGCGGTGGTCGTCGGCGCGCTCCTGGAGCCGGGCGGCGCGCTCCCGTGCCTGCGCGAACCGGGTCTGCAGCCGGTGCAGTTCGCGTACGCCGGCCAGGTCGGTGTGGGCCGCGGCCTGGGCGGATTCGGCGGTGCGCAGGGCGCTGTGGGCGATGGTGAGCCGTTCGCGTGCGCCCGCGCGGGCGACGGCTGCCCAGGTCAGTACGGCGTCCGCGAGGCCGGGGTCGCCGGGTGCCGCGTCGGGCGGCGGAATCTCGGCCGCGTCCCCGGCGGCCTGCTGCATGCGGTGGGCGTCGGCGAGCAGGTCGGCATCGCCTTCGCGGACGGTGGCCTCGCCTCGGCGGCGCTGTTCGGCGAGGTGCTGTTCGACGGCGGCGAAGCGCCGGGTGTCGAACAGGCGGCCGAGGAGCTTGCCGCGGGCTTCGGCGTCGGCGCGCAGGAAGCGTGCGAAGTCGCCCTGCGGCAACAGGACGACCTGGCAGAACTGGTCCTTGCTCATGCCGAGGAGCTGGGTGATCTCCTCGCCGATCTCCTGGTGCGACCGGCTGAGGTCCTTCCAGGCGCCGGGCGCCGGGGCGTACTCGCGGAGGTGGCTCTGTGCCTTGTCCGTCGTGGTGCCGGTGCCGCGCTTCTTGGGGCGGTCCCACGGGGGCTGCCGGGTCAGTTCGAGCCGGCGCCCCGCGACCGTGAAGTCGAGGGTGACCTCGGTCCGCGTACCCGGGTCCGCGTGGTCGCTGCGCAGGTTCGCGCCCTGGCTGCTGTGGCGGGCGCCGGGCACCGAGCCGTACAGCGCGTAGCACACGGCGTCCAGGACGGATGTCTTGCCGGCGCCGGTGGGGCCGTGGAGCAGGAACAGGCCGGCGGCGGAGAGCGCGTCGAAGTCGACCTCCTGACGGCCGCCGAACGGTCCGAACGCGCACAGCCGCAGCCGGTGCAGCCTCATCGGGTCACCTCGCGGACGGTGTCGTCGGCCCGGACGGCGTCGAAGGCGCCGCGCAGTACGGTGCGCTCGTCGGCGTCGGGGCCCGCGCCGCGCACATGGGCCACGAAGTCCTCCGCGATCTGCTGGTCGCCGCGCCCGGCGAGCCGACGCGCGTAGCTGATGTCCGGGTCCTCGGGTGGCCGTTCCGGCGCGAAGACGAGACTGAGGGTGTGCGGGAAGCGTGCGGTGAGGCGGGCCATCGGGTCGGCCGGGCGGACGGGGTCGGTGAGGGTCGCCTCGATCCACGCGTCCTCGTACCGGCTCAGCCGCGGGTCGGCGATCAGGTCGTCGATCCGGCCCCGCACGCGCGCGAGGGCGCGGGGTACGGGGCATTCGACGCGCTCGGCCTCGACCTCACCGCCGGGCCCGATGTCGACCAGCCACATGCTTTTGCGGTGGTCGGCCTCCGAGAAGGAGTACGCGAGGGGCGAGCCCGAGTAGCGCACGCGCGGGGTGAGGGTCTGGCTGCCGTGCAGGTGGCCCAGGGCCACATAGTCGACGCCGTCGAAGACTCCCGTGGGGACGGCGGCGACACCGCCCACAGTGATGTCGCGCTCGCTGTCGCTGGCCTCTCCGCCGGTCACGAACGCGTGCGCGAGGACGACGGAGCGGGTGGTGTCGGGCCGGGTGGCGAGATCGGCGCGGACCCGGTCCATGGCAGCACCGAGCACGGCCTCATGGCTCGCTCCGCCGACCCCGAACTCGTCCTTGACCAGGGCCGGTTCGAGATACGGCAGGCCGTAGAACGCGACGTCGCCATGGGTGTCGGTCAGGACGACCGGGGTGGCGCACGCGGACGGTTCGGTCCGCAGATGGATGCCGGCGCGGCCGATGAGTCCGGCGCCGACGCCGAGCCGGCGCGCGGAGTCGTGGTTCCCGGAGATCATGACCGTGGGCACACCGAGGTCGGCGAGGCGGTGCAGGGCGTTGTCGAACAGCTCCACGGCGGACAGCGGCGGCACGGCCCGGTCGTACACGTCCCCCGACACCACCACGGCGTCCACCTCGCGCTCGCGGGCGGTCGCGACGAGATGGCCGATGAATTCGGTCTGGGCACCGAGCAGGCCGACCCGGTGGAACGCCCGTCCGAGATGCCAGTCGGAGGTGTGCAGAATCCTCAATGTGCCGCTCCGACCCGCATGTATCCCCTCAGTCCGCCCCCGGACCCGGCACCGAACCGGCACGGGCCCCGCCACCCTCACTCACCACGCTAGTACCAGGCAGTGCCTGATCCATCACGGACCTCAGTGTGCCACCGGCGTCCGGGGTGAGGTGGCGTCGCCCTCCCGAACACGCCCCCGGTCAAGACCGGACGCCTCTCTTCAGCGGCGGACGGTCACCCTGAACAGCCTCACGATGCCGGCCGCAGGCCCCACGTCTGCAGGGCATACGGCCGTCCCTTCTCCTCCCCCTCGATCAGAGGCACGTCGTCAAGCAGGCTGAAGCCCGCCTTGGTGGCCACGGAGACGCTGGCGGCGTTTTCGGCCTCCAGCTCCAGGATCACCTGTTCCACGCCCAGCCGCTCGAAGGCGTATGCGGCCATCACCCGCACCGCCCGCGCGGCCAGCCCCTGGCCTCGGTGCGCCGGGCCGACCGCGTAGCCGATCTCCGTGCCCTCCGGAGCGCGCCGCAGCATCACCTCGCCGAGCGGCGCACGCCCGTCAACGGTGATGGCGAGCAGGATCGTCGTACCCTCCGCCCGCATCTGCCGGTCCCGGTCCAGCCGTGCGCGAGCGGCTGCCGCGTCGAAGGGGGAGACGATCGGCGTCCAGTACGCGATGTCGGGATGGTCGAACAGATCCGGCATCGTAGCCAGGTCTGTTTCCGTCCAGTCGCGCAGGACGAGCCCTTCCCCTGTCAGCTCGATCCGGTCGGGAAACGGCAATGTGCTGCTGCTCATGGTGCGGGACCTCCGTGGCCTGTAGGACGAGGCAGCATAACGGTACGGTGCGGTCATTCCGGCTCACCCGATTTTCTGGGCGGAGATGTGCAGGGGCGTCATGGTGAGGCCCGCGTAGTAGACATGCAGACTCGCCGCCGGCTCCAGAGTGTCGTTCACCACCTCGTGCACATACCCCGGCGCGAAAACTCGCTGCGCTCCCGCCGACAACGCGCGCGTGCCGCGTCCGGTCCGCTCGGTCAGCGTGCCGACCAGGACGGTCAGGGGAGCAGGCCAGGCCGACGAACTCGGCGACGGTGGTCGGATGCTCCCGTGGAGGCCGCATGAGGTGCGGATCGGTTCGGTCGGCGATCAGAGCCTGAGCTTCTTCCTCGGTCAGATCCTCGATTTCGGCGAGGATCTGGTCCTCGACGACGAGCGCGGTGTCCTCCGGCGTCCGGCTGTCGAACAGGACGCGGATGGGCGGTTCGGTGCCGAGCGCCTTGCGCAGGCGGACCACCGCGCGCATGGCCATGAGCGAATCTCCGCCGAGGGCGAAGAAGTTGTCGTGGATGCCGGCGCGCCCGACCTGGAGCATGCCTCCCAGACCTCGGCGACGGTCTCCTCGGTCGGCGTCCGTGGGGCCCATAGGGCGGCGCGGCCTCCTCGCCGTCGACCCCGACATCGGTCTGGCCGACATCGTTGCCCGCCAGGAGGCCGAACTCGCGGCCCGGCAGGCCCAACTGGCCGCATCCCACGCGGCGGTCACCGCCTCCATCATGGAACGCCTCAGCGCCTCCAGCCGCTTCGAAGCAGGCATCAAAGCCGCACAACCTGGCTGGCACTGACGGGCTGATCCGTGGCTTGGGCGCCGTTGCTCACTGTCCGGTTCGATCGGAATGGTCGTGAGGTACATGCCGCCGTGCGCCGACGGCCTCACCCCGCCCCGTACGCCTCCCCGCCCACCTCGAACCCGGCCGTCCCCGCGGTGACATCGGCGAGCCAGGCGCGGAAGGTTTCGACCTCCGCGTCCGGCAGGCCGATCTCCAGCGTGACCGCCTCGCCGTAGCGCACGTCGCGGATCTCGCGCCCGGTGGCCCGCAGCTCGTTCTGGAGCTTGCCCGCGCGCTGGTGGTCGACGGTCACGGTGGCCAGGCGGAAGCGTCTGCGGGTGATCGTGCCGACGGCGTCCAGCGCCTCGCCGACCGCTCCCCCGTAGGCCCGGATGAGTCCGCCCGCGCCGAGTTTGACGCCGCCGTAGTAGCGCGTGACGACGGCGACGACGTACCGCATGTCGCGGCGCAGCAGCATCTGGAGCATCGGCACGCCCGCGGTGCCGCCCGGTTCTCCGTCGTCGCTCGCCTTCTGTACGGAGGCGTCGGCGCCGATGACGTAGGCGAAGCAGTTGTGTGTGGCGTCCGCGTGCTCCTTGCGCACGCGCGCGATGAAGTCCTGGGCCTCCCGCTCGGTGGCCGCGGGTGCGAGCGCGCACAGGAACCGTGAGCGGTTGATCTCGGTCTCGTGCACACCCTCGCGGGCCACCGTGCGGTACGCGTCCTGCATCAGGCCAGCGTAGGCGGTACGCGCGCGTGTCTCGCGGCTGCCCTGCGTCTGCCATGTGCCTGGGCGCTCGCGAGGGGACGCGGCGGGCCGGGAATCTCCGGACGTGCCCGCTCGTTTGCCTGGACGGACAAGGCAGCGACTCCAGGAGGCACGCCATGTACGGCGACAGGGCGACCGTCCGCAAGATCCTCACCGAGACCGGTGACACGTGGGCCGTGGTCGGCCTGTCGAACAACGAGTCGCGCGCGGCGTACGGCGTGGCGGCCGTGCTCCAGCGCTTCGGAAAGCGCGTCGTACCGGTGCACCCGAAGGCGGAGACGGTGCACGGCGAGAAGGGCTATGCGTCGCTGGCCGACATCCCCTTCGACGTGGACGTGGTCGACGTGTTCGTGAACACGGACCTGGCGGGTGGCGTCGCCGACGAGGCCGTGGCCAAGGGCGCGAAGGCGGTGTGGTTCCAGCTGGGTGTGGTGGACGAGGCCGCGTACGCGCGCACGCGCGAAGCGGGCCTCGACATGGTGATGGACCGTTGCCCCGCGATCGAGATACCGCAGCTCGACTGAGCCGCCGGCCCGACCGGCCCACTCCCTTGGCGATCGGCGACCCGGCCGCCGTCAGCCCTGGCCCAGCCCCTCGACCACGACCGCGCCCGGCAGCTCGGCCAGGGCCTTGCCGGGCAGGATGAGCTTGCCCCGGCGCCTGCCGCTGCCCACCAGGACGTACGGGAGGTCGACCACCGCCGAGTCGACCAGCAGGGGCCAGTCGGCGGGCAGCCCGATCGGGGTGATCCCGCCGTACTCCATGCCGGTCGCCCCGGTGGCGGTGTCCATGGGGGCGAACGACGCCTTGCGGGCGCCGAGTCGGCGCCGGACCGTCCCGTTGACGTCCACGCGCGCGGCCGACAGGACGACGCACGCGGCCAGGGTCGTCTCGCCGCCGCGCTTGCCCGCGACGACGACACAGTTCGCCGAGGTCGCCAGCAGCTCGGGCCCGTAGTGCTCCACGAAGGTCGCGGTGTCGGCCCACTCGGGCTCGGTGTCGACGTGGATCAGCTGCTCGGCCGGCACACTGCCCTGCCACGCGCGCACCGCGTCGGCGACGGGTGCGACAAGGATGTCGAGGCAGTCGGGGGCGGGCCGGGCGTCGTCGAAGTGTCCGATGGGTGCGCGCATGGCGGCACGCTAACAGCCGCCCCGCGCGCGATGACCGTGCGTCTCACACGACGGGTGGCACGGACACCGCCAAGGTCATCTCCACGGGCTCGGTGCCGTCGTTGCGGTAGGCGTGCGGCACATGCGCCTCGAAGGTGGCCGACGCACCGGCCGGTACGGGATGCGGCTCCCCGTCGACGACGAGCGTGAGGACGCCCGCGGTGACGTGCAGCAACTCGATCGTGCCGGTGGGATGCGGGTCGGACGTGCTGCCGTCGCCGGGCATCAGGCGCCAGCTCCACAGCTCCAGCGGGCCGCGCTTCTCGGTGCCCACGAGCAGCGTGCTGTGGCTTCCCGCTTCGGTGGACCACAGCCGCACGGCCTGTTCCTCGGGCACCAGACGGACCTGGGGACCCTGCTCCTGGTCGAGGAGGGTGGCGATGGAGACGCCGAGCGCGTCGGCCAGCTTCACGGTCGTACCGACGCTCGGGTTCGTGCGGGCCTGCTCGATCTGGATGATCATGCCCCGGCTGACTCCCGCGCGCGTGGCCAGGGTGTCCAGGGTGAAGCCGCGTTCGCCGCGCCAGCGCTTCAGGTTGCGCGCGAGGGACTGGGTGAGCTGGTCGAGGTCCGACACATTCCGTCCATTATTTTGGATGACAGAGTTCAATACACTGAACTACGGTGTGGTGCACCGAAGGTTCATCGCACTGTACTGCGAGGTCGTCCGTGACAGCACTCTTCGCCCTTGCCACCAGCCTGTTGTTCGGCCTGGCCGACTTCGGCGGCGGGCTGCTGGCACGACGGATTCCGGCGCTCACGGTGGTCGTGGTCTCGCAGGTGATCGCGGTCGTGGTGCTCGGCGTGATCGTGGCCGCGACCGGCGCCTGGAGCGAGGCGGACGCCCGGCTGTGGTTCGCGGTCGCCGCCGGTCTGGTCGGGCCGGTCGCCATCCTCGCCTTCTACAAGGCTCTCGCCCTGGGCCCGATGGGGGTCGTGTCGCCGCTGGGTTCGGTGGGGGTCGCCGTCCCGGTCGGCGCCGGCCTGGCGCTCGGCGAGCGCCCCGGGCTGCTCCAGATCGCGGGCATCCTTGTCGCCGTCACGGGCGTGGTGCTCGCGGCCGGGCCGCAGTGGCGCGGGGCACCGGTACAGCGCCGGGCCGTGCTGCTGACGCTGGTCGCGGCGTTCGGCTTCGGCGCGGTGATGACCCTGATCTCCGAGGCGTCGACCACGCTCACCGGACTGTTCCTGGCCCTGTTCGTGCAGCGCGTGACCAATGTCGTCGCGGGCGGTACCGCGCTGTACCTGTCGGTGCGCGGCGGCGCCCCGGCGCTCCCCGAGGAGGGCGGTATGGCCGTCGTACGGTCCGCGCTGCCCGCGCTGGCCTTCGTGGGCCTCGCGGACGTCGCCGCGAACGGCACGTACGCCATCGCCGCCCAGCGCGGCCCGGTCACCGTCGCGGCGGTTCTCGCCTCGCTCTATCCGGTCGTCACGGCACTCGCCGCGCGCGGGGTGCTCAGCGAACGGCTGAGGGGCATACAGGCGGCGGGTGCCGGCCTCGCCCTGATCGGGACGGTGCTGCTCGCGTCCGGATAGCCACGCCGACCCACCGGACCACCCCCCATGACCCTCACCCCCTACGCCTCGGACGCGTCCGCCTCCAGATCGGCCAGCGCCAGCAGTTGCTCCGGCGTGATCCCCTCCGGGATCGGCACGGGCGCCGGTGTCCGCAGCGGCGGCTGCCAGCCCGCCTCCGGGTCCCAGCGCCGCACCACGCGCGCGGGGGCACCGGCCACCACGGCGTGATCGGGCACGGCACCCCGTACGACCGCGCCCGCCGCGACGACCACGTTCCGGCCGACACGCGCACCCGGCAGGATGACCGCCCTGGTGCCGATCCAGCAGCCGGGACCGATGACCACGGGCTCCATACGCGGCCACTGTTTGCCGATGGGCTGGTGCGGGTCGTCGTACGAGTGGTTCGTCGACGTCACATAGACGTACGGCCCGAAGTAGCAGTCGGCGCCGATCGTCACCGTGGTGTCGGCGATGACATGGCTGCCCCGGCCGAGGACCACACCGTCGCCGATGCGCAGGATCGGATCGGGGCCGAGGTCGAGGTCGGGCATCAACCCGGCGGTGAGGGTGACCTGTTCGCCGACGACGCAGTGAGCGCCGAGATGGATCCAGGGCTCACCGAAGACGGTGCCCTGTGGGAAGGCGAGGCGGGTGCCCCTACCGATCGCGCCGAATCTCAGCCGCCCCGGATGGTCCGCCGTGACGGCGCCCGCCCGCTGTGCCCACGCCCAGCCCGTCTGGACGGCGTACTGCACTGCGTGCCGGACGGCGCGGCGCGGCCGGCCGGAGACGAATGAGAACGTGTTCTTGTTTGTGGGCACCCACTCACGGTACTCAGGGGCACGTCGGGGCGGTGTGCGGACCGCTGTGATCTTCACCCCACCCGGTGCACGGCCCGCGCCACCCGTCGCCTACGGTGCCGGTGAGCGCCGGCGCGAGCAGGCGCGGGCGACGACGAGGAGACGGCCATGGCCGAGCGGGCGCTGATCACGGGAATCGGCGGCAAGAGCCCCGAGGTGGACAAGGACGCGTTCGTCGCGCCGACCGCCGTCGTCATCGGCGAGGTGACCGTGCACGCGGGCGCGAGCGTCTGGTACGGCGCCGTGCTCCGCGCGGACGGCGGACCGATCGTCCTCGGGGCCGACAGCAACGTCCAGGACAACTGCACGCTCCATGTCGACCCCGGCTTCCCCCTCACGGTCGGCGAGCGCGTCACCGTCGGCCACAACGCCGTGCTGCACGGCTGCACCCTGGAGGACGACGTCCTGGTCGGCATGGGCGCCACCGTCCTCAACGGGGCCGTCATCGGCGCCGGTTCGCTCGTGGCCGCCCAGGCGCTCGTACCGCAGGGCATGCGCGTACCGCCGGGATCGCTGGTCGCGGGCGTGCCCGCCAAGGTGAAGCGCCCACTCACGGACGAGGAGCGGGAAGGCGTCACGCTGAACGGAACCCTGTACGTGGGCCTCGCACGGGCGCACCGGGAGGTGCACGAAGAGCACGCGCGCGAGGAGTGCGGCCAGGGCGGTCGGGACGGCCACGCGCGCGAGGATCACGCGTAGACGGCGAGCGGGCTTCGCCCGGAAACGTTCAGTCGGCGGCCGGTACCGCGGCCTGCGGCGCGACCCCCGCGCCTTCCGCCGCGATCTCGGCCTCCGCCGCCTTGGCCCTGCGCTTGAGCACGAGCATCGACCCGATGCCGAACAGCACCGCGAGGACGAGCCCGAGCCAGGAGAACCGCTTGAGCCAGGACTCGGCGACGATGCCGACGTAGTAGATGACCGCCGTGGTGCCGCCCGCCCACACGATGCCGCCGAGGACGTTGGCGACGAGGAACTTCCAGTACGGCATGCGCAGGACGCCCGCGAGGGGGCCCGCGAAGATGCGTAGCAGGGCGACGAAGCGGCCGAAGAACACAGCCCACATGCCCCACTTCTCGAAGGAGCGTTCCGCGCTGCGGATGTGGCCCTCGCTGAAGTGCTTGGGGAACTTGCGGCCCAGCCGGGCGAGCAGCGGACGGCCGCCCTTGCGTCCGATGGCGTACCCGATCGAGTCACCGATGATGGCGCCCGCGCTGGCGCAGGCGCCGAGCACGAACGGGTCGATGCCCGCGTGCTGCGACGAGAGGAGCGCGGCGGAGACGAGGACGATCTCGCCCGGCAGCGGAATGCCCAGGCTCTCCAGACCGATGATCACGCCCACCAGGGCGTAGACGCTGACCGCCGGTACGGTCTCAAGCCAGTCCTGGACGTGCAACGCCCGCTCCTCGGGTGAGGGTGTGTGAGGTGGTGACGGACCGGTGATCCACCTCGGCGCGCCGCGGGCAGCCTACCGGGTCCGCGACGCCCGGCATCCCGGACCTGCACCGCCCCTGCCGGGCGCGGACCGGCACCCCGAAGGAGCGAGGTCAGCCGAGGTCAGCCGTTCGGCCGGAGGGTCCAGACGACCGTCATCTCGCCGGTCACGGCGCCGTCACCGCGCCGGATGGCGATGCTCACCGGGAACTCGGGCCGCTGCCCGGCGTCCAGTTCGGCGACGACGTCGGCGACGGGGCGCCCGAGCGTCGCCGTCGCGGTCACGGGCCCCATGGCGAGCTTCTTGTACGCGATCTCGGCGCTGACGGCGAGCGGAACGGCCCGCGAAAGCTGCTCACCGAAGGCGGCCAGCACGATCGCCCCGCTGGCGGACTCGCCGAGCGTGAACATCGCTCCGGCGTGCGGCCCTCCGACGTGGTTGTGGTAGTCGCCCTGGTCGGGCAGGGAGACGACGGCCCGCTCGGCGGTGGTCTCCAGGAATTCGAGGTGCAGGGTGCGGACCATCGGCACCGTGGCGGCGAGCATCTCGCCCATCGACATCTGATCAGCGCTCATACGAAGAGATGTTACCCACGAGTAGCCAATCTTGACCAGGGTCGCCGGTGATCACCTAGACGAGTCATTCCGAATGCTGACGGTGTGTCTGGGAACGCAGACAGGGCGTCCAAGATCGTTGTGTGACGAACAACCTGGACGCCCTGCTG